>JAJRYV010000122.1 GCA_024275575.1 bacterium
CCCTGGGTGTCGCATAAACTCCCCGCGGCCCGACCCATGCAGTCAGTTGAAAATCCGCAGTGACCATCGGCATTTGGCTATCAGGCGTAAGTTGTTGTTTATATTGGTAGATTTGTTTTTAGTGTGGTGAACTTGGGTTAAATACTGACACTACAGATTTATTAGATTGAAGCAATTTACACTTTCTGCTTTAAATCCTGTAAATCCAGTCATAAAAATCTAAGCAGGCTATTTCCTCAAAACCCGCAATGGTTTGTAGTACTCTTTTCCATCGAGGCGAGCATAAATACGATCTAGCTGCAATTGCTCTTTCCGGCAAATACTACGAAACTGCAATTAAAACAGGTCTGGTCTTTTTCTGCACAAACGGGTGGGTGAAAACGGCCGTCGACAATAAACCGGTGAATTGCGGTGATATTTTGCTGGATACGATCCACTTCGTGCTTGAAATTAGCCTGTGGTAAAAATCCGTATTTGCGTTGACCGGAAAAGACCGGCGTTTCCAGACTGACCTTGTCTTTGCGCATAGCCTGGAATTCTTTCCGCGCAAAATAACTGCTCTTTTTAATTTGCCGATACGATTTCACTAGATAAGTTCCGGCGCCGATAAGCGACTTGCCCGGATAAAGTTCATCGATACAGCTTTGTAAAGCGCGAATTTGCAAGGGAAGTTTGAAGTCCAGGCCTTTGGCGATTCTCTCAACAGTGCCGAGGTCTGCAGAGTTGTAATAATAAATGATGAGATTCCTGCCGTCCTGAGTTTGGTCAATGCGATCAATCTCCAGAGTGTAAACGATACCGTTGATTGCGAATGTGCGCTCCGCTTGATCGAATTTGAGATTGGCCTGAAATGGTTCGAGCAGGTCGAGGCGTTGCTGCTCATTTTTCAAAAAAGCCGCAGCACGCCGGGGCGGCGCCGGGCATTGGCCGCTGCACCGCTCAATCCTGCGAGCAGGCCATTTTTAAATTTTGTGCTGAAAAAATCATCTTTTTCAGTAAGAACTATTTCAAAAGCATTTTCCGCGATCTTTTTGAGCGCCGCCTCTGCTTTTTGCGGCACATTGCATTCGGTCTCCATTTTAGCGGAAAACTCTTTTAAAATGTGCCGCATCAACAAACCGCGTTCTATCCGGTCGGGGTGGTAATCGATGAATCCCTCCAGTTTGAGCTCCATCAAATCATCAAAAAGATAACGCAGGCTGCAGCCGGCGTAGCGTTCGATTTTTTCGCTGTTGTAAGTCTCGCCGGCCAATTTTCTCCTGAGGTGATTTTTGTCGTTTTCAGAATTGATCAAACCGTCAAAAACGGAAAATTGCGCCGAACTGTTGCGCCGGCCATCGCAGGTAAAAATAGCGAGGAGAGCGTCATAATCCTGCTGATTCGCCGTCCTGAGTTCCTGCAGGAATGGCTGTGTTTTTGCCGGGTCGCGATCGATATGTTGTGCGATAAACGCAATTTTATCGCGCAGAGCAATCGCGCTCCGCTCTTGTTGGCGGCGGTCATTTTTTTCACCGAGGCATTTTAACGTTTCGGTGATTAACGGCGAAACCAGTATCTTTTTGCCGCCGTCGGAATAGGGGTAGCTTAAAATAACGTTCCGCAGGTGGCGTTTAGTATTTGATAAAAAATATGGCGGGCGCGATCCACGCAGGCGCCGCCGTCGGTTAATCTGCGTCCGGCTTTTTTCGGTTGCAGGAAATTAAACACTTCCTGCGCGGGAAACTCCCCATCGACCAATCCGGCCCAAAAAGTAATGCTGCATTTTTTTTGCATGCCCTGCAAGGGCGTTACGATGCGAACAGCATCCGCGGCCGGCGCTTCGGGAATATAGAATTCAGTATCCGCCAACAGATGCGTGAATCCCTGAACCAGCGACGACAGAGGGTGCTTTTGCGGTTCGGAACTCATGATTGAAAATTGCTGCTCCGGCGCGGTTAATATTTTCTCGATACCGGAGAGAATACTTTATCCTGCTGCGCGTATTTCTCCAACCCGGCGATAGATTGTGTGTTATCATCGATACCGAACTGCGCCATCATGCTGCGCACGGCGCTGCAAAAGGCGGCGGGATACATATTTTTTTGCCAGTTGTTCAAAGCCCTGCCCGCCTGTGCGACCAGGTAAAACTGCACCACAATATCGAATAATGCCCGCTGGTATTGCCTGGGTTTTCCCTTGAATTTGCTCTGTAAATAGGATGAAATAAAGTGCAGTGGATGGGAAGCGTTTTGCCACTTCACCGCTTTACCGGCTTTTCTTTGCATATTTTGCAAGCGTTCAAAATTAAGAGTCAACTTTTGCGGCTGCGGAAGATGCTGCAAAACAAAATCGGGGTCGTCGATCAAACCGATAAATTTGGTATCATCGAGAAAACTTTGCAAAGCCGGCGCCGATATTTTCACCTGAAAAGTAATATAGGGTGAGGAGAAAATCCGCTCGCGCACAGCAAAGGGGTTGGCGGCGATGGCATGCTCCACCATTTGTAAAATTAACTGCGCCAGGGGGAAATAGGCCGGCGGCATGCCGTGGCAACCAGCATAGGTTAAACCGAACCGCGGCAAGCAGGACGTAAAGTTCATAATTGGCCACAACGATCTGCATATCGCTCAATGCCGTTCCGGCCTGGTTGCGCCGGACGATTTCTCCGGCGATAAACGCCATTTCCTGATAGCGGTCATTGGCTGTTTCGATAATGATGTTATCGCTGTGGGCAAGCGTGCGCTTTTCAGCGGCTTCCTGAAAAACGGCTTCGCTGAGCTGCTGCGGCCGGCTTTTGTCCTCTGTTGCGAAAGCCAACTCTTTAACAGAATGCTGTCTTCGCATCTGATCGAGTAAAACATCGATTCGGCGACCGCACTTAAAAGCTGCGGGTGCGGCATGCTCATTTGTGGAATGTGCAAACAGAACCAGAGGAAAGCATTTTATAAGCGCCTGCATGAATGAGAATTCCATCGCGGTAAAATGACTGAAACCCAAAATAATCAGTTTCTGCTCGCTCAATTCAGGAAAGAGTTGAGCCGTCGTTGCAGAATCCGCTTGTTTGCAAAAATGCTGCACGGCGCGGCGTAAATCAAAAAGATTATTTTCATCGAGATGTTTTTCTAATTCATCATAAATATCGAGCAGATCGCGTTCTTTGGCGGAGAGGGTGCCTTTCTTGAGTTCGTTCAAGGCAGCAAGGAGATTCGCCTGGCCGTTTTCTCTGAAATCGAGAATAAACTCAGTCAGTGCGCGAATATAACCTTCAAAAGAAGTCTCAATATTGAGAAACTGCGCCCGGGTCTTCCCTCATCATTCTGGTCGGAATAAATGATATCATTGAGCATTTATCGGATCATTGCCCTGGAAAGCAAACAGTTTTGCTCGGAGTTGTTTTGAATATATAACTCAAGAAATTCAGGAAGCGTGAAAGCGTACGGCGCATCATAAATCATTTTAAACTGATGCGACGACCAGTTGCCCGGCAGGAGAATAATTGAGGGAGAAGCGGAGCCTTTGAGCCAGCGATTTCGCACCAGATGAAAATCCGACCACGATGTTGCAGAACAAAGATAGACTTGTGACACGAGAGAAATCCTGCTATTGATTATTTTGAAAGGGGCAGTGTTATATGGCGTTTGTTTTGCATAGATTAAAAATTGGTAAAATAAGCAAGAATAGAACAGAATTCAAATGAAAATCATTTTTCGCGCACAAATCTTTATAGATATTTAGTCCGATTCGCGGTCAATACGCTCAACCAATGTGGGGATTTTGATCTGGTCGCCGATGTGTAATTCCTGTAAATTACTATCCGGGTTATATTTCATCACCAGCCACAGCGGTACGTCATAAATGCTTCTGGTAATACTCCAGATGTTTTGTCCGCGTTTAACTTCATGGGTGATCACCGTATCGACAGAAAAAGTTGAGAAGAAATCTTCCTCGATACTGCTCTGATACTGAAATCGTCGTCTCTGGAATTCTTCCGGTTCAATTTTACGATAGGTCAGTTTTAATTTTTGTCCGACGTGAATGGGTTGGCTATAGGGAATGCGATTGATTTTTCGTAATTCCCGCGCCGAAATTTCCAGCCAGTCAGCAAAGTGGCCGATAGTTTCTTCCGGCTCGACAGTGATCCACTCACTCGGCGGTTGCGGTACAAATTCCAGCGCTGCAATGCTTTCATTGGCTTCCACGAGTGGTTCCTGTTGCGGCACTAAAATCATTTTAGTTGCTTCGCGGGCGACAAATTCGGCGCGCATGTTCGGTGGTGCGATATATTGTCCGGGCGTCGACAGGCCGTCGGCGAGTTTGAAATAGCCACTGCCGCTACTGAGATGTCGCGATTTCGCTGTTGTTTTCACGGTCTCGATCACCGCATCGGCTTTGGGCGCAGCAGCCAGGGCCGTCATACTACTTATGCCGGGTTTGGAAGGTTTCGCCGACATATTTTGTCGGCGATCCGGTATTTTAATGATTTGCCCGACATAAATCCGATGGGCGCTGGACAAGTCATTATAGGCCATCAACTTAGAAACCGAAGAACGCGTTCGACGAGCAATGGCGCTAAGGTTATCACCGCGCCGGACACGGTAGTAATCAGAAAAAACCTGTTGTTCGAATTGCTCTTCCGGGGCGATTGCCGCCCACAACGCATTTTCATCGATGTATGCGCGGTCGGGGATGCGCAGTACATAGCGTTTGGGAATGCGACGTTGCCCACGCAAAACCGGCCGGCGCAATGCGGGGTTGAAATTCTTCAATTCGTTTAATGAAATATTGAAAGCCTTGCAGATGCTTTTTGCGCTATAATATTTTTTCGTTTTAAAGGTGACGTACTTAATCGGTTGCCGAAACGAAACTGGGCCAAAATAACTTTGGTAATCTGTCGCCACACTATGAGCTGCAATAAATTCAGCATAGAAATTTCGCGAGGCAAATTTAAAAGTGCGGCTTCTGTAATGTTTGATGATTCTTCCGATATCGCTGCCATGTTTTCTTTTCGCCCGTTTCATGCCGGCGCGGCCGTGGTTATAAGCCGTGATAGCCAGCGGCCATGTCCGCAAATCCTGATAGTTTTTCTTTAGAAGTTTGGCTGCCGCCTCTGTTGCAATGATAGGGTCCGAGCGCTCATCGATGTCGTAATTAATTTTCATGAAAGCACGGCCGGTGCTGCGGGTAAATTGCCAAATACCGGCGGCACCATATTTTGAGTAGGCTTTAAAATTGAATGAGGACTCCACATGCGGCAACATCGCCAGTTCAACCGGCAATCCATGTTTCTCGAAAATTTTTATGATGTGCGCCAAATAAAGCCCTGACCTTTCCAGGCCGGCCCGGAATTCATTTTTCAACCCTTGTTGCCCGCGCAGGTTTTTTGCCGCCCTGCGAATGCGCTTATAATTCGCCTGATTACCGAAGAGTGTTGCAAGGTCTCGTTCGTGTTTTGTCAGCTTTTGTTTCTTATAAAGCTTATTGGCGAGGCGTAAAAGGTCTGATTTATATCTTTTTTTTATTTTCTCAATACGTCGCCACTTGTTGCGGTTGCTGATTTTGTCGGGGTTGGCATAAAGATCATTAAAATCGATCACCCGGTAGATGATCATCAAATCTTCGGCATCATGCAGCAACACGAAATTTGAGGCGTATTTAGCGTAGATCAATTTCCAGAACTCAACATTTTGTCGTAATTCCAGTGGAACTGGAAAAAGAACGGGATTTGGCTCTGGAGATTGACGTGCTGGCGCGCCACTGGAAATGGAAAGAATAAATAATACAGTAATTATCAATTGAGTACGAAATTTTCTGGCTGGGGGGAAATGGTTATGTTGCGGATCGATCATTAAAACCTTCCATGAAGCTGTCAGTGAATCCATTCATATTTCTAATAAAGTACTGTTAAATATTTCGAATTACGGGATTATTTCTTTAAGAAAAATGCAGATTTGTGCAATTCCGGCTGAGTTGGCAGCTTGAAATGTTCAATTTACTTTTTTTATGCAAATTTTACAAACAATATACCGATAATGATTTATGTCAGGCCTGGCGGTCGACGGATTATTACTCACAATTTACTGAAAAAAAGGAGTAACCGCTCTCCGTGGTTGTATATGCAAGATCTTTACCGCCAATCCTGGGGAAACGATAACATGATCATGCTTTCTTGCTGCTTATAACATTTTCGCAGGACAGAATTATTTCAGTTGATCGAGCAACAGCACAAAATATACGAATCCTGCCGGCGCAGCTTCGAATTTTGAGATGAAAGTGAATAAAATGAAATCAATCTTAATTAAGTATGATGAGGTAAAGGATGTCGAAGAAGTGTTTGATGTTTATTGTTTTCTGTTCAGTTCTTGGCCTTCAAATCGTATTTGCCCGGAATGATATTCAGGAAACCAAAGAAGCTTCATTTCTACAGCAGATATTTATATTGAAACAATTAAAACCGGACTTGAAAAAAATTGGCGTTTTGTGCCAGGTTAAAGATCACAAAGATGTTGAAACCAAACTTGGCCGCCTGCAGAAACAAGCTCAGGTCAAGTTTGTCCTGTACGACATCAAGAAATTACCGGATGTCGCCAAACATGCCAAAAACGCAACGACGTCTAAAAAAGTAGATGCTCTCTGGATCTTTGCCGATGATATTCTGCTTGATAGCAAAACTCAGAGCTACTTGGTGAAACATTCGATCCAGTCGAAAACTTTTCTCCTTTCGGTGCAGCCGGAGCTGGTCAAAAAAGGCGGCACTGCCTGCATTAGAAAAGGACAGAGTAAACCGGTAATTTTTCTCAATCAGAAAGCCATCAATTTGATGGTGCTTGCTATCCCGCCCGGTTTAACAGAAACAGCCGAAGTTATCATTTTTTAATACAAAACCATAAATTAGGATATTCGAACAATGTTTAGACTTGGTATTAATGGTAAAGTCATTATTTTCAGTCTTTTGTTCATCGTTGTATTTGCGAGTTTTATCGGTTATACATTGCAGAGCAGTGCAAATTTATCGGTGCAACAAGAGTTTATTTCGCGGGGTGAAGTTTTGACGCGTAACTTATCGTTTAATACCAAACTGGGTTTGGTATTCCAGGATACGGATAACCTGCAAGAACTGGTCAATGGCGTGGTAAAGGAATCGGGTGTAAAGCTGGTTTTGGTTCTTGACGCCGAGCGTAATATGCTTATTAAATATGGCGATGATAAAAGTTATGACCCGAAATTGATCAAGAAGATCAGGAAAGAGCAAAAACAGCCACTCTTAGATAAATCTGTTGCCAGGCGCATTAATTTTTACCATCCGGTTGTCAATGATGGTGAGGCTGTTGGAACAGTAGTGATTGGCCTTTCGACGGAAAAATTGCTGGCAAAAATTCAGAGCGCAAATTTTAACGCCATTATCGCGACCCTGATCATGAGTGCACTCAGCCTTATTTGTATCGCATTTATCGCCACTAAGAAACTGAATCAGTTGCAGCAAATTAAAGATTTTGCCGAGAAACTCGCTTCGGGCGGTCATGGCGAAACGGTGCAAGTCAATTCCAAAGATGAGATTGGCGAACTTGCCGATTCGTTGAACATCATGTCGAAAAAAATTGGCGAATCTATTAAGCAGGCTGAGGAAAATTTTGCCAAATCACAGGAGTCGGCAAAATCTCTGGCGCATGCACATGAGCAGGCTGTAAAAGAAAAAAGCGCGCTCGATGAAGCTGCCTCACGAATGCAGCAAATATTTGAAAAGATTAAAAATGGCGACCTGAGCGAAAACCTGGTCTTGGAAAGTGAAAGTGAACTCAGTGAAGTTGGCGCCGGTTTGAATAATATGCTCGATGAATTTTCCAGCATTTTGGAACAAATTCGCAATATGACCCATTCGCTGGAAGCGACCTCGCAAACCATCAATGACGTAAGCAACCAAATCACTACGGGCGCAGAGAAACAATATGGCCAGACCGAAAGCATCACGGCTTCAGTGAAAGAGATGGCGCACAGTCTCGAACTTTCGCAAAGCGGGATCAAAAATGCCCAGAACGTGGCCGATAAAGCCCAGCAGAAAGCAACCGATGGCGGCGTCGTTGTGCGCCGCGCGATCGAAGGTATAAATCGCATCGCCAGTATCGTCGATGATTCGACTTCCACTGTACGGTCGTTAGGCGAACAATCCCAGCAAATCAACGATATTGTTCAGGTTATCGAAGAGATTGCTGATCAGACAAATTTATTAGCGTTGAATGCGGCGATTGAAGCTGCGCGCGCCGGAGAGCAAGGGCGCGGTTTCGCTGTCGTTGCCGATGAGGTACGTAAACTGGCAGAACGAACTTCGCAGGCGACGGGTGAAATTGCCTCTCTGATTAAAAAAGTACTGCAACTGACGGAAGATGCGGTCAAAGCGATGAACACCGGCAACACGGAAATGAAAAACGGACGAGACCTGGTGCAAAATATCGGCGGGGTATTGCAGGATATCGTCGGCTCGGTTGAATCTATCCAGGGCGAGTTTGAGCATCTCGTCGAGAAAAGCCAGGATCAACACCATGCCGGTGAACAGATTTCCGAACAAATCGATTTGATTCAGGATGTCGCCCGGCAAAATAAAGTCTATGTACGTGACGTTCAGGAAGCCGGAACCGGCCTACAGACACAGATTGCAACCCTGGTCTCACTTGTCAGCCGTTTTCGCACTAAAAACAGGTACCCCGGTTCGTTGACGGAGCAATTCCCCGAAGATGAATCACTTGAGGTGACGGCGATAGATTTTTAAACAAAATATGGCGGCAATACGGCAGTCTCTTGTTATCCGGGAAGGGTAAAGGGCCTGCCGTTTTTTTTTGCGACAGGGGCTTCCTGGATTTAAAAAGGCTAACCCGTTTCAAGCTTTGAAAATAATTATTTTATGTTGACAACAAATAATTGTTTTGCTATATTAGCGACTCTTAAAATTGAGGCGTTATGGCAAAAGTAAAACGAAACTTCGGTATTAAAAAGACTGGAACCCAGATTGCATTTACGAAGGCGAATTTTATTATTTTTATAATTGGCCTGATTTTGCTTTTGCTTGGTTATATCGCCCTGGCACAGGGCCCTGCTACGAGCTATTCTTCATTAAGCGTGGCTCCTGTACTTTTGGTGATTGCCTACTGTGTCATCATTCCTCTGGCTATTCTCTATCGCACGAACAGCGAGGAAAAGTAATTGGGCGATTAGCTCAGTTGGTTTAGAGCACCTGCCTTACAAGCAGGGGGTCACTGGTTCGACTCCAGTATCGCCCACATTATAATGGAACCGTGGTGTAGTTTGGTTAACACGCCGGCCTGTCAAGCCGGAGATCGCGGGTTCAAGTCCCGTCGGTTCCGCTAAAAGCAGCTTTTCACAAGGCTGCTTTTTTTTTGCCCAAAATGGAGGAAATATGCAAAAATATGTCATTATGATCACTGGACTATTACTCATTTTCGCATGTCGGAAAAATGAATCAAATGCAGTAAGTTTTGCCGAACTGCGTGGCAATATCCCACTGGAAATTACAATATTTGCTGATTCGACGCATAGCATGCATTTGCAAACCACGGTGAAAAAGGGCACGTCCCTGCAAAAAGTGATGCAGGCGACGGTGCAAGTCGGCTATGGCGGGTCTGCTCAAAAATTTGTTACTTCTTTAATTGGCGTCAAGGCAGATTCAAGGAAAAGACAGTTCTGGTTTTTGGAAATAGATAACCAAGCCTCACAGGTGGGCCTGGCACAAATTATGATCGAGAATAAAATGCAGGTAAGATGGCGCTTAAAAAACTATTGATGCGGATAGTATTTATAGGTTTCAATTCTTTTCAGGAAATCGTCGCGGGAAGTTTTTCTGTCCATAAACGCACGAATGGCCTTATTTTGTACTTTGTAAACCGCACGTGTCGGGATTTTGGAGTTGAGCGGGTTGATTTTAGCTGCCAGAACCAGCCATAACTCCGGCTGTGACAAATCTAAAGTTGGCGCATACCGGGTGATGATATGTAATAGTTTCTCTTCAAAAGCCGCAAATGCACGTTGCAACTGATCTGTGCTCACAGTGTCGATATGTGAAAATTGACTCCAGATATTGACGCCGCTCACCCTCTTTTTCCCACGCGCCATGCCTGTTCCGGTGAACTCGGAAGCGTTGGGATTGACTCTGAAAAAGTATTCAAAAGAATTGCTGCTGAGAAAATTGGCTTCAAAAGAAACGATCATGCCGAACTCATCGAGATGGATTTGCGAAAGGACACCGCGCAGGGCGAAACTCTCGGCCTCGTTGCTGCGCAAAATCGTGTGCATGGCATTGATGAAAATAGCCATTTCCGGCTGCTTGTCCCGCAGGCGGATAGCCGGGCGCACCGACAGTCTTTCATCAAATTTTTGCCTGTTGATTTCGCCGGAATTGAATTGCTGGATATTTTTAAAAGAAGCGGTGACTGTAAAACCGGGATCGCGCTGCACCTGCGATGACCAGTAGGCATCATTGCCGGCACTGAATTGGTTGGTGTAAATCACGGTGATTTTATCTGATGCCCGCAACTGCCTGATTGCATCCGCATATTTGCCGAAAAAGTAGCTGATCTTTGCTTCAGCATCTTTCCGGGGCATCGGTGCTGCAGAGTTGCGCTGCCTGTCGGTGTTGATGAGGGATACCGGGCCCTCGTCGAGTGCGTAAATTTCGCTCATAAGTATCTGGAAAACAGAGGTCTGTACGGGCACTGTAAATATGATGCCATAGCTTGGAATGAAAACGCCGCGTGTTGAATTATGCGCTAAATGGATGCGCTGATAATCATTTTTGGCCAAAAGTTTATCGAGGATGGATTCCATAATATTCAGGTCTTTGTCCATCATCGCCATATTTAATTTGCCGGTTATGGGTTGGCTGAAACTAACGCCAGACTGAAATACCTGTAAACCGAGCATTGCTGCCAAGCATAAAAAAATATGGTGCCAACGTCGTTTCATCAAATCCTGCCCTCAAATTATTTCCGTGGGAAATTCACGTTTTTTATCATCTGTTCGTATTTCATCAACTGCGAGTTTTGCGATTCACGCATCGCATCGAGGCCGCGACCGATGAGCTGCAAATCGTTGCGCCTTTGCCGCTCTAACTGCCGGGTATACGACGCCATCATCACATCGAGCCTTTTCTCGTTGCGAACGCGTTCTGCCTGCAGATAGCTGGCGAGAATAGTCTGATTCTCTTCTCGCAGTTTTGCCAGTAATGCTTCCTGCATCTCCGAGGGCAGTTCCTCTGTCTTATGCGGAAACAGGCTCATTTTAACGGCAAATCCGTTCTGATCATGCTGGACTTGTAAATTGACCAGCGAACCGATAAGAAGAAAAGTGATCACCGCCAATCCTGCAGCATAACCGAGTTTTGCAATTGAAAACTGAGGCCATGCAAACTGCAAACCTGAAAACCAGTTTTTTTTCGGTGTTTCACTAAAAACAAACCTTTCTCCCGGTTCGACCTCCGGCAGGGTGCGCAAGATTTTCTGTGTTTGTTGCAAGGATTTGAGCTCCACCCTACAGGATTCGCACGCCTTCAAATGCTGCTCAAAGCCCCCGGAATCTTCAGCAGCAAGTTCTTCATACAAATAATCCATCAGTAGGGATTTTGCAGTATCACATTTCATATTGCAGCATCTCCTTGTCTATATTCCACTTTTCCAATTGTTTGCGTAATGCCTTCAGGCCGTAATACATACGCGATTTAACCGTGTTCACCGGTAAATCGAGAATCCTGGCAATTTCGATAAACTTTAATCCCTGATATTCCTTCATCAGAACGATTTACTTTTGTTCTTCCGGGATTTCCGCCAAAGCCGATTTGAGCAGTTCGTTCAGTTCGTTGCGGTGCAGTTTACGTGATGGATTATGTTCGGACATACCTGATTCATCTCGTTCGCTGGATATATCGAAGCCGATGTTTTCACGCAACTCTTCGAACGAAAAATTGTTTTTATTTTTCTTTCTCTTCGATTCATCGCGGCATTGGTTCAATGCAATCTGATAGAGCCAGGATGAAAATTTATCCTTTTCCTTGAGCTTGCCCAGGCTTGAATATACTTTGATGAAAGTGCGCTGTGTGATGTCTTTGGCATCGTCAACATTGTTGAGATATTTCAATGTGAAGTTGAAAATCGGCTTTTGCCAACGCCAGACGAGGGTATTGAATGCGTTCACGTCACCATCCAGGAATTTTTCAATTAATTTGGTATCTGTCATTAGCCCGGCTTTAAGTGTGAGAGAAAAGATTTTTCTCCGTTGCAATTTTTCCTTGAATCCAAAGCAAAAATAGGACGAAGAGGTGAAATTAAAAGTTTTATTGAAGGTAAGAAATTTGTGCGGAAATGCAAGAATTCTGAATTGCCGGCTTTTTTGTTAATTGCATCAACAACAATATCCAATATGGCGCTGCGCAGTATTTTAGCCTTTTCACTTTCTGCTATGAGCATAGCCAAGTTTAAAAATGCACGAAAATTAAACAAACCAAAGTTAACAGCTTCGAGGGCTGCATTGATGTCGCTCACACACCATGCTCTTTGAGCTATAAGATATACACTTTCGAGCTTTTTATACAGGGTGCAGTGCGATGAATTTCCCTTGCATTTCCTCCCTCAATCATCTATTTTTAGGACAATCCGTAGGGGTGTCCCCCAAAAAACAACGGGACTGAGAACACACCCTTCGAACCTGAACCGGATGATACCGGCGTAGGAAACGGTCGATTTTTCTCCTGTTAAGCCCGGGAGAAGCTTCACACTTTCAAGTTGGATTCGAAAGCCGTTTTCCACACGTCGGGAATCGGCTTTTTTTTCATTAAACCAAAAGAAAGGATGAAGCGATGAACCTACGTTTCGTGCAAAGCCTGTTCTCGATGTTGCTGTTTTTCTCAACCGCTGTGCTGTCGGCGCAGGTAGGCGAAAGAATTTCAGGCACAATCGAAAGCAGAGAGACAAACGAATCGCTGATCGGCGCCAATATCGTCGTGTTGCGCACCTCCCTGGGTGCAATCTCCGATAAAAACGGAGAGTTTCGCCTGCCCAAACTACCGCCGGGTGAGTATGATTTGCAAATCACCTATATTGGCTACAGCACACAAAAGTTGCACGTTACCGTGCCCTTTACCGGTACAAAGCTGCGAGTACGGCTAAGCAATGAAATCATCGCCGGAGCGGTTGTGACTGTGGTGGCAACGCAAGCCCGCGATCGCGTTTCTCCGGTGACGTTCAGTACCCTCACCAAAAACGAGCTCGAAGCCCGTTACAGCATCGAGGAAATTCCCGAAGTGATTTCCGAGTTGCCCTCAACGACGTTTTATTCGGACGGTGGCAATAATCTCGGTTATAATTACCTCAGTATTCGCGGCTTCGACCAGCGCCGGGTGGCTGTGCTCATCAACGGTATTCCGCAAAACGATCCCGAAGATCACAATGTCTATTGGGTTAATCTGCCGGATTTTACCGCCAATGTACAGAGTATTCAGGTCCAACGCGGTGCCGGTTCGGCATTTTACGGCCCGGCGGCTATCGGCGGTTCCATCAATATTCTCACTAATTATTTTTCGACTGAAAAAGAGTTGAAGTTTTTTGCCGGCGCCGGCGCTTACGATACGCAAAAGTATTCTATTTCTTACAATACCGGCCTGCTGCGCAACAAGTTCGTGCTTTATGCCCGCACCTCGAAAATCATCAGTGACGGCTACCGCAACGGCGCCTGGGTAGATTTCCGCAATTATTTTTTCGGCGCTGCATATTATACCAAAAACAGCAGCTTGCGTTTGCATGCCTTTGGCGGCCCGGTAAAAGATGGTTTCGGCTATTACGGCATTCCCAAAGATTATAATTCCGATGACAAATTGCGGCGCAGCAATTCTTTCCGCCCGCAAGAGCAGGAAAAATTCAATCAGCCGCATTTTGAAGCCATTCACGAATGGCGGCTGTCACCAAAACTTTTCCTCAACAACAGTCTTTTCTACGTGCGTGGTTATGGCTATTTCGATTATGACGGCAGTTGGGGCACACCGGAATATTTTCGCCTGACACCGGAATTTGGTTTTTCAAGTATCGATGACATCCCTGCCGATGCGCTCATCCGGGCTTATGTCGACAATAATCAGATCGGCTGGTTGCCTAATCTGACCTGGAAGCACAAAGCGGGAGAGTTGGTGGCCGGTGCGGAAATTCGCGTTCACCGATCGTTGCACTGGGGGCGTTTGCAGTCCGGCGCCGGTTTGCCTGCCGATGTCGTCGGTAACGATGCGCGGCGTTATTACGAATACAAAGGAGCAAAGAATGTCTTTTCATTTTACCTGCATGAAACCCTTCGGCTGAGTGAAAATTTAATCGCGGTTGGTGATATGCAATTTGCCTTTAAAAAATACCGCTTGTACGATGAAAAATTTCTCGGCAATGATTTTTTACTACCGCATAATTTTCTTAATCCGCGCTTTGGGCTGAATTATAATTTGAATTCAAATACAAATATTTACGTCAATATTTCGCGGACGACCCGGGAGCCACGGCTGAAAAATTATTATGATGCTGCGGAAGCGAGTTATCCCGAAAGCTGGGGAGCGGTGCGGCCGCAGTTTGAAGAAAAAGCCGGCGGCGGATATGATTTTGACCAGCCCCTGGTGGAACCGGAAAAACTCACAGATTTCGAGCTCGGTATTGGCTTTCGCAATACGTTTTTTAAAGCCTTCGCCAATGTCTATTACATGGATTTTCAGGATGAAATTATCAAAAGCGGGCAGCTCGATCGTTTCGGCCAGCCGATAACCGGCAACGCTAACCACACGACACATCAGGGTCTGGAGTTAAGTTCCGAGTTGCAAGTTTTGCCGCAGCTTTCCTTTAGTGGGAATTTATTGGTGAGCCAGAATAAACTCGATTCCTACAAAACCTACGACTGGGGCGGGGTAACCACAGATTTGAGCGGCAACCAAATCGCCGGATTCCCCAACACCCTCGCTAATGTGCGTCTTACATGGTCATGGCATGAAACCTATATCTCGGTGCTCGCCAAATATGTGGGCAGACAATACACCGATAATTCACAATCAAAAAAACGGTCAGTAGCGCCCTATTCCGTTTTTAATCTAAATATGCGCTATCAATTGAATAAATTAGGTTTAGATGGGCTGGAACTGCGTTTACGTATCAACAATTTGCTCGATAAAAAATATCTTGCCTATGGCGAGGGTGATCAGTTCTGGCCGGCAGCCACACGCAACGGTTTTGTCGGCGTGCAGTATGTTTATTGAATTTTTTAACCATAATTCAGGTCAACTAATATAAGTAAGCTCAAAAAATATTTTGTGAAACTTGAGCTAAATACCGGGAAAATGAAAAATGAGTGCTCTGATCATTCTCAATGGTATTCTGCCGCAGCAGCCGTTGCTCGATGAAATCCTGCAAAAAAGCAGTTTGATTTTTTGCGCCGATGGCGGCGCCAACAAAGCCTGTGAGCGGGGGATTATCCCCGATTTTATCGTTGGTGATTTCGATTCCATCGACAGCGATAAACAGTGGCCCTTCTCTGAAACGACTTTTATTCACCGGCCCGACCAAAATACGACGGATTTTGAAAAAACACTGTACACCGCCATTGAGAAAGAGCTGGAAAGGGCAATCGTCATCGGGTTTTCCGGTGAACGATTTGATCACCAGCTCTGTAATTTGAATGTCATGGAGAAATATTGCGGGAAGATCGATCTGCAATTTATCGACGACTGGGGGTGGGGTTTTTTTGTCGGTAGCAGTTTTGAATTTTGCGGCCGGATTGGTCAGCAAGTGAGCTTGCATGCAATGGGCAAAGTGGAGGGAATTACAACCAGCGGACTAAAATTCCCTTTGCATAATGAATCCCTCGAATGGGCTGTACGCGACGGTCAGAGTAATGAAATCTTCGACAACCCGGTCCAAATTTCGGTAAAATCGGGCAAATTGTTTGTCTTTGTCTGCCATATTTTTAAATAATTGAAACTGATGATTAAACTTGCCCCAATCGATCAACTTATCATTCTCGCCTATTTTCTGCTTACGTTGGCGCTTGGCTTATGTCGCAAAAAACAGGTGGAATCGGCAGAGAGTTATCTCGTCGCCGGGCGTCGGGTGACACTGCCGGCATTCGTCGCTTCTCTCGTTTCAACCTGGTATGGCGGTATTCTCGGTGTCGGTGAATTTACCTATTCGTTCGGTATTTCCAACTGGCTGGTGTTCGGCGTGCCCTATTATTTATGCGCTGCAATTTTTGCGATTTTCATCGCCGGGCGGGCCCGCCGCAGCGGACATTACACCATTCCGGATCAGTTGGAAAAAGTCTATGGCAGCCGCGCCCGAACTGCTGGAGCGCTTTTTATTTTTATTCTCGCCCTGCCGGCACCGTATTTGCTCATGTTAGGTATTTTATTGAGCCTGTTTTTACCCATTCCCCTTTGGGCCGGCATCCTCTTCGCGGCTGGATTTTCACTGCTCTATATTTTTCGCGGCGGTCTGCAGGCGGTCATTCGTACCGACATGCTGCAATTCATTCTGATGTTCGCCGGTTTTATCGTTTTAGTGATGACGGCATTTTGGAAATACGGCGGTTTTTCATTTTTGCAGGAAAATTTGCCGGTGCAGCACCTCACCTGGCACGGTGGCAATTCATTGCAATATATTTTAGTATGGTACGTTATCGCCATGGCAACCCTGGTGGACGCCAACTTTTACCAGCGCTGTTTCGCCGCTGAATCTGAAAAAACGGCGCGCCGGGGGATTTGGGTTGCCATCGTTTTTTGGATATTTTTTGATTTCCTTACCACAACGGCCGGGCTTTATGCGCGGGTTTTGTTGCCGGGCTTAACAGACCCGGCGCAAAGTTTCCCGCAATTGGCAATTACTCTTTTGCCCGTCGTTTTTCAGGGTTTGTTTTTCGTCGCATTACTTGCCACCATCATGTCAACACTGGATTCGTTTGGTTTTGTCTCGGCCGTGACCATCGGCCGGGATTTCCTCTGGCGCCTGCGCGGCGGCGATGATTCGAACCTCAACCGCTATACCCGCCTGGGCCTGCTCATCACCTTTGCTATTTCGGTTGCAGTTGCGCTGTTGAGCTCGTCGATCATAACGATCTGGTTTCAATTCGGCAGTATCGCCACACCGGCGTTGCTATTGCCGCTGCTGAGCAGCTTCAGCCCGAAATGGAAAATGCGGCCGCTTTTCGCATTTTTAAATATCGTCGCCTGCGGCGGTTTGTCGGCGATTTGGCTTCTCATGGAGCTAATATTCGGGATAAAGTTATTGGCGATTGAAGCGATTTTTCCGGGTTTGCTTTTGTCCCTGATTATTTTTCTAATTGGGGGGAATAGTCTTGCAACTCAACAAAGATAAAATCAATGTAAGTATTCAGCGAACCCACTTGGCGGGATTTGTAAGGTTAAAGGCTTTCTGCGTCGGGGAGAAAAAGGTGCAATTAAAAAGGATTTTTTCGTCGATTTTTGTTGGAACATAAGATTTTGTATTTGCCGTTTTTCCAGTTTCCCAGATCCGAACAGTACCATTTTGAGAACCGCCTGTCCGATGGGCCGCCGGCAAGATTGCTGTGGATTTCGTCGGTGGCGAGATCACTGGCCATACGCAACGAAGGAAGGAAGGTGGTGACACGACCGGCACTGCGGTAAATCTGTCCCTGACTGATGGTGGCGCGGTTACCAATGGCGGCTACCGGGCCGCGATCAAAGCCGAGGAATTTAGGTAGCTTGCCGCCGAAAAGCATGTTTGTCATGGTGAATTGCTGTACATCTCCCCAAGTTTTGGGTTGCACCTGCAATGCCTTTTCAGCGGCGATTTTATAAATTTCTTCACGACTGCGCCCGCCGAACCACGCAGACTTTTCGGCTAAAAGAATGCGGTCAAAGTTTTCGTAGAAATCATTGAAAGTTCCGGTTTCCTCCTGTAAATAATCGATGATATCCGTCCCGAAGCCTGACTCACCAAAAACCTGCCGGTACAGTTCTTTATAAAATCGTTCGAAAAGAAATGCCCCTTTTGAATTCAAATCATAATGCAAATCCCAGTCGTGCAAGATTTTCCCGCTTGCAGAATCCGGCAGAAGCGGTCGCAAAATATCTATGAAATACTGTGCTTGCAACGAGTAAACATCGTAGTGCATTGTGCACATATCTTCCACCGTCGCCTGGTTTTTGGTCTGCAGCAACGCATTGATGCGGTCGTATCGGTACGGTCCCATGGGCATGTTGACGGGTTTGGCGATGCTCAAATCATTAAAGTTGTTGTTGGCGGTGGCGAAAAAACCTTTTTCGGGATTGATACAGCGCGGCATTTCTTCCACTTTGTAAAATCCCTGCCAGTTATTTTCTTTTTTCCAGCCGGGCAAAGGCACGAAACCACTGACGCCATCTCGCCGTTTCGGCGCCAAACCAGACATCTGAAAACCAATATTATCTTGCTGATCGGCAAAAAGAAAACTCCAGCCGGTTTCAATTTCCCCCAATGTATTCATACCATCTTCAACTGAGCGAATATCCCATATTTTTAAGAACGAAGTAAGTGTTTGTCCGCCGGAATCGGCTGCGGCCCAGCGAGTTGCCAGCAAATAGGCTTCATCAGCCGGATCGCCGTCGAGAGTGCCGTGTTCATTTTCATAGAAGATGACTTCAACCGGTTTCTTTTTCTTCCTTTTAATTGTCTCTTTTCTTTCAGCAAACTCATTCCACGAATCATTTTCTTCACGATAATATTTTCCGTCTTTGCATTTTTCAACCCACGAATCAACGGAGTCGATAAAAGAATAGGTTACCGCCCAGGCTAATTCAGGAGTGCGACCGCTCAACACACCGGGAAAACCGGGCATGGTGCCACCCATGAGGTAGCGGCCCTCAGACTTCATCACCAGCTCGCACCAGACATTGGGCAAGCGGTTGGTTTCGAGGTGGGGATCATTGGAAATGACCGGTTTTCCCGACCTGGTTTTTTTACCGGAAAGCACCCAGTTGTTGGAAGCCATCATACGCGGCACGACGATATTCCACAATTTTTCCGGCGGGATGATGCGTTCTTCCAGTTTGACTTTCTTCAGCAATTCAATATCAAGTCCACCAAGAATTTTGGGGAAAAGCTCGTGCAGCTTTTCTTCCGGCACACCGGCCTGCACCATTTCAACAAAAAAGCGTTCCATCTCAGCCTGCGATTGCACCAGTGTCAGATATCCGATCATGCGTGAGATGAGCATGCTGTCCTCTGTACGCCATTTTTCAGGATGGTAGCCCATGAGTTTGAACTCCCACGGTACACGTTTGGCGAATGCAGTGTTGATACCGTCGCAATAGGCACTGAGACTGGCTTTTGTATCTTGTACCAGCTTTTCGACCTGTGCGCCTGTGCCGCCCTGCCAGTTCATTTTGCGAAAGAATTTATCGATTTGCAGAGTTTCATCACTGGCATCGAGCAATTCGCAGGCGCGGCCCTGGCCGAGAATGCGCATGAGAAGTAATTGCAGCCCGCGGTCCATCGCGTGGACATAACCTTGCCCCCAGTACATGTCAAATTTATTATCCGCTTCAATGTGCGGCACACCGTTTTTGTCTCGCCAAATATTTACGCCTGCCTTCATGGGATATCCTGTTTGTAGATTCGGTCGTATTTTTTTTCTCATTTGGGTTTAAAGTCTGTGAAATAGAGCGAAAATATCCCGCTAAACGCACGGTATACTGTCCTCGGCGGGATGCCTTCAAACTTTGTATATGACTGAACAAATATCTGTTTTAAGCTTAGATAAAATCAAAGTAAAACACAAGTGGAACAGAACGAAATTTCAGATGTTTACGCAATCCATTGAAATTTTACCGGCATTTATTTTGTTTTTGACCAATAATGTATTTGTTGCGAATTGAAGGAAAAATTATTACACTCGCGGCAATAAAAATGGAATGAAAATAATTTTTCTGAAAAATACAGGAGTAAAAGATGATAGCAATAACAGATATAGCAGCAGAAGAAATAAACAAAATTCTGTTGCAGGAAAAAGATGAGAGATTGAAGCTGCGTATTGGTGTGCAGGGTGGCGGCTGCTCCGGGTTGACCTTTTTCCTCAATCTGGATAGGGAAAACGGTCAATACGATAAAGACCTGACTGTGAACGACATCCCGGTGCGAGTAGACGCCAAAAGTGCTCATTACCTGGAAGGCGCAAAAATAGATTACATCAACGGGCCGCAAGGCGCCGGTTTTGTCTTCGATAACCCCAATGTGCAGCGATCATGCGCTTGTGGTTCATCGAATTAAATGTAGATTATTAAAAAAGCTCTGTAAATCGGGGCTTTTTTTGTAAGTACCCGTCCGGCGCAAGCTCTTGTTTTTGAAGTAATGTGCGCTGCACTTCACATGTTTTATGCGAAGAATTTGTAAAGTGTTGCCACTCGCGGTTTCGCAAGTGCGTCGTACATTTCAATTATCGCCGCACGGCGGGCGCCTTCGTTCGACCCGATGAAGAGATAGTTTTTTCGCCCCGACGCGAGCCGCCGGATCGCGTTTTCCACCCTGCCATTTCAGTATTTGGCCCTGACGATAGAGCGGTTGATGGCCGACAAATTTGCTGATGGCGGCATCTGCCGTCAATCCCTGGCCGGTAATGCCTTTTTCGATGGGCCGGTTGGGCCGTGCGCCGATGAGCATGCCTTCGCCATCCGCTTTTGCTTATTTCAGGCGGATGTAGTTGTTAACTCGACACCTGTCGGAGATTAAGGAGATTAATGATAACATCAATAAAAACAGTGATATCATCGCTCCTTAGCGAATCAACAACATTTTCTTCATTTTTACAAATTCGCCCGCTTTTATGTTATAAAAATAAACACCGGTATTCGCCGGTAAACCGCTGCGCAATTTTCCATCCCAACGCACCGAAAAGTACCCGGGCATTTGCAATTCATCAATCAGCGTGGCGATTTCTTTTCCGAGCACGTCATAAATTTTTAATTGCACCTGTGATTCGCGGGCAAGCCGGTAGGAGATAGTCGTCGCCGGATTGAAGGGGTTGGGATAATTCTGGCTCAAATGATAATCTTCCGACGAACTTCTGCCGGCGTTTTCAGCCACAGCGGTGGAGCTGTTTGAAACACCAGGCGTGGGTTCTGAAAAATAGGCCCACTCACCACCGCCATCGGGCGTGCGGCCGAACGAAGTATCGGCCGTCTGTGCATTAAAGGTCAATGAATCGATTATGGTTATGCCGTCGTTGGCACTGAGCACTATTTGTTCACCAGCCCCGGAAAGTCTGATATCCACATGCAGTGGCCCCTGGTGCATTTCTTTGTCTGCATAAAGCAACAGGAATCCACCGCCGGCAATCGTGGTCGCCGCCGGATCGGAATCAGGGATTTGCCACTGCGCCGGATTGCTCAAATTATCGCTGATGAACATGCCGCCGATATCCACCGCTTTGCTACCAGGATTGTAAATTTCGATCCAGTCATCAAACGGATCACCGTCTGTTGCATCTTCATCCGGATCGACCAGCGAGGCGTTGTTGCTCGCAAGAAATTCATTGATAAAAAGGTTAGCGGTTTTCAATGTACCGTTTGAGGCGTTCGGCGTCGGTTCGATGAAAAATCGCCACACCGGCCCGCCATCGATGGTGCGACCGAAGGAGGTGTCCGCATCCTGCCCTTTGTAAGTCAGGGAATCGAGCACGGTAACGCCGTCGGCTGCGGTGAGACCGATCTGCTCACCACCGCTTGAAAGCTTGAAATCCAGGTGCAGCACACCCTGATGCGTTTCTCTATCTGCAAAAAGCACGAGGAAACCGGCAGGGGGAATAGTCGTTTTGGCCGGCTGCGTTGCAGGAATGCGGTAGAGCAGTAGGTTGGTTAAATCATCGGTGAGATACATGCCGCCGATATCCACCGCTTCGCCACCCGGATTGTAAATTTCGATCCAGTCTTCCTGCGGATCGCCATCGTTGAAATCTTCGTCGGGATCGACGAGTGAAACAACATTTTTGGCAACGAATTCATTGATATATAAATTCTGCGCCTGCGCAGTTGAGAGCAGCAAGAGCCAAAAACATAACCCGGTTATTTGAAACAATGTCCTTGGTTTCATCTTGCCTCCTTGTTTTTAAGGTAAACCGGTAGCCTGATCTATTTTTATAATACTTAATCCATTGATATGCCCGGGTTCAACCTGATTTAAAGTTATCTGCGTTTAATCTGGGTGAATCCGGGGCTATAATTATTCATTCGAGTGATGTCTCTGTGCATTATCCCGGGTAGATATATTGTCTCTTCCGATCACCATGCCGAAAAAGGATTTTTTACCAGATTGGCGTTGAAATAGCGAGGGTCGTCTGAAACCTCTTTTCCGACCCATGCCGGCCGCGCAAACTGCTGATTCTCGGTTCTCAGCTCAATCTCGGCGATTACCAGACCCTGGTTTGCACCGGCAAACTCATCAATTTCCCAGAGATGACCTGCGTATTCTATATTATAGCGTGTCTTTTCGATGATCGCACCGCTGCAGCAGGTGTTGAGCAATTCTTCGGCATCGGCAAGGGGGATTTTGTATTCAAATTCCTGTCGTGCGAGCTGTGTCACCCGTCTTTTGATGGTTAAAAAAGCATGATTACCGCACATTCGTACGCGCACGACACGGTCGCTGCCGCCGCAGATATAACCTTGCCGGTAAAGCGTTCCACCCCCCGCTTGCCGCCAGGAATCATCTTTGACTAAAAATTTTCTTTCAATTTCTTTGGCCACGAAAGCTCCCGGAGATTGTCTCGATAAATTAAGTTAAACTAAAAATAAGAATCCTGCAGATAATTGTTCTGCCAAAATATTAAATTGTGCGCTCCAAAGCTATCTCTTTTTGCAGATGTTTTGCAAATAAAGCATTAACGTGTACGCACGAGCATCGTTTTAAACTCGATCTGTTTTTCGCTTTTTAATCGATAAAAATAGAGACCGCTGGAGACGGTACGACCGAAACGATCACGCCCGCCCCACTTCCGGCTGTGCATGCCTGTTGCCAGCACACCATCGAAAAGTTTGGCGACTAACTGCCCGCGGATATTGTAAATCTTCAGCGTAATATGCCCGCTTTCAGCGAGGTGGAATTCGATCTGTGTCGTCCGGCGTCCGCTTTGCGTGAGCTCGAACGGATTGGGATAGTTTTGCGCTAATGCCAAAGTTGCCGGCATGCGGGTTTCGCTGCTCGTTTTCACATCAGTGATCGTGGTTTGCATGACGAAAATAGTCGAGTCCTCAGCAAAACCGCTGAAACCTGCATTAGCGATGAAGAGTTTATCGGCGACCAGCAGCAAGTCTTCGGGTTTTTGCCCAACCGGTATTATTTCTTCTAATTTGAGCGCGGTGAGATCGAAAGTGCGCACATCGTTGTTGAATGTGGAGACGAAACCCATATGGTTTTGAATCGCCACCTGCCGTGGGCCGTCCCAGCCGGTTGTGCCCACTACCAATTGGCCGGCATACGTCCAGCTTTCAATATCGAGAACCTGCACCGTGTGGCTACCGTTAACGGCGATGTAAATTTTGCCGTCTGCTTGTGTCAAACCGTTTGCCGTATCGCCAAGCGGTTTCCCGGCGATTGGTGCAAAAATATCCGTCGCCGCTTCAAAAGTCGTCAGCGAAGCCTGATTGGCGTTGTAAAAACCCTCGTTGAGCACGTACCAGCGTATGGCGCCCGGCACGACTGGTGAAGGCATAGCTATTGCCTGACGCGGCAAAATGCCACAGGATATTTGTGCCATAATTTCCTGCGTCACCGGATCGATGAGGAAAAATTTGCCTCGATTGCCATCAAAAACCGCCGTTGTTGCCCATATTTGATCGGCGGCAGCGTCGTAACCCAAAGCGTAAATTTTGTTTCCCAGAGCCGGTTCAGCGAGTAAAAGTGAGTCCTGTGTGAGATGAAAAGATTTCCCGTCGATTTGGCTGATACGATCGGGATTCGATTGCCGCAGTAGTAATTGCGGGCTATTGTTTTTCGGCATTAACGCCAGGTTACCGGCGAAATCGCTGAAAGTAATTTTTGCGATAATTTCACGGCGGGCGGGGTCGATTTTAAAAAGCGCCGCCGGTGTCTCTCCGGCCTGCAACCGGCCGTCGAAATTCATATCCCTGCCTTCGGAAAGCGCATAGAGCCGGTTATCTTCTGCGAGAAAAATATCCAGCGTGCGCAGGCCGGTAACGATCGTATCGACGACAGTTTTACTGGTGAGGTCGATGACGAAAATCGTCGAATCTGCAGCAAAACCGGTAAAGCCGCCATTAGCGACGAAAAGCATGTTGCCGAATACCGCCATGCGCTCCGGCTTTTGCCCGACGGCGAGGCTGTCGGTGATTTGCAGGGTGCGAATATCAAAAATCCGCACATCATTTTTGTAAGTCGTCACAGCGGCGCTGCTATCGCCGGGCAGCATGAGGATACGGCGCGGGCCTTGATCTTTCAGCGTGCGCATATCAACCATGCCGGTTCGCATTTCTTTTTGTAAATCGAAAATCTGCACGCTGTGAGAGCCGTTAAGCACGACGAATAACCGATCGCCGTGGCACAGCAGGTCGTTTCCCGTATCGCCAAGCTCGACCCCGGCGATGTTTTGCGAAAAATTCTCCTGCACATTGAGGTAACTCAAAGTGGCATTGTTGGCGTTGAAAATCCCCTCATTGATCATTAAAATTCCGGTGGAGCGAGTGCGATCATTGAAAAAAGCCACAGCATCGCTGGCGCCGGGACCTGTTCGCATCGCATGTTGGAGTTTGCCGTTTTCAGTCATTATTCGCGCTTCGCCAGTGCCGCTGTAACCGCCTGTGCCGATGATGAGCCGGCCTCTTAACCGGTCGATGCTGAGTTCAATCTGTTTGAAATTTTCACCGCTTGCAGTGTTTTCCAAAATAAATGTATCGATTTTCGTCGTCAGTGTCTGTGTATCAAATGTACTGATGCGCATGGGTTTTGCCTGCACAAAATAGCCGGTTTCTCCTGAAACGGCGAGCTTGCCGATCGCGGTGCTGAAAGAGCGTTTTGCGAGAATTTCATGCGTCTGCGGGTCGATGCGAAAAAGTGTACCCGCAGTTTCGCCGGCGGTGGAATCCGTGAGCCAGTCGAAATTGAGATCACGCCCCTGCGACAGAGCGATCACTGCGCCGGAGTGGTCGAGAGCCAAATCTGCAGTTTGCAAACCGACGGCAATGGTATCGATAATTTGAGCTGTCAGATTTACAGCGGTAAAAAAAAGAAAAACGGTCAATGTTTTTTTCACTTTTGTTCTCCAAAAATTTTTATTGAATTAAAATTGCACCGGGCAGAATGCGCGTCGCGAAGCGAAACTTCTCCCGGCCGGAAAGATCGAAGCAGACGACTTCACCATTTGTGGTGAAATTCCGGGCGTTGCTGACGAATAGCTCACCCCGTTGCAGGTTAAAAGCGATGGCATAAAAATAATTGTCCCCTGAAAGAGCAGTACGCGGGATAAAATCAAGCCGTAAAATTAGACGCATCGACAAAGAAACTGTAACGATAGCGCTGTCGGTGATCACATAAGCGGCGCCGTTTTGATCGAAGGTAAAATCACGCGGGTGGTGCGGGATTAAAATCGTATCGAGCACGGCGAAACGCGCCGGGTCGAAAACGACGATGCCGGATGGTTTTTCAGCCATCCAGGAGCCGCTGCCGCCGATATACAGCAACCCGTCGGGCCCTATATGCATGCTGTTGCAGTTGGGCAAAATGGGAATCCGGCCGATTTCCGTTCTGTCATCGCGCTTGATAATACTCAAAGTGCCGGCGCCGGTTTCTGCTGCGCGAATATCGCCGAGACCGCTATTGGTGACGAAGATAAAACCTGCTGCAGCGACGATGCTTTCGGGCGCCGGGCCGATGGATATTTCATCGGTTATACGGCCATTTTCGAGATTGATACGCAGTACGGCATCGGTATAAAGTGCGGTGACGTAAGCGATAGAATCGTCGACGACAATCATATTGCGCGGACTGGGATTCCCCGGCAGCAGGATGCGCCCCAGGCTGGTCAAATCGTGACGATCGACAATTTCGATGGTATTTGAGCCGTTCATCACGATGTAAATACGCTCGCTCTGGACAATCCAGCTGTTGGCCGTATCGCCGAGTCGCAAGCCCGGATTCTGCTGCTGAAAAACGTTGTGCACGGTGAGGCCGCTTGCCCGGTCGTAACGGCTGATGACGGCATTATCCCGCCCCCACAAACCTTCGTTGAGAACCAAAATGCTTTCTTCGCCTGAAATGATCTTTTGATTTTCAGGCGCTTGCGGGTTTTTCACACAGGCGAAAAAACTGCAGAGCAGGCTTTGTGCGAGCAGAATTTTGGGGGTCTTATTTTTCAGCATGCCCGCTCCTCATTTCCGCCTGCAGACGCCAGATGCGCCCGGGCATCGGATAATTGTGAATGATTTCATAAGTAACATCTACGATATTTTCGATTTGTAGATTGAGTACGCAATTGATTTTGCCGAACGATTTTTTTATCCCGGCTTTTAAATCGATAATCGCATAGGCCGGCAGCAGGCTGTCGAAATCGTTTTCCGACAGATGATAGCGATAGCTCACCCGCCGCGCTGTGAGTGAGAATTGTCCGGACAATCGCGCTGTGAGTGGCTGTTCGAGCGCCATGATCGCGGTGAAAATTTCCCGCGGGATATAGACCAACTGTTTACCGAAAGTGCGGCTGCCCGGGCTGCGGTCTTCAGCAGTTTGCCGCGTCCAGGTGGTGCGCAGATGTATCCTTTTGCCCGGGCTGCGCCACTCTCCCAGCAATTCCAGGCCGCGATGGCGGGTTTTGCCGACATTTTCGGCGCTCCATAAAACCGGGGAGCGGGGAATGGAAATGATTTGATTGCTCACAGCAAAGGCAAAAAATGAAGCGTCGAAAATGAAATTGCCCCTAAAAGCAAATGCCGCATTAGCGCCACTCTCTATCGAGAGGCTTTTTTCCGGTTTGAGCCGGCGATTGCCATAGTTTAAAAAATACTGCTCAGCAAAAGCCGGCACACGAAAACTGTGTGCAGCATGCAGCCGCAAATGCAGTGGCAATTGCGTTGGTTTGAAATTGAACCCCATGCTGGGGCTGAGCGCTGAACCGGCATCGGAATAGTGGCTGAAACGCAGGGCAAATTGCAGCATGCGAAAATGCAAACCACTTTCATCATTTTTTTCCCACAAAAAAGTCGCATGCACAAACCGGCGCTGTACTTTTTCGATGATTTCGAAGCTTTGCGCCAACGGGTGCGCCAGATTATTGCTGCGCAATTTGCTCTCACCGGCTTCCAGTTTTGTTAAAAACCGTTGATTGGTGCGAATAATCTCAAAAGCAGATTGGGCATAAAGCATATGATTACGGTAAAAGTCATCGATGCCCTGTGGACGTATTTTTACCTGCGGGTCACGATAATTCAGATCGGACTTGCGCCAACGTAACGCGTTTCGCCAAATTTTATCAGGCGCAATGCGCCATGAAAATTGCCCGGTGAGCTGTGTGTCTTCATCGTTCTGCCGCGCCTGTGAAGGGACAAAACTTCCCTGCAATACAGCGCCGGGAACGCCGCGGCGGCCGCTGTAACGGGTGAAACTCAATATCGTGGTTTTGGCGTCGGTTTTTTTTTGCAACGTGCTCAGAAAATGAAAGTTTTCATAATCGGCATTGGCGCGGGAAAGCACGGTATCGCGGCCAAAGACATTGAAATGGAAGGGGTAATTTCCGGTGGCGTTTTGCCGTGAGACTGCGGTTACAGCCTGCAGCCCGGTCACTGTGCCGCTGGCCCGGAATTGTAGCGATTGTTGTCCAAATTCACCTTTGGTTGTGCTAAATTTGATCGCCGGGGTCTTGCCGGCAACAACGGTTCGTAAATCGATGACACCGGCGAGTGCGTTGGCGCCGAATTGTGCCGCATTGCCACCGCGATAGAGATCGATGGCCTCAAAAGCATTCATATCCAGGGTGGAAAGATCGGTGACGCCGCTTTGTGAATTATCATATTCGATGCCGTCGAGGAGAATTTTTACCTGAGTTCCAGCCGCCCCGCGCAATGAGACGGTTTTTAAGCCGGAAAACCCACCATAGTTTTTGATGAAAATACCCGGTGCAAAAGTGAGCACGTCTGCGGCATCTGCGGCGGCAATTTCGTCGATTTCCTGCGCTGCAAAATGCAGCACCGGCTGGCTTGAGCGTTGCATGAGCAGCAAGCGCCGGTCTTTTTCCGCGCTCAGGCTGATCTCTGACAATGCCAGCGGTTCGGGTAAAAGTTCAATCGTGACCGAGGTATCTGCTATCATAAAAAAATGGATATTGACATTTTGATAACTCAAGCGCTGCACGATGATTGTCGTTTCGCCTGCCGGGGTATTGGCAAATTGAAAGTGACCATTTTCGCCGGAGAGTTGGTGTTCAATTTTATTGTGCTGTTTTAAAAATACCTGTGCCGTCGCAACAGGTCGACTTGTGAGCGCATCGAGAATTCGGCCGCTGATGGTGAGACTTTGTGCTAAGCCGGTTTTCTCGCTACCGACAAATATGATCAGCAAAATGCCGAACCAGCGCACGCCGCCTCCCATTCTGGCTAATATTGGTTTAATTATCAACCGGTAAACCTCAGCGCACAATTTGAAACCGGCCCCAAAATGCTTCGGAAGCAAAATCCATTTTTACAAAATAACTGCCGGCCGGCCAATGGCGAATCGATAGCTCGATTTCCTGTATAATGTCCGTCGTCGGTGCCGGTGAGATTCGTTTGATCCGTTCACCGTGAATAGAGTAAATCAGCAGTTTTGCCCCGCTGTTTTGCCGGTTTTGCCAGCGGATTTTCAAATGATCAACCGTGGTCGTATTTGCCGGATTGGGATAAATCTGCAGTCGCTGATGGGTTGATTTTTTATTCATACGATCATCGTGAACAGCGGCTGGCAATACGGGCATGGAGTTAACAGCCACGATAGCGTCGAGATCAAATCCACTCAGCGTTGGATCCCAGAACGGGTGTTGTGCATCGTTGATGATAAAAGCGGTGATATCGCGCAGTTCGACGAAGCGCACCGTATCGAGACCGAGGATTGTGAGGTCAAAGCTGTCGCCACCGGAACTGTCGGGTTTTGTTGGGTCTGCCCAGCCGTTGGTCGGTGTCACGCCGGCGCAACCCTGCAATGTCAGGCTATCAAAAGGAAAAGCATAAAATGTAATACCATCTGTGCTGACAGCCACCTGCGCCGGCTCCGCGAAAGGTAATCCGGCTTTTGGCCCCTGCTGATGCAAAAAAACATTTTCAAAGACGGTGAAATCCGGCCCCGGGCCGTCGAAGATGAGATTATCAGTGAACTGCAAAATGATGCGGCCGCCAAGCCCGATGGAGGCAATTTCAGCAGGATCGGCGCTGCCGGTGAGTTGTGTTGCCATGGAATCGGGCGGCCCATGAATGTTTTGTGGGAAATAGTCGCTACCCTGGCCGCTGTTTTGTCCACTGCCCGGTTCGAATAAGAACATGGCATCAGCCCAGGGGTCGGCCTTTTGAGCAGTTAATTCCGGGATTGAGATTACTAGCCAGAAAAAAAACGGCAGCAAAAATCGATTCCCTCTTATTTTTGCTGACAATAAATTGATCCTCAGTAACTTATGCTGATTCTTTGTGAGATAAACTGCAGGAAGGTGACGAAAGAGGTTAGAATTGGTGGGAAACCGGAGGATTGATTGCCGAATTTTTTCTAACGCCCGCCCTCCCTCGAAGGCCTCTGCAGCGCATTATTACAGGCAGGTTTCCTGACTCACAGCGGAAATGACTGCTGCCTTCCCATTGAGTACATGTAAAAAAGTGGCAGGCAGTCTCCAAATGCTGTTTACAGTTGCGGGGCAGCTACCGGATTTCACGGTATTCCCTTTTCATCTTTCTGAGAAAGACACCTGTAATGCTTTGCGAATTTAAAAACAAATTGCGAAATTGCAAGCGACATTTAATGCGGCGAAACTTAATTCGTAAATTCAAGTTTAAAAACGATGATCCGTGCATTCAGTTTTTTCGATATTAAAATCTGTTCGGCGTACACTAGGGAAATACTCTCTGAGCTTGCCGAAGCGGGGTGCAACTTCCGGAGAAACTTGGCTTAGACAAGCCCAGCCACCGTGAGATGCGCTGAACGAATAGCATAAAAAATTACTGACAATTAACGATAAAATAATATGTTGGGAGTTGGGATGCGGAAACTGTTGCTCATAATTCTCGTCGCTGTTTTTTGCGCCGGTTGTGTTTCAATTTGTCAGGCACAAGAAGGCAAAAAAGAGAAAAAAAAGGGGAAACTGGGGAAACTCGCGAAAACTTATACTGATGATGAAAAAGACGAAGACGGTAAAAAGAAGAAAAGCGATAACGACGATGATGACTCCTTTTTTGCTGTAATCGTGGAAGATATGCTCAGTTATGCGATTTCCAATATGCAGGCAGGGCCTTATCCTTATAATGGTGCTGCAGCTAATTTTTCCCCAACGGACGTTTATCCCGGCGGTATTCTGCATGTGCAGTCGAGCTATTTTCGCCATAATTCCGATCTCTTTGGTTTGCTCTGGCGAATCAATTATTACTACAAACGTTTCGGGATCGACTTTGATTTGATCAACCTGATCGAAGATCTGGGAATGGAAAATGATTATCTAAACCTTGCCGGATGGCGCGTTTCCTGGGATTTTGTTGCCGATCAGGAATTTCGTTTCGGTGGACAGCTCGGCTTGAGAAATTTGTCTTATGAAGGGGTGAGCAAAACCGGTCCCGATGCTGGATTTCGTCTCGTTGGTTTGCCGGCAAAACCTTTTATTTTTGAAGGCACAGGCACCGTGGCGCGGATAAACGGTCACCAGCTCTCCACCCTCAGCGGCACCTTCGGCGTGATGGTTAAACGTGTCCATATTTTTCTCGGTGGCGAAATCATTCGTTCGTCCGATATTTCCATCGATGGATTTAAGTTGGGATTCCGTGTCTGGTTGTAAGTTTGTTAATAAAATTAATAGCTTTGTAATATTATTTTCTACTGGAATGCAATAATTTAATAACGAATTGTAAAAAGATTCTTGCAAAGCAGATTTAGAAGACTTATATTTTAGGCGATTTAGATTTCTTCCTTCTTGCCGATAGATGTAATGTGCGCGAAATTCCCGGCATGGGATTAATTTAACATCCCCCAAAAAAACAAGCCCTTATCGCTGTAGCTTTTCCGAAGATTGCAGAGTCCTTGCCCGGTCACTGGTCTGATCCCAGGTCTGATTTGAAAAAGACAAATTTGACAACGAATTCTAATACGAGGTTTAAAAACGTGGCTCATGTAAGTACGATTCCTGATGAAATTGCCCAATTTTTGGCAACAACCCCACTGAATACGGAAGAACTGCCCGATGTCATCAATTTGGCGTTTAGCGGAGAGCGCAAACCGGAAGCCTGGCACGTCCGTGTGGCCACGAAACAGGTCATCCGCGGTTTTAATAAAATCGCACCGGTAACCGTAATGCTACCGCTGACAACCTGGCGAAAGCTCTTGAAGAAAAAAGATTTGAAATTGTGGAATGAAGCCGTAAAAGAGGGATACATCCATATCCACGGCGACAAGCAAGCTTCACGCGCAATCGCTAAAATTTTCAGCACTAACGACAAAACAGTTGAAACTACAGTGGAATAAATCGATTTTTCAATAATACAGTCACAGTTGAGTCTCTAACCATTATTTGCAGACAAAAGCGAGACCGCTTTCCATCTTTATCCTTTTGCAAAACGAAGTCAATCATTCAATACCATGTGGAATGTGCGCCCCTCCCTGTTTTCATTGCCGGGGGGGCTTCTTCAAAAGCTGCTATTGAAAAATGATTGCGTCTTTAGCCCCGTATTTCAAGTTGCAGTATTCCGTCATTTAGTTAAAGTAATGATTGGGGAAATCAATTTCTTGCAGGGCGGTGGTTAATTCTGACACAGCCTGAATGCTCAGTGGGATTTGCGGCGGGCGCATGTTCAACCAATTTTCTCGCTTCGTCACCTGTGCCATCACCTGTTTTAAAACAGCGATCATCGGATATTTTTCGATAATCGAGCGCAGATCATCGAGTGCATTTTGCAGTTCTTCAATCCTTTTTTTATCGCACTGCCCGAGTAGTTGTGTCGCGAGTTTACAGCTTAAATTCATTGTCGCGGAAATACAACCGGCGCCACCGATGGCGGTAATTTCTGTGAGAAATCTTTCGCTGCCGGAAAAAACCTGAAAATCTGGAAAATTTTCTACCAGCTTTCTCATGTTCTGCCAGTCGCCGCTGGAGTCTTTGATACCACAAATGTGCTGCGGGAAACAGTTGAGGAGTTTTTTGATCAATGACTGGCTGAAGGGGACCTGTGTCATTTGCGGGAAATGGTAGAAATAAACCTGTAGACGTCGATCATTAACCTGCTCGATGATCTTTTCGAATGTGTTAAAAATTCCGCTGTCGGCAACATTTTTATAGTAAAAAGGTGGTAACATCAAAACACCGCCGACACCACAGCTCAGCGCATGGTGTGTCAATGTAAGTGTATCCGGGATGGCGCAACAGCCAGTGCCGACGAGCAATTTTTCAGCGGCAATACCGCCGGCGACGAGGGTATCGAGAGCGCCGATGCGTTCGGAAATACTGAAGGAGTTTGCCTCGCCGGTTGTGCCCATGAGCAACACACCCGTGCAGCCGTTTTCCAGCAACCAGCGGCAATGATCGAGCAAATGGCTGTGATCGATGTTGAGATTTTTATCCAGGGGCGTCAGGCTTGCAGCATAAACACCGTCGGCTAATTTTTGCTTCATACTTTTCATACCGTTCCTCTACAATTTTTCCCATTATCCAAAACAGCAATTCACTACCACGGCACCGGTTGGCTGCTGCCCATGCCGGGGCCGAGCAGAAAACTGTTGATCAGCATCCGTCCGGTACCGTAAAAATAGGAGCGGAAATTCGGTTCACCGGCGAACAGGATAATCTGTCCGCTACCACTGGATTCACGAGTGGCGTAGGCTGTAGTTTGCCAGCGTTCGCGTGCTTCAGGCCAGAGCAGGCCGGAGAGGCGCAGTGTTTTTGCCGGTGCGAAACGAGCTGCTGTCTGCACCGGTTTTTTGCTCATAAAAGCATAAGAACTGTAAAAAATTGCCGGTACGTTTTTGCCCAATCCGAAGTTGAGCCAGTGTTCTTCGTCGAGCAGCACATTCATGATGATGCCGCGTGGCATGAACAGGCGCTGGCGGGCATCTAATTCTTTCGTTATAGCCAGCTCGAATTTTGCCGCTTTTTTGTTTGCAGAATTTTTCACCGGCACAGTTTGGTTCGCCCATACAGCGAGGCTGTCGATGGCGATTTTTTGTGCTGCCGTCTCTTTTTCGACCGCCGCTTTATATTCAGGCAGCTTTTTTAAAACCTGGCGACGTAACCTGACGGCACTTATCTTCGCGCTGCTATCGGCAAGAAACGCCGCGCTGTTGCTGATTGCGATCAGCGTGCCACCCTGCTTAACCCATGCTTTCACTTTTTTCTGTACCTGTTTGTCAAAAACTTTTTTGAAGGCACGGCCGGAGGAAGGCAGAATGAGCACGTTGTATGGCCGCAGGTCGGTCCTGTTCAGATAATCCGAATTAAGCAGTGAAACGCCGAGGCGCAGTTCAACATCGAGCAGGTAGCGAATTGTGCCCAGGTTGCCGCTGCTCACGGTCGGCCCGGCGAGCATGGCGATGCGTGGCTTTTGCAACAGTTTGAACATGCCGCCGCCAAGATCAGGCCCTTTCTCGCTCAGCGCAGTATTGACGCCGTGAATGGCAATGCCAAATTTTTCAGCGCATTTTTCCAGGGCTGCTGCAGTCAAATCGGGATTTTCATTGCGAATGAGCAGCAAAGTCCCGCGTTTGTAGCGCTGCCCTTCGATTTGAAAAGGTTTGGTGGCACAGCGTACACGCCAGTTTTTTTCGAAAAAATGCAATAGCGCATGCACGGCATTATCATCATTATAAGGCATGAGATAGGCGAAAGCCGCCCGGGGATTTGTCAGCAAGCCAGCAACGGATTTGAGCCCATCGAGTTTTTGAAGCTTGACGGAGGGCAGCGATTTTGAGGCGCAGGCGTCGATATCATAAGCCAGCGGCATCGCCCAGGCGCCGACTTCATACATGCGGCTGCCGCGCCCTTTTTCCAGCGATTCCCGTTCGTCTTTCAAAACAGCCGTGCTCATTCGCGGGTCCGGTTCGAGGATGGCGTTGATCAGCGGGCGCAGCGGCTGGTTCAGCGGCACGACAAATGTTCCTTTGGGGAAAGTGCGCCTTTTTTTAGCAAATTCGGTATAAAACTGCCCGTCATTCAGGGTGAAACCGGCTGTAGCGCGATAGACTTCAATTTTTTGTGCGATCAGATTTAGCACTAACTTGTGAGTACGTGAGGGATTTTTTTCTCCGCTGAGAATATAGGCGCGCACGCCGTTTTTATTTTTGCCTTTCACTGCTTTTTTGCGCATTTTGTAAAAATCCTGCAGCAAGGCACGGCGGTTGTCCGCAGCGGTTGTTAAATTGGCCAGGGAGCTGGTGAACTGACGTTTGATGGCATCGTGAAACGTACTTAAAACTCCGTTTGGTTTTTTCACTGCCGAACCGTCTGTGGAAGCCTGTTCATATAAAATGGCTACAGCGCCACGGTAGCATGGATAGGAACTACCGTAACCGGGATACCAGTCTTCGTACCATTCACCGGTGTAATAACTCCAGCCGTTGCGGTCGAAAGCTGCTGCCTGGTCCTCGGAAAAAGTTTTCCACCAGGCATGAATTTTCGCATCGACGTTGTGGTTGATGGGTTCGCGAGGCGGGTTGAACAAATAAGTGCTCGTGGCGCCCATTTCGTGCGCGTCGACGACGAGCTGTGGGTTCCATTCGGCGACGAGTTGTGTGCGTGAGCGGCTTTCCGGCTGCGACAGGATAAACCAGTCACGGTTGAGATCAAAAAAATAGTGATTCGTGCGGCCCCCTGGCCACAGGCCGGTGTGCTGCAAAGTCTGACGATCATGGCTGGGCAAGTTGCCGCCCCATTGCTCCATTTGCGCCAGATATCTTTCACGGCCGTCGGGATTTTCCATGGGGTAAATGCCGATGACGAGCGCTTTACGCAATTTTTGGCTTTGCGCATCAGTGCCGGCTGCAAGGCGATAGGCAAGGGCGATGGCCGCCTCGGAGCCGCTGAGTTCATCGCCGTGAATGCTGTAAAACATCCAGGCAACTGCCGGGCTCTTTTTGATGAGATTTTTTGCCACGGCCTGACTGGTTTTGCGCGGGTCAGCCAGGCGCGAAATATCTTTTTTAATGTCATCGAGCCGCTGCAAATTTTCTTCAGCGCTGATGAGCAGATAATAAAGCTTGCGGCCTTCCCAGGTCTGTCCGTTTTCAAACATTTGCACGCGCGGTGATTTTTCAGCGAGTACTTTGACATAACGGATGAGCTCGTGATAGCGCGTAGCGCGCGCTCCTAAATCAAAACCGAGAATTTCCTTTGGCACAGGCACGGCCGCATCATATTCGTTTGTGATATAAAACAGACGTTCACCCGGCTGCGCATTAGCCGGCTGTGAAATTGAGCAACAAATTAGGATGCTAACTAAAATAAATGAAAACAGATAGCCTTTTCTCGTGGACATGGGTTCTCCCTCTGGTCAGAATCAGACTGCGTGTATTGAATTGGGCACATTAGCTTTTAAGTAACCTGCAAGGTTTAGCTCTACGTTACTTTTAGATTGAGCCCGCAGTGCTGCGGGTGGGTTGCTAAACAGTCACTTGAATTGGTTTACAAATTTCAATAAACAATTATTTGGCGTTCAACAATAGTATCTCGTTTGGCGTGTTGGGAAAACCCTGACAGGGTTGATGCTTTCTATATAAAAACTTTAGCACTCCTTTATTACTGCTATGAACCCTGTCAGGGTTATGGTAGTTCTCACGCTGAATTATTACCAATAATAAACGAATTACCAGCCTGGAAAATAGTTTTTCAAATAGAGATAGTTGATCGTGTCACCCAACTTTAGAAATTAATTATTTGAGCCACTGATATGCACGGATCAAACACCGATCAAAATATATCTGTGTGAATCCGTGGCTAAAATTGAGCATGTTTAAATTTTTGAAACAGAAATTATCTCCGACTCATGGAAAACTTAAAAACAAAGCAAGATAAAATAGAGGGTAAATTATTAGAAGTCAAGAAATTATCACCCAAATTTCGTATGTCAGCCTCACTCTGTGTTCAAAGATTGTGCGTGCTGACCAGTTACCGATCCAATTGAAGCAGATGTCAATATCCGAATTTGAGCGGGCAATGAGAGAAACTTTTTCTTTGCTTCCTTTGCCATTTTTCCTATTTTCAATATTTCAGCTAAAATTAAAAACAGTTCACCAAATTAAATAATGATGGGGATTTAATGTCCGATACACCCCAATCTGTTTTGCAGGAAATATTCGGCTACCAAACCTTTCGTCGGCACCAGAGCGATATTATCAAGATGGTGCTACAGAAAAAAGATGTGCTGGTTATCATGCCGACGGGCGGGGGGAAATCCCTGTGTTATCAGATACCGGCGTTGCTTTTCCCCGGGCTCACCGTCGTGGTTTCGCCGCTTATCTCGTTGATGAAAGATCAGGTGATGCAGCTCAGGCAACTCGGCGTCGCCGCCTGTGTGCTCAACAGCAGTCTGACAGCACAGAAATATTACAGCAATGTGCAGCAGGTAAAAAATGGTGCAGTAAAATTACTCTACGTTGCGCCGGAAACCCTTTTGCAGCCAAAAACTCAACAAATTTTACAGCAGGTACAAGTCGATTGTCTCACCGTTGATGAGGCGCACTGCATTTCCGAGTGGGGGCACGATTTTCGCCCAGAGTATCGGCAAATCGTTGTATTGCGTAACCAGTTTCCCCGAGCAGTCTGGATGGCTTTAACCGCTACCGCCACACCACGGGTGCAGCAGGATATTTGGGATTCGCTTAAATTTCAGGACGGGAAAAAATTTGTCGCCAGTTTCGACCGTGAAAATCTCTTTTTACAGTTGATAAACAAGAGCGATACCCTGCACCAGACTCTGGATTTTTTACAAAATCATCGCCAGGATTCCGGTATCATTTACTGTTTCTCGCGCAATCAGGTGGATGAACTCGCGGCTACCCTGCAAGATCATAATTTTAGCGCATTGCCCTATCACGCAGGAATGGAAAGCGAAACACGCGCTGCTACACAGGAAAAGTTCCTGCGCGATGAAGTGCAGGTCATCGTCGCGACGGTTGCTTTCGGTATGGGCATCAACAAATCGAATGTACGATTCGTCATCCACTACGACCTGCCGAAAAACATCGAATCCTATTATCAGGAAATTGGCCGCGCCGGCCGGGATGGTTTGCCGGCGGAATGCCTGCTCTTTTTCGGTTATGGCGATGTGCGGAAAATCCGCCATTTTTTTAAGGAAAAATCGGAGAAAGAACGGCAAATCGCTGAAACGCAACTGCAGGCGCTCATCGGTTATGCCGAGTTCACCGGCTGCCGGCGCAAACCGGTTCTCGCTTACTTTGGACAGACGGCCGTACAGGAAAATTGCGATACGTGCGATAACTGCACTTCGGCGGAGAAAAATGTTCAAGACGCCACAATCCCGGCACAAAAATTTCTCTCCTGTGTGAAAAGGACAGGTGAAATGTTTGGTGCCGGCCATATCGCAGACGTACTGCGGGGTTCGAAAAACGCTAAAATCCGTCGTTTTAGTCACGAACGTTTATCAACGTATGACATCGGCGCCGAGCTGACGAGGAAACAATGGGTTTTTCTGGCGAATCAGCTCGTTTCTCAGGGATTTTTACAGGGTGATGAAGAAGTGGGCAGCTTGCGCCTTACTACCGCAGCCGGACCGCTTCTATTGGGCGAAAGGCCGTTTCTGACACAGATGATTGAAGATCGCGAAAAAACCTCGACCGGGAAACGAAAAATCGACTTCGGTGATTATGACCGCGATCTTTTCGAGAAATTGCGCGACCTGCGGCGCAAATTGGCAGAGCAGGTTAACGTGCCACCGTTTGCTGTTTTCTCGGATAAATCATTGGTCGATATGGCGGCCAGTTTCCCCCAATCGCAGGAAAGTTTTTTGATAATGCACGGCGTGGGCCGGGTTAAGAATGAGAAATACGGCACGATTGTCCTCGACGTAATTCGCAAGTATTGCCTTTCTCGGGGGATAAGACCAAAACCATTGGCACAGCGGCACCTCAGGTCGGAGCGGGGTAAAAAGCGGCCGCCCAAATTTCTGCGTGTCGGTGCGGTATTTAACCGCGGTCTGACGATCGAACAAATTGCCGCTAATGAACAAATTAAAACTGTAACCGTTGTTCAGCATCTGCTTGATTTCGCGGCAGCAGGGGAAGCATTGCGGCCCTATGATTTCAGCAAAGATTATCCGGAGCTGACGCAATATAAAACAGCTATCGCAGCGGCATTTGCACGTCATGGTGACTTCAGGTTAACTACAGTTTTCAATGAATTAAGCGGTGAGGTCTCCTGGGAATTACTGAAAGTATTTCTGTTGCAGCAACATCACGATGCGCTGAATCTCCCCTGATTTTTATTCAATAATGAATTTGAAGAAGAATCCAAAAATCAAGAATTGTAAAGAATAGGGTAACGTTATGAAATCATCGCTTATTCGCAAAGAACTACTACCCTTCCTGGCTATATTCGGCTTGCTCATTCTGGCGACTATTATTATTGATGTTCTGTTGCATCAGTTTGAACTTGTCTGGATTGGTCGTTGGTTAGGCATACCGGGCACTTTTCTGATTCTATTGTCCTTCATTTATTCATTTCGCAAGCGCAAAATAATCAACTACGGCAAACCGAAGGTATTGCTTACTTTGCATGAATTATTAACCTTGCTTGGTGCACTTATGATTCTGGTGCACGCGGGTATACATTTCTATACAATCCTGCCCTGGCTGGCATTAATTGCCATGCTGGTTAACGTTATCAGTGGCATGACGGGCTCCTATCTTTTGGGTCGTTCACGCCGTTTTCTGTCCGAAAAGAAAAATGCCTATTCACAGCAGGGTTTATCAAAGGAGGAAATCGAAAAGAATCTCTTCTGGGATGCGACATCCTTCGATCTGATGAAGAAATGGCGCGCCGTGCACCTGCCGATAACCTTAGTTTTTGTCGTACTTGGTGTCACTCATATCCTGAGCATTTTTCTTTTCTGGGAGTGGAAATGAAAAATAAAACTTTTACGCTTATCGTTGCTTTTAGTATGGCCGTCCTGGTCTTGTTCTCAATTTATTTTCCCCACCTGATGATCAGTCCGGGGAAACCAATTGACGCTCATGCTGAACTTGAAACAGATTGTTTTGCCTGTCATACACCTTTTATTGGCAGTGAACCTGAGAAGTGTATCGTTTGCCATAAAGTGGAGGAGATCGGCATTATCACCACCAAAGGTTTGCCGATCGCAAGAGAGAAGAAAAATGTTGTCTTTCATCAAAACCTGATCGAAGATAATTGTATATCTTGCCACAGTGACCATAAAGGTGTAAAGGCTTTTCGTCCCATCAGTCAATTCTCTCACACCCTGCTTGAACCGAACTTGCGGAAACAGTGCGACAATTGTCACACTCGTCCCCGCGATGCTTTACACTTGACCCTCAATAGCAATTGTATCCAATGTCATACCCTCAAGGCCTGGCTCCCAGCCACATTTGACCATAAAAAGTATTTCCGGTTTGACCGGCATCACAACACAGAATGCACAACCTGTCATGTTAATAATGACTATACGAACTATACTTGCTATGGTTGTCATGAGCACTCCCGATCAAAAATTCGCGAAGAACATGTTGAAGAAGGAATCTATGACTATGAGAGCTGCGAAAAATGCCATCGAAGCGGGGATGAAGATGAAGCTAAAAAACGATGGCGCTCCCGCAAAAGAAAAGATACCAGGTTCAATGATCATGAGTCTGATCATGAAGAACATGAAGCAAGGGATGATGATTGATAGTCGGGAAACTCATGATAGGCACAACTGATGCGACCAATATCAGCATTTAAAAACAGGAATGTGATGATTTTTTTTAAAAACAAGCAACAGTGTTTTCTTCCCGTTCTTCTTATATTGCTTTTCGGCTGCAGCGCCCCTGCCCTGCGTCTGCAAACCTTTGGCCGCGAACCACAGATCCGTGTGGGTTTGCTTAAAGATCAAAAATCGGTTCAATTTCTCGTTAGCGGGCGTTTTGCTATTTACGGCCCCGACAACCGGTTCATCGGCCGTGGCATGCGCGGCATTAACTGGCAGGCGCGAGCATTGAATTTTACTCCTGCGACCACGGTTTTTCGCTTGCGTTATGTGGAAAATGTCAGCCGCAGTGAAGCTGAAAAAGCCGGTCGTATCTTGAAAAAACTCGATTTGCGTTCTGAAATCGTTCGTGCTCATCCCAAATCAATACAATTTGAAACACGTGAAAAATACTATGATGTTTTTCTGTGGAGCACCTTTGCCAGCGCTCTCGAAGCAGCTAACTTTCGAGCTGAACTTGGTAAAAGTTTTCCACTTGAAATCGTTGAAATCGAGAATATCGGTGCCGGAGGACAGATCGAGATCACCAGCGGCGATTCGCCAAAGAAATATCAGGTTCCTAACGGTACACGCATCCATGCGGACAGGTTTGCTCTTTTAAATGTGCCGGTGGGAGATGGGTTTCATTGGGAGGATAAAAACGACCTTCTTTTCCGCGGTATGCTCGAACTCAGAATTGACCGGAATAATCGACTTTCGGCCATAAATATCGTCGATACTGAAGAATATTTGCGTGGCGTCGTGCCTGCTGAGATGCCGCATGGTTTTCCCGCAGCGGCATTGCAAGCGCAGGCCATCGCTGCGCGCAGTGAAGTTTTGAAAAAAGTTGAGCGCAGAGCTCATGAAAACGATGGTTTTGATATTTGCGCGACAGTGCATTGTCAGGTTTATGGCGGCGTCAGCAGCGAACAAGCGGGAACTGACCGTGCTGTCAATCAAACGCGCGGACAGGTATTGAAAAGCGGCGGACGGATAATCGATGCGGTGTATTCTGCTGTCTGCGGCGGACACACGGAAAACAATGAAAATATCTGGTCTGGTGAGGCCGAGTCCTTTTTACGTGGCCGTTTCGATGGCAACGGCGCGGCCGATTTGTTGCGCGGGCGGCTGCAGGAAAATACTGTGGCAAAAAAATGGATCAGCAACAACACGCCGGTTTTTTGCAATACGACGGGCACAGACACACCGCAAGAGCTGCACTATATGCGCAAATATTTCCGTTGGCAAATTGCCGTCACCACACAGGCATTGCAGCGCAGTATCCGCAGCGCAACGGGCAAAAATGTGGGAGTTGTGCGCACGATTTTACCGCTGCAACGCGGCGTTTCCGGTCGCATCATACGCCTGCAAATCATCGGCAGTGCAGGGTCTTTTGAAATCGATCATGAGCTGACGATTCGGCAGGCGCTGCATGATTCGACACTTTACAGCTCATGTTTTACAATCGAAACGCAGAAAAATGAAAAAGGCATGCCCGATCGCTTCATTTTCCACGGTGCAGGCTGGGGACATGGTGTCGGCATGTGCCAGGCCGGAGCAGCTCGAATGGCGCTGGCCGGCAAAACGACGGCAGAGATTTTGGCGTTTTACTATCGGAATGCGGTTGTGGAGAAGATTTATTAAAGTTGGATGCGACGCAAGATACTGTAAATTATGGCGTTGCGTCGCTGAGCGGTGCAACGAGAGCATGTCATTACTGAAATCCACGTCGTTTGAGCAACGGTGTTATTTCCGGCTCATGGCCGCGAAAATCGATGTACATTTGCATCGCTTCCTTCGTTCCGCCGCGGGCGATGATATTGTCGTGAAATGCTTGTCCGGTTTGCCGGTCGAAGATACCGTTTTCCCTGAAGGCTTCAAAGGTGTCGGCATCGAGTACTTCCGACCACAGGTAGCTGTAATAGCCTGCCGAATAGCCGCCGACGATGTGGCGGAAATAGGGGCTGCGGTAGCGGCTGACAATCTCCGGAATCAGGCCGATTTTTTCAAAGACGCCGTTTTCAAAAGTCGTGACATCCCACTCTTTTTCGACAATAAGCGTATGCCAGGCCATATCGAGATAGGCGGCTGCCATGTATTCCATCGTGGCAAAGCCCTGATTGAATTTACCTGCAGCTTTAATTTTATCGATCAGCGCTTGCGGCATGACTTCGCCGGTTTTGTAATGAAAAGCATATAGTTTCAGCATCTCCGGTTCCAGTACCCAGTTTTCCATCACCTGGGAAGGGAATTCGACAAAATCACGTGGCACATTGGTCCCTGAAATCGATGGATAAGTACAATCGGAAAGCAGGCCGTGCAGCGCGTGACCAAACTCGTGAAAGAGAGTCGCCGCTTCATCAAGACTGAGCAGGCTCGGTGTATCGGCAGTGGGTTTGGTAAAATTACCGACGTTGGTGATAATCGGCAAAATCCGCTCGCCGCCGATATTGCTCTGGGCGCGGAATTCATTCATCCAGGCGCCGCCGCGTTTGCTACTGCGGTAAAACCAGTCGGAAAGATAAATGCCGATCATCTGCCCCTGCTCGTTTTTAACCACATAGGTCTTCACTTCCGGGTGGTAGCGCGGGATAATTTTGTCCTCTTCGAAAGTGAGGCCGTAGAGTTTATTCGCTAAAATAAATGCACCATTGATGACATTATCGATTTTCAAATAGGGCCGGATTTCGTCTTCATCAAGCTGGTATTTTTTCTGACGGATTTTTTCGGCATAATACCACCAGTCCCATGAAGCCAGTTTAAAATCACCGCCATCAGCATCGATCATTTTTTGCATCATGGCGCGCTCTTCTTTGGCTTTTTTCAAAGCTGCAGGCCAGATTTTATCGAGCAGGTTATAAACGTTCTGCGGTGTTTTGGCCATGGTTTTTTCGAGTACAAAAGCAGCATGCGTTTTATAACCGAGCAAACTGGCCTTACGCACGCGCAAATTGGTGATATCGTTGAGTATTTTCTTGTTGTCGAATTCGTTATTGTTATCACCCCGGTTAATATAACCCTTGTACAGTTTTTCCCGCAAGTCACGGCGGTCGGAATATTGAATGAACGGAATCAGGCTCGGCTTGTGCAAAGTGAAAAGCCACTTGCCCTCATTTCCTTTAGTTTTGGCCGCTTCCGCTGCCGCAGTTTTCACCCCGTCCGGCAAGCCGGTCAGGTCTTTTTCTTCGAGCAGCAATTCAAAACGGTTGTCCTCATTAAGCACGTTGTCACTGAATTTTACTGTGAGTAGCGAAAGATGCTCGTTGATTTCGCGCAGTTTGGCTTTATCTGCATCATTAAGATTAGCGCCACCGCGAACGAAATCACGATAATTGTCTACCAGCAGACGCTGTTGTTCGCCGGTCAAATCAAGGCTTTCTCGCTTGTCATAGAGCGTTTTCATACGCTGGAACAGTTTAGCATTGAGTGTGATGTCATCCCGATGCCCGGAAAGCAGCGGGCTCACTTCACGGCGCAGCGCCTGTTTTGTATCATTGGTATTGGCAGAAACCAAATTGAAAAATACACTCGCAACCCGCTCGAGCAACTTTCCTGATTTTTCCATTGCTTCGATGGTGTTAACGAAGGTCGACATTTCGCTATTGTCGGCAATTTTCTCAATCTCAGCGAGATGTTCGGCCATGCCTTTTTTAAATGCAGGCATATAATGTTCATCTCTGATCAGTTCAAAGGGCGGCACCCCGTAGGTTGTTTTCCACTCCTGAAAAAACGGATTGTCGTCGGCGCTCTTTGAGGTAGTACATGCGGCCATAATTAGAACTCCTGTGATAAAAAACAATCCTTTTTAAATATCCCGAAGAGCAGTCTGTCGAAGCCGTCGCGTTTAGAGAAAACAGAGGTTTCTTCTCCGTTTTGGGGTTGAAAAATTCGACCCTGAACCGCTGGAACAAGAACGGATGCCTGCTGTCGCAGGACTGCATCACCCCGGTGCTTATTTCCCGCAGCATTTCCTTTAGTAAAAATGGCGACTTTTTTAGCAGCACTGAGGGTGTCCGCAATAAAAACTTTATTTTGCACTATGACAAAAGAGGCCTTTTGCGCGACACCCTGGGCACAGCCCATCTTCACCACTACGAGCAGTTTCCGGAAAATCGCTGACGCAGTACTTGGCCAAAGGCCGTGTTCCCACCGCTTTCGATGACAATATTTTACTCGCTGCCGTTTCCCGCGATCGTGTCTATGCTCTGCATCGCAGCAAACCCGTTTTACAGCGCTACCACGAGGGGAAATTGCGGTTCGAAAAGAAAACCATTATATACCACTGAGTTGCTGGAGCGATCTCACAGTAACAGCAGACGGCAATATTTATATTTTGATGGCGATGCAAAAACATACCGTGGTCTATCATCTCGATCAGCACGGCAATATTTTAAGCCGATTATCAGGGCAGCCGGGGAAAGCCCACTTGCTCGCTGTGAGAGACAAAACTCTCGCTCTCGCCAACGCACTTTCAGGACAGATTACGTTGTACAGGCTTCTGAAACGCTAAAACGTAAACTTTTTCGGTGCAGTTGCCTCATCAGCCTGAAAATGTGTTGCAACCGAATGTGCTATTTCCATAAAACGCTTCGCCGCCAACGAATCAGGATCGGCGACGGAGACGGGTTTTCCCGAATCTCCACCGATGCGAATTTCCGGTGTAATCGGAATGGCGCCGAGAAAATCCACCCCTTCTTCGGCAGCAGCATTTTTCACCCCGTCTTTGCCGAACAAATCATGCTCCTTGCCGCAATCATCACACACGAATGTACTCATATTTTCGATCATGCCGAGCACCGGCACATTGACCTTCTGAAACATGCGATAACCTTTAATGGCATCGGAAAGCGCCACCTCCTGCGGTGTGGAAACCATAACGGCGCCGGTCAGCGTAATTCGTTGCGAAATCGTCAATTGGGCATCGCCCGTTCCGGGCGGCAAATCGATCACCAGCACATCGAGATCACCCCATTCCACATCGCCCATCATCTGTTCGATCGCCCGCCCAACGAGTGGGCCGCGCCAGATGATTGCCTCATCGCTGGGCATGAGAAAACCCAGGGAAACCACCTTGACCCCCATGCTGGTCGCCGGGATAATTTTGCCGTCACGATTGACGTTCGGCCGGGCATTTTCGAGATCGAGCATCATCGGTAAATTGGGGCCGTAGACATCAGCATCGAGAATACCGACGGAATAACCCAGTTTCGCGAGAGAACAGGCGAGGTTCACCGCAACCGTGGACTTGCCCACGCCGCCTTTACCGCTGGCCACAGCGATGGTATTTTTTACCTGCGGCAGTAAATTTTCCTGCGATGGCGCCGGTGGTTTTTCAGCCATTTGCGGTTGCTGCGGCACTGTGCCACTCTTAAAATGATCGACGACATCCACTTCGATTTTTTCGAAATTCAAACTGCGCATGCCGTTGATAACCTGAGCCTTAACGACATTTGCGACATTGCCGCGCGCGCTCCTAAATTCAATTTTAATTGTGATTTCCCTGCCCTGCCCACCGATTTCTTTGACATAACCCATGCTAACGATATCCTGATCCGAGCCCGGGAATTTGATGCTTTTCAATTTATTGATAATGGTGTCTTTATCCGGCATAACCTGTCCTTTTTTATTTCTTCAAAAAAAATTTCACTTTTGCTGATTTAAATCAGGTGCTGAATATAGTTTTTTTCACTTACGGGCGCAACCGATTATTCAACGATCCTCAATCAACCGCGTAACTGTTTCACCTTTTCGATGATCATTTGTGCGGCAATTTCAACTTCCTCACGCTTTGTTGCAACTCCGAGGCTGAGCCGCAGTGTTCCACCGGCATATTCAGGGGAGATGCGCATCGCTTGTAAAACCGGGGAGATCGTCATCTCGCCGGCATGACAGGCCGAACCAGCAGAACAGGCAATACGATCTTCAATTTCATACAAGATATTCTGGCTTTGCACACCGCGAATACTAATACTCAGCGTGTTTGGCAGCCGCGGTGCATTGTGGCCGTTGACAATCACCCCGGTCAAGTTTTCCTGCAGGGTTGCCTGCAGATAATCCCGCAAGGCACGCACATGCGTTTGCTGTACTTCGATGCGGTTCCGGGCGAGCTCGCACGCTTTGCCCAAACCGATGATGAGCAGCACATTTTCGGTGCCGGCACGCCGTCCGCGTTCGTGTCCCGCACCATGAATCAAATTTTCCAGCGCCGTGCCTTCCCGGCAAAACAGCGCGCCGATGCCCTTGGGTGCGTATAACTTATGCCCGGCGAGCGAGAGCAGATCAACGCCAAGCACCCGCACATCGACTTGTATTTTACCGATTGATTGTGCTGCGTCCGTGTGCACGATAATATTTTTATTTCCGGCTATTGCTGCAATTTCGCCAACCGGCTGGATAGAACCGACCTCGTTATTGGCATGCATCACGGAAACAAGAGCGATGTTTTCACTCGCCAGCGCATTTTCAAATGCGGGCAAATCGACGACACCGTCGGCATTCACCGGGAGAAAAGTTGTTTCGATGCCTTGTGTGCCGAGGTATTTGCACACGTTCAAAATCGCCGGGTGTTCAATTTGCGAAGTGATAATTCGTCCCCGGGAGAAAAGAGCGGCACGGCCTTTTAATGCCCAGTTATTCGATTCACTGCCGCCGGAGGTAAAATAGATCTCTTCAGGGCGGCAATTGATAAGCGTCGCGACCTGCCGTCGTGCCAGATCGACGGCCGCTTTAGCCCGGCGCCCGAAAGCATGCTCACTGCTTGGATTGCCAAATTCCTGCAGATAGGGCAACATGGCCTCGGCAACTTCCGTTGCGATGGGTGTAGTGGCATTATAATCGAGGTAAATCGGTTTCATTTACATCCTTTTTTTGTAAAAAGAAAAAAGACAACAAAGTAAAAAATCATAACAATCCTTGCCGCACACCGATCGTGATGAATTTCTCTATCGTTAATAAAGACCCTTGAATTAAGCTGCTTTGACATGGTACAAATATTTTTGAAATTCAATAAATGTATTTTTAATTGCTTCTACGCCGCCAAGCGCTTCGGCGGCATCCGTAATGGACTGATATTTCAATTCCAACAAGCTCGGTAGTTTTTCCTGGTCGAGTTCGCTTACGCCGGTCTCGATGTACTTGGACAAAACAAAAGACAGAAAATCCTTTTGCCTGTCAGCCAAACCGTCAAAGATTTGTGAGCTGGCATTGACAACCCGTTCTTCCCGGGTGATGGGTTTGACGGCAGAGGAAACATATTCCAGCACATCAAACAAATCGCTTTTTTCGGCATTTATTAATTTTTGCAGGTTGAGTAATTCATCTTTACCATAACCCGCTTCTTCCAACTGTTCCAGCAATGATTTACGGGTGGACGGGACAGACCAGATGCGGCGCAGTTCTTCTTCATCTTGGAAAAATTCCGGTAATTTGCCATAAAGGTTTTCCAGAAATTCTGCGGCAGAAATGGGCTTGCCGTCCGCATTCCAGAAGGATGTGGCAATCATGTGCTGGATTTCCCGTTCTTTGCCATCGCTTAATTTTATTTTTATGCGTTGGTTGCGTTCGCGCGGCTCTGGCGGTTCCGGGGGGACGACCGGCTCTTTTGGTTCCTTCTGTTCTCTCGGTTCCTGTGGTTCAGGTTCCAACGGTTCGCCATCCCACTCGGGGTCGGAAAAATGATGGTAGGCGTTCACAAAATCATAAATGGTGAAATA
>JAJRYV010000011.1 GCA_024275575.1 bacterium
TACCAAAGAGTTCAAAGGCCCTGGCGTTACCCTGGAGCGCCTCTGGCTGAAGTACCGAGGCGAGCATTCCGAAAGCTACGGCTACTCCCAATTCTGCTACCATTTTCAAGTCTGGCGGCAGACTTCGACTTTGACCATGCACATCGAACACAAAGTCGGCGACAAGATGTTTGTCGATTTCACCGGCAAAAAACACGAAATCGTCGATAAGCAGACCGGAGAACTCAAAGAAGTCGAAGTGTTTGTCGCGCTTTTGGCGGCCAGCCAGTACACCTACGTCGAAGCGGTGGTCTCGCAAAAGAAAGAAGATTGGCTCAAAGCCAACCAGCATGCTTTCGAGTACTTTGGTGGCGTGCCCCGCGCCGTGGTGCCGGACTGTCTGAAAGCGGCGGTGACAAAACCCAACAAATATGAGCCGGACATCAACCCCGAGTATGCCGACTTTGCACGACATTTCCAGATCGTCATCCTGCCGGCTCGGCCCAACGCCCCAAAAGACAAGGCACTGGTCGAGGGCGCCGTCAGAATCGTCTATGCCTGGATATTTGCCGCCCTGAGAGATCGCATCTTCTACAGCATCGAGGAGCTGAACCTGGCTATTCGCCAGGAGCTGGAAAAGTATAACGCCAAACCCATGCAAAAATATGGGATATCGAGAAAAGAACTCTTTGAACAAATCGAAAAAGCGGCTCTTCTGCCCCTGCCCCGGGAAAGATACACCCGGAGAAACTTCAAGTCGCTCAAGGTCCAGTTCAACTATCACATCTACCTCTCTGACGACAAGCACCATTACAGCGTCCCGTACCGCTATCGCGCCAGGCAGGTTCGGGTGATTTACACCGACACGGCGGTGGAAATCTTCTACAAAAACCAGCGTATTGCTCTCCACAAAAGAAACAGAACCGCCAATGGCTACAGCGCCATCAAAGCGCACATGCCCTCGCACCATCGGGCGATGAGCGACTGCAACCCCGAGCACCTGATCAATTGGGCTGGCCACACCGGTGAGTCTGTCAAGGCCGTTATCGAGCATATCCTCGCGCACCGCCAGCATCCGGAACAAGCCTACAAAGTGTGCCTTGGCATCCTCAACCTCGCGAAGAAATTTGACAAAGAGCGGCTCAACAAAGCATGCCACATTGCCATCGAGTTTCAACACTACTCGTACAAAGGCATCAAAAAATATCCTGGAAAATCGATTGGAAAATCGCCAAACAGAACTCTGCAAGCCACACTGGAAAAAATGCAACAGATGAAGCTCGCCGGCATGCTGCATGCCTTTCGGCAGACGATGGAGACCAACTTGCCCACAACTTTACAACCGATGAGCTCATCGCGCATCTGGTCGATGCCGAGTGGGAAGAAAGGCAGAACCGCAAGCTCGCCCGGCTCCTGAAAAACGCCAACCTGCGATACAAAGCCAGCTTTGAACAAATCGACTTCTCGCAGCCGAGAAAGCTGGACAAAAACCTGCTGCTTCGGCTCTCCGACTGCCAATGGATAAGCAAGGCTGAAAACGTGCTCATTACCGGTGCCACTGGCGTGGGCAAGAGTTTTATCGCTTGTGCCCTCGGGCATCAAGCCTGCCTCAACGGATTCAAAGTGCTCTACTTCAACAGTATGAAGCTCTTCAGCAAACTGAAATTCGCCAAAGCGGCTGGTTCCTATGACAAAGAACTGAAGAGAGTTCAAAAGCAAGACTTACTGATCTTGGACGATTTCGGCTTGCATCCTGTGGACGAGCAAAGTAAATTGATCTTGCTGGAATTGCTTGAAGACCGCTACGGAGAAAAATCAACCGGGATCGCATCGCAGTTTCCGGTTAAGAACTGGTACGACATGCTTGCAAGCCCCACACTGGCCGACGCCATCATGGGCAGACTGGTGCACAATGCCTATCAAATCCAATTACAAGGAGAATCGATGAGAAAGATCGTCAAACCCTATTCCGGTTGAAAACTGCCACCCGGCCTGTTCGAATTCATGAGGTGAGTTCAGAGAAGCAGGCGGTAAACTTTCGTCCGGAATCGGTGGCAACTTTCACCGGAATATGCAGTATTTGAATTGATTCCCGTAAAAATTTTCGTGGAAACGGATCATTGCTTTTTTATCTTCAATATAGTTTCTTTTGGCCCCCAAGTTTTGTGGAGCATCCCGAAGCTGATCAGGAACCACAGCCGAAAAGGCATTCCAGTCCAGGCAGGCTCTGTGAAGAAACGGAGTGAAATGCCTTTATGCATTTCAGTGCGCCCCATAAAGGGGCCGCACTCCTACTGAATTTGCATTTTCACACAGTTTGGGAGAGCAGGAGCGAGTGGAATTTATTCTATTTCAACAGATCATCCAATAAACTAAACACTTGCAAATTCCGAAAACAATCCTAAATTAAGACCTGTAAACAGTCTTAAAAGCGGAGCTAAGAAATGAAAAATATTACCGTATCCCAAGACATCATCCCCCTCGGAGAATTTAAAAGCGGCATTTCAAAATACCTGAAATCGGTGCAGCGCTCCGGCCAACCGCTGGTCATCACGCAAAACGGCCGCCCGGCCGGGGTTTTGCTCGCGCCGGCGGAGTATGATGAGCTCATTAAAAGGAGATCAATAGTTGAGCCCGAAGTGCCGGACTTGAAGTTGTGAACTGGAGCAAGAAATAAAACATTCAAACTTTTAAACATCCAAACCTGTTTTTATGACCCCGGACTTCAAACAAAAACTCGAACAACTTCCCCGCAAACCCGGTGTTTATCTTTACAAGGATAAAACCGGCACAGTCATTTACGTCGGCAAAGCGAAAATTCTGCGCAACCGTGTGCGCTCCTATTTTAACAAAGGCCGAACAGAGGGGATCAAAACTTTCAGGCTGATCTCCCGCATTGACGATCTCGAAACCATCGTCACCGATTCGGAGATGGAAGCGCTCATCCTCGAGATGAATCTCATCAAAGAATACAAACCGCGTTATAACGTCAGCCTCAAAGACGATAAAAGCTTTCCCTATATCCGTATCACTAAAGAAGAGTTTCCGCGTATTTTCCCGACACGCAAAATCATCAAAGACGGCTCGCGTTATTTTGGCCCTTACACCGACGTGCGGCAAATGCGCGGTCTGCTCAAACATATCAATAAAATCTTCTCTATCCGCAGTTGCCGTTTTCCCATCAATGCGGCGACTGTTGCGGCGAAAAAACACAAAGTCTGCCTCGATTCCCACATCAAAAAATGCGACGGCCCTTGCGAGGGACTGGTATCGCAAACGGAATATGCAAAAATGATCGATCAGGTGGTCAATTTCATCAACGGACGCGACAAACTCGTCGTCCGGGCGTTGATGGAGAACATGCGCTTTCTCGCACAAAAACAGCGTTTTGAAGATGCTGCCAGGATTCGTGACCGCATTAAATTTATCGAAAATTTTCAGGTCAGGCAGAAAGTGATCACCGATGATTTTAAAGATCGGGACGTGATTGCTGTTACCGTGGAAGATGAAAGCGCCTGCGGTATGATTTTTAAGATTCGTGAAGGAAAAATCATCGGCCGTAACCATTTTTTCCTCGATGGTGTGATGCAGGACGCCTACGCAGAAGTGGTGAGCGCTTTTGTTAAACAGTATTATTTGAAAGCGGATTTTGTACCGCGGGAAATTTTTCTACCGGTGGCAATCGCCGGGCAGGAGCAGGTGCAACAGTGGCTCTGCGAAATTGCCGGACACAATGTGCACTTGCTGACGCCGCAAAAAGGTGAGAAGGCCAAACTGGTGACGATGGGTAATAAAAACGCTAAATTGCTGCTGCAGGAAATGCTGCTGCGCAAGGAAAGATTTAAAAACAAAGCGCCGCATGCTGTGGAAGCCTTGAAGCGCGATCTGTTTCTCGATAAATTGCCACGACGTATCGAAGCCTTCGATATTTCCAATATTCAGGGCACTGATCCGGTGGCTTCCATGGTGTGCTTCGTCGATGGGGTGGCGAAAAAGTCCGATTACCGCAAATTCAAAATTCGCAGCGGTAATACACCGGATGATTTTCGCATGATGAAAGAAGCTATCACCCGGCGCTATTCCGGCAGTCTGAGCAAAAGCATGCCCTGGCCTGATCTCATTTTGATCGATGGCGGCAAGGGGCAGCTCAATGCGGCGGTTGCTGCCTTGAAAGAGATCGGCAAAGAAGATATGGCCATTATCTCGCTGGCCAAACGTTTGGACGAGGTTTTCATGCCCGGCGAAACAGAATCCTATTATTTACCGCGAACCTCGAGTGCGCTGAAACTGGTGCAAAAATTGCGCGACGAATCGCACCGTTTTGCCATCACATTTCACCGTTCGCTGCGACGTAAACGCACGGCCACTTCAGAACTGGAAAAGGTTGAAGGTATCGGTCCGGCCAAACGCAAAGCGCTGATTAAATTCTTCGGTTCTGTCGATGCCATCCGGCAGGCTTCGGTGGATGATCTCACCCTGGTCGATGGCATGAACCGGGAACTGTCATTGAGGGTTTGGGATTATTTTAATATTGAACGGTAGCAGGGGGATGGATCAGTGGATCGGTGGAAAAAAATATATCCAGTAATCCATTTATCTATAAATCCGGTCGCGTCTCTCGTACTGTAATTGTTTTAATCATAAATAGTTGTTGAAATGATGAGCAGCAATTTATGAATAGATCAGGATAAAAAGGATGATCATGAAAAGGATTTTTGGACTTTTAATTTTAGCGGCGACCCTGCTCGCAGGGGAAAAACCTACAACCCTGGTTTTTCCTACCCGTTTGCATATCCCCATTCGTAAAGCGACGAAGTTTCATCTCTTTCTCTATGCGCAAAATAAAGTCAAAGTCAGCGATCCGCAGGGCATTGCGGTAACGCGGCTTTTTAGCTGGGAAGATACGACGACGACCAGTGATGATGACGAAATCACTATTTACGGCGTCAATTCCGGCCAGGGAGTGATCATCTACAATGCGACGATGTACTCCCTGGGTTTTTACGGCTTGCGGGAAAAAGGAGAACAGCGGCTGAAAAAACCGCACGGCATCACGGCCGCGCCGTGGGGTGATGTCTACGTTGCCGACACGGGAAATAACCGCATCGTGCATCTTTTCAATCCGAAAAAGAAGCTGAGCTTTGTACGAGAACTTGCAACGGACGGTATGAAGGAACCGATGGATGTGGAACTCACCAGCGACAGCACGCTTTTCGTTTCTGATTACGGCAATAACCGTATCCTGCGTTATAAAAACGATGTGCTGCAAAAAGTCATCGTTTCTGCGGGAAAAGACAGAGGGTCGGTGTGGCAGCCGACTGGATTGGCGGCCATTTCCCGCAGCGAACGCTGGTCTTTCTGGCATGAAGAATTTCTTGTCGTAATCGATCTGGCCGGCAAACGGCTGCAGAAATTTACTTTTGACGGGTTGTTTGAAGGGGCTGTTGAACTCACCGATCTGGGGTTCAAAAAAACGAATTTGCAGTATGCGGAAATCGATTATTTCGGGCAGATTTGGCTGACCGACAAAAACAATCACTGCGTCTATAAATTCGATCGTAACTTGCAGTTTTTGGATAAATTCGGTAAAAAAGGCAAAGGCGATTTCGAATTCATTCAGCCGCGCGGCATTTCTTTTCACCGTCAGTTGGGGCAGATTCTCATCGCTGAAAAACAGGCGGCGCAATACTACTGGATCGGTACCGACGCGCTAAACCCTGGGGCAAAAATTAATGAAGACGGTTTCCTGGAGTTGATTTTTTTTCTCACTGAACCCAGCTACACCGCTATCGAAATTACTGACAAGACAAATAAAACCGATTGGCGGCCGATTAAGAAGAAACGCCTGCCCACCGGCCACAATACACTGATTTTCTCCGGTGACGGCAAATATATTCCTTCGCGGAAAGTTGGTGACAAACGGCATTATTTTCGCGATGCACAGCCGTTTGCCGGCCGGCCGGTGCTTACGGTCTCCATGACTTTTTCTGCGACTTATTCCAGCTATAAATACTTCGAAAAAAACGTGAAAGTGCGGGTTAAGTAAATTAAGACGCGCTGTGCATTAAAAAACAGAAGAAGCGTTATGCTGATGCGTAAGCATCCGGCCAAGCACACCTATCCTTGCTAAATTTTTTTTCGTATCTTACTCGTGCGCAGAAAAAATACCCGATTCGAGTCCACACCTGTTTCCCCTGCGACGGTGGCGGGAGCGTCAAACGAAAGGAATCCTCAATCGTGCCATGCCCAACAACACTGGAGGAGTCCGTCCCGGAGAAGCGGACGGCAGTGAGCATGTTTCCGCTCATCGAAAAATATCTGGCCGGCAACTCGACGCAAAAACAGTTCTGCCGCCAGCATAACCTAAAGCTGTGGGCATTTCACTATTGGCTTAAAAAATACCGACGACAAGCGCCAGGCGCCGCACCGACTTTCCTGCCGATTCAGCTGTCAGAGGAGAGCAGCGTTGAGCCCGGATCTGCCTGCGAAATCGTCTTGCCCACGGGCATCGTTGTGCGCTTTCCCGCGTCTGCGGGATTCAGCCCGGAACAGTTAGCCCATTTCATCACCGCACTCGAGATCTAACCATGCTGTTCGCCACTGCCAATACCCGCCTTTTTCTTTACCGCGAACCAACCGATATGCGTAAAGGTTTCGATGGTCTTCCCTGCCCGGCGGTTTTCGCCAGGCAGCGCCATCCCATGTCCGGCGACGGCTATATTTTCATCAACCGCCGCCGCGACCGCATGAAGCTGCTCCTCTGGCAGCCAACCGGTTTTGTGCTCTATTACAAACTGTTAGAGCGCGAAATGAAGTCATAAACCGGCATCCCAAACTTGCGGCTGTGACAAATTCCATGCCCTCCGGCAAACCGACGAAATTGACATCGGCATAATCGATAGCCACAAATTCCGCAAAAGAACCCCAATGCGTAAATCCAGGCTGGAACTGATGATCACAAACCTGATGATTGCCGGAACTACATTGCGGGCAGGCACCGCAAACGCAGACAAACGGCAGCGTTACACGTTCGCCGCCTTGCCAGCGCAACACGTTTTTGCCGACGGCAACGACGATACCGGCCTGTTCATGTCCGGGAACGTGGGGCAAAGTTATATCGGAATCATGCCCCCTCCAACCATGCCAGTCGCTGTGACAAAGGCCGGAGGCCCTAATCTGCAGCACGATACCATGATCGCCCGGCTGCGAGTCCGACGCATTTTTAATAGTGATTGGCCCTGAAAAATTTTCATAAATTGCAGCGCGCAAATTGGCTTCAGTTTTTTATTGCTCATTTTTTCAGGAGATAAGCCATTCCCATGAAGTGTAAATTTTTGGATGGAGTGAGAGTTGGCTTCTTTAAGTTAACTTAAAGAAGCCGAAAAATATCAAACTTACAAGTGAATTATGTCTGACAGGAGAGAAGGGGAGTAAAATAAATTAAAGATGAATATATTGGAGGTTAGCTAAGGGTTTTTCGCTTTGCCCGCCGGGAATAGCTGCGTTTGCCTTTTTTGCCGGCCGTTACCTTATCTTTCATTTCATAACGCCTGATTTCCAAAGGGTTGCCGGCCACTCGTGCTCTTTTTAAGATATTCAAAATCGTTTGTGGCATTTTCTCCGGTAGATCGACAGTGCTGTAATCGGTAAAGATATCGATGCGTCCGATAAATTCAGCATCGATACCGGCTTCATTGGCAATGGCGCCGACGATATTTCCCGGTTTGACACCGTGCATATGGCCAACAGCAATGCGGTAACGATCCATGCCGGCTTCCGGTTTTGTCGCTTCCCGTTTGCGCCGCGCTCCCCCGCGTGGGGCCCGTGAATTACTGTCTTTCAAATCAGGATAGACTTTCGGTTTTTTGCTCAGCAGCAAGGGTTCATCCCCCTGCAACAACTTCGCCAGCGCTGCGGCAATCTCGATCGCCGGGACGTTGCGTTCCTGTCGATATTGTTCCACCAAATCATAAAAGAAGCCTATATTATTGACCGCCAGTGTGTCGGAGATTCGCTGTTTGAAATTAGCGATACGTTGATCGTTAAGCACCTCGGTAGAAGGCAATTCCATCAATTCAATACGTTGTTTCGTTGCTTTTTCAATAGTGCGCAGCATGTGCCTTTCCCGCGGTGCAACGAACAGAATCGCTTCTCCTTTGCGCCCGGCTCGTCCGGTGCGCCCGATGCGATGAATATAGGCTTCGGTATCGTAAGGAATATCGTAATTGATCACATGGCTGATACGATCAACATCGAGGCCGCGCGCTGCCACATCGGTCGCAACAAGAATATTGAGTTTGCCCTTGCGTAGTCTCTCGACCGCTCGCTCGCGTTGTTTTTGCGGAATATCACCATTGAGCGCTTCGGCGGCATAACCACGAGCGGCCAGCTTCTCGGCCAGCTCCACTGTATTGCTGCGTGTGCGCACGAAAATGAGAATGCCATCAAAGTCTTCGAATTCCAGAATGCGTGTCAGTGCGTCCAGTTTATGCAGCCCACTCACCATCCAATAGCGCTGATTGATGGTCTCGGCTGTTGCCGTGCGCACTTTGATGGTAATTTCTTCCGGTGTGCGCAAATATTTTTGCGCAATCTTCCGAATGGCTTTGGGCATGGTTGCAGAAAAAAGGGCAGTCTGCCGCTCAGCCGGTGTCTGTTCGAGAATCCATTCGACGTCATCGATAAAACCCATGCGCAGCATTTCGTCCGCTTCATCCAGAATCATGCATTTGAGATCATTCAGTATTAACGAACCGCGACGCATATGATCCATTATCCGGCCCGGTGTGCCGACGATGACATGTACGCCACGATTCAGCCGACGTAACTGATCGCCGTATCCCTGGCCGCCATAAACCGGCAACACATGAAATTTTTTCAGATAATAGGCATAGCTTTGAAAGGTTTCTGCCACCTGTATTGCCAGCTCCCTTGTCGGTGTCAGCACTAGCGCCTGTGGCAGCGATTTTTTCAAATCGATATTGGTGAGGATAGGGCAGGCAAAAGCGGCTGTTTTGCCGGTTCCGGTCTGCGCCTGACCAACGAGATCGGTTCCTGCGAGCATGACCGGAATAGTCTTTTCCTGAATTGGTGTCGGGGTTTCATAACCCGCCCGGTCGAGTGCTTTGAGCACGGGTTTACTAAGATTTAAATCGCTAAACATAGTTTTTCCATTACTTTCTGTCGTCATAATTTGGGATCAAAAGATGATAAAATTTTAAATTTGTTTTGCCGGATTAAGCAAATTGGCGCATGAAATTTTCGCGGGTTGTTCCAGTTCGCGGGCAGATGTCCCGGGTAATATTCCGACTTCCGGTTTACCCTGTGTGCGGGACATCGTGGTAGAGAAGTGAGAGAAATTACTATTTTCAAAAAATCAGGCAAATTGCGCTGTGAGAATACGAAATTAATTGATAAACTGCAAAAGAAAAAAGAGACGGCAAAAAAAATTTGTAATAAATTCCATTTCCCCTGGTCTAAAGACATAACACAAAAAGACGGATTTTGACCGGGCCCGGGCCGGTCTGCTATTTGATCAGCTGTTTATTCCGGACTCTGCGTTAAGAAACGTACGGAATCGGGGTTTATCAATGATTTATCCAAATTTTCAAATAAACTTGTGAATAATGCAAGTTAAGTAGCGCGCCCCCGGAAACGCATCTTTTCTGTCATTTCGAACACTGTTTTTTAGTGTGAGAAATCTTTGCTGCGTTCAATGCTAACTCAATGGAATTATGAAAAAAGAGCAAAAAGAAACGTTATTTACCGAAGTATTTCAGGCCAATCGAGACCGGCTTTACCGCCTGTGCTGCGGTTATTTGAATGATGAAAACGATATCGACGATCTGATGCAGGAAATCATGCTCAATATTTGGAAAAATCTCGATTCTTTCCGCGGTGAAGCGCAGATCAGCACCTGGATATTTCGTATCGCCGTAAATACCGCTCAGCAGACGGGCGGCAGCTTGAATTACAGAAACTACAGGCCTGCATTCGCCGATTAAAAAAATCAGACCGACTGCTCATTTCACTTGTGCTGGAAGGTTTAAGCTATAAGGAAATGGGACAAATTCTTGGCGTCAGCGTGAGTAATGTCGGCGTAAAAATCAATCGCGCCAAAAAAGTGTTGGAAAAATCATTAAAGGAGTGAGCCACGGAAAATTTTGACCATTTACTCAGCCTGTGGCAAAGCCAAAAAGCTACGGGTGAAGACGGCGTCCGGCTGGAAAACATGCCGCATATCATAAAAAAACTCAGCCGGCTGGAAAAGCGCCATCGCCGCATCAACATAGGCAAAACAGCGGCATTGTTCGTTATTCTCGGTTTCATGGTAAAGCACTTTGTCGCGGCAGGCCAGCTTTCGCCAATCGCCATCACCGGTTTCGGCTGGATAATTTCGACCACAATCGCCTTTGTGTTTTACTACTGGCGCGTACAATTCCAACTCGAAGCCCTCGATTTACAAAGTGAAAGTCGCACTTTTTTACAGCGTGCTATCGGGCAGTTAAACCGGCAAATCCGGCTTTTCGGCTGGCTGTTTCGTCTGTTTGTGCTGGCCTTGCTTCTCGGTGTCAATGCGCTGGGGGCCGGCTTTTGGGCTAATGCAAACCGGACCAGCATCATCCGCTCTCACACAGTCGCCTCAACGATCATCATGGCCGCTTTTTATGGGGGATTGAAAATCCGTCATTTGCGTTTTCGACGCGAGCTGTATCCTCTCATTGATGAAATGAACGAAATTCTATCCGATTTACCGAAGAAACAAAATGCAATTTCAACTTCGACTGCAAACGAAACTCGTCATCCTCACCCTGCTCGTTTTAGCCATCTGCTTTAACCTGCTTTTTTTTCAAGACCGGCCCACCAGTGATCACCGGGTTTTCTTCACCGGTTTGATGGATGGGATCATTGTGACGGCGATCGCTGTCTGGAGCTTTTCGTTCATATTCATTGCCATCCGCTACATCAGAACCCAGCGGCAAATGCCGGAGAGCGATACCAGCAAACTCTGGCTTGCGGCGGGCATGCTCAGTTTGCTCTGCGGCATCGCCATCAACCGCTTCGCCGCTGAAGATGATTTTTTTGCGATGGTCAGTGTTTTTTTCTTTGTCATTTCAGCAATTGCCAATGTCGTTTATATTCGCAAGGTTTCAGTATCACGTAATTGATCTTCTCGCTACAAGTTTAATGCTGCGTCAATTTACCTGCCGGCGCACGAAAATACAAAGTGTGGATTTTATTTCTTTAAATTCATATATTCGACTATTCACTCAATTTCGTGCAGTTTGAATGAATAATTCACACATTCTATCGGGAGGCAATTATGGCGCATCACACGCTTAAAAACGGCTACTCCGATCTCGTCGAACGACTCAACAGATTCCCTCAGGGTGCACCGCCCGGCGAATTGCTCAACAAAATTCTCAAAATCCTTTTCAGCGAACAGGAAGCAGCGCTGGTGGCACTGCTGCCGATCAAACCATTTACCGCTCAAAAAGCAAGCCGAATCTGGAAAATGGATTTGGTTAAAACACGCAAAATTCTCGATGAACTCGCCGATCGTGCGATGCTGGTGGATATGGAACAGAACGGTGAAATACAGTATGCCCTGCCGCCACCGATGGCCGGCTTTTTTGAGTTCAGCATGATGCGCATTCACGATGACATCGATCAAAAAGCACTCGGTGAATTATTTTATCAATACTTAAATGTGGAAGAAGATTTTGTGTGCGAGTTGTTCACCCTCGGCGAGACACAACTTGGGCGGGTTTATGTGCATGAACCGGTTTTGTCGGAGGACAATGTCCTGCATGTCCTCGATTTTGAGCGTGCCAGCGAAGTTATCAACACAGCAAACGATATCGCTGTAGGCACCTGCTACTGCCGGCATAAAATGGCTCACGTGGGCAAAGCCTGCGATAAACCCATGGATATTTGCATGACTTTCAACACCTCGGCGGCATCGCTAGCACGGCACGGACAGGCGCGGAAAATCGATAGGGTGGAATGCACCGAATTATTGTACAAAGCCTATGAAAACAACCTGGTACAGTTCGGTGAAAATGTCCGTGAACGTGTCAATTTTATCTGTAATTGCTGTGGCTGCTGCTGCGAAGCCATGCTCGCGGCACGGCGTTTCGCTATTCTCAATCCGGTGCATACGACGAATTTCATCCCGGAGCTGAAAAACGGCAATTGTAACGGCTGCGGCAAATGCGTCAACGCCTGCCCGGTTGAAGCGATGACCCTGGTTTCTGCAAACAACCCCATCAAAACGCGCTTTAAAAAAGCCAAATTAGATGAAGAACTCTGCCTCGGCTGCGGCGTCTGTGTGCGCGTCTGCGATAAAGACGGCATCGCGCTTAAATCGCGGCCACAGCGGGTGATTACTCCATTAAACGGCACCCATCGCGCCGTGATGATGGCTATCGAACGGGGAAAACTGCAGCACCTAATTTTCGACAACCGCGTTCTGCTCAGTCATCGGGCGTTGGCAGCCGTTCTCGGCGCGATTTTAAAACTGCCGCCGATTAAACAGTTTCTCGCCAACAAACAGCTCAAGTCCCGCTATCTCGAAAAAATGATCCGGCGGATGCAGAATTGAAATAAAACTATTGAATCTTTTGGCCGGGCTCAGAACGGACCTCGCCGAAGCGGGTGAACGCGATAAATATTACAACTGGCCCCGGCTATCGCTTAGCCTTCAGGGCGCCGGATTGGCACGGTTTTCAGGGGCATGTCAGTGCAGTTCCTGCAACGTTTGCATAAAATTCTTGCGCAAGTGCAAAAAAGCCTTATTTTCTGAATGTCCCCTGTTTTTTAATTTATCACCGATTTAAAATTATTTTTTATAAAAAAAAGCCCTTTCGCAGAGTCGCCGGGACGCAGCTTTTTGTTTTTTTATAACTTTGTCCTGTTCTTCTCGGTGCCACTGCGACTCCGCGAGAATAATAAAGGTTAAACGACCATTCAAGGGGACCACCTTCCGGTCGAATTGAGGGAAAAATCAATCATTCAATGATGAGGCCAGCTATGGCAAAAAAACAAAATGAAAAATCCGGAGAAACGTCAAAATCGGAAAAGAACACCGACCGGCTGCAGGAAGATTATTTAAAAAAACTCAATGCCCTGGTAGCGGAAGCGGAAGAAAAACTGACAGAAACGCTGGGAGAATTATCAAAAAAAGCCGATGACATAAAAGGCGTTGCAGAATATCAAATGAAGGAATCACTGGAGGAGGCGGAAGCGCATATTCGCAAGAACCCGCTCTCCTCGGTGGCGATCGCAGCCGGTGTCGGTTTCGTACTCGGGTTGCTGCTCAATCGCCGGAGTTAACCACGATGGCCGCAGAAAAAAACCGCATCGCCGAGCTTTTGCTTCATTTGTGGGCGACATTCGTTGAAGCTTTGCAGCAACGATTTGCACTTTTTACGCTGGAACTCAATGAGGAAAAACAGCGTTTTTGGAGCCTGCTCATCGCGGCGCTCGCTGCTACGTTTGCCGTATTCCTGGGATTTTTAATGCTCAATCTCGCCATCTTGCTGCTTTTCCGGGATATCCATATCTCGCTGGCTTTCGCTTTTGCCGTATTCTATCTTTTGGCAGGCA
>JAJRYV010000123.1 GCA_024275575.1 bacterium
CACAGTCTTCTCGAGGTGCGTTCAATTGCTCCTCAAGCTGGGCCAAAAAAAGTTTTTGCTGTTGCAAGTCCTTATTTTTAAGCACATTTTCTAGCCGCTTTTTAAGCCTTTGCTGCTTTTTTTCTCCCGCTTGCATGCCCACCTTATCCGTCAAATCCGATCCAGATAAATTTCAACAAAAGCTTCATCGCGTAAGCGCCTGAGCCATAAATTGGTTTCTTCATCCATTTTTTGTTTGCGAATTTCTGCCCTGACCTTATTCTTCTTAAATTCGAGGCTGTCATCTTGCTGCTGTCGGCCCAACACCTGAATGATATGCCAGCCAAATTGCGTTTGTATCGGCTCGCTGATTTCCCCGATTTTCAACTTATTCATCGCGACTTCAAATGGCGGTACTAAAACACCCGGCCCCACCCATCCGAGATCGCCGCCTTTAATGGCCGAACCTTTATCATCAGAATGTGCGCGAGCAAGCGCTGCAAAATCATCACCATCTTCGATCCTATGCTTTAAGGCGCGTAAACGTTTTTGCGCTTCTTTGTCATCGACCAGCTCATTGGTTTTAATTAAAATATGCCGCACATGCGTCTTGGTTATCACATGTTTATCCAATCCTTGCATATCCAGTATTTTGATAATATGAAAACCACTCGGGCTACGAAGAGGCTCTGACACATCACCTTTTTTCATTTTAGTGACGATATCGACGAACAGAGTCGGCACCTGACTCACCGTCCGCCAGCCGAGATCACCGCCTTTCAGGGCATTCGCACCATCAGAGACTGAAATGGCTTTTTGCTTAAAATCTGCACCTTCACGCAATTCTTTAACCACTCGTCGTGCTTTGTCCAACGCTTTTTGAATCGCTGTTGCCGAGGCAGCTTCCGAAATCGCAATTAAAATGTGTCCCAATCGATATTTAACCTTTTCTTGCCCGACATCCCCCTGGGTTTCCAGAAAATGCGCCACCTCTCTATCGGTCACTTTAATCCGTGAGCCAATTTCCCGAGCATGAAGCTGATTGATGATAATTTCTTTACGAATAGAATTCTGAAAATCGGCAAAACTCATGCCCTGACTTTCCAGTTGCTGACGAAATTGTTCAACATCCATCCCATTTCTGGCTGCAATATCGGCGATAGCATTCCTCAGCATTTCATCACTGACATGAATGCCGATATTTTTGGCACGCTGCAATTGCAGGCGCTCTAAAATCAGACGTTCTAAAACTTGCTTACGCAAAACAAAATCTGGCGGAATCATAACCTGATTCGCCTTAAGCCTTTGTTTTATTGCCTCAGTCTCACGGCTTAACTCACTATCGAGAATAACATCATCCTCAACCACGGCGACAATCCGGTCGAGTATTTCCGCCTGCACAGAACTGATTTGTAACAAACTCAACAATAAAAATAAGGCAATGAATATTTTTTTCAGCATTTTTTATCTTCCCCGACTACGGTATCCGGGTAAATTCTTTTCCAAAAATTGATCGACTTTATCGCCGAAACGGGTCAAGCCTTTGAGTTCGAGTTGCACAAACACGGCATAATCCTGCTTAGCTGCCGTTGAATTACTGATGTTATTCAAAAACTGCCGTCCGAGTACGCTAAATCGCCAGCAACAACTCTCTTTTTCCAAGCCAATAAAACTTTCAACGGTTTTACCGTATTTTACAGAATACTGCCATCGCCCCACGGCAAACCAGTTATCATATAATGGCCATTTAATTGAAAAATCAGTCTGATTAATGGTCGTTGGCAACAGTGGGTTATCACGTCGATAACGGTACCCTAAGTTGATAATTTTACCGGGTAAATCACGATAGCGCAGGGTACCATTGAAGCGCGTAAAATCATTGCTGTATGGATTCCATTGCACACCAGAGCTTAACGATAAATGATCACTCATTTGACTGCTGACTTCTGCAATCACATTGGATAATGCATCTGTTTCCGGCTGTGTTCCGCGTAACAATACTTCACGGTTACGAAAATAAAAGATTTCACCAATATTAAATTTCAAATATTCCCGCCCTG
>JAJRYV010000124.1 GCA_024275575.1 bacterium
AGGTGACGGCGCCTATAGGGCGATGCTGTATATCCATCCGGAAGAATGCATCGGTTGCGGCGCCTGCGAGCCGGAATGTCCTGTCGATGGGATTTTCCCGGAAGATGAGGTGCCGGATAAATGGGAAGATTATATTTCTTTCACCTATCAGGCATTTGGCGTTGAGCAGGGGTAATTCCGCCTGATTACATAAAGAATTGCGACTCTGACAGGGATTGGAATCCTGTCAGGGTTTGTCGTCAGGATAAAGTCGCAAACCCACCATCGATAATTTCCAAAGTGCTCACACCGCCGCTCTGTTTTTTGAGCTGAATTTGTGTCGTCAGCCGTTCTTTTAGCGCTTGAACGTGTGAAATTACCCCGATAAATTTTCCACTCTGCTGCAAATTTTCCAGCGTCGAGATGGCAGTTTCCAGCATGTCGGCATCCAGCGTGCCGAAACCTTCATCGATGAATAACGAATCGATACGGTTGCGCCGACTGGCCAGGTCCGAGAGTCCCAGTGCCAGCGCCAGGCTGACGAGAAAACTTTCCCCGCCGGATAAACTGCGCATATCCCGCACCGTATCCGCTTGATAGCGGTCGATAATTTGCAATTCGAGATCACTTTCCGCTTTTTTTAAAATAGCGTAGCGGTCGTGCAGTTTTTTAAGATGAATGTTCGCTAATTGCACCAGCCTGGCCAATGTCAGCCCCTGGGCAAAGCGGCTGAACTTCGTGCCGTCTGCCGAGCCGATGAGCTCTGCCAGACGCCGCCATTTCTGCCATACCTGTCGCTGCGCTTCGATCTTCTCCGCCAGCCGGGCAAATTCGGTTTTCAATTCTTCATCCTGCTGCAGGCGCTGTCTGATTTCGCCTTTTTCCTGCTCGCAGGCGCTGCGCTGCTGATCGAGCTCAAACCGTTGTTGCTGCAATTCTTCGGCATCCGCATGCGTGAGTTTTTTCCGTTCTTCCTTTTCGAGAACAGCCTGCGTTTTTTCCTGTGTGCCCGCCAACCGTGTCTGCTCATCTTCGAGCTGTTTTTGGAGCCGTGTAATGCGTTCGACCTCTTCCTCGTTCAGGCAGGCCGTGCGGTAATCCTCTTTTGTTTCGCAACCAAACGCTGCAATTTTTTTAACAAAATCAACCTCAAGTTTTTGCTGCCGGTTTCTCATTTCAGCAAGATTTTTCTCCAGTGACTCGAGATTGGCGTTGTGTTTTTCCGAGCGCACGTTTGCAGCCGCATGCTTTTCCCGCTCCTTTTCCAATTCTTTTGTCGCTACTTCAACAGCCTGCCGGTTGTTCTCCGCAGTTTGAACGGGATCTTTTTCAGCAAAAACAGTGAAGCGCTCCTGTCGCACTGCGTCGAGCGTTTTTTGCTCCTTTTTAAGCGTTTCCTGCAGCGTTGCCCAAACCGTATTTTTATCTTTTAACAGTTTTTTCGCTGCTTGAAGTTGTGATCGGAGTGTTATTTCCCGGTTTTTTAACTCGGTAGTCGCATGGGATTTTTGCGTGTACTCTTGCAGTTTTGCCTGTAGCCGTTGCTCAAACACAGGTCGTTGGGCCGCAGCAGGCGTTTGTTCGCCATATTTTTTCAGTAATTCATCGAGCTTTTCATGTCTTTCCCTGCACTGCCGCAAAGTGGTTTCGCGGTTTTTGAACCGTTTTTCTTTTTCCAGTTCCGCAGCCGTGAGTTGTGTTTTCAGAGATCCCACCGCAGTTGAGAGAGCGATCTTTTCTTGTTTTAGTGTTTGCTCAACGGCCATCAATTCCTGCAGCGTGGCATCGAGCTCGCGCAGACGGGAGGCTTCCCGGTTCGCTGCGATTTGCTTTTCCTGCAACTGTTTCAAGGTTGTTTTTATCTTGTGCAGATCAGCAATTTTAAATTCATCATCCAACTGATGATTCAGCTCGGCATATTTACTTTCCAGCCTTTCCTGTTCCTGGTGGATTTTTGCACTGTTTTGCCGTTCATTTTCCAGGCTGGTTTCCAGACCTTTCAGTTCTACCTGCAACTGATTTTCCGCATCTGCCAATTTCTCACAGGCATTTATTTGTGCCTGCCATTTTTCTTCATCTGCATCCGGAGAGTAAGGCGGGATTGCTTCAGCAAAAGGATGTTCCAGTGCGCCGCAAAGCGGACAGGCCTGTCCGGCTTGCAAATGCTGCCGCTCCTCCTCATATTTTGCCAGCTGCCGGTTTTGTTCAACGATTTGCTGCAACAAATCGCGCTCTTTTTCAGCCTGTTTTTTTTGGTCGCCGCTCTGTGATATGCGTTTTTTCACCGCTTCGATTTCATTGCTCAAGCGAACGTTCGCTTGAGCGCATGTGTGCTCTTTTTTTTGTAAATCAGCGAAAGAATGGGCGAATTCCTGCAAAATGATCAGCGTCGTTTCACGGGTATCGAGGGTTCGTTTATCTTCTTCAAATTGCTCCCGTGAACGGTTTTGCAGAACCTCCTCAATCACCTGCGAGAGATTGTTGATTTTTTCCTGTGTCATCTGCAACTGCTGGGCGCTGTTTTGCAGCGCCGCTGATTTGGTTTTTTGCTCATTTTGCAACTTTTCAAATTGCCCGGTATAATCCCTGAATTCTTTGTCGGCTGAGGAATACGCCTCCCGCAAGGTGGCAATTTGTTCGAGCAGATCCTTGATTAGCGGCAATTCCTTTTCGAGATGGAGCAGGGCAGGGTACTTTTGCAGCCAGGTTTCATTTTCCTGCAAAGCGCCGCTATTTTCCGCAAGCTGTCGCTGCAAAGCGGTGATTTGTGCCTGCTCGTCGTGCAATTCCTTTTGTGCGGTGTGCAGATTTTCATCTTTTTCTGCAATTATTTTTTGCCGGTGCCAGATTTCCTGATCAAGTCTTTTGGCCGCTTCGATATGCGGTTCGTCAGCTTTGCGTAACGCTTCCGCCTGCAGCAGCTTTGTCTGTTTTTGCTGTAAATTATTCTTTAAATCTGCGCATTCTTTGGCGATTTTGCCGGTCTCTTCCCTCGTTTTTTTCAGCACATTTTCAGTATTGATAATTTCTGCAAGTTTTTCTTCGAGACGTAAAAAATCACTGCGCAGGGGCAGCAAATCATTGTGCCGCTGCAGCCGTGCTGCTTCGCGCCGAAAATCTTCCTGTTTTTCCCGGTTCGCGCCGATTTCAGCATCGATTGCTGTGAGCTCCCGTCGTAACTCTTGCAAAGTTTTCAGCCATGTCTGCTGTGCGAAAATCGTTTCGAGGTTTTTATTGAGGTCATCAATTTTTGCTTGCAGTTTTTTTTGATTCCGCTGCAGGTCTTCTCTCGTCTCTGCGCTCAATAGCCGTTCGGTGTCGATTTTGCCTTCGGCATCCTCCAGTTTCCTGCGTTCATTTTTTTCCCGTTCGAATGCTTCTTTTGATATTTCCGAATAGATTTCCAGCCCGGTGATTTTCTCTAACAGCTCGCCGCGTTCTTTTTCTTTTGCTTGCAGAAATGCGGCAAAATCGCCCTGGGCCAGCATCACCGATCGCATAAAACGGTGTTTGTCGAGCCCGGTGATTTCTTCAATTTTTTGCGGTACCTCGCTTGGTTTTAAATCCAGATGACGATTTGCTGTGACCTCAACCAGTTCCATCCGTACCGGTTGTAATTTGCCCTCCGGTTTTTTGCGGGCGCGATAGATCGACCATTTTGAACGGTAGATGATGCCGCGAACCTCGAATTCGACTTCGGAAAAACTTTCGCCGGTGTGGCGGGTCATCAGTTCTTCCGGCCGGTTATTGCCATAGCGCGGCACTTCACCGTAGAGCGCCACGGTGATCGCATCGAGAATGGAGCTCTTTCCCGAACCCGTCGGCCCGGTGATAGCGAAAAGCCCGCTTTCTGCAAGCGGTGGTTTGCTGAAATCGATATCCCAGTGGCCACGCAGCGAGTTGATGTTGAGAAAACTGACGCGGCGAATTCTCATCGTGTTTTTTCCTCCTGCAAGGCAGTTAAAAGTTCTTCAAAAAGCATCTGCAATTCCTGTTGTTCTTCCGCTTCGACATTTCGGCTTTCACAGCGCCGCGCAAATACATCCCCCACCTGCAATTCATCCAAATCTGCCAGTTCTTCCTGCTCGGCAAGGGAGAAAGAATTAGCCGCATATTGTGCGCTTACTTTCAGAATTTCGAGTTTTTTATCACCGAGAAAACTGCGAATTTGTACGTCAGCGTCGGGAGTGAATTTAGCTAATTGTAATTGCACCTCGGCCCAGCTTGTCAGCTGATCATTTTTTTCGCTGAAAAGCTCGATCGCGATTTGCACCTCAGCGATGTCGCCTTTAAAACGTAGCAACCTGCGTGTCGTTGGCACTTCGATCGTTTTGATCTGGTGCAATTTTTCCGCTTTGAATTCAACCAGTACAATTTGTTTGGCATCCTCGATTTCGCTAAAACTGAGGGGGATTGGCGAGCCGCTGTAGCGGATTTTCTCCAGACCGCCGACCCGCTGCGGCCGGTGCAGGTGCCCCAGCGCAACGTAGTCGAAACATTCGGGAAAAGCACTGGCGCTGACTTGTCCGAGATTGCCGATGTGAATATCTTTCTCCGAATCGGCGATGCGGCTGCCGGCGGCATAAAGATGCCCGGTGGCGATAACCGGCGCCGCTGCCGGACGTGCTTGCTGCGCCAGCGCCGCGACAGCATCATAATGTGCCCGGATTCCCGCTTTGATGCGTTTTTCACGTTCTGCATGCAATTCACCGGCGATCGCCGCCCGGATATCGCGGTCGCGCAAAAACGGCACGGCGCAAACTATCGCAAGCGGCATCCCGCTTTTGTCTTGCACAGTGATGATTTCATCATGCAAGTTTTCTGCTGCGCCGCCGAGCACGGTGATATTGAAACTTTGCAGCAAAGTCCGTGGTGCGTTGAGCGTGGAAACGGAATCGTGATTTCCTCCGATGATGATCGTGTGACGGCATCGACTGCGTGTGAGGTCTTTGAGAAAATTATAATACTGACGCAGCGCCGAGTTGGGCGGGTTGGCATTATCGAAAATATCACCGGCAACGATGAGCAGATCGACTTTTTCAGTGTGGATGATTTGCAGCAGGAATTCGAGAAACAGGCGGTGTTCTTCTTCTCTGTCTTTATCGCAGAGATGCTGGCCGAGATGCCAATCAGCGGTATGCAAGAGGCGCATGGAAATATTCCCCTTTGGTTTGTTGAACCGGAATACTAAGAAACCTTCCAGGTTTTAAAAACCCGGAAGGTTTAAAGCGTGAAGGTTTGGCGACTTATTTGACTTCCAGCAATTCCACTTCAAAAATCAGGGCGCAGTTGGGACCAATATCATTACCGGCACCGCGCGCCCCATAGGCGAGTTCGGCAGGAATAAACAACTTATATTTGCTGCCGGTGTTCATCAATTGCAGCGCTTCGGTCCAGCCGGCGATGACACCGGTGACCGGGAATTCGATCGGGTTGCCGCGTTTGTACGAGCTGTCAAATTCCTGGCCATTGAGCAGGGTGCCGCGGTAATGCACTTTCACTTTGTTGGCACGTGTGGGTTTCGGACCGTCGCCTTCTTCAAGAACCATGTATTGCAGCCCGCTTTCGGTGGTGATTACACCTTCTTTTTTCTTGTTTTCTTCCAAAAAATCGCGGCCTTCTTTCAGGTTTGTGGCGGCGACAGAGTCTTTACCTGCCGCCTGCTCCGCCTGCTTTTTCTGATAGGCTTCATTGGCTTTTGTGCGGAATTCCCGCAAAACTTCAGCGGTTTCGTTTTTGTCCAGCAGCACCTGGCGGTCGGCATAAACGGTATCCAGAATGCCCTGAATGAGCACGTCGATATCGACATCTAACGGCATGCGGTTTTTAAATTGTTCGCCGACGTCGAGGCCGAGAGCGTAGCTGTATTTCTGCTCAAAAGTATCCAGCCTGGAAACTTTTTTGCTGCCGTCAGACTGGCAGGATTGCAGCGCGAATCCCATGAAAAGCAGGAAAAATGAGGCGATCAGGAATTTCATTTATTGTTCTCCGTTTGATAAATTAAAATTATTTACCGCAATCCTACCGGGGGCCTAATCCCCGACAAATCATTACGTTTAATTTTGCCGTTAAAATTTTGAAAAATGAAGATACATTGTAAATATTAGAATTGCAAGTGATGAACTCATGAAAGAGCAATTCGCACCTATACTTTTCCCAGCGCCTGGGATAAATCTTCCAGCAGATCGCGATAGTGTTCGATACCGACGGATATGCGAATCAAACCCTCGGGAATGCCGACGGCAGCCAGTTCTTCGCTACTGTAGGTGGAATGGGTCATCGACGAGGGCATTTGAATCAAGGTATCCACATCGCCGAGGCTGACGGCGATGGTCATCAGTTCCACGGCGTTGATCAACCGTTCTCCGGCTTTGCGTCCACCTTTTACCTCGAAAGCGACGATGCCGCCATAGCCGCTCATCTGTCGTTTTGCCAGCTCATACTGCGGATGCGTCGGCAGGCCGGGATACCAGACATTTTTAATTTTTGGATGAAAAGACAGATATTTCGCCACCCGCATGCCGTTAAACGAATGCTTCTCGATGCGCACCGGCAGGGTTTTCAGCCCACGCAGCAGCAGCCACGAATTAAACGGGCTGATGCAACCGCCGAGATCACGCATGATTTCTCCACGCGCACGGTCGATAAAATCAGCGCTGCTAATGAGAATTCCGGCGATCGTATCACCGTGACCGCTGATATATTTCGTTGCACTGTGCAGAACAATATCAGCGCCAAGCTCCAACGGCCGTTGAAAATAGGGCGTGGCAAAAGTGTTGTCAACGAGCGTCAGGGCGCCGAACTCATGGGCGATCGCCGAACAGGCCGCGATGTCATTTAACGACAAACTCGGATTGGCCGGTGATTCGAGGTAGACCAGTTTGGTGTTCGATTTCATCGCCTTTTTGACATTTCTCGCATCGGTGGCATCGACCTCGATAACTTCGATATTCAACCGTGGCAGCAATTCCTTAAAAAGTTTGTGCGTGCCGCCATAAAGACAATTGGAAGCGACGATGGATTCACCGGCGCTGACTGCCGTCAAAACGGCTGTTGATGCGGCCGCCATGCCGGAAGCGAGCGCCAGCGCTTTTTCGCCCTTTTCGAGAAAGGCCATCTCCCTTTCCAACGCTGCCGTCGTCGGGTTGCCGATGCGTGTGTAAACATATCCCTCACGCTCGCCGGCAAACAACTGCGCACCCTCCTGGGCTGAGTGCATCGCAAAAGTCGATGATTGATATATGGGCGTATTGAGCGCGCCGGTTTCTTTATCCGCCTCCCCCGAGCCGTGAACACAAAGCGTGGCAAAATGTTTTGATCGCAGTTCTTCCGCTGTCATCGTATTCTCCAATTATTTGTCAATCTAACCTGCATTATTCATGAATTTATAATTTTTATATCTGCATTCATTTAATAAACAATTTGTTAACGCCGGAGTGCAGCCCCTTTATGTGCTGCAATTCGCATTGCATAAAGGCAATGCACTCCGATGGCAAGCAATAAAGTTTATGAATAGAGCAGGCTAATAACCAACCATTATTTCAGCCGTTGTTCCGGAATTGAAATGAGCCGATAAAATCCCGGTTTCTGCCCTGGAAAACCTGTATCTTTTCAACATGCAAAGTAAAGCCTTATTTACAATTATTCAAGCCTTGTGATCGTATGCGATCATTATTTTTTAATTGGATATTTCGCTCCATTACTCAACGAAATGGCCTGGGGGAAAATGGTATTTAGAAATTATTGATCAACCGTTTTGCCACTGATTGGCACGGATCGAACACGGAGGTTTTTAAAACCCGTGTTGAAGCAGGAATATCCGAGGCATAAACAACCTGTGCTAAATAATTCGTATCACGTTCAGCCTCACTCGCGCTCAATAGCAGCGAAGGCGTCTCGCCGAGCGTAACCGCTCCCTGAGTGTTCGGTAGCGCCGCTCCCGCTTGGCAGGCTCAGCGTCAGCATTGTGTGCAGAACAATTACCTTAATTTGATGGCTATCCCCGTATGGATGGCATATTTGCCGTTTACTGAGTTAATTCGATACCCGTAAAACTGAAGGGTTAGACCGTTTGTTTACCGGCATATTTTTGTACCGTGCGTTTATCATGTGCCTGCTGTTCAGCGATTTGCGGAGAGATACGACCCTGTCGCAAAAGTTTGATCAGCGCGCTATCGATGGTTTGCATGCCCACCGCACCGCCAGTCTGAATCGCTGTATAAATCTGATGTGATTTATCTTCACGGATCAGATTACGGATCGCGCTGGTGGCCACCATGATTTCGTGAATTGCACAACGACCGTTGCCGTCGGCGTTGGGCACCAGGCGCTGCGCCACGATGCCCATGATGGCATTGGCGAACATCGAGCGAATCTGCCCCTGCTGTTCGGGTGGAAAAACGTCGACGATGCGGTTGACGGTTTCAGCAGCGCTCATGGTGTGCAGAGTGGCAAAAACGAGGTGCCCGGTTTCAGCAGCGGTCAGGGCGAGAGAAATAGTTTCGAGATCACGCATTTCACCGACGAGAATGACATCGGGGTCTTCCCGCAATGCGGCGCGCAATGCGTTAGCAAATGATTGTGTGTGTTCGCCGAGTTCGCGCTGATTGATGAGGCAGTTTTGCGGTGTATGCACATATTCGATGGGGTCTTCAATGGTTAAAATATGGTCTCGCCTTTCTTTGTTGATCAAATCGATCATCGCTGCCAGAGTCGTCGATTTTCCGGAGCCGGTGGGGCCGGTGACAAGCACAATGCCTTTGCGTTCGCGGGCGAGGTTGTAAATTCCCGGCGGGCAGTGTAATTCTTTGAGATCGCGCACTTTGTCGGGAATGACCCGCAGAGCGATGCTGCCGCCGCGCAATTGTGAATAAACATTGGTGCGGAAGCGGGCGAGATTGGCAACCGAATAGGCAAAATCGTGTTCGAGGATGGAATCAGCATGCCGGCGAAAACGTTGCGGTAAGATATCCGCCAGCAAATTTTGAAAATCCTCACGGGTGAGGGGGCGCATTTCCAACCGGCGCAAGGTGCCGTGAATGCGCAGAACCGGCGGCAGACCGGCGGAAAGATGGATATCCGAAGCCTGCCGTTCGACTGCGAAAGCGAGCAGTTTATCGAGTTCAGCTTTTGTCATAATTTGATAATTTGCGGGGTGATGAAAATAACCAGATCTGTCTGCAGTTTTTCGATACTTTTGTTCTGAAAAAAATGTCCGAGCAAGGGGATGTCGCCCAGGAGCCAGACCTTGCTTACGGTCTGCACTTCCCGTTCTTTAATCATACCGCCGATGACGATGGTTTCGCCGTTTTTCACTTTGACGACGGTGTCCACTTCGCGGCGGGTGGTGATGGGCGCGGTATTGCCGGAAACTGTGATCTGGCCTGTCACCTCTTCGATAATCGGATTGACGTACATCGTGATCGTATTATTGGGTGAAAGATGCGGCGTAACACGCAGCATGATTCTCACATCGCGATAGCTGAATGTCACCAAATCACCCTGCCCGCCGACCCCGCGATTGATCTGCGGAATGGGAAAATTTGTGCTCACGGAAATATCCGAGGGTTCATTATCCATTGCCAGAATGCGCGGGTTTGAAATGAGTTTCGTTTTGGTATTTTTGTTTAAAAAATTTAAAACCGCGGAGAATTCCGAGGTCGTCAGCGTACCCAGGGTCAGGCGGCCGTCGGTGTTCGGCAGCCGGCTGCGGCTGCTGTATTTACGAATCTGGTCTGCCGGCGTGCGGATTTCATCAAAAATATCCAGCGCCAGCGATTTTGACCAGTCGATACCGACGTTGCTTTCGGTTAATGGCGTAACCTCCACCAATTTTGCTTCGATGAGTACCTGTGGTACGGCGATATCAATTTTAGCGATAAAATCCTCGATCATCTCAATTTGAGCCGGAAAATCGCGCACCAGCAAAAGGCTTGAACGCAGCCAGTAGCGTTGCTCCCGGTCCGGCGGCACACGATTGTTCACCTCATAAACATCTTTTTGGTTGTGAAAACTGGTAGCGATGACTTTCACTTTGCCTTTTTCGGAAATGAGCTCTTTTACCGCTTCTTCGATATTGTTGGCGTTGATATGTTTGAGCTGGAAAACACGTGTGAGCAGCGCTTCGGTATTGATCTGATCTTCCGGTTTGACCAGCACGACGTCATTTAAAATGACGTAATTATAACCGTTGGCCAGCAGAATACTCTCCAGCGCCTGCTCCAGGGTGACGTTGTGCAATGCCACGGTAATTTTCCCACTAACGCTGTCGCTGGCGACGATATTCAATTTGTTCTGCCGGGCAAACAGACGCAGAACATTGCCGATATCCGCATCGCGAAAATCAACGCTTATTTTGATGCCGCTGCCAAGTCGTCGCAGCAAGTTTTTCCGGCTTCTTTTCTGATTTTTCCGGCCTGCAGCGGGTGTTTGTGGCGTCTTGTCTGCGGTAGAGTTTTTAATAAAAACAGTGATCGTGCGGTTATTTTTTCGCACTTCATAAGGCAGGTTTTTCGGGAAAGTGATGCGCGCTTTCAAAACTGGCGGGCTATCCATCCATTTTTCCAGAACGACATTTTCATTCCAGGCTTTTTCCAGAATCGAATCTGCAGGCACGGCCGCCATCGTGTTGTGAAAATAGATCAGTACTGCCGGTGGATTTTCATCGCTCACGGTGCTGTATTCCACCTGCTCGCTGAAGTAAAAAATATAGCGCTCACCATCGGGCGACAATGTGCGCTTGACCTGCAGTAAAGTATTCGGCTGCGCCAGAATATTTTGCGCTAAAAAAAATAAAAAACTAATTATTGCCATGTGGTATATTTTGCCCATCAAACCGGTCCCGACCTAAATGTAACGTGAGTAACTCTTTGCCGCGGCGGGCGATTACTTTATCATGATATATTTTAACCACTTTCAACGTCGAGGTCTGCTCACCCTGGCGTAAAATATGATCGCCGATGATGGCAAAAGCTTCGTTGCCCTGCCAGACGATGCCAGAAAGTTTCGTGCTGCTGGAATCGGCACTGCTGTCGCCATGCGAAAGCACCAGCCCACCTTCGAACGGGTCTTTGCCCCAGGTGTCGTAATGCACCAATGGTTGGCCGCTGCGCAGGCGTCTTTTCAATTCCGCATTGCTGATATTTTCTATCTTCACCGGTTGAACCCGTTTGGGGGCGGCTGTTGCCGTTTTTACCGGCTGCGGTTTCGCCTCTTCAGCGGCGCTGAAAAAGAACTGATTGACAACGAAAATTAATGCTGAAATCAGCGTGACGGCGACGAGAATTTTTTCCCTTTTCTGCACTGATACATCCTTGGTATATCCTACATTTTCGCCTGTGCGCTTTTGCGTTTATCGCGCTGCAGATACAAATTTCCACGCACGACAACTGCGATATCTGGATAACTTTCCGGGCTGATGACCATTTCCAGACGTGAAATCGAAAATAAAAATGCTTGTTTGTCCAGCGATTCGATAAAGCGACCGACATGGCGAAACTGCCCGTTGAACGCCATTTCGATGGGTAGCAAGATGAGCGGTGATTCGTTTTCCTGAAATCCGCTCTGCAGCAGCTCATCATAACGCGGGTACATCGCTGAAAAATCGACGCGCTGGCTTGTGCCCACAGCGATCAGTTTTTGTAAAATTTGCGGCACCTGCGAGCGTGCATATATGCGTTTCTGCAAAGCTTTGAGGCTGTCTTAATAAAGCGCCAGCGTTTTTTCAAGCATGATAACCTGTCGCTGTTCAGCTGTTGCCGCCTCAACGAGACGCACCAGGCTATTGATATCACTGCTCAACGTCTCGATCTTTATCTGTTGGGGGTGAATCACCAGGCCGTAAATTGCCGAGGCGATCGCCAGCAACAAACCGCTGAGAATGAGGATATTTTTTTTCAAACCTTTCACTGTATTTTTATCCTTTGGTCAATAAATACACTCGATGACAAATTCAATGGTACCATCGTCACGCATGCTGCGGTTCATCATCTTTATATCTTTAAAATAACCGGCTTTTTCGAGTTTGAGAAGGAAATCCGCCAGGTTCAGGCCCTCGCGCGCCTGGTCTGCATGAGCGAGGCCCGACAGCATGATTTTTTCATGGCCTGATTCAACTTCTTTCGCTTCTTTGCCTTCGGTCACCATCATTTCGGGCTCGATGACCACTGAGCTCAGAGCGATACCTGGGGTAATTAAATGCGAGATCGCTTTCAAATGTGTTGCCGCTGTCGATTTAACTCTGCCACCGAGGCTGTAGGCACTGATTTGTTTTTTTATTCCATCGATACGCTTTGAAAGCTGCAAATAGCGTTGCCGCACCGGCTGCAATTCCTGATACTGTTGCTGCAGCAAATGGATATTATCGCTGAACTGGCTTTTTTGAATGGTGACGTAGGATGAAAAAAGGAGGAGAACGAGCATTGAAAAGGAGCCCATCCAGTTGATGATTTTTTTCGTTTTGCGCAAACGATAGGCGCCTTTCAATTCTGCCGGCAGCAAGTTTAAACCGGCAAAATTATCGATGGCCAGCCCCAGGGCGACGGTAAATTGCGGCGCCAGTTGTTGCAATTGCGGAAATCTTTCCCATTTTTGGATGCCGGCCACAGCAAAGGGGTTCAAAACGCGGACCTCGGATTCAAGTTCATCACTGAGGAAAGTGTGAAGATTTTTAACCAACGCACCGCCACCACTCAAATAGATGCGGTCGATCTGCCCGATTTTGTATTTGGAACGGTAATAATCGATGGAACGGCGGACTTCTTTCAGCAAACGGTCGATCACCGGGCGCAGGTTGATCTGAATATCGCGTAACGGTATTTCGCTTTCAATCGACGCACATTCGGCAGCAGTGAGAATACCGTATTCACTGAGAATGTGAATCGCTTTTTCAGAGCTGATATTTTGGTGGCCGCTGCCGTAGAAAAATGTCGAGGTGATGGCCTCGATCATTTCATTGCCTGCGGTGGGGATTTCACGATGAAAATCGGCGCGCCCTTTGTTGATGAAAACCATATGCGAACGTGTGGCGCCGATCTCAATCACCAGAATGCAGGTCCTTGCCGCGGTCTTCAGCCGCGAGATGACGCTCCAGATCGCCACCGGCGCGGCGGTCAATTTTGCCGGTGTCGCATTGATATTGCGAAAGAGTTGCAGTGATTTGTCGACCACGGGTTGCGGTGTTACCAATGCAGCTACTTCGATTTTTTCCACTGCACCGGGTTTTTTCATCCCGAGAATCTGATAATCCAGTTCTGCATTCTCTATCTCAAACGGCAGGTCTTTGCGCACCGCCCAGCGGACGGCTTCGGTCAGCTCTTTTTTGTTCATTTTCGGCAGTTAGAGCACGCGATAAATTACCTCAATTCCGGCGATGCCGCCGACGAGCCAATCCCCGGGTTTGATCTTCGGCAGCAAAAAATCACATGTTTGCAACAGCCGGGCATTTTCGCTGTCGGATTCATTATCGAAAACCGTATCCTGCCCAAATTCGATTTTATCGTATTCGACGAGGGTCATTTTTTTAGCCAGTAACGAAATGCTGACGCTTTTGGTCATCGCCATACTGGTATCGATACCGATATTCGTCGGCCCGCTCAGAGATTTTTGCAGCCAGTTCAGCAAGCGCCGGAACAAACCGTCTTTCTTTGTGTTTGCGGGTAATTTTGTAAAATCGGGCGCTGCTTCTGTCATAATTTCATCCGGCACAACAGGAGGCATCTCGAGCGTTTCGCCGTGCGGAGTGGAAAATGGTGTTACCCCCGGTATTTCTTTGAGCCCGGTCTGATCTGTTTCAACGGGTACGATATCCGGTGTTTTGCCAGACTCGCCTTCGGCGAACTTCAAACCGAAATTCCCGCTTGTATCCGCATCGTCCCCTGTGGATTGTATGGCAAAATCCGCGTCCAATGCCGTTTCGTGAGTTGTTTTATCCTGCGGAATTGTCACCGATGATGGCAATTCGTCTGTGCTTACAGCAGTGAAATCTTGCTCATCCGGCAAAATGACAGGTTGCGAGCCGGCAAATGTGGGTGAATCGGCAAAGGCTGGTTCCGTTTCTCCGGTGGCAGGGTTGGAGAGAAGAAAGTCGAGGTCGGCATCGCCCGGGGCGGATTCGGGCGGAGCGCTCCCCTGTTGTGTTGGATATTCTGCGGCGCTGTGACTTGCGGAAAGGAATTCCAGGTCATCGTGTTGTTGAGAAATTTTTTCCATAGGTTAGATTAAATTATCGGCGGCAGCAATAAATCATCGATGTTTGTTACCTGATCGTAATGCCGGGAAAGTTCATGAAAAACCTGAAATTCGATAGGAGAACCGATGCCCGGTTGCGGCAGTTTTTCGAGTTGGAAAAAAATTTCTTTCGGTGGCCCGTCGAGGGCGATTTTTCCTTTTTCGAGAACGATCAGACGTGAGGCCAGCAAGGCCTCCTGGGGGAATTGTGTCACGTTGATGATCGTGTGCTGTTTATGTCGCTGCAGAGTTTGCATCATTTGCAGCAACTTTTTGCGGTGAGCTTTATCGAGTAAAGAAGAGGGTTCGTCGAAAATGATGTATGCAGGTTGCATGACGAGCACACCGGCGACAGCGAGCCGCTGTTTTTCACCGCCGGAAAGCATCGCCGGTGGTTGCTGGCGAAGCTTTTCAAGGTCGAATTGCTGCAAAGCTTTGTCGACGCGGCGTTGCATTTCTCCGTGCGCCAGGCCGAGGTTTTCCAGCCCAAAGGCGATTTCGCGCTCCACTGTGGTACTGACGATCTGATTTTCCGGGTTCTGAAAAACCATACCGACGCGGCGGCGCACTGCCGGAATTTGGTTGTGATCGGTCGCTGAAATGAGCAGTTCATCGATGGAAACGGTGCCGGAAAATGGTGTTAGCAGGCCGTTACATAATCGCACCAGAGTAGATTTACCACTACCGTTGGCGCCCATAATTGCGACAAATTCACCTTTTTGAATTTCCAGTGAAAAGTTTTCTAGCACGATTTCACGGCTGCCGTCGGGTGCGCTATAACCTGCGCAGAGGTTGTCGAAACGGATCATGAGATGAACTGGTTGGCCATTTTTTGCAGTCGTTCATAAACGATGCGCAATGGCAGACCATGGGCGCGGGCGACTTTTTTGCAGGTCTCAAATTCGGGCACGAGCTGGGTTCCGGTTTGCGGCCGCTGGATTTTTTTAAATAATACCGGGCCGAATTCAGTATCGATTTCGATATTTTCCCGCTGCAGCTTTTCCCGCCTGACCAGGATCTCGCGCAGACCGATGGTCGTCGTTTCCTGAAAAATGATCTCGCAAACTGCATCGTGCACTTCGACTGGAGCGAGAGCGGCGAGCACGAAGCCCGGGCGGCCTTTTTTCATCAGTACCGGCGTTGCCCAGGCATCGAGGGCACCGGCGGCGATCAGTTTTTCGATGATGTACGGCACGATTTCCGGGTTCATATCGTCGATATTGCATTCCACCTGCCAGACGGAATCACGGTTCACCTCACCACTGGCCTCACCGCGAAAAATACGCAAAACGTTGGGCATATCTTTGAAATCTCCTGTACCGGCGCCAAAGCCGGATTTTATAATTTTAAACTCCGGCACCACTTCACAAGGCGTCACCAGTGTGGCGAGTATCGCCGCCCCGGTTGGCGTTACCAGTTCTTTTCCCACCGACCCATATTTAACTGAAAAGTTTTCCAGCAGAATCGCAGTCGCCGGCGCTGGAACAGGCAGAAGACCATGGGCGCATTTTATCGTGCCGCCACCGACAGGAATACTACGCACCCAGGCTTTTTCAATATCAAAAAAATCAAAAGCCAGGGCGGTTCCGGCAATATCGATAACCGCGTCGAGGGCGCCGACTTCGTGAAAGTGTACCTTTTCGATACTGGTATCGTGAACCCGGGCTTCCGCAACGGCAAGTTTTTGAAAAATACGTTTGGCTATTTGTTTGCTGGTATCGCTGAGCTCGGCAGCGTTGAGGATTTTATGAATATCCTGCAGATGGCGGTGTGGTTGCTCGGGCGGAAAATCCACCAGCACTTGCGTGGCGGCGATATCGTTTTTGCGCACTTTGTCGATGCTGATTACCACCTGCGGCAGATGCAGTTTTTCCGGCAGGGAAAGCAGTTTCTCCCGCGGCAAACCGGCGTCGATGAATGCACCCAGCGTCATATCTCCGCTGATACCGCTCATACAGTCAAAATAAAGAATTTTCACGCACTTTTCCTAGGTTGAAAACCGATAATTGGGGCCGATGTTGGATTTAAATAAAACAGGCGAATAGAGGCATTAATTCACGGTGTTAAGCTAACTCGCATGATAACAATTTCAGTTTTATCTGAAATCAGGCCTTTTGAAGAATCAAAACACTGAGACTCTGTTTAAGAAACGAGTTGAAGATTACGCTCGTTACAAGGCTCTGCCTTGTAATGCCCTGTGCGCAGGCTCTACCTGCAGTATGCATGTTTGACTGGTGGCTGGAGCCACGCACTCGGCATTCCCAGTCGGAGACTGGGAACGAGTTATCGCCGGCAGTTTAATTTGGGAGCCATAAATCAACTTGTTCCTTTAACAGAGCCAACACTGAAGAACGATAAATGTTAGCCACAGATCAAACATGGATTCTTTTCTTCACCTTGAAAACCAGTGTTTGAGCCATGAAAATCAGTGGCTGAATTTCTGTTCGACTTTTCCACGATGAGTTAAAAGGTCAAAATAAATAGTACTATTTATTCGCCCATTATTTGCACGACGATTTTGCGGTTGCGCGCGCGGTTGTCAAAATCGATGAGCACGATTTGCTGCCAGGTACCCAAATGCAAATGTCTGCCGGAAAAAGGGATGACGAGACTTGCACCGAGCAGCGCTGCGCGTACGTGGGAAAAACCGTTGCCGTCACCCCAGGTTGCGTCGTGGTGGTATTGCATATCTGCTGGTGCCAGTTTTTCAAAAAGTTCGGGCAGGTCTTTTTTTAATCCCGGCTCGAATTCGATGGTGGTGATGCCGGCGGTGGAGCCGGGAATGAATACGGTCGCAGTACCATCATCGATGCTGGATTTTGCAATCTCGGTTTCGACATCTCTGGTGATGTCATGAATATCACAGACGCCGCGGGTTTGCCGGCTGATTGAACCGGTAAAAACTTTCATTTTTTAAAATCCATCAAATTGTAAAAAGCCTGAAAACGTTCGTCGACAAGCTGCTGGTTCAGTTCAACGATACGGTTGACGGAGTAACCTTCCACTGTATAGCTGGCGAGGGCGCTGCCATAAACCATGGCCTGCCGCATAACAGCGTTGTCAAGGCGTTTTTGTGTCGTGAGATAGCCCATAAAACCGCCGGCAAAACTGTCTCCGGCGCCGGTGGGGTCGTCGACCAGTTCCAGGGGAAATGCCGGTGTAAAAAAAATGCTGTCATCGGAAAATAACATTGCACCGTGTTCACCTTTTTTGATGATTACATGTTGCGGCCCCATTTTATGAATTTCAGCCGCTGCTTTAACGAGATTGTATTCACCGGATAAATCACGGGCTTCCTCATCGTTGACAAAGATTCCCTGCACTTTTTGTAAAACACGCATTAAATTTGGGCGGTATTTTTCACTATTAATCCAGTAATTCATCGTATCCATGCCGATGAATACAGGGTTTTTCGCCTGCTCGATGACGTGCAGTTGCAGCGCCGGATCGATATTGCCGAGGAAGAAAAACGGCGCTTCGCGGTAGGCCGGAGGCAGATCGGCGGTAAAATCGAGCAGTACATTTAAATGTGTGAAGAGCGTATCGCGGACGTTCAAATCCTGATGGTATTTTGCCCCCCAATGGAAGGTCTCGCCCTCGAGTTGTTGCAGACCTTCGAGGTCTACGCCTTTGCTTTGCAGTAAATCAAGATAACCGGGCAGAAAATCCCTGCCGGTGGCGGCGACCATGCCGACTTTACAGAAATAGCTTGCCGCAAGGCAGAGATAAACAGCGGTTCCGCCAAGTTGTTTTTCGGCTTTTCCTGTCGGTGTTTCAACGGAGTCATATCCTACGGTTCCAATGGCCACTAAATCCATGTTCATCCTCTGTTTTAGGCTGTTTTAACGGTGTGGTAAGAATCAATTGAGTTAATTTTAACGAAGGGTTATCGTGTATAGTGTGCTCGATGAGATGGCTGTTGATATTTATTCGCCGGGGACGGTTTCAAAACATGTCACGGGCATTTGCATAATTTCATTCGATTGTTCGGCCAGGCAGGCTAACACGGCCTGAATAATTGCTTCCATTGTCCTTTTTCATATTGATTTTTATTCAGTTACGATATTTACGAAACTGATTTGTCCGTTTAGTCGCAGAGCTTATCGCTATCCTCTATTCCCCCGGGGGCCCAGGCCGAGAATAAAAGCACGATCTTCCTGCCGTTCCACTTCCTGGAAAAAATCGCAATGCAGGCATCTTTGAAATTTATGTCCTTTTTCTGCCTTGCATTTCGTTCCTTCGATTATCCAGCAAATCCGCCCTGCAGCTACGCCGTTGTTGAGCCCGTCGTATTCTTCAGCAGTGAACACCGGGCAAGAATCGGATTGATGGCCGGCCGGGTTGATATTTCCACAGATACACTGGAAATATTCCCAACAATTTAATTTTCTCTCCATATACCTGCTGTTAATTCAATTGGATTAGTCAAACCTGCATTTTAAAATTGGCATAAAGTTACTGTATTAGATTCGACGTATCGGGTTCAATTCTGAAATGCTTTGCCGTTTTTTACATCCTTTCCGGGGTTGAAATGCGCAGAATATTCAGGCCGTTGACCAGCACTGTGCGCGTGGCTTCGAGCAGCATCATCCTCGCCTGACTCAACGGCATATCATCCGTCACCACACGGTTGTTGTGATAAAAGCTGTGGAAAGCGGCAGCGACTTCCATCAGATAGGCCGGCAAATGGTGCACTTCCATCACACGGGCGCAGGCGCTGACGATTTCCGGGAATTCATGCAATTTTCGTATGAGGGCGATTTCTTCAGGTGCGACAAGCAGGGAAAGATCAGCATCGTTGGTTAGCTCCAGTCCGTTTTCTTTCGCGTATTGAATGACGTTAACGATGCGTGCATGGGCATATTGTACATAATATACCGGATTTTCATCGCTGCGTTTTTTTGCCAGATCGATATCAAAATCGAGAGGCGAATCGAGTTTGCGCATAACGAAGAAAAAGCGCGCCGCATCGATGCCGACTTCCTGTACTACCTCATCCATTTCGATGATATTGCCCGCACGTTTGCTCATTTTGACTACCTGGCCGTCGCGCAGCATGTTGATCTGTTGAATGATGCGGACGTTAAAATTTTCTTTGGCATGACCCAGCGCCTGCAAAGCTGCTGAAACCCGATCGATATATCCGTGGTGATCCGGCCCCCAGAGATCATACAGCGTCGCAAAACCGCGCTCAAATTTATTTTGATGATAAGCGATATCGACCATAAAATACGTTGGTTCGCCTTCTTTTGTCAGCAAAACCCGGTCTTTTGCGTCGCCGAATTGCGATGACTTGAACCACAGCGCGCCATCTTTTTCATAGGTGAGATTTTTTGCTTTCAGTGTTTCGACGATTGCAAAATGGGCATTTTTTTCGCGCAAACTGCTTTCAAAAAACCAGGTTTGATAATCGACACGGTAGTTCGTCAACGCCTTTTGATGCAGAGTGATCATTTTTTTGAGCGCTAATGCGGCGAGGGCGGTTTGCCGCTGATCATTCTGCATCCCGACAAATTTGTCGCTGTATTCGTTTTTTATTTCCTCTGCAAGGCTGACGACATATTCGCCCTGATAGCCATCTTCAGGCACGGATTCATTTTTGCCGAACAAATTCATATAGCGGGCGGCTACCGAGGCGCCGAGCAGTCGTACCTGTTTGCCGGCATCATTGACATAATACTCCCGCTCAGCCGAAAACCCGACTTTGTTAAGCAATTCCACCAGCACATCACCGGTGGCAGCGGCGCGGGCGGAAACGACATTCAGCGGCCCGGTGGGGTTGGCACTGACAAATTCGATATTGATTCTTTTGCCCCGGCCCCAGTCGTCATCGCCATGTTTTCTCCGGCAGTGATAATTTCTGCGATCGTATTTTGCCAGTAAGATTTTTTCAGAATGAAATTGATAAAACCCGGGCCGTCCACTGTGATTTTTTTGACTAATTCTTTATCATCGGTGAAATTATCGACCAGCGTTTCTGCGATGTTGCGCGGCGCCTGCCGCAGGGTTTTCGCCAGCCCGAGGGCCACGGTCGTGGCGAAATCACCCCATGTTTCCTGGCGTGGTTTCTCGATGATCACCCGTGTTTCGGTATCGTATGCCTTCTTTAAAGCCGCCTCGATTTGTCCGGCAAGGTAGAGATCAATCTTCATAATTTTCCTCGGTGATTTCTTCGCGTTGTACATCGCCCCAAATGCGTTCGAGACTATAGTATTCGCGAACCTGGGGCTGGAAAATGTGAACGACAAAATCCACATAATCCATTAAAATCCAGCGACCGCTGCTGTGTCCTTCGACATGGTTGGCGCGTACTGTCTGTTTTTTCAGTTCAACAGCGATGTGCCCCTCGATGGCTTTGCAATGCACATCAGTACTGCCGCTGCAGATAACGAAGTAATCGGTGACGTTGCTGACGCCGCGCAAGTCGTAAATTTCTATATTTTCAGCTTTTTTTTCCAGCGCCAGAACAGCCGCTTTTTTTGCTGCTATTTTCGTGTCCAAAGTGTTTTGCCTTATTTTAAAGATTCGCTAACCGCTTGCGGTTTGGTCGATTTCATACAGAGAAAATGACCTTGCGGGCAGTTCGGTCGGCCGACATGGCTGCAGGGCCGGCAGGACAGTTGCAAGTTTTCAAAAACCCGGCTCTGCGGCAAAAAAGGGTAAAATCCGAGCTGCCGCACCGTTGAACCGAAAATGGCTGTCACCGGGGTCTTCACCGCTTCGGCCATGTGCATCAAACCGGTATCATTGGTGATCAGGCGGGTCGCCGTTTTCAGCGCTGCCGCACTCTGCCGCAATGAAAGTTTCCCGGTCAGATCAATTATTTCCGGCGCCGCTTTTTTGATTGTTTCGCCGAGCCGACGGTCTTCCGGGCCACCAAGTACGAGACAGGTTTTTCCGTTTTTGATGATTTCCGCTGCGATCTTCTGGTAATTTTCCAGCGGCCATCTTTTGCTGAAATAGCCGGCGCCTGGCGCCAATGCAATTATCGGGTTTCGGGTTTCTTGCCCGAGGCCGCTTTTATGCTGGAAACCGCTGTGATCCTCCTGTGCGAGAAAAAGCTCAGTCCCGGCACCATCGTCGATGATTTGCAGTGGTGCGGCAACATCGATGTAACGTTGCAAAACCGGCTGCACACTGCAATAAATATCACGTCCGAATTTTACCAGGTTAAAGCGCGGCCAGCCATATTTGCGTAACCGTCCTGTAAACTTCGTATTTTGCCGAACTGATAAGATAAGGGAACGAAAATTTTTGTGCAAGTCAATTATTACATTATAATTTTGCTCACGTAAAAAATGTCGTATTTGGAAAAGGTTTTTCAGCGTGCCTGTTTCAGGAAATTCGATAAGCCGGTCGATTTGTGGATCGTGGCGCAAAAGGCCGGCAAAACGGGATTTTGTCAGATAGTCGATGTGCGCTTCGGGAAATCTTTTTCTCAACAGGCGGATAACCGGCGTGGTCAAAATGATATCACCGATAGAACTCAAGCGGATGATCAGTATTTTTTTCAATTCCCCATTGGGCATTTAATCTCCAAATTGTCAAAATAAATCCGGGGAGGCCGTCGGTTCCCTGCGGCCATAAAAAAGCAGAATCAACCGGCGGGTCAATTCTGCAATTTTTAAATTGGGAATTTTTTTTGATTAATGCAAGCTTCGTGTGCAAGCCGGGGAGCGCTATTATATTTGCGTTCTAAAATAGTCGATCGTTCGTTTTAATCCTTCACTTAAATCGACTTTCGGCTCCCATCCCAGCAGCTTCTGTGCTTTTTCGATGTTGGGTTGACGAATTTTGGGGTCATCCTCAGGCAGGTCTTCAAAACTGAGCGTGCTCTTGCTGCCGGTCAATTCGATGATGCATTCAGCCAACATTTTGATGGTCATCTCGTTTGGGTTGCCAATGTTCACCGGTTCATTTAAATCTGAGACCAGCAAGCGGTAGATACCCTCGATCAGGTCGTCAACATAACAAAAACTGCGTGTTTGTGAACCATCGCCAAAGATTGTAATGGGTTCGTTTTTCAGGGCTTGCGGCACGAAGGCGGGGATGGCACGGCCGTCTTTCAGCCGCATGCGCGGGCCGTATGTATTGAAAATGCGGACGATCTTGGCGTCGACATGGTGCTGCTCCGAGCGGTGGTAGGCCATGGTTATCGCTTCGGCAAAGCGTTTGGCTTCGTCATAGACTCCGCGCGGCCCCACCGGATTGACATTGCCCCAGTAATCTTCAGTCTGCGGATGAATCAGCGGGTCGCCATAGACTTCCGAAGTGCTGGCGAGCAGCACCGTCGCCTTTTTTTCCAGCGCCAGACCGAGCACTTTGTGGGTGCCCAGGGCCCCGACTTTCAAGGTCTGAATCGGTAATTCAAGATAGTCCATCGGGCTGGCCGGCGAAGCGAAATGCAGAATGTAGTCGATCTCTCCGGCGAGAAAAATGTATTCGGTAACATCTTGTTTTATAAAGTGAAACTTTTCGCCTTGCAAATGTGCAATATTGGCGGTATTGCCGGTGGACAGATTATCCATGGCGATTACATGGTGGCCTTTTTTCAGTAAATATTCACACAGGTGCGAACCGAGAAATCCAGCACCTCCTGTTACTAATGTTCGCGGCATCCTTTTACCCTTTCCTGGAAGATGTCCTGTCACCTCGCTGCAAAGAATTTCTTTGGATAGAAACGAGGATAGTTGTGAAAAAAATTGCAAAAATTCCGGGTCCGATCGTGGTGAGATAATCTTGTTTTGTCGGGAAAAGTGCATCGGTCAAATCAGATCGAACTCAGGTATTTATACACCATACATGGCCGTGGTTGCGGAATATTCACTTGCGTTAATCTCCAGCGGTTTGAAGCGGCTTTTCCGTTTTGAATGCCGCTGTGATTCTCTCTCTAAAAAGTCGGAATCCCCAATGAAATTTTTATTAGATTGCACTCTCGTATTATTCAATTGTGCTGAAAAAATATCAATGCTCCCGGCTGGTGATAAAATCGACCAGCTTGATCAGCACTGATTTGTAATCAGAATCAGGGTAGCGGTCGAGCAGAGTTGTTGCCTTTTCGGTTAATTGCCGTGCCTTTTGCGTAGCGTAAACGATGCCGTCATGGGCTTTGATAAAAGCGATGATGTGATGAATATCCTTTTTCTGAGCGCCTTTTTTCATTATTTTTATGATTTTATGGCTTTCTTTTTTATCGGCGTTTTTCAGGGCGTGCAGCAATGGTAAAGTAATTTTATTTTCCCGCAAATCGTTACCGATGGGTTTGCCGATAGTTTTTTCTGTACCCAACAAATCGAGCAGGTCATCGCGAATCTGGAAAGCCAACCCCACATCTTCGCCAAAACGCGCCATCATCTCGATTTCCTCATCGCCGGCATTGGCGGAAATAACGCCCAGCTGACAGGCTGCAGAGATGAGCGAGGCCGTTTTATCACCGATCAGGCGAAAATAGACACTTTCTTCCATTTTATAATCCTTGCTGCGTTCCATCTGCAACAACTCACCCTGGCTCATGCGCTCCGCTGTGTGTGAGATGACGTCAAATACTTTAAAATCATGCATTTTCAGCATCGATAACAGCGATTTTGAAAAGAGGTAATCACCGGTTAAAACCGAGATTTTGTTCTTCCACACAGCGTTGATGGAGGGAAATCCCCGGCGCTGATAGCTGTCGTCAACCACATCGTCGTGCACCAGCGTGGCCGTATGCAACAATTCGATGATAGCAGCGGCATGCAAACGCCGTTTATCCGGTTTGTGTCCGTTCAGCCGGCTTGCGAGCAAAACGAGAATTGGCCGCAGCCGTTTGCCACGGTGAGCGACAAGATAAGATATGACTTTATCAACCAGGAAAATATCACTTTTAAGATGGGTTTTAAATTCCTGCTCAAAAGCACGAATATCGTCTTTTATCGGGGCGATAATTTCTTTTAATCGCACGAAATCCTCTGGATTTTCAATTTAAAATAAAACTGTCTGCAAGGGTGTGGATGCAACTGCTGGCCGTACTATTTTCTCCAGTTCCGGCAGGGGCATTCGGCGAAATTGCAATCGAGCACAAAAACAGGTTTTTTCTCAGTCTGTAAAATAAAACCTGCAAATATACAGATAAATTATTTTTTTGTCAACCAATGTTCGGTCGGCAATAATAACCGCGTGTATCGGCGAAATCTGTTCAATCCTTCCAACCCGTGTTCAGGCTTTTTAAAAGCAGGACGCGGATTGAGCGGATCTGACGCATAGACACGGATTTTTATAAGTAAAACATGGCTTTTTTTTGAAATTTGTCATTTTCCTGCCAGGTTTCTATAGTTGAAGCTGAAAATAAAGGCTCTGTTAAAGGAACAAGTTGATTTATGGCTCCCAAATTAAACTGCCGAGTGCGTGGCTCCAGCCACCAGTCAAACATGCATACTGCAGGCAGAGCCTTGTAACGAGCGTAATCTTCAACTCGTTTCTTAAACAGAGCCAAAATAAAATGAACCGTGGTATGATTTTTTCTAAAACTTGCGGGATAAAACGACAATCCACATTTTTTATGTTTTTAAAAGATGGAATTATCTATTTTCAGGCAGATGAATTTGAGATTTTCTTTATGGATCATGATTTTCACCCAAATGATTAATCCAGAAATTTGAATGACTGCTCGATTTTTATAATGCATAAATACGATCGGGCAGCCGGAACCAACCGGAGCATGAAGTGATGTTTTACAAGTATACCGCAACTCTCGTTTTTCTTTTTTGTTCACCACTTGCGGCACAATCAAATCTGTGGCAACCGCAATATGCTACTCTTGACGATGCCCTCAACGGCACGGGATATAAAACCGCAAGTGTCGCGGTGATAGGACCGGACAGGTTTGTTGCACTGGTCAGCGCCATTCCGGACACGGCATTTTATATTTTCAACACGACGGTCAATTATCTTGTCGGCTATTGGGACGCCGATTCGCTGAACGGCCGCGTGACGCAACAAAAATATGAGCCGAGCCTGCAAAAAGAAATTTGGCAAAATGGCAGGCAATCGATCTCTTTTAACGGTGCATGGCAAATAACCGCAGGGCCCAAAGAGCGAATTTACGTGGCAAACAACGATTCGAATCACACAATTATAGTCTATTCCTTAACTGAGCAAGGGGTGAAACCGCTGAATTATCGCATCGCGACCGGAGATGAGGATATCTACGCCATCGCAGTTAATCGTAACGGATATGTTTTTGTGGCTGATTTTCTCGCCAATGCGTCGAAAAAGGATGAACTGAAAATCTACCAACCGATCGATTGGGATACGGGCGCCTGGCAGGCTGGGGCGGGTGAAAGAGCCGCGCCGCTGACAAGCATTGATTTGCCTCCGGGCCGTTATCAGGGTTTGGCTGTCAACCGTGATGGGAGTGAAATTTATATTGCCAACTCGGCGGATTCTGAACGAAGAATTATCAAATTTACCGGCAACTGGCGCAGCGGTTATCAGCAGGACTCGAATTTTAATTTTGCCCTTGCGGCAGATGATATCGTGGGTGATGGCGGCTCTGGCCGCCCCACTTTTTTAGGTCTGGCTTATGCGGATCAGATGAGCCTGCTTTTTGCAGCGACCGACGTGTTCTTGTCGCCCGGCATCACCGGCGCTTATTCTTATGGCCGGATTTATGTCTTCGACTCGATTGATGAATCTGTTATCGACACCATCGATATTGCGGCTAATAATCTGGCGCGGGTGGGTGAATACATGCATGGTTCAGCCAATGGCCTGGCCGGCGGCTATGCCTCGGTTTATGACGTTGAAATCGACGAAGAATTATCAGTTTACACCCAATCGTATTATGGCTGGGCAGTGGAAAAATGGGACTATCCCGTCGATATCACCACCACTGCTGTCGATGAGTTGGAAAAACTTTTCGGGAATTTCGAACTCAGCCAGAATTATCCAAATCCTTTTCATCGACGAACAAACATCCCGTTCTGTATCGCCGGAGCAGGGCATGTGAAAATTGAAATTTACAGCGTTCGCGGCGAACGAATCGCCCTGCTCGTCGACGAAAATATGATGCCGGGCAGACATCTCATCATATTCGACGCTGCGCACCTTCCCTCAGGTTGCTATCTCTACACTATTAAATTCCGTTCATTTCAGAAAACAAAAAAATGTTGCTGCTGCATTAAATTATAAATAACTCGTCGGTTGATTCTTTTTGCTTTTTCGATTATATTCTTTTTACATTGCCGGGAAAGCCCGGTGCAGCAGAAAGCCGTTATTTTCACTATTAACAAGAGAAAACACCATGATAGATGATATTCGTGAAAAATTGAACGCGTTGCAAGTCAGAATCGAAAATCTCCGGGGGTGTCTTTGACATCGATCACAAAAGAGAAGAGATAGCCGAACTGGAGACGAGAACCTCCGAGCCCGGCTTCTGGAACGATCACAATGCCGCTCAGAAAGTCATGCGGGAGATCGCCACACGAAAAGAGTGGGTGGAAGCATTTAACAAAATGATTTCAGCGACGGAAGATGTGGATACATTGCTCCAAATGGCTGAGGAAGCCGGAGACGCCGAAACCGTTGCTGAAGCTGAAAATGAATATAACTCGCTGAAAAAAGCAGTCGAAGCGCTCGAATTTAAAAACATGCTCAGTGGCCCGGATGATAGCAAAAATGCGATTCTGACGCTGAACCCCGGCGCCGGTGGTACGGAAAGCCAGGACTGGGCACAAATGCTCTATCGCATGTATCTGCGATGGATCGAGCGTTCGGGGTTCAAGGCTGAAATTCTCGATCTGCAACATGGTGAGGAGGCCGGCCTGAAAAGCGTCTCAATCGAAGTGACCGGCCCATATGCTTATGGCTATTTAAAAGCCGAGGCCGGCGTGCACCGGCTCGTGCGCATTTCGCCTTTCGACGCCAACTCGAAAAGGCATACTTCTTTTGTCTCGGCTTTTGTTTATCCGGAAATCGATAATGATATCGAAATCGAGATCGATGAAAAAGACCTGCGTATCGATACGTACCGCGCCAGCGGGGCCGGCGGCCAGCATGTCAACAAAACCGACTCGGCTATTCGCATCACGCACATGCCCACAGGCACGGTGGTGCAATGCCAGAATCAGCGGTCTCAGCATAAAAACAAAGCCAGTGCAATGACGATGCTGCGCTCCAAACTTTATCAGATCAGGATGGAAGAAGAGCGCTCGAAAAAAGATGAAATCGAAAAAGGAAAAATGGATATCGCCTGGGGTAGCCAGATTCGCAGTTACGTTTTTCACCCCTACAACATGGTAAAAGACCATCGCACCGGTGTTGAAACCGGCAATGTGCAGTCCGTGATGGACGGCGATCTCGATGATTTTATCAAAGCCTTTCTCATGGGCGTACGCAGCGAAAAAGCACAGCGCCAGGCAGCGGGATAAAGTTTGCTGCGCGTGTCTTGGCCTCAGCGAGGATGCTTTCGGCCTATGATTCGGGGTGCCACCATCGGCCTTTAAATCAGGATTGCCTAGCCTGGATCAGGATAAACTTCGTTGAAATACCCGGGTTTTGCGCTGGAATCAAAGCCCGGTTTCGATTATCACTCAACCTCCGTGGACTTTGCAGCCGTGCCTCGGGAGCACTTGCCTATTTTTATCTTTTTAAGCCACAGCTTTGAATCCGGGACGAAGAACTTTGGAACTATTTTTCCCGACAATCGCAGAGATAGACCTGAACGCAATCCGTCGTAACAGCGAGCGCATCCTTCGCCATGTTGCGCCCGCCGGAGTGATGGCCGTCGTCAAAGCAGACGCCTATGGCCACGGCGCTATCCGCGTCGCTGAAACAGTACTGAAAACCGGTGTGCGGCGATTGGCCGTTGCCAATTTGCAGGAGGGGCTGCAACTGCGGCAGGCCGGGATCGGGGTACCGGTTCAGGTTTTCGGTGGTTTTTTGCCCGAACAAATCGCAACGACGGCTGGGGCTCACCTCGAGTTTACCATCGGCTCGCTACCGCAAATGGAAGCGCTCGCCGGCTACTGCCGGCGCACCGGGTTCAAAGCGAAAATTCACCTGAAATTTGATACCGGCATGGGCCGGGTTGGTTTCGCCTGGCAGGGAGCTGCGGAAATTTTCAGCCGCTTGTCGCAACAAGATTTCGAATTAACCGGTTTGATGACCCACTTTGCCACCTCGGACGAAGAAGACAAGACTTTTGCCCGCCGGCAACTAAAGCGTTTTGAACAGGTCGCTGCAGTTGCTAAAAAATGCGCGCTCGAGTTTCAATATATTCATGCAGCTAACAGCGGCGCTATTCTCGACCTGCCGGAAGCCCGTTTTAACCTCGTGCGCCCCGGTGTGATTCTCTATGGTAATTATCCCTCACAGGAAACCAGTGAGTCCATCCCCCTCAAACCGGCAATGTCATTGCGTTCGAAAATTATGCAAATCAAAAAAATAAGGGCAGGGGAAAGCGTGAGTTATGGTGCCGTCTGGCGGGCAGTGAAAGATACGCTTGTCGCCGTGGTGCCGGTGGGATATGCCGATGGCTACTTGCGTGGCCTCAGCGGTAAAATCGCTGCGCTCATCAACGGCAGGCGGGCACCACAGATCGGTCGTATATGCATGGATTTAACGATGTTCGATCTCGGTCCGGATGGGCGGGATAAAGCGGGAGATGAGGTGATTTTACTGGGCAGTGACGATGAAAAGTCGATCGGGATGCAGGCGTTCTGTCAGGCGCTTGATACGATTCCCTATGAAATCACCTGCCAGATTTCGAAACGCATTCCCCGCGTTTATGTTTGATATTACCCAAATTCTATATTCTCATCTGTTCATTTGAAATTAAATCTGTGATTGGAATAATATATCCTGAAATGGTGTCATTTCGCCTTTTGAATGGTGGTGATACTGCTGCTCTTTTTCAGCGGCAATGTAAACGAGATTTTTGATCCAACCCCCACTTCGGATTCCATCCAGATTTCCCCGTGATGATTTTCGACGATGCGCTTGGCGATTGTCAGCCCGATGCCGGTACCGTCGATGCTGTGATAGCGTGTATGACGTTTAAACATGGTAAAAACGCTTTTGAGATGATTACCGGCAACTCCGAGACCGTTATCTTGCACAAAAAAGGTGATGTAATTGTCCCCGGTTTTCGCCCCGATTTCGATGATGGTTTCGGTTTTTTTCGGATCGCGAAATTTTATAGCATTGCCGAGAATATTAGAGAACACTTGTGTAATGCGAATGACGTCGCAGTAAATATTAGGCAAGTTTTCCTGTACGATGATCTGTATTTTTTTACTTTTGAGCTGAAATGAAAATTCGACGAGTGCCCGTTCGATGGGTATGTTGCCATCGACGAGTGTGAATTTGGCCGGTGCGCGGTCGACACGTGACAACTCGAGCAACGCCCGCAGCAATTGCTCCATCTGCACCGAGTTCCTCTGAATGCGGTCAAGATAATGCCGCGCGTCGGTATCGAGTAAATCGCTGTATTCATCGATGAGAATAGAGACAAAACCCTGAATGGAAACCACCGGAGATTTCAGATCGTGCGATACCGTGTAGACGAAGTTTTCCAGTTCCGTATTAGCGCGGATCAATTTATCGGTGTGTTCGTCTTTTGTACGGCGCAGTCTATCGTTGTGCAGGACGTTGGAAAAAAGTGTTGCCATGATATTGAGCAACTCGATTTCCCATTGGCTGATCCGGTAGGATTCATCCCACGATAAACCCAATGCGGCAGCGACCTGGTCTTCGACTACGATCGGCAGGAAGATGCAGGTGCCGTAGAATTTCGGTTTATTGGCGACTTTTTCCAAATGCTTTACTTCATAAATTTGCCGTTTTATTTTAACTGTTTCGTTAAATTGGGGCAAATAATCGATAATTTTTTCCAACCGGGATTTCCCGATGACCTCGGTTTTATCCTGCCTGAACAAAAACAGCGCCGCCTGACTGGCGCCCAACATGGATTTTGCTCCAGTGGCCATCTCGCTGAGTGTTTCATGGAAAGATTGTTCGTCATCGACAGAGATGGAACGGTGTGTCATGCTTGAAAGTGCCTGCAAGCGGTTTTTCGCCCGTTGGTAACTGCGAATGCCGCGAAAAATCGTCGCAATATGTGATGCCAGGTCTTTTATGTTTTCAACTTCCAACTCACTGTAGACCATTTCTTCAAAATGGCCGACCTCGATAACACCGATGCAGCGGTCGCCGAGAATGATGTAATCCCGCAATTTCGATTTCAGATCGGAAAAACCGCCAAGCTCCTGCCTGGCTTCGATGTTGTGGAAATTTCGCGCCTGGGCTTTCTCGATAAATGCCTTCCAGTTTTTTATTTTAACCGCCTTCTGAAATTTGTCGGAAGCGATAAAATAGCGCTTTTCTCCCAATTTTTCAGAATCAAAAAGCGTGATGCAAGCGACGTCAAAAGCGAAAATATCAGCAAATTTTTGTGTGATCAGGTGAATGTAGGCGCTGGTCGTGGTGTTTGAATCGACTTTATCTGTGATATGCTGCAACAGGTCGTGCAGCTTGACTGTCTGCGTTAATCGTGCGGTTAAGTTTCTGTTTTCGATGATATTCTGCAACTGGCTGAAAAAATTTCGGACTATTTTCAGTTGGTAACCGGAGAGTTGCAGCGGCTTTTTAAAATAGAAATTGATGACGCCGAAATCTGCTGCAGGCCCATGCAGCGGAATCACCAGACATTGCTCGATTTGCAGTTGTCTGATCACTGGTAGCGCTTTTTGAAATTTCTCGCTGTCCTGATCGAAGTTGATGACTTTCATTTGTGAAAAATTGAGCAACGTGCCGTAAGTTATTTCACAAAAGCTGTCCAGCAATTGATGGAAAATATTGCCATCACTGGCCGGCAGCAGTGCTTTTGAAAAAGAGACATCGACCTGGCCGCTGGTCGCACGGCAATAGGTGACGAATTGCGCTTGCAGCAGCTCTCCCGCAGCAGTCAATGCATTCGCCAGACCGGCCATGAAATCTTTGCCCTCTTTTTCAGCCTGCAACCGCAACAAAATTTCATTGATCTGAGCGCTCCATTTCAGCAACTGGTGCCGTCTTTTGGACCTGCGGCCGCTGCTGGAAATCTTTAGCAGCGCATAGCCGGAGGCGGTGCCGAGGGATAATAACTGCAAGTTGTATTTTTTGTTGTTTTGAGGGTTGACAAACGTCGTTTTGTGCTCATTGGGCAGCGGATTGGGTAGCTTCGACTGCAAAATATCGCGTCCGAAAATGCTCGAAATGCAGACTGAATCCTGCTGCAATGTTTGATTGTTGAATGTTTTGCTGAAAGCACTATTTGCCGTGACGATGGTTTCATTGCTCAGATCGATGAGGCAGGTTGGCTGAACCGCATGCTTGAGAATGATGTTGAAGCTGTTTTTCCACCATTCGCTGATGATTTTTTGCTGTTTTACCGCATCTTTAAAAGTATCGCGCTCAACGATTTTTCCCAGCAGACCGGCCGCAGTCATCGCCAGTGTGCGTTGGAAGCTGTTGAATTGCACGGCTTTTGTGCGCGCGAAATTCAGTATGCCGATCAGTTTGCCATGCTCATTGCAAATCGGGGTCGACATATCGATGGCTACATCACTGCCCCAAATTTCCAGTTCATTTTCGGAATAGCGCATCATTTCATCGCGTGTATTGCGAATGATCGGTTTGCGAACACTCAAGAGTGAGCTCAGTTTGGTTTCGCGGTAGTTCAGGGATTTTCCGGCCATCCCTCCAGCTGTGGCGGCAAAATCATTATATTGTGCGGGCAAGATAAATCGTTGTTTTTCCTCATCGTGCAAAAAAAAGAAGATTTTATCCGAGGGGATGATTTCATTTAAACTGGTGTGCAGAACGTCGAGGATGCCGGCCAGGTCTTCGATGGTAAATATGGATTCTGCAATTTGACCCAAAAAGTGCAGCCGGCGCAGTTCCCGTACAGACCTTTTCGATTTGAACACGATTTCTCCTTGCTTAAAAATAGGGGTTGAAAAACCGACAGGCCGGTAAATCAAAAACGATCATATCTTCAATCAGCAGCGTGGTAAAACGATTTAGCACTGGATAAACAGGTTATCGGATACGTATTTTTCGACCCGTTACAGCCATCCATTATTTGCGATTCAGATATGCCGGTTTGTGTAAAGTTGGCGGACTTATCTGATGCATTATCCAGATAAAGAGAGGCCTTTGCTATTCTGATTGTTCATTTTTGAGAGTTATCGTAATTGGATTTTGAAAGCGGTCCATACATGGACTGTACAGGTCAAAGAAGGAGCAATACGAATAAAGACGCGCTATAATTGGCCTGTCACAGCCGTAGAAATTGCACGTTGTAGCGATCCATATGTGAACTGAAATTAACCGGCTTATGGACAGAATAATGTTGTCAACCTAATCCATAACACCTTAAAATGCAAGAGGAAAACAAATATTAATAAGATTTAACGGCTCTGTCCTTTATTTGTTTTTCCGGTCTTAGATTCCGGCAAAGTCATGATAAAATTGCTTCAATAATAATTTCTCGAACGAGGTAGTGGATTTTGGAGGTAGAGATTTGCCATTTCCATGAGGGTTTATTTCCTCGCCGGGGTGAGCGGCCCGGCCACAAACCGGGATTACTCGAACAGGTGGCGTGCCTGAAACAGGACGTCATCGCGGACATTGGCCAGCGAACCATCGACCGCTGCACCGGCGGCGAATGCATGCCCGCCGCCGAGGAATTTTGCCGCCAGTTTGTTAATGACGATCTTGCCTTTAGAGCGAAAACTGATTTTGACTTTGCCCTCGGGAAGCTCGACAAACAGCAACGCAATTTCGACGCCTTTTATCCGGCGCGGGAAATCTGAAAGACTTTCCGTGTCTTTGATCGTCGCGCCGGTTTCACGAAACATTTTTTGACTGATTTCCATCCAGGTAATTTTGCCGTTGCAATCGAATCGCAGATTATTCAAAACCCGCGCGAGAAGCCGGATGCGGCTGAGGTTCTGACTTTCGTAGAGCTCCTGATAAATTTTCACCCGGTCGGCGCCGAGCTTTTGCATCTCCGCCGCGATCTCGAAGACCTTCGGACTGGTATTGGAAAAACGAAAGCAGCCCGTATCAGCGATGATCGCGGTAAAAATCGCCTCACAGATCGGCGTATCGAAATCAGCGCCCAAACCACTGAGCAAATCATACATCAGCTCACCGGTGGAGCTGGCACCGGTGAAGATGAAATCATTGTCAGAGAAGGGCTCTTCCAGTATATGATGATCGATGCAGACCGTTTTGCAACCTGTCTCCCGGATGGCTTCTCCGAGTTGCCGCAATCGCTGCCAATCGCTGATATCGAGCACGAATACGACATCGGCCTGTTGCAGCAACTTTCGGTGTGTTTGCCGGTTGAAAATCGCGATTGCCCTGTCTGTCTGTAAAAACTTTAAATTGTCGGGCGCGGCATCGACATTGAGCACAGTCACCTGTTTGCCGATTCGGCGCAGATAATGGTAAAACGCCATTTCCGAGCCGATACCGTCCCCGTCCGGGTTGACGTGTGTCGTCAGAATAAATCTCTCGTGTTGTTCAATAATCTGTGCAATCTGGTGTATATGTGTTTTTTGCAAGGCAATCTCGAATAATATTTCAACACATCCGGGAATTAGAATTTGATATTCAGATGCCGGTAAGCCGTATTGTTACGTTCGTCTGCGATTTTTACCATCACCGTATGGGCGCCTTTTTTCAGGGCCGAAGCGTCGATCTCATATTTTTCGCTGCGGGAATCGGCGATGCCATCGGCCGGGGCAAGGGCCTGCCAGTCTCCAGAATCGATAGCAAAATAGGCGGCAACGATGCGGCTGAATTTATCGCCGGCCTGGAAAACGATTTTTTTGTCGCGGACTGCAAAGGCGGTGATCTCCGGCACAGAATTATCGACCAGCACGTCTTCGCTGATTTTTGTTGTGGAGAAGCTGTTATTCGTATTATTCTTTTTGTCGCTTACTGAAATTTTGATGTGGTAAATGCCGTCTTCCAGGGTTCGGGTATCCCATGAATAAACCGCGGCAGTGTAATCATCAATCATGGTACGCCAGTTGCCGGTATCTTGCATTTTGTAAGCAATTGTGCAGGATAGCGGGTCACCGTTCTCGTCGCGCATGTTCCAGCTGATGGACTGAAACCCTGTTTTGTTCACCTTTTTACGGGCACTCACAGCCGAGGTCTGGCCATCTCCGTCGCTACCGTCTTTAACCGCATCCGGGAAGGCGATACCCGGTTCATGGATGATGATATTTTCCAAAATCGGGGCGATGTTTTGTTGTTTATAGCCAAACGAGACGGCAGATAATTTTGCCTCTCCGATAAAATCAGCTCGCCATTGAAAAAAGCGTGCAGTCGGTGATTTGATCGCTTGCGGCCGGGTGGAAGGAGGCAGATGCTGCCATGTACTCCAGGTTTCATCGGGGGTGCCGGTATTGCCGCTACGCACCGAAAATTTGACCTGCCCTGTGCCACGCCAGGAAAGACTGCCCCAATTGGTAAAACTGCCGGCATCGAATGGTGTCGATTCGTAAAACCCGTTCGTTGCATTTTTTCGCAACACTTTATAGAGCATCCCGCTGTTTGCCGTTGCCAGCAGTGCGCCGTCACGCTGTGGTTTGATGGCGACGATTTGTTCGGCATCAAAATCGAGCAACTGTTCGATGTCGCCATCAGGATGCAGGCGAAAAACCTGCCCGCTGTCGCCGCTGCCGGCAAGTATGCTGCCGTCTTTTTGCCGCAGCATACTTTGCAGCCTGGCCGGGGCTCCAGACCAGAAATTGCGCGCCACACCGTTGGTGCTGATTTTATACAACGCGCCTTTGCTACTGCCGCCGTTTTTTGCCGGTTTAGCCGAGAGATCATTCCTGCTCTTGTGTTCGGAACTGCCGTTGCCGCTCTTTTTGATAGCGTTTTTCATTGCCGGGATTGCGGAACGGCTCAATTTTTCCGACAGACCGGCAGCCCAAATTTCGCCATTTTCTGCCGTGATGATATTGAATATCTCTGTTTCCGGTGAATCATACAAAACAAAAGGATCGCCGTTTTTATTAAAGCGGAAAACCAGCCCGTGGTCGGCTGAGCCGGCATAAAGGTTTCCCTTTGTATCACGTGTGATGACGCGAATGTGGTTCTCCGTACTCGTGAAAAATGTGTCGATTTTTGCCTGTGTATCGAGATGCAGAATCAAACCGGGATCACCGGTGGCGAGCAGCAGACCGTTTTTCTCCGGCAAAATATCCCAGATATAACGCACTTTGAGCTCGGCGAATAATTTTATCTGGCCGTTTTGCAGGCGATAGAGTTTGCCGCCGGGTGAGGGCGCGAAGTAAAGCGTTTTGTTTTTTGCCGTGGCCATGGCGAAAACAGCAGGCTTCTGTGAGCTGAAAACCGTATCTGCTTTTTCCCCGGCAAGACGCAGGATATGTGCCGGACTACCGCTGGCCAGGTAAATCGTTTCTCCGGTAGCGGCCAATTGCCATATATGCTGGGCTTTGGCGTCGAATATTTTTTGTGTTGCCGGCGCTAATGTCAAAACACCGTTATCGGCGAGGGCAATCGAGGAGAATGTTCCTTCCTTAAAATCAGCAAAGGATTTAAATTCTTTAACCTTCGATTCTGTGGCGAAAACTACTGAAAAAAACAGCAGGACAAACAAGGGGAAAAATCTTTTTTGCATTGGAAATATCCTGGGTTATGCCTCTTTGTCAACTCAATTTAAGTCATTTTTTTTTTATTTTAATACGCAACTGCTCAAGCCCTTCGATCATGAACGGTTGTGGGAAACTCAGCTCAGTGTTGATTTGAAAACGGCTCAGGGAAATACCACCTTTGGCAGCGCCGGATTTGACCAATGGATAAATCGACGGCGGTAAATCCGGTAACTCATGGTTGCCGATAAAAGCGCCTTTATCGAAACTCACCAATTGCACATATAAACGATTATTTTTGCGACTGTTTTCGAGCAAATGAAAAAGCTGGTCAAAATTGCCGGGTTGAAATTTTGCCGGGAAGTTGCGTTTCTCCATGCGTGATAAAGCCTGCGCGCCACCGGCGATAATGGTCGCTTGCGACGCAGAAAAAGATCGCGGAATAATTATTTTTTGAATTTTAACCAGTGGCGGTTTTTGATAGGGCTGCAGGCGAAAATAAAGCGACAGGCTATCTCCCGCAGCGACGGTGCTTTTGTCAACCCAGATTTTTTCCAGTTTTGCTGATTTACGCCCGGCGATAGAACGAAAGTCGACATCCACGGCTGCGAACGGTTTCGACTCAAAACTGTTATTGGCAATGCTCGATAATCTGGCGGCGATTTGTCCGGTGCTGTGCAGGGTTGAATTGAGAAATGAAAAACCGGCCAGCGGTTGATAGCCCGGGTAAAAATTATCCAGCGACAGAATTCTCCCGTCTTTTAAACGGACGGCGCCGTGAACTTCCAGGGTATTATAACCCGTTGCCAGGCGTGCAGATTCCACTCCGGAAACCAGCGCGATGCGTAAAATGAGCGGCCCGAGAAAAGCCAGCGAAGGCTCCTGTGCCAGGGCAAAGCGGTAGTCGGTTTCTTTGCCGTTTTCGGCGATGTATTTAAAACGAACTGGCACCATTTCCGGAATCGGCCCAATTTCACCCATGATGCCGGTTTTGCGGTCCTGAAAAATGGTGCCGACGATTTTACCGGTGAGCGACATTTTTGTCGAATGCTGCGAGCTCGCCATGGTTGCCATAATTCGTGCCTGTGCCATGGGCAAAGTGACCGGTCCATTATCGAAAAATGGATGCCCGAAACCTAAAACGTGCTTGCCGTTGCGGTAGGTCACCGTACCGGTTGCAGCGATGGAATAATCACCGCTCATCAGCACCGCAGCAATAGCGGCACCGGGCAGCAGCTCGCCGCCGACGGTTTCATCGCTGCCTGCTGAACCGCCGTGCAGGAGGGTTAAACCTGTATTGTGAAAGATGTTTTTTACAGGGTTGAGGCTGCTGTTCGAAAAACCACTGAATTGCAGTAGCAGGCTGAGTTGCTGCAGACCGTTGCTTCGCGCCAGTTGTGATTTTACCGGCTCGGTGAAAATCTCCCAGGAAGGATCGGCAGCGCCTACGGCAGCGGCAAGGGTTTTGTCGATGGAGAAAATGCCGGCAAACCCGTTTTCCC
>JAJRYV010000125.1 GCA_024275575.1 bacterium
AGCCATAATCAGGGTATTGTACTGATACAACGGCAGTTGAGGGAAAAGATCGAGATCGGCCAGGGTAACGGGCAAATCGAAGCGGTAATCGAGCAAATGCCAGATTTCCCCGGCATCGTAACTTGAAACCCCATCTCCGACGAGCAGGAGAATTTTTGTTTTACGCAACGGCCGCAGGCTGGGACTGCCCATGTCAATACCGCTTTGGGACAGACCAGATTTAAGCGGATAAACTTTGACAGCACATTTTTTCGCCAACCCGTCGATGAGTTTATTTATGGCCGTAGCGGTTTGTTTTTGCAAACCGAGGGGCACGACGATTGTGCCGCAGGGAAAATTTTTCAGTTCATCCCCCACTTTTGCTTCAAATGAGCGGGTGCCCACGCGCACCTGCAAACCTGCCTGCAAAAGCCTGTTCAGCAATTTGGGGCTGTAATAATCATTCCACAGAAAAGCATAGGCGTAATGGCTCTGCTCACCGACGACCCCACCATCCGGGAATTTTATTTTTTCAATCCGATCTCCCCGTATATCCCTGATTTTTGATTTTGAATGAACAGCTTCATATGGAATATTGAATGCCAGCGGCATCGTCCAGGCGGAAACGTCATAAAATAAACTGTCCTGAAATACGGTATTACGCTGAAAAATGGCGGAAATAACATGATACTGCGGCTGGTCTGAAGGTACGGCCCAGGCCGAGCCGGTTTTAAATTCGAAAGCGCCGATCCGGGCATCTTCTTTAATCTCATAAACTTCGATTTCATGCCGTAAAAGCATTTCGATAAAATGGTAGTTCACAGCAGCGTCAGTACGGGAGCCAAAAATATAACCCCTGGCATCATCCTTTTTTGCCAACTCGCGTGCATCGATATAAAATTGACGCATATGCTGCAGCAATTCCACCCGCATCTCTTTCATGGCCTGCAGCGAAGAGAGGGAGAGCGTCAACTGGTTGCGCACCGTGGTTGGAAACGATAACAGGCCGTTATCACTTTCCTGCACATGTCCTCGCGAACTGGCCTGTTCAAAAAGCACACCGATAGCGCCGTTGATATCCGGATAGGTTGAACCTTTACCGAAATAAAAATCATCAAAATTTTGTCGCGTGAAGTACAGGGTTCCGGTTTTATCGAGTGCGCGGGCGTGATATTGCGCCATTTTTGCGGTCAGCTCATAGGTTTCCTGCGGAATCAACGGGTGGGTGCGTGTCGGCACACCGGGCTGAAAAAACAGTGTGGAATTCGTTCCCATTTCATGATGGTCTGTAAGAATATTCGGCATCCATTCATGATAGACTTTAAGCCTGTTTTGGCTTTCCGGCTGCTGTGCCGGCAACCAGTCACGGTTGAGGTCGAACCAATAGTGATTGGTGCGACCGCCAGGCCAGCTTTCGCGGTGTTCGCGGCTGAATTTATCCGCAATGACATTTTTACTGCGGTGCATATTGACCCAGGAGGCAAACCTGTTCATGCCGTCGGGGTTGAGGCTGGGTTCAAGCAGAATAATATTTTCGCGCAGCAACTGCCCGATATCCTGATTTTCGGCCGCAGCGAGATGATAGGCCAGGAGCACGGCAGCATTGCTGCCGCTGGCCTCGTTGCCGTGGATGCTGTATCCCAACAAGATAACGCCGGGCATGTTCTGAAAATCGTATTGCCGGGCTTTGTCTCCGGAAAGCAGGGCCAGGTGTTCTTTTTGCAAGCGCTTAAGCTTGCCGTGATTGCGTGGCGAGGTGATCGTCAGCAGCAATTGCGACCGTAATTCGTGGGTTTTGCCGTATTCACGCAACTGGATGCGGTCGGATGCTGCAGCCAGTTCCTGCAGGTATTGCACAAGTTGGTCATGGCGCAAATGCCACTCGCCGACTTCAAACCCGAGCACTGATTTCGGGGTTGGGATGTTTTGGTCATACTGGGTTTCATTGCCGAGATAAAAATCAAGATTGATCTGAGCCTCCGCCCATTGTGCTTGAATAAATAAATAAATAACCAACAGTGACCAATAATAAAAATGAGCAGATTTTAAACTTCGCACAGCATTCCCTTTCGATAACTTGACTTGTCCGGAATTCTGACCGGCGTCACAGCATAAATTTTGAGACTTGAAAACAGGGATATTTGAAAATTGAGGATTTTACACTATCCCTGTGGGGCTCAGATAAATTTCTTTTTTTCAAATTTTTCCCAGAGATTGAGCATCGCGCCGCTCAGAGCTTGTTCGAGACCATGCACAATTTTTTCGCGCACGGATTCGCGCGCTTTGTATTCAATTTCGTAAACATCGGCCTTGCCACTGGCATTGAGCAGATAGTCATCACTGGTTTGCAGGCCATCGACAAGACCGAGATCGAGGGCGCGGTTGCCATGCCAGTATTCGCCGGTCGAGACTTTGTCGATTTGAATTTCAGGTCTGTGCTCTTCGATAAATGCTTTAAACTGGCTGTGAATATCTTCGAGTTGATCGGCCAGTTTTTCCCGCGCTTCCGGGGTGTTCTGGCCGAAAACCGTGAGCGTTCGTTTATATTCCCCAGCGGTAACCTGCTCGTAATCGATATCGAATTTTTTGAGCAACCGGTTGAAATTGGGCATTTCCGCCAGCACGCCGATGCTACCAATGACCGCAAAGGGCGCAGCGAGAAGCTTATCTGCGACACAGGCCATCATATATCCGCCACTGGCAGCGATTTTATCGACAAGCACGGTGAGGTAAATTTTTTTCGCCCGCAGCCGCTGCAGCTGTGAGGCAGCCAGACCATAATCATGCACCACACCGCCGCCGCTTTCCAGCCGGAGGACGACTTCATCATTGCGCCGCGCTACCGGCAGCAACGCTGATATTTCCTCGCGCAAGGCCTGTACACTGCTGGCCCAGACATCTCCTTTGAAATTGAGAACGAAAATACGCTTTCTCGCTTTCGGATTTTTGATCTGTCCTTTGGCGATCAATTTATCTCTTTTTTTATCTTTCTTATGTTCTTTCTTTTTCTCTTTATAAGCCAGTTTTTGTTCCACCGGGCTCAGCAGTTCATTCTGCAGAACATCGCGTAAATCTTCGTAATGTTTATTTAATTTCAAAACATTTAGCTGCTCAAAATCAGAACGGCGCCCCCGGCGCAAAGCATTAAAAGCATTGCCGGCAGCAAACACGATCGCAAACAGAATGGTGGCGGTTTTTAGCAGAAACATCACATATTCAGCAAGAAAATGCAGCATATATTTTCCTTTTATTTTTAAAAACGAAAGCTGTGTGCGAAGTCGGTCTACAGAAAAAACGATACGCAAATATAAAAAATTGAATAGCATAAATTGAAAAAAGATTACTCATAAGCAAGCAGTTTTTCACTAGCGCCTGCAAATCAAAGCCGATTGCACAAAAAAATGCCTGATGAATTTTCACCAGGCGTTGCGGTTGAGCGTAAATCAGAAACCGGAAAATGGATGGAGAAATTATTTCACTGTAACGGCCGTTCCATAGGCGAGCACTTCTGCGGCCTGCCCCATGATATAACTTGTGGAAAAACGGACGTCGGTGATCGCGTTGGCACCCAGTTTCTGCGCATTTTCGATCATGCGGTCCAGCGCCTGCTCGCGCGCTTCCCCCATGAGCTTGGTATATTCTTCGATTTCCCCACCGGTGATGTTTTTAAAAGCTGCGGTAATATCCCGGCCGATGTGCCGTGCTCTGATCGTATTGCCTTTCACCAAACCAAATGTCTCGACGATTTCTTTCCCGAATATTGTGGATGAGGTGACGATAATCATCTTTCGATCTCCCTGTATAGGTCTCTTTTCCCGGTAAATAGTTTTTCCCGCAGAACAGAAATAAACAGCGCCAGCCCACCGATGGCCATAAACGAAATGCCCCAACGCAAAACTTCTGGCACCTCGGTATCGGTCAGAAATTCGGTGATAAAATCATAAATTAAAAAAGCGCCAATCAAAAATGCACCGATGGAAAATAAAATCCAGGCGAAACTGCGCTCCATTCGATTATAGGTATTGAGCCAATACATATCCCATACCTCCTTTGCTGGTTGCTTAAATTTCATCGTTGCGGTAACCTGCTGCAATGATTGCATATCCTGCCATTCTTTCGCACATTCGGGATTATCACCCAGAAATTGATTAAATATTTTTTCTTCCGCAACAGACAATTGCCGATCGAAAGCTTTAGTCAGCAATTTCTGAAATCGCATCCGTTGTTTTTCATCTAATTTGCTCATAGCTCATCGAATTTTTGATTTAAGAAGGCTTTATCCAATTGTGCCCGTAAACTTCTGCGTGCATTATACAAACGTGACATGACAGTTCCCGGCGGAATATCCAGTGTTGCGGCAATTTCATTATAAGATAATTCCTGTATGTCGCGCAGGATAATGATTTCTTTTTCGTTTTCTTTCAATTTATTGATCCCGTTCCAAACTGCGGATTGCAGCTCATGCAGCTCGGCCCCGTGCGATGTATCCGCAACCTGATCTGCAATTGTCTGCATGCGGGTCTCGCCGATTTCAGAAAATGAGCGTGCATGTTTGGCTTTATCACGTTTGAAGTTCAAACATAAATTTCGCAGGATGGCATAATACCAGGTGTAAAACGTACGGTTTGCGTCCAGTCTTTGGATAGCCCGGTAAGCGCGCACAAACGCTTCCTGTGATAAATCGAGGGCATTTTCGTGGGAACCGACAAATCCCAGAGCGGAAAAATAGGCACGTTTCATATATTTCTGCACGAGTGAGCCAAAGGCATTTTTATCACCCTGCTGACAGCGCAAAATCAGGTCTCGTTCACTTTCGACAGCTTTGATCATCGAAACTTTCAATTTTTCAGTAAAAGCTTGTGCCTGCATATCATTCCGATTTTTATTCATGTTCACAGTAATTTCTGATACACAGGGTATTTCAGAATATTCAAAAAAAATCCGGTGAAAACAGGACTTTTTAAATGTTACCAGCGAATTGCAGCCGAGGCCCAGGTGAACCCACTGCCGAACGCTGCGAGAATGACGAGATCGCCGTTATTCACCCGGCCTTCTTCGATCGCTTCATAAAGTGCGATAGGAATAGAGGCGGCGGTAGTATTGCCATATTTATGAATATTGCTATAGCATTGTCCAGGCTGGAGTTTCAGGCGCTGCGCAACGGCCTCGGTTATACGTTTGTTCGCCTGATGCGGCACCAGCAAATTGATATCTTCCACGGTTAGATTATTGGCTTCCAGCGCCTCGTTGATTACTTTCGGGAACAATGTCACCGCATGTTTGAAAACCTCCCGACCGTTCATGTGCGGATAAAGTGTGCCGTCTTCCCAGATGCCGTCGTAATAACGGGGGATTTTTCGGCTGCCGGGGTTGATCAGGCAAAGCTCCAGAGCTTTGGCGCCGTTGCTGTGCAAATGAGTCGAGAGAATGCCGCGCTCCTCATCCGTCGCTCTGATTATTGCCGCCCCGGCGCCATCGCCAAAAAGCACGGCAATATGGCGGCCCTCATCGCTATAATCCAGCCCTGTCGATTGCACCTCCGCGCCGATGAGCAAAATATTTTTGTAGATTCCAGCACGAATGTAGGCATCAGCGACAGAAAGACCATAAATAAATCCGCTGCACTGGTTGCGCACATCGAGGGCGCCGATTTTGCCAAGCCCCAGCTTGTTCTGTAGCAAGACGCCGGACCCGGGGAAGTTGTAATCCGGGCTCAGTGTGGCAAAAATGATAAAATCGATTTCATCGGCTTCCATTTCAGCATTTTTTAATGCGATCTTCGCAGCTTCAAGTGCAAGATCCGATACGCCGCATTCTTCAGATACAAAATGCCGTTCCTGAATTCCACTGCGCTCACGAATCCATTCGTCGGTGGTGTCAACCAGTTTTGTCATCTCTTCGTTGCTGACGACGCGTTGCGGAACATACATTCCCATTCCAGCTATTCGAGCATTTGCCATCGTGTCTCCCTTGTGTGTATTAGAATTAGTTTTATCAAACAATGGAAAAAATGATGTGAAAAAATTAAGACGACATGCTGGATAGCGCATGGCGAGAATTTTAAATTATTGCGTAAAAATCAGTTCGATAATAACTTGAGAACCTGGCGTTGTTCACCGACCTGGAGCAATTCATCACGGAATTCATTGTTTCTTAACTGGGTGCATAAATCAGCGAGAATTTTCAGATAGGTGTTGGGATCACCTTTTGGGGTGCCCATCAAGAAAACAAGTTGAACTGTATCGTTGGGGTTTTGGCTGAAGGATATGGGGAATTTTAATCTGGCGAAGGCGATAATGGGGCGATTAACACATAAAGTTCTGGTATGCGGCAACGCAATTCCACGGCCGATAAAGGTGGATGCCTTGCTTTCGCGCTGGATCAGCTCATCAAGAAATGCCGCCGGTTTTTCGATGAGCTTCTTTTCGGCCATACAATCAACAATGTGCTTGAACAGGTCTGTCTTGTTATCAGCTTTGACGTTCAGAAAGACCAGTTCCTCTTTCATATACTCTGCGAGATTCACTCTCACATCTCCAGCTCTTCTGATCATAATTTCGAATAAAATGTTACTTCATAAAAATATATTCTTCAAGTTCAATAAGCAATACTTTTTTCCTAAATTTCTCATGCGCAAATTTGTACTCTGCATTCAGATTCGACCTAAGATATATTTTCTTCTCAAATCATTTCCCAATTAAATAATAAAAACAATTTTTTCAATTTGTTTAAAGACGGGTATTTTTTCTTTTTCGGATGAAAAAAACCGGCTGCTTTTTAGTCACTGACAAATTATTTTCTACCATTTTTTGGCAAGAAATATTGATCTAAATCCTCAAAAACAAAAATTTCACGCGAAGACGCTAAGCCGCAAAGGGATCGCGAAGAAAAAATCAAAAAAATCTTTGCGCATTCCCTGCATCTCGGCGACTTTGCGTGCGCTTTGGAATTTTCTTTTTCAAATGCCGGTTTATCCGGGTTACGTATTATTTCGCGATTTTAGTACTACAAGTTATGCTCTTTCCGGGTAAGACGGTAAACAAGCGACCGGCGTTGTTTATATTTTTTTTAAATTTGCAGAATCAACTTTTCGTAGACTGGGTTGCCTCCCGTAGCAGCAGGGAATTTAGTTCAAGAGTAGCAGTTTCCTTTTTTTAATTACCACTCTTCCATCTGTTTGGCGAAATTTTGCAACTAAAAAGTAAACACCGGTGGTGACTTTTTTTCCGCGTTGATCAGCGCCGCACCAGTCGCGAAAGCCAGGGCCTGCCGGCAGAGAAAAATTTTGCAGTGGTGCGGCTATTTTTTGTCCTAAAAGATTATAAACCGTCAAACTCACAGCCGCCGGTGAACGCAAGTCGAATGCGAAACGAATTTTCCCATCGCCCGAAGTCATGAATGGGTTGGGGAAAGGGTGAAATAAATAAAAACTCTCAGCAGGATTCGGCGGCAACAACAGGGATTCATCATGCCCCTGTACACGGCCCAAATAATCGAGGGAAAATAAACCACCCGCGGCTGTATCTGGATAGAAAAAAACATCCCCGGCTTTACTCGCTGCAGTGAGGTAAAAAACAACGTTTTCATTTTTCTGTACAGGAATTTCCGGGGATTGATATTGCGTCTGACCGATCGGTGCCAGCGCCGCGCCGGTAAATTCGCTCATGCTTTCGGGCCGCCAGTTTATCATCAGGCTCGTCGTGTCCATCTCCGGACCGCCCAAAAAACCAAATGAAATTCTCGCCGTCTCCTCACAGGACATTTCCACGTGAAAAACAGGTCCGAATGCCGGCCCCCAATAGGTGATCGCCCGCTGTGCATCGATGATTCCCCAACCGTATAACGAATCAGGATTACTCGCCCGTGAAGCCGTATTGTGCAACGCTTCCATGACCTGCGCCGGTGTCAAGTCCGGGTGGACTGATAAAATCTGTGCCACGACGCCGGCCACCAACGGCGCTGAAAATGAGGTGCCGCCGTTGGTCGTGTATGCCGTGCCCCTCGGATCGACCATGGTTACACTTGAACCCAGTGCCATGACATCGGGTTTGGTGCGCGAATAAAAGGAGGGGCCGATGGAGCTGAAGGCTGAGCGCCTGCTATCTTTTTGCACGGCGCCCACGGTGATGGCATCGCGCGCGTCTGCCGGCGGAGTGATGTAGCGCCAGGATGAACTGCCTGCATTGCCGGCGCTGCAGACAACGACGACACCTTTGGTTGTGGCAATTTGTGCTGCAATGGTGGTTGTGGCTGTATTGCCGTCGAGGTCCGACCAGGTGTAATCCGCATAAGGTGGGTCGAAATCGCTATAACCGAGAGAAGTTGAAGCCACATCGACACCCCTGGCTTCCATCCATTCGATGGCAGCTACCCAGTTGTCTTCCTCCGCTGGTGTCTCCGAGCGCAAATCTTCAGTTTTGGCGAGAAAAAATCGTGCCCGAAACGCCGGGCCGATGAGTTCACCCGGGGCAAAACCGGCCGCCACCGATAAAACCTGGGTACCGTGGTCGTGTTGCACCGGAATATCGTCAGCTTCGTTGGCCGTATTCTCATCGCCGAAAATGAAATCATACTCACCGACGACCTGCAGTGACGCGAAAGCCGGATGTTTTTTATAATAAAACCCTGAATCAAGCAGGCCAAACAGCACACCGGCCCCGGCGACATCGGCGTTATGCAACAGGTGTGCTTTAATCTGCACGATTTGATCTCTCGCTGCACCATAATCATATTGTGTTTCGAGATTTTGCGCTGTTCTTTTGGAAAGCGCTGTTTTCTCTATAAAATCTTGTGGTTGTGTTCGCATCGGGCGCACCGGTGTTATGCGATCGACAAAGCTTAGTCTTTCGAGTTCTGAAATTTGCGCTGTGCTAAGAAAAGCCGAACAGGCATTGAGCCAGCGGGAAATGACGACGATTTTGCCGCCCGCAGATTCGACCGCCTGCAAATAATTGGGGTAGACCGGCAGATCAAAATGATCGAGAATATCGCTGCCGGTTTTCATTTTTGCCCGGCGTTTCATCGCACGCGGGCTGATATTTTCTGCCACCATTTTAAACGCCGCCGCTGATTGTGAAATCACCTGCGGCCCTTTATCTTTAAAGAAAATCCACTGTTTCGTTGCGAGATTCTGTCCCTCGAGTTGTCCGACACAGAACAGCAAAAATAATAAACAAATAAACTTATTTTTATCCATACAGGTGATCCACCTTCTAATTATTTAAAATTCAATTCATTTTTATTTTTTCCGGATATCGGTCGATTTAATGGTACAAACTATGCATCAGCAAATCAACTAAATTTAACCCAAATAATAGGTTGCCGTGTTCCCGGATGGGGCAAATCTTCACTTTTATTCCTGCCCCGACATGCTCCGGCCCTGATAATTTTACAGGAAGAAAACCTAATTGGTTGATTTTTTTATCTTTCAGAAATCCATTCAGGCAAGATAAACTTGACATTTGAATGATAAAATCATATTTTCCAGCCTTTAAAATTATATGACTGGATTTGGAACCATTCCGCGTTTAATAGTGCGAAGATTTATTTTTGGAGATTTACATGTCTGCAGCGCCGACTGAAACAGTACTGGAATTAAAACCCCAACAACGATTTGAATTAATCGATGTCTCCCGGGAAACCGGTGAAAAACTTGGGGACAAAATTCATGATTATGCAAAAGCCGCCTATTGCAGTCTGCACACAACGGCAGGATACCTCGAGCAAAGCCTCGCTGCCCGGCTCTTGCACAGCAAAGACCACCTCGATCCGTTCATCCGCGTCTTTCGCAAACTGTTTCCGCCGAATATGAATTACAGACATGACCAACTGGAACTGCGCACCGAGCTTTCAGATGAGCAAAAAAAGGACGAACCGCTCAACGCTGATTCCCACCTGATCTTTATCAGTTCAGGCTTGAAAAACTGCGTCACTTATAAAAATGTTCCCGGCCAGCCTGTCTATTTTGTCGAACTGGACGGGACCAACGTCAATGCTCCGCCCAGAACACGACGTACCAATGTTATTTACTATAACACAGAAAAGACTGTTTACAATGTGCGCATGCCTATACCCATTTCCCGTCATCCGATAGATTCCGTCAATTTGCGTGATAGCAAGATAGGTTTTATGGATGAGTTGCAGCATCTGCTGCAAAAGTTTGAGATTGAAAAAGGGAAAATTGATATTTCACTGTGCAACGATGAAAAGAGTGCAGGTTTGACGGTAAACGAGTATGAAACCTTGCTCATGCGCCACGATCTTATCGATGTTTTAAAGAATCCATTTTTGTTTATGGCGCAAAAAGGCAAGCACATGCTGGAGAACCCGCGGGCCATCCCCGGCAAAACGCTCAACTATGCAAAATATGATCTTGTGCATATCTTCAATGAAATGATGGATGCCTTCCGCTGCAGCAGTTCCGTCGTTGAAAAAATACTCGCAAAGTTTCTGCAACTGCCGGCAGAACGCTTCCTGCGCATGAAAAGGGACATCACGCTATTGGCGACCAATAACGGTAATGAAAACGAAAGTCGCATCCTGCAAGGGACTTATCAGAGCCCGATCCTCGTACAATGGCGATCAAACAATTCCGGTTACCGCTATCTCGATGTGCAGCTGACGCGATTCAAATAATTTTTTCGCAAACCAAACTTCAAGCCCGGCAATGTTCTGCCGGGCTTTTTTAGCACAAGAAATGGTTGTGGAGCACCCATCTTTAGTTTATCAACAAATTCATTTCTCTCTATCTTTATACCCGGCTTTACATACCCCAAATAGCTCACAAAGCACAATCAGGTTATAACTGCCGTCGCCCAAACGAATAAATTCAACTTTAAAAAAATATTCCCTGAGAAGACAACTTTCAATGGATCAAATCAACGACTTCGACTGACAACCATCCACATTGATGCACGTTCCGGTTACCAGACTTGCGCGCCCGGAGGCGAGAAATGTGACCACATTGGCGACTTCCTCACGGCTGCCGAAACGGCCCAGCGGCAAATTTTGCCCGGTAAATTTTGCCATGCCTTCGGGGTCGGCGATACAGCGCTTATCCCAACTGCCACCGGGAAAACGAATAGAACCCGGCGCCACGGAATTGACGCGGATGCCCTGGCCGGCGAGCTCCACCGCCATGATTTTCGCCATGCTGATCATCGCTGATTTCGTTGTGTTGTAAATTGCCAAACCCTTGCCGCCGGCTTCACGGCCAAAAATCGAAGTAATGAAAATGATCGAACCGCTGCCCTGTTTTTTCATCACTTTCACCGTCGCCCGGCTGATGCGGATATGTGAAGTCAGGTTGAGGTTGAGTAATTCTTCCCAGTTTTCGTCACTGAGGGTGTCAAATTCGCCACGGCAATTGCCACCGACATTATTGACCAGCACATCGATGCGGCTGTGTTCGGCGATGATCTCATTGATCAGCGTGTCAGCAGCCTCTTTTTCGGTGATGTCCATCACGACGCCGGAAACATCAAAACCCTTTTTGCGCATACCAGCCACAGATTCATCGAGAGCTTGCTGGTTACGGGCACAGGTGATAACCTTGCAGCCTTCTGCAGCCAGTCCCGCCACGATGCCCTCGCCAATACCCCTGCTACCGCCGGTGACCAGCGCAATTTTATCTTTTAAATCCAGATCCATAAGTACCTCACGTTTTTTTTTGAGTGCCCGCAGACTTCATCAATCCGATAATCTATCATTTCAAATATGATAGCTTATTTTAATTTAATAGAGAGCGCATTTTTTAATTTTCCGGAAATAAAAAAAGCAGGTTCGAAACCGAACCTGCCTTATTCTAAAAGGAGGCCTTAATTATCGCCTTCTTTTTTCTTGACCAAATCCTTCCGGTTCACATGCAGCTTGCCAAAAGCATCTGCAGAGATGACATAATACCATTTGGCGAAACGCCTGTTTAACGCTTCCGCAGTTTCGCGGTTCTTCTCAACTTTTGTTTTCCATTTTTCGTGCTCGTCGAAAAGCAGCTTGTTGGCTTTATCGGCCGGCGTCTGCAAGCTGTCTGTTTTTGCCTGGAATTCGAGGTTATCCGGTTTTTTCGGCTCGGGAAACATGCCGGGCAGAAAGCGGGTCGAAATGAACAGGTAACGATTTTCTCCCGGGCCGTTCGCTTTATCGGCCTCGCTTGTTCCGGCGGTGACAGCTTCGCCGGAGCCGTAGACAATTTCGCCGAAACGCAAGGTGTATTCGACGCCTTCCGTCGTCGTGCAGGAGAGCTCGCCCTCGTTGGAGAGTAATTGCCCGTCACGGCTGAAAAAGTAGCCTTTGTTTTGCAGGGAGAGCATATCCGACTGGGTGATGGAAACGCCGGCTCCGGTATCCTTGCTCAGGCTGGCAGAAAGTCCGGCCGGCTTCGGGCGCACGCCGACGATATTCAAACCATCAAGGGCGGTGACGAACTCGTTGACTTTTGTCTTGTCCATTTCCTGATCGGCACGCAATTTATTGGCGACCCAATCCGTGCCGTTTTTGCTCAGAATGATCTCATCTCGTTGATTGACCATGCCGCTGCGTTCATTGATGGAGTAATCCTTTAAGATGATTTTACTCATCTTGCTTTTGTCGACTTCCAGTAAATCCTTTTCGATCCAGTCAATAAATTTTGTTGAAATATCGATGTCCATTTTTACTGCATAAATCCGTTTTTGCTCGGGAATGCGCACAAAACGGTAATTCTGCGATCCTTCGATTTTCTTGCCAACAATAAAATCCGCCAGTATTTCACCATTACTACCGCGTAGCGTCACTCGCTTGCCGCGGCCTTTTAGCGCGGTATTGCTCTCATCCAACGGATCGATGACGCCGCATAGTTCCTGATCGGCTATTTTATCGGAGCGAAAATCGTCCTTGGTGATGCCGATGACGCCGGCTGCGGTTTTTGCTAGGCGGTCTTTGCCGTCAGCCGGGTAATCGTGGTGCGAAGGAATGGTCCACAGACCATTTTTATTTTCGACTTTAAAAGGCACGGCGCTGCCGGTGTTTTCGTCATATTCGATAACCTCGAGCGAAGTCGCAGCATTGGGGTCCTGAAAATCAGGGAAAAAGCTTTCCCCTTTATCGTAGAAGGCTTCCGGCTGCGGCACGCCGGGTTTGCTGATAAAGGCAAGCAAAGCCAGCGCCACGGCCGCACCAGCCCAACTCATCGTTTTCTTTATTTCGGTCATGGTCTAACTCCTTAGTTTTCTCGCTGATGCAGCAGCTTCATCTTCACGGCGCTTTCTGCGCATAAAAATTAAAATGCCGAGGATCAGAACAGGGATGGGCGGAAAGAGTACGGCAAATGATTTAATCGAGCTTTGAATGGCGCGAATACTCGCCTCCATATTTTCCTTGCTCGCCTGAATTTGCGCCTGCTTTTTTGCTTCGATATTGGCTTTTAACGCTTCAAATTTGCGATTTTCCACCTCTTGCAGGTTGCGCGCCATGATCTGTTTTTGCTGTGCATCGATATCAGTACGGTTGCGCACCTCGGCAACTTTTTGATCGAGGCGTGTTTGCGCCTCGGTGAGGGCAACCTGTGCTTGCGCTTCGGCGGCTTCCTCTTCCTTGCGCCGCTGTTCGATAAAACGCTTCGATTGCGATTCCACCATTTCCAGGGTGCGGTGCTTAATTCGCCGTTTGCGCAGGTCGACAAAAGATTCATCACCGACCAGCATGTCCATACAATTGAGGAAGAAAGTCACATTATCAAAATTGAGGTTTTCAAAACCGCGTTTGCGAATTTCAAAAAACTGCTGCGAAATAAAATCAAGATCAGCGATGACGATGGCGTTCACCGTTTTAATCTGTTCAGCCGGATCGGTTTTGGTGGAATCGAGGACCACAGTTGAGTTCACCGCTTCACCCTGAATATGCGCTGCAAAAGTATAATCATGCCCACTGGGCATGCGGCGATGGCCGCGGCTGACAAGCTGGGTGCCAAAAAAACTGCGCTGCACCAGCTGGCTATATTGCAGCGCCCCGGCATAGCGGCTCGATTTGAGCAGCGGAGTGAAAGCAAACTGACCGCCCGGCGCCTGATGAATTGCGCCCGGATAGAGCAGCACCAGTTCCTGCAGACCGGAGCTGGCGCGGTAATCAGGATTGAAGGCATCGGCAGTGCCATTGCCCGGACCGACGAAAATGATCTCCGGCGGCACCTGCGCCAAATCAGGATGCGGGTTATAGGTGTCCCACGTCACCTGGCGAAAATTCCAGCTCACACCGATTTCACCGAGAAAATTGAGTATATTGCCCTTCGGTTTCGGGGGTGGTTGATTCTGTCGCTGGAAAGGATTGGTATTGCCGCCGGCTTTTTCCGATGGCGAAAGGCCGATGTTGATCATTGGCAGCGGATCGATCAACAGCAGCGTCGGTACGCCGGTGAGCATATATTTCTTTAAATTATCCATTTCTTCCTGCGGCAAAGCGGAAGGCAAAGCGACAAGTAAACCATCCAGTTTTTCGGTGATTTCACTAGCAGGAGAAATTTGCACAACTTCGTATTGTTTTTTCAATTCTTCCACTACCGGCCAGGGCGGATTACTGCGCATCACCTGAAAATCAAAGCCGCCGAATAACTTGGCTTCCGTATCGACGATACCAATTTTTTTGCGCTCAGTTTTCGCAACGACACGGATGCTGCGGGTTAATTCGTATTCCGTCGGCAGGCCACGATCGAAGAACGGAATGATATGTTCCTCGGCAGCGCAAGTGATCGCCACGCCGAGAAAGACCTGCGCCGTGCTGGCGCGGGCACTGCCGGGATCCTGAATTTCCACCGGCACGATGTTGAATTTTTCACGTGCTTCTCTCGCCTCCGGTGTATATGGTTCCGTATCGATGATACTGACCTGAACTTTGCTGCCGGCCTGCGAATCGATGCTTTTGAGAAAACTGATGAGGTTTTCGCGGGTCTGCACATAGTGCTGCGGCACATTCCGGCTTAAATAGGCCTGAATAAAAACCGGGCGTTCCGCGTCCAGTTCGGCGAGTAAAACTTCGGTTTTATCGGAAAGGGAATGCAACTTTTCTGCCGTAACGTCTAACCGCCAGCCGCTGCGGTTGAAAATGGCGTTGATACTAATGAGCGCGACAACGAGAGCCGTCGCTCTAATGAGATGATGCACCCACATTTTCAAACCGTCAGCTTCTTGCGGCCAGTGTCGCCGGCCGACGATGATGACATTCAAATAAATCATAAAGCCTGCGATGCTTAAAAAATAAACAAATCCGGAGAATATGAGCGCGCCACGGGCAAAATCATTAAAATGATCGACAACGCCGAAAGAAAGCAGCAATTCTCCAAAACCGCGGGAAAATATGGCGCCAAGAGAATCGATAAAGACAAAAAAGGCACACATCAACGAACCGAGAATAAAAGCGATGGTAGCATTGGCGGTGAGCAGCGAAGCAAACATACCGACGGCGATGAGCGAGGTGCCGATGAGCCAATAGCCGACATAATTACCGAACATCAAACCGATATCCGGGCGGCCGAGCACCATCAAAACGATGATGTGGCTGATGGAGAGCAGCAATGACGCTGTATAGATTCCCACTGCTGCGAAGTATTTTCCGAGAACGATTTCGAGATTTGTCGCCGGCAGGGTAAAAAGCAGCTCATCAGTACCATGCTGGTTTTCATTGGCCCAAACGCCCATGGTGAGCGCCGGGATGAAAAACATCAGCAAATAAGGGAACAGCATGTTGAGCTGGTTGAGATTGGCGAGATTGTTCATAAAAAAACGCTCCTGCCAAAATGCGGCAGTCGCACTCAGAAAAACGAAGATCGTAATAAAAACATATCCCGAAGGATTGGTAAAATACATGCGTAAATCACGCTTGAGAATCGCGCGGATGATATTCCAGTTTATATTGAGTTTCATGCTTTTGCTTCCTCCATCTCAGCCGGTGCAGCAGGGCGGCCATAATTCGTCAGGCGGTAAAAAGGCTCTTCGAGTGATCCTTTTTCCTGTAAATCCGCTGGTTTGCCGTCATACACCAATTTCCCTTCGTTGATCACAATAACCCGGTCGGCAATAGCTTCCACCTCCTGCAAAATATGAGTTGAGAGCAGGATGGTCTTCTTTTTCGCCAGTTGTTTGATATTTTTTCTGAATTCACGAATTTGGTTGGGGTCGAGACCGGCAGTCGGTTCATCCATGATTAAAACTGCGGGATCATGCAGTAAGGCCTGGGCAAGTCCCACCCGCTGGCGATAGCCTTTTGAGAGTTTGCCGATCGGTTTTTCCAACACCTCCTGCAAGGCGCATTGTTCGGTTACTCTTTTGATGGCTGCATCCGTTTCTTCGGGGCTCATCTCCCGGGTTTCCGCGAAGAAATGCAAGGATTCCAGCGGTGTCATTTCCTGATAAAGCGGCCCGTTTTCCGGCAGGTAACCTAACTGTTTGGAGGCTTCTAATCGATTGGCATGAATATCCAGCCCGGCAATAGCGGCGCTGCCGGCGCTCGAGGCCAGATAACCTGTCATAATTTTCATGGTCGTCGACTTGCCAGCTCCATTGGGCCCGAGAAACGCCACAATCTGGCCCTCGGGAATGGCAAAAGTAATGTCCTCGACTGCGACGAAAGTCCCATAATATTTACAGATACCTTTCGCCTCAATCATCATTTTTGATGATTCATTACTCATGTGAAAGTCCTCGATACATTATTTATTTTATTTGATTAACAAGAAATTAAATGCAACCCGTTCCCACTCTTTGGCGATAGCAAATTCGCCATTTTTTAGTAGCGGGGAATTTGCGTCTTTTTATGTTGAAGCAACCGCTTTAAATCTTAAAGACGCCTGCCCTGAAAAATAAGTTTTAAAGAAAATCATCAAATATCACTTTTGTCAAAACAAAAAATAAAAGCATATTAAACCGGCGTTAAACATGCAAGATATTTATTTTCAACATGATCATTTTAGATTGCAAAATTGCTTCAGGTTTGCGCACCACCTTCTCATAACCGGCCTGCACGAGTTTCATGCGCTGCCATTTTTTGAGCACCTTGCCCCAGTTACTGCCCCAGATATAACCCTGGCGGCCGGCGAGCAAAGGCTCCCGCTCCTGCGTTAACGATAGGATATTGTAACAATTACAGCAAGTGACTTTTTCGTTCTTCCATATTGCGATCTCTGCGGTGTAAGAGGATGGAGTGAATTGCATCCCCGCGAAAGCAAGTGGTCAGCCTGCGATTTTAAACGCCGGTTTACAAATGGAACGGAAAAATCGCCTGCTTGGTTCTGGCTGAAGTTTAATGATAAACCGGGAATTGAAAAAGATCATCGAGCACCAGCGCTGCCGCACCCAAAAGCATGGCTTCTTCCCCGAGTTTTGCCGGTTTGATGGTGACGCTTTCAATGGGTGTGCGCAAAATTCCTTTTGCCACATACTGCCGTACCTCATCGACAACGATTGTCGTCTCTTCGAACAACAGCCCGCTTAAAATAACCAGCGGCGGATTGAGGGTATAAATCAAATTCGAACAAACGGATCCTAAAATTTTACCAAAAAGTTTCAGCAGATGCAACGCCAGTGGATCATCGGCCTCAGCGGCATTGATAATATCTTTGATGCCCGGTTCCATTTCCAGTTGCGTCTGCCAACCTTGTTCCTTGCCCCGGCGCACGGCGGAGCGCAGGTTGTTCAGGGTGAGAATTTGTCCCCAGTTCTTGTCCGCATCATTCACCAGCAGGGCGTCTTCTTTGAGCAACAGTATTTTGTCCTCATTGTAACCTATCTCACCGGCGCTCGAGGTTGAGCCGTGCAGCAGCTGGTTGTTGATGACAATGCCCGCACCGATGCCGCTGCCGATCCATAGGCAGACAAGATCGGTGACATTTTTCCCGGCACCGAATTGGAACTCGCCGAGGGTCAGCGCTTTGACATCATTTTCGAGAAAAGTTGGCAGATTCATTTTTCGTTCCACATAATCGCGCATTTTAAAATCCTGCCAACGGCCCAGGGTGTACGATTCACGCAGGCTACCTCTGGCATAATCGAGAATGCCGGGCAGGCAAATACCGATGCCGATAATATGCTTTTCGAAAAATTTCTCCTTTTCGATGATCGCCTGCAGTTTGGTGATGATCATATCAAGAATTTTTTCGATGGGCATTTCCGGCGCATAAGCAATACGCCCGCGCTCGATAAATGCCGCGTTGATATCGAGCACCGCATATTGAGCATATTCGACTTCGAGTTCGATGGAGAGAATGATGCCGGCCCGTTGGTTGACCGACAGCAAGACCTCGCGCCGGCCACCACGATCGGTAGACATACCCTTACCGACCTCGGTAATCAGGTTTTTTTCCGCCAGTTTTTGCGTGATAATCGTCAGTGCTGCACGGGAGAGATTTAACATATTTGCCAGCGCAGCACGGGATAAGGCGCCTTCTTCACAAAGCGCCCGAATCACACGAATTTCATTGATGCCTCTGAGAGTTCGCAATTTCTTCTCCACCTCCAAAAAATTAAAATAACCTATTTAAAGAATTTGGGCAAGCATTTTCACTCTATAATTTTGCCAGCCAAATCAATGACAACCTGCGGCAAGAAAAACCCGGTGCGTCTTTCTGCCTCCTCTGCCCGCGCACTTCGAGATCAACGAATCCGGCGGCGGCGTTTGGAACGCAATTGTGTCGTGCCGTGCAGTTCGCAATTTTTATCAGGTGCAAAATCCACCATAAAAATTTCTTCATAAGGCGATGGGCATTCAGGCGTAGCAAGCTGTTTTGATTCTTTGCAGATTTTTTTCCGGACAACACCTTCAGGCATGATAAAATCTTCTTTCGGTAGCCCCAACGTATCATGAGCAGCTTTCATATACGGTGCCCAGAGCGGCAAAGCCACCGCAGTTCCGGTTTGGCCGTCGCCCAATTGTATCGCCGGGTTATCAAAGCCGAACCAGACACCGGTGGCAATTTGCGGTGTAAAACCGACAAACCAGGCGTCTGTGTAATCATTTGTGGTGCCGGTTTTGCCGCCTGCAGGACGGTAAAATTTATAGAGCCATCGACTGCGTGCCCCGGTTCCGCCGGTAAGGACGGATTTCAACATATCGGCCATGATAAAAGCTGTCGATTTTCGCAAGACTTCATTCCCCTGAGGGATATTATCTTCGAGAATATTGCCGAACTGATCCTCAACCCGGATGATGGAAATCGGTTCCATGCGCACACCCTGATTGGCAAAAGCGCTGTATGCAGAGGTGATCTCGATTGGAATGACCGAGCCTGCCCCAAGGGCGATGGCGTCTACAGCCGGAATATCCGTGGTGATGCCCATTTTTTTTGCATAATCCAGCACGACGATTGGATTGGTGATTTCCTGAATCAGGCGCACGGAAATCAGGTTCAAACTGCGCATCAGGCCCTCACGAATGGAGGTCAGGCCGCCCATGGTTTCGCCATAGTTATGCGGGCTCCAGCGTTGCCCGTTTTCCAAAAATACGACAACCGGCTGGTTCAATAACTCCAGTGTTGGGGAATAATTATTATCGATAACCGCTGTATATAAAAAGGGTTTGAATGCTGATCCGGGTTGCCGCTGGGCCTGGGTTGCCCGGTTGAATTTATATTTTTTAAAATCACGTCCGCCGATCATCGCCAGAATATGTCCAGTTTTTGGTTCGATTGAAATCAGCGCCATTTGTATGGGAATACGGCTGGTGAGTACGGAATCCACTAAAACGGTATCTCTCGCAAGCTTCGTTAGGGACATGCCAAGTTGTTGCTGAATCCCCGGTGTGATGATTTTTCCGAGCTCTTCGAGGTCTTTCATCAATTCGCGGTTTTTCCTTTTTTGCACAAGTGCGATCTGCTTTTTACTCAATTTCTCGGCAAAATATTGGGCACGGGTATCAAGCGTCGTGTAAATTTTCAAACCGGCCTTATACAGATCCATACCATAACGTTTGCCCAATTCCTGCCGGATATGTTCGATAAAATATGGCGCAATACCACTCGATTTCATCGGTTTTTCAGACAGAACACCGAGTTCGCTATCCCGCGCGGCGGTGTATTGTTCATCGGAAATATATTCCATTTTATGCATTGCGTCGAGCACCAGATCACGACGACGCCGGGCACGTTCCCGATTGACGTAAGGACTCAGGCTCGCTGGTCGCTGCAGAAGTCCGGCAAGCATGGCACATTCCTGAATGTTCAATTTGCGTGCGTCTTTGCCGAAATAGAATTTCGCTGCAGCATGCACGCCATAGGAACCGTGGCCGTAATTCATGTAGTTCAGATAAATATCGAGGATTTCCCGCTTGGTGTAAGTGCGCTCGATTTCCACCGCTGTAATTTGTTCGCGTATTTTGCGGGAAAATGTCTTTTGCAGGCTTTGCTCCATATAGAGCTGACGGGCCAGTTGCTGGGTTAGCGTGCTTGCCCCTTCTTCAATTCCCATCGCCATGATGTTGACGAGAATTGCCTTAAGATTGCGCACCGGGTCTAGGCCCCAGTGTTTGAAAAAGCGCCGGTCTTCGATGGAAACGATGGCCTGCCACATATAAGGCGGTAACTCTTAGATCGGTGTATAAGTTCGCCTTTCCTGATAATAAAACTCGTGGATGAGTTCAAGATTGCGGGAAAAAACTTTTGAAGCGAGGCTGGGTTTGTAATCTTCCAGCTTCGAAAGCGAGGGCAACCCGGAAAGTAAAATCTTAAAACCATAGACCCCGACGGTGAATAAAATCAGGATAAAGACTATCCAGACAGAAGTTTTTTTTGACATGGAGGTATATCCCTCAATTCACAATGACGATTTAAGAAAATTATTGCCGCCGGCACAATGCAGGATATCGGAATTTCACTTAAATAAATGATCGAATTCGGTTCTGACTTTCGCTTCTTTCAACACTTTTTGCGAAGGCCATTGTTTGAGTAAAAAACTGCCGTCAATCACTTCACAATAGCTATAATGATTGATCCAGTCCCCGAGATTGATATAGTGTTTCTCAGCGAAAATTTCGTGCAGCGGCCAATGCGTATGCCCCATGATAAAACCGTCACAGTGATTGACCAGCTTAGTCAATGCATAGGCACGGTACTGTTCCTCCCAGGCAAAATCAGGTTCGCCTTTATCGCGGCTAACCTGGCTGAATTTCTTTGCCAGAGGAATGCCGATATCGGGATGCAACCAGCGAAACAGCCTGATATTTAGTGGATTTGTGAACACACGTTTGATAAATCGATAGCCACTATCCTGTTTTGCCAGCCCATCTCCGTGTGTCACATAAACCGACTTGTCGCCGGCCGCTATGCTTATCGCCGATTTATGCACCTGCAACCCGATCTCTTGCTGGAAAAATGAGTCGATCCATAAATCATGGTTGCCGCGCAGATAGTGGATCGTGGTTATTAAAGCCATTTGATGCAAGCAACTAAGCAGCGCAATATTTTTATTGGGTATGACCTCTTTATATTCAAACCAAAATTCGAACAGGTCGCCGACGATGTAAATCTGAGCCCGGCATTCGGCAAAGTACTCCAAAAACCGAATAAATTTTTGCTCACGTTCTTTATCATCGGTCAGGCTTCTTGCGCCAAAATGGGCGTCGGAGACAAAAACCAGGTGATTATCCATAGTATCCTAAGCTAAGTACAGGCGCCTTATTCTTCATCCAAAAGGCCTAAAATTTAAAGATACCACAGTCAATATGCAAGTTTTTCTTAATTTATCAAACACTGCGTATTAAAACAGTTGACAATAAGTTGTATTTTATATACTTTGATTTATTCTTTTTTAACCCATTTCATCAGATGATAAAATTAGATTGGCATAGGTTCTAACTGCATTGAAATCGATGGATCATTTTTTGAAATGTTTAATTGCATTAAATTTGAGAATGCGCGAATTCTCGATCACCATTATGTATGATTAACAAAGACAACAAATTTATTTAAACATCATGGTGCATTCCATCCCTCTGATTGATTGCGAGTCAATTTCCATAATAAATTGAGCAACTTTTAAGTGTAGAAATATTGAATGGCCCCGGAGAGTCTGCGGTTTAGTTTACCATCGTATGCCAAAGTCAATTTAGGCCTTTATGTGACGGGCAAGCGCAAAGACGGCTACCATGAGCTGGCAACAGTTTTTCAACAGGTGGGTTTGTACGACACCCTGTATTTTGACATTGAGAACGCTGATCGCAGTGAAATTGACCTGACCGTAAGCAATAATCTGCTGGTTTCCGCCGATGAAAACAATCTGGTTTATCAGGCGGCGCAATTATTTTTGCACGTTACACAGAAACACCTGACACTTGCAATCACTCTCGAAAAAAAAATTCCGATCGGCGCCGGACTTGGCGGCGGCAGCAGTAACGCTGCTGTTACCCTTTTAGCATTGAACAATGCGCTTGGCAAGCCGTTAAAGGCCACAGATTTACATCGGTTAGCGATCAGCCTTGGGGCAGATGTTGCGTTTTTCATCGGCGGAGGCCTGGCTGCTGCAAGCGGCATCGGTGAAAAGCTGCGACCGCTCGATTCCAGGTTTGATTTTACCGTAGCACTATTATGCCCCGATCTGACAATTTCGACCCGCTGGGCCTATTCGCAGATCAAGCTGCAGAAGAACAGATCAGCAGAATTGAATGATTTATCAGACCTTGTCAGCCGTTCGAAATTCACTGATTGGCGCGAAAACATGGGCAATGATTTTGAACCTGTGGTTTTCAAAAAATATCCACAACTACAAGCCTTGAAAAACGGCCTTTACGAATCAGGAGCGAAATATGCAAGCCTGTCAGGGAGTGGATCAACTGTTTTTGGTATTTTTTCAGATCGAAAAAAGGCGGAGATTGCCTGCCGGAATTTTCGATCCCCTCTTCAATACTACTTGGTAAAACCAATGTATTGGGGTCTGCGCGAATTGGAAAGTCATAACTAACTGTCATCAGTGGGTGAAAAGAAAGCACCCCGCTATTTTCAGGATGGAGGGATGAATGGAAATTACTGAAATCACCATCAGCATTCGTGATGAAGACAAGCTGAAAGCTTTTGTGAATGTGACATTCGACGATTGTTTCGTCGTCCGTGGCATGAAAGTTATCAAAGGCGCAACCGGTTATTTCGTCAGCATGCCGAGCCGCAAGATGAGCGATGGTGCCTATCGCGATATTGCTCATCCGATCAACAACCGTTTTCGTGCGCAAATCGAGCGTGAAATCATGGAGGAGTACAAGCGTGTTTTGGAGTCTGAGGGCCTGGATGTTGATGAAGAGGTATTGCAGACGATTGCATCAATTCCCACATAAGCAATATCTTAAAATTATTTCTTGCATCTCGGGCAATTAGATGCTATATTATTTTCTGTTCGTTTAGCGCAAGCTGGGCGCAGTATCATTGGGGCGTCGCCAAGTTGGCAAGGCACAGGATTTTGGTTCCTGCATTCGGAGGTTCGAGTCCTCCCGCCTCAGCTCATTTGCTTCGGTGCAAAAGCAAGTTGTGATGGCGAAGGTCGGCATGGTCTTCGTCATTTTTCTTATTAAGTCGCTCTCGATAGCGCAAACAAAAACCACGGATCGATGACTTTACGGCATCCAAAAATTTTTACCGGTCGGGCAAATCCGCTACTGGCAAAAAGTATCACCGATTTTCTCGAACTCGAGTTAGGCGAAAATCAAATCCGCGACTTCGATGATGGCGAAACCTGGGTGAAATTTGAAGAAAACATCCGCGGCGTCGATCTGTTTCTGGTGCAGCCAACCTTTGCCCCGGCAGGCAACTTGATGGAACTGCTGGTGATGGTTGATGCGGCTCGCCGGGCATCGGCAAAAAGAATTACAGCAGTCATTCCCTATTTCGGTTATGCCCGCCAGGATCGTAAAGATCAGCCACGAGTCGCGATAACGGCAAAGCTTGTAGCGAATTTATTGACCACATCGGGTGTCGACCGAATTTTGGCGATGGATATGCACGCACCGCAAATTCAGGGTTTTTTTGATATTCCGCTGGATCATCTTTATGCTTCGGCTGTGTTTATCGATCATTTCAACAATATGAACCTGAGCAATTTTGTCATCGTTTCCCCCGATATCGGCGGTACACGCCGGGCCCGGGCTTACGCGAAAAGACTGCATTTGCCCATTGCCATCGTTGATAAGCGGCGGCCGAAACCCAATGTCGCCGAAGTGATGCACATCATCGGGGATATCGACGGTAAAAACGTGCTGCTCTTCGATGATATTTGCGATACCGGCGGCACATTGGTCGCTGGTGCCGATCATCTGAAAAAACGCGGTGCAAAAAACATTTATGCCGCATGCACACACCCCATTTTAAGTGGTGATGCAGCAAAAAGAATAGCCGATTCGGAAATCACCGAAATGCTGGTGACAGATACGATTCCGCTATCATCCGAAAGCCGGAAAATTGAAAAAATCAAAGTGCTTAGTGTCGCTGAAATCTTCGGTCGTGCCATCATGCGCATCCACAATGAAGAATCTATCAGCTCACTATTTGATACAACAGATTAAATTTAAAGTCATAGGTTGAATTTATGAGTGATGCAAATTTAGCAGCTGTTCTCCGGACAGAATCCGGGAAAAAAGTAGCCAAGGCACTGCGCCGGTCAGAAGAAATTCCCGCGATTTATTATATCCATGGTCAGGATAGTATCGCTTTAAGCATTGAAAAAAAGAATTTTTTGGCCGCCTATAAAAGTGAGGCCCAGGTGATCACGCTGAATATCAAAAAAGGAAAAAAATTACCCACAATTATCCGCGATGTTCAGTGGGACCCGGTGACCGAGGAGCCTTTACATGTTGATTTTATGGGTGTTAAAATGGATGAAAAAGTAACCTCAACTGTGCCTATCCAACTGATTGGCGAAGCCATCGGTGTTAAAGACCAGGGCGGTATCCTGCAATTCATTCTGCGGCAGATCGATATCGAATCATTGCCGATGGACATCCCGGAATCGATTGAAATCGATATCTCGGGACTCAATGTTCATGAGGCATTCCACGTCTCTGACATCGTTTTTGAAAAAGGCGAAATTCTTACTGAAGGCCAAAACGTCATCGTTTCCGTCGCAACTCCGAAAATTGTTGAGGAAGCCGATACGGAAGAAATTGAAGAAACTGAAGAAACAACAACTGAAGAAGAAGGTGCTGAGAGCGAAGAATAAACTTTGTTTAAGCCCACTCCGGTGCGTTTTTCCCCGTAAAACCGGCAAACGCAAAGATTACTTTTTGATCTTTTCCAGACCGGGCACTATCCGCAATCACACTTCCTGTTGAGAAAATTCTACTATGTATCTCATTTGTGGTCTGGGTAATCCCGGACCGAAATATGAGTTTACTCGTCATAATATTGGTTTTATGGTCGTCGATGAGTTGGCGCGCCGGAATTCTCTGCATTTCAAAAGCGGCAGAGCAAATTATCTTTACGGCAAGTCGACCTTCAAAGACGAGCCCTTCATTGTGCTCAAACCGATGACCTATATGAATTTGAGTGGTGAAGCGCTGCGCCATGCAGTCGATTACTGGGAGATCGATCAGACGAAAATCTTGGTCGTCGCCGACGATTACAGTCTCCCGTTCACGCAGATCCGCATCCGTCAGAGTGGAGGCGACGGCGGCCACAATGGACTCGGTTCGATCATTCAATGTTTGAAAACGACGGCAATTCCGCGTTTGCGCATGGGAATTGGCAGTGAACACCCAATTGATGACGCAACCAAATTTGTGCTGTCACGTTTTTCAGGCGAGGAAAAAAAAGGGCTGGATGCTTTTACCAGCCGCAGTGCAGACGCTGTTGAAGATATCATCGAAAACGGCATCATCCACGCCATGAACCATTTTAATCAGAAATAATACTGCTGGAAATTAGCGGTCAAATATAATCCTGCTGTTCTAATGCTAAAACTATTCATAATTGGAGGAAGTTTTACGTGAATGTTCAGACTCTCGTTTTATTCACATTCGTTACCGGAATTCTCGGATTACTCTATACTTTCTGGCGTTCCGCATGGGTCACAAAACAGGATGTTGGCACAGAAAAAATGGAGAAAATCTCCAACTATATCGCCGAAGGTGCCATGGCTTTCCTCAAAGCCGAATACAAAGTTCTCGCCGTATTCGTTATCGGCGTCGCTATTCTACTGGCCGTCACCGCAAATCCGGAAATATCCCATCCGCTGGTGGCGCTTTCATTTATCGTCGGCGCTCTATGCTCGGCCATGGCCGGATTCATCGGCATGAAAGTGGCAACCAAAGCCAACGTACGGACGACAAATGCAGCGAGAAGCAGCCTTGGAGCGGCGCTGGAAATTGCCTTCGCCGGTGGCGCTGTGATGGGGATGGGCGTTGTCGGCCTGGGGGTTCTCGGATTAAGTACACTTTTTCTCTTTTACAGCCAAATTTTTGGCATTGAAGACATGAACGTTGTTCGTGTTATCACAGTTATAACCGGATTTAGTTTTGGCGCCTCTTCTATTGCACTTTTCGCCCGTGTCGGCGGTGGCATTTATACAAAAGCAGCAGACGTTGGCGCTGATCTCGTGGGTAAAGTTGAAGCCGGCATCCCGGAAGATCATCCACTCAACCCTGCAACCATCGCAGACAATGTCGGTGATAACGTCGGTGATGTTGCCGGCATGGGCGCCGACCTTTTCGAATCCTATGTCGGTTCAATTATCAGCGCTATGGTTCTGGGCGCGGTTTTCATGAACGGCAACTTTATCGATCAATTCAAAGGGCTCTCAGCGATTTTACTACCATTACTACTCGCCGGCACCGGTATTGTGATGTCGATTCTCGGCACATTTCTCGTTAAAGTGAAAGAAGGCGGCGACCCGCAAAAAGCACTCAACATCGGCGAATTCGGCTCCGCAGTTTTGATGGTCATCGCCTCGTGGTTTATCATCCAATGGCTCCTGCCGGCGAGCTGGACATTTAACGATATTCTTTTCGGCGGCGTGAAAACCTACACCGCAACCGGCGTCTTCTGGGCAACGGTCGTCGGTCTGATCGCCGGTGTGCTCATCGGTATTATCACTGAATATTACACTGGAACAGACAAAAAACCGGTCGTCGCACTGGTCCATCAATCTGCTACCGGCGCCGCCACAAACATCATCGCCGGTCTGGCGCTGGGGATGAAATCGACAGCACTGCCGATTATCATTCTGGCGTTTTCCATCATTGCCGCATTTGATTTTGCCGGTCTGTATGGCATTGCAATCGCTGCCGTAGGCATGCTCTCGAACACCGGAATCCAGTTAGCTGTCGATGCTTACGGGCCAATATCCGACAATGCCGGCGGCATCGCCGAAATGTCCGAATTGCCAAAGGAAGTGCGTTCACGCACCGACAAGCTGGATGCAGTCGGCAATACGACCGCAGCGATCGGCAAAGGCTTTGCAATCGGTTCCGCAGCATTGACCTCACTGGCTTTGTTCGGCGCTTACATGACCTCCGCCAGCATCAAAACCATCGATATCTCAAAAGCAAATGTGATGGCCGGCCTGTTCCTCGGCGGCATGCTACCAATGCTTTTCTCTGCGATGGCCATGCAGGCTGTCGGCCGCTCCGCCATGGCGATGATCCAGGAAGTTCGCCGCCAGTTTGCCGATATCCCGGTTCTCAAAGCTGCCCTGGAAGTGATGAAAAAAAATGACGGCAAAGACTTTGAAAAATGGTCTGCAAGTGACCAAAAAACATTCTCCGAAGCAGATGGTGCCGCCGAATACGGCAAATGTGTTGAGATTTCCACAACCGCAGCAATCCGGCAAATGATTCTTCCCGGGATGATGGCTGTGACCGTACCGGTGGTCGTTGGTTTTCTCGGTGGCCCGGAAATGCTCGGCGGTTTGCTCGCAGGCGTAACCGTCACCGGTGTTCTGCTGGCGATTTTCCAGGCCAACGCCGGAGGCGCATGGGATAACGCCAAAAAGATGATCGAGGAGGGCGTCACTATTGATGGCGTGCAGTACGGCAAAGGCTCTGAACTCCACAAAGCAGCCGTCGTCGGAGATACCGTCGGAGATCCTTTTAAAGACACCTCCGGGCCTTCTTTGAATATTCTAATCAAATTGATGAGTGTCATTTCGCTCGTCATCGCACCGCTGTTGATGAAATAAACCTGGCATTTGCTTTTAAAAAGTTGCAAATACTTTTTAAAAGCAAATGCATTCTTTGAAAAAATATAATTACCTTAAACCTGAAGGCTGTGATACTTCAATTTCAGGGAAACACTGCAAAAGCAAACATAATCAGGAGAACTCATTTTGCATCTGTACGAAACGGCAATCGTTTTCGATTCACAATCAAAAGCAGAAGAGATTGAGGATCGAATCAATAACGTGAACAATTTTATCACCAACCATGGTGGCCAGATAACCAGTTCAAACGAATTGGGCAAAAAACGTCTGGCTTACGAAATCAATAAAAAACAATACGGCTATTATGTGTTCATTCGGTTCACCGGCCCCGGACAGCTGATTTCATTGCTGGAACGTGAATATCGTCTCAGTGAAAATATTCTGCGCTATCTAACGCTGAAAGTGGACAAAAAACAAATCCAGGCAGAGCAAAAAATAGCCGAGGCTACTGCCGCTGCAGAGAAACCCAGACCGAGTGAACCGGTAAATGAAACCACTGATAGCAAAAAAACTGCGGCACAGGAAGAAGTAGCCACCGAAGCCGTTGCCGAGGAAAGCAGCACACCGACTGAAGCCGTGGAAGCGCCTGCTGCAGAAGCTGAAGCTGATCAGGAGGTGGAAAAAGGCGAAGAAACAGCTGCTGCAGAAAAATCCGAAGATGATGCAAAACCGGAAACGGCTGAAAAAAAAGAGTGATACAGACCTTTTTACTTTAAAAACGTAAAATAGATGATGTTGCATTGTGTAGCCTGAGGTGTGTAATGGCAGAACTAAAAATGCCCGATGTCAATATAGTAATGGTTGCAGGAAATTTAACCAGTGACCCCTCTTTTCGCCACACGACGAATGGGACGCCCGTGGCCAATTTTTATGTTGCCTCCAACCGGCGTTTCAAAGATAACACCGGACAATGGCGCGAAAACGTTTGTTATGTCGGCGTCGTTGCCTGGTATAAATTAGCCGAAAGCTGCCATCAAAACCTGGAAAAAGGAAGCGCAGTACTCATCGATGGCGAGTTGCAGAGCCGTGCCTGGAAAAACGAGGACGGATCGAGTAAAAATGTTGTTGAAATCAAAGCGCGGCGCATTCAATTCCTCAATAAAAGAAAGAATGATGCTGGAACGGCTGATGAAAAATTTGATGAGACCATCATCGAGGACGATTTCTACACCCCGCCGACACCGGGGTCAAAAAAATCTGTCGGCAGAGCGAATGCTCAAAACGATGATGATTTCAATTTTGGCTATGAAGACCTTACATTTTGAAGGAGAAAATAAATGATTAAAAAACGCCGGATTTGTCGATTCTGCGAAGAGGAAATTCCCTTCGTGGATTATAAAAATGATAAATTTCTCAGTCGCTTCTTAACCGAACAGGGTAAAATTATCCCCCGTCGCACCAGCGGTAATTGCTCAAAACACCAACGGATGCTGGCGAATGCCGTAAAAAGAGCGCGGCACATGGCAATCATCCCATTCGTCCGTGAAATTAACCGCTAATTCCTTGAAATTATTGATTATCTCTGTTTCCATTTAATGGATTCGAAAAGAATTTAACCACCAGGGAAAGATTAGAATGAAAGTAATTCTTAAGAAAAAATATGCAGATTTAGGCGAAGTGGGCAGCGTTGTCAACGTTAAGAGCGGCTTCGCACGCAATTTCCTTGTTCCGAACGGTATTGCCATGGCAGCCACGCCGAGCAACCTGAAAGCCATCGAACAGGAGAAAAAACAATACGAAATCGCCGAACGTCGTGCCATTGCCGAAGCGGAAGAACTGAAAGTCAAGCTCGAAACGACTTCAGTGACCGCTGAACTGCAAGTTGGTGAAGAAGATAAAGTATTCGGTGCCATCACCTCGCAAAATATTGCTGACCTGCTGGCGGAAAAAGGTTTCGAAATCGACCGCCGCAAAATTGTGCTCGAAGAACCGCTGAAAGCGCTGGGCGTTTATGAAGTGCCCGTACGGCTGCATCCGGATGTCGAAGCGAAAGTCAAAGTTTGGGCTGTGAAGCAGTAAACCTGCTTTATTCATAAAACAGGTATGAACAGGGCAGGAGGTCTCTCTTGCCCTTTTTCTTTGCAGTTGAGTGAAAAAATATGAACATGGTGTTATCCAAAAATCTGAAAATCAAATTTTCTTCATTCGGCATTGCACTGGTATTCTGGTTTATCATCGTGACGGCGAACAATTACTCGTACGAAGTGGATATCAAGCTGCAAGTAAAAAATATTCCAGTGGGAAAAATCATCGTCAACGTGATCCCGCGCCGGGTGAAAATCAAACTGGAAGGCGAGGGGAAAAACCTCTTCAGCCTGCTCTTTTTTGAAGACGCAGCAGTGAGCCTCGACCTGAGCGGAATCAAAGATCGGGTTGAATTGCCCATCACGCCAGATATGGTTGATTTGCCGCGGCTCAGCCATGCAATGCAGGTGCAGTCAGTTCTTTACCCGACCACAATTAAAATCATCCTCGATGATTTGATCAACAAAAAAGTGCCGGTACGACATAATATCTCCTGCGAACCGTTAGAAGGTTATACGCTTGTCGGTGCCATCAAAGTCGAACCGGACTCCATCACACTAAGCGGTCCAAGGTCAATTCTCAATAATATCGATGAAATTGCTACGGAACCCCGTGTGTTATTTGAACAGCATTCGTCTTTTATGGGCAATATTGCCCTGGAAATCTTTCCAGACAGCTTGAAAATCCGCGCCGAGAGCAAAATGGTCAATTATACGGGAGATGTGCAAAAACTGCTGGAATACGAAATTCCTGAAATTCCCATCCATGTTTTGAACAAACCGCGGCATACGGAAGTTTTACCGCTGCCGTCCTCAGCTTCGGTGACGGTCGTCGGTGGTGAAAATTATCTCATCAATTTGAAGCCGGAAAATTTTTATCTCTTTGTAGATTATAACCAGGCACACAAGGTGGGAGCGGATAATGCCGGCAAAGGCCTGTCAATTCAGTATAAAACCATGTCCGATGTTGAAATCGTGCGTATTTTCCCTAATTATGTCATCCTGGAAAAGCGAAAAAAAAAATAATGAAGTTATTAGCCATCGAATCCAGTTGTGATGAAACAGCGGCAGCAGTTTTTACAGATGCTACGCTGGAATCGAATATCATTGCCTCGCAAGATATCCA
>JAJRYV010000126.1 GCA_024275575.1 bacterium
GACGGTGTGACCATCGGTAGCGTAACTATAAATGGATTTTATCTATATTTTGAAAAAAATTAATAGTATCTGGTTCTGTCCTCCCAGAAAGGGTGTTTCCGGATGGACACTATTTAGTGTCGAATGACGCTCGTCTGGATGGACACTATTGATGCGTAGCTGTGCAGACAGCGTCAGAGCACGCTCCCGCTTCAATACTTCGGCAAGCTCAGCACAAACAGGCTCAGCGTGCACCTGGTGGAGCTTCAAGATTAAAAATGTAAGCAAGTATGTGTAAGCAGTGGCAGTAGCAGTTAAGAAGACTGCTTGCTGCAACTGCCACCCTCTACACCCACAAAATTAAACTTGAAGAACTGCTATTACGCTGAACAGATATGTTTTAAGCATATTTCAGAATGACGAATTGCACCATTTTCACTGCAGGTGGTTGAATATATCTACGATTTTGCATGAAATTAATTATCGTTACAATAAATGAGAGTTACATTTGTCAACCGGCGATCAAAATTCAGAAGCTGTTATTAAGCAAAAATTCAGAATAAACGTGCTCATTATCGGAGCAGGCAGCATTTCTGCGCCTCTGATAAAATTATTGCTCAATGATCAGACCATTAACATATCAGCAGTCGTAGATAAAGACCCGGCCGCACCTGGGATTGGTATCACCGAACAAGCCGGTATTGCAACATCAACGGATTACCATGATTTTATCGACGACAAAAATCTTGACATGATCATCAACATGGTGGAAAATTCGACGCTGCAGCATAAATTGCAACAAGAAAAACCCCTGCATACTATTCTCATCGGCCAGGCCAGCGCCATGCTTATTTGGACCATGCTTGACGATTTTAAGAAGAAAAAAATTCTCAAAGATACTTTTCGCTCTACCTGGACAACGACACATGGGCAGATCGCCGGAGGGTTTATCATCGGTCGCAGCGATGCGATGCAGGAGGTTGGGAAACTCATTTCGCAGGTTTCCCCAACTTCAACGACGGTTTTTATTCGCGGAGAAAGCGGTACCGGCAAAGAGCTGGTCGCCCGCATGGTGCACCAGAAAAGCCTCTTGCACGATGCGCAACTCATAACAATCAATTGCACAGCTCTCAGCCCTGCACTCATCGAGAGCGAACTTTTCGGTCACAAAAAAGGAGCCTTCACCGGCGCCCACTCCGATCATATCGGTTTATTTGAACATGCCCACAACGGCACCCTTTTTCTTGATGAGATCGGTGATATTCCACCGGATTTGCAAGCGAAGTTGCTGCGATTTTTGCAATCCGGGGAGATCAGGCCCATCGGCGGTATCGATGTGAAAAAAGTTAATGTCCGCATTATTGCTGCGACTAACAGGGATCTTGAAGCTGCCATGGAAAAAGACCAATTTCGAGTGGACTTGTTTTACCGGCTCAACACTTTCACCATCCATCTGCCGCCATTGCGGGAAAGAAAAGAAGATATCCCTCACTTGACCTACAATTTTTTAAAGTCAATTCAGGCGAAACTCAACAAGCCGATTACCAAAATCGCCTTTGACGCCATGTCACTGCTGGTGGAGCACAATTGGCCGGGCAATATTCGTGAACTGCGTAATGTGATCGAACGTGCGGCGGTGCTCACCTCGAGCAATGAAATTAAAGCGCGCCATTTACCTATTTATCTGCAACCAAATCAGCGTGTTGCCGAACCGGTGCCGAAGAATTTAAACGAAGGTTTTATGGCGCTTAAGGCAAAAGCGATCAACAAATTTGAATATGAAGTACTGTCAAAATTTCTGCAGGAGAGTGGAGGCAATATTTCCAAAGCAGCGGCTGCGGCACAGGTCCCCCGGCGCACATTCCAGCGCCTGCTGGTAAAGCATAAAATAAGCGTTGACAGCTTCAAACCTGGCCAGAATAATTCCATGAATCCTGACTGAAGATGCAGTCTTCATAAAAAAGCAATTCTCGAGCTTTCAAGTCAAAAGTCTCAATACTGGTGTTTCAAACTCTCCTCCAGCAGTTTTATTGACTCGAAACTTCCTTGTGCGATAGATTAGTTTTTGCGGTTTTTCCTCCGCTGTGCTGGAATATTTCCGATTCGTTTCGATAAAATGCGACATCAGTGTCACAGTTTAGTGCGTCATGATTGTCGCAGGAACCCTTATTCATCTTGGAATTTGTGAAATTCCTGCCTTTTTCTCATTATTCTCTAATAAGCCTTGAACCGAAGTTGATTAATTTTCTCAGGAACCTGGGGTGACAAAAATGTCGCACTGATTTTTCGAAAAAATTATTACCGGCCGGGGTATAACTGCTACAATCATCATATTTACAGATAGTTAGAATGAAATATTCTGTGACAGACTATAAGGTATACTTATGAGAAACATTGGCATGCATTTAGCATTAGGGGAGACGCTGCAGTTCTATTTTGGAAATTTAAATTCACAAACGAATTGAAGTTCATAATTAGAATCGGCAAAAGACTTAAATCGGAGGAGGATATCGATGACCACTATATCCGGTTTTATATAACCCACCTGCATTTTGACCTCATTGTAGCTTGAGCACCTTTCGCACTTCACCATTATTTTCCAGCCTTCACTTTAGTCGGAAAAGCTACAAAACGCTTAAGCCGAAACCAACACGAGGAGCTAATAAAAATAATCACTTCACCCTCATGAGGAGGAAAAAATGAAAAGAGTCCTGTTATCCGTGATACTTTTTGTGATGCTTTCTGCAACCGCGTTGCAGGCCCAGGGCAACTATGGTATCGACTTTTCCGGTTATGTAAAAATGGACGCTATCTTCGATTCGCGCCAAACTGTAACAGCGCGAGAAGGTCACTTACTTCTCTATCCTCAAGCGGAAGTATTAGATGCCAAGAATGAAGATATTAACGCCCAACCTAATTTCAACATTCTCGCGGTACAAACACGCTTGCGAGGCACGATCGCAGCACCGGATGCTTTTGGCGCAAAAACCAGTGGGTATATTGAAGGTGCATTTTTCGGCCAGGCCAATGCGAATATCAACAGTTTCAGACTGCGGCATGCTTTTTTAAAATTGACCTGGGAAAAACGATCCATGCTGTTTGGTCAGTATTGGCATCCGCTGTTTGTCACTGCAGTTTACCCCGGTGTTGTCTCATTTAACACAGGTATGCCCATGGCACCATTTTCCCGTAACCCGCAAATTCGCCTGACGCAGACACTGAACGACAAGACCAAATTGATCCTCGCAGCTATTTCTCAACGGGACTTTGCCAGTGTTGGCGGCAGCACACCATTGCGTAACGCTGTTATTCCCAATTTGCATGCACAGCTTCAAATGAGCAGCGGCGGTAATGTTTTCGGTGCTGCGGTTGATTATAAAAAACTCCGCCCCGACATCACCAACGACGGCACAGTACAGGGTCTGTCTTATCTTGCCTATTCAAAACTGAAGTTCTCTTCCACAACTTTGAAGCTTTCCGGTTCCTTGGGACAAAACCTGACTGACCTGATTATGCTGGGTGGATATGCGGTTAAAGCAACAGATGACGGCACCATTGACTACACTTCGATTGACAACATGTCTTTCTGGGGTGAGCTGATTCATGGTAAGAAACGTCAGCTTGCCGTTTTTGCGGGTTACACCAAAAACAGAGGCGCGGCTGATCCTGTCAATGGCGGCGCTGTCTTCGCACGCGGCAGCAATATCGATAATGTACTCCGCGTTGCCCCCCGCATTATATGGAATTCCGGCCTGGCTCGGTTTGCCCTTGAAGTCGAGTACACGAAAACGGCCTACGGGACACCTGATGCAAATATGAAAGTTCAGGATACGAATTCCGTTTCCAACTTGCGGATATTGTTTGCGAGCTACTTGTTCTTCAAAAATAACAAGCGGTCGACCTTGTAAACCAAATATTTCGTCTCATAACATAATTAACGGAGGAGTATATGTCTACACAAGCGAACCTAGACGCTTACTGGAAAACCAATCTCAGGTATTTGACTATTCTACTGTCGATTTGGTTTGTTGTAAGCTACGGTTGCGGCATTCTGTTTGTTGACGCTCTCGACAAAATTCACTTTTTTGGGTTCAATCTGGGATTCTGGTTTGCACAACAAGGATCCGAGATCATTTTTGTCATTCTGATATTTGTCTATGTGAACTTGATGAATAAACTGGATCAAAAACACGGTGTAGCAGAAGCCTAATTTCACAAAAACGACTGTTTCCACTCTTAACGGAGGATATTATGAGTATTTTAATGTGGACCTGGATCATTGTCGGATTGACTTTTGCGCTCTATATCGGCATTGCGATCTGGTCACGAGCAAGTTCTACCGGAGAATTTTACGTCGCTTCAAAACGGGTGCATCCCATCGCCAACGGTATGGCGACCGGTGCAGACTGGATGTCGGCGGCATCGTTTATTTCCATGGCCGGTCTCATTTCATTTATCGGAAGGGACGGTGCTGTTTATCTCATGGGCTGGACCGGCGGTTATGTGCTACTGGCTCTTTTATTGGCGCCGTACTTACGCAAATTTGGTAAATACACTGTGCCGGAATTTGTCGGTGAACGTTATTATTCCGACGTGGCGCGCGTTGTCGCGGTTATTTGCGCCATCTTTGTCTCCTTTACTTATGTTGCCGGTCAGATGCGCGGCGTCGGCATTGTTTTCTCCCGCTTTCTTGAAGTCGATATCACTTCCGGTGTTTTCATCGGTGTTGGTATCGTTTTCTTTTATGCGGTGTTGGGCGGTATGAAAGGCATTACCTATACACAGGTAGCGCAGTACTGCGTTTTGATCGTTGCCTATCTTATTCCGGCAATTTTTATCTCCATCATGGTTACCGGTAATCCAATCCCGCAACTGGGTTTTGGAAGTACAGTAAGCGGAACCGGAGGCGTATATTTGCTGGATAAACTGGATGGTTTGCACAAAGCGCTGGGATTTGCGGCCTATACGGCAGGGACAAAATCGACAATCGATGTGTTCTTTATCACCGCAGCTTTGATGGTCGGAACTGCTGGTTTGCCGCACGTTATTATCCGTTTCTTCACGGTTCCCAAAGTTGCTGACGCCCGTAAATCTGCAGGTTGGGCTTTGTTTTTTATCGCTATTCTTTACACCACAGCGCCGGCTGTTGCCGCTTTTGCACGGACAAACATGATCACCACCCTAAACGATCAACCTTATGCCAGCGCCCCGAGTTGGTTCAAAAACTGGGAAGAAACCAAGCTCATCTCCTGGACCGACAAAAATGGCGACGGCATTATGCAGTTTCGCGGTAAAAACGCCCCTGATGGCCTGGAGAACGAGTTGAAAATCGATCGGGATATCATGGTGTTAGCCAATCCTGAAATTGCTCAATTGCCGAACTGGGTCGTTGCACTGGTTGCCGCCGGAGGCCTGGCTGCCGCACTCTCCACCGCGGCGGGATTATTACTGGTTATCTCAACCTCGGTTTCCCACGACCTGCTGAAGAGTATCATGATGCGGGATATGACTGAAAAGCAGGAATTGCTTGCCGCGCGTATCGCCGCCGGTTTTGCAGTTGCCATCGCCGGATATTTTGGCATTCACCCCCCGGGTTTCGTGGCGCAGGTGGTTGCCTTTGCTTTTGGTCTGGCAGCTTCCTCATTCTTCCCGATTATCATTTTGGGTATTTTCTCCAAGAAGGTGAATAAAGAAGGGGCTATCGCCGGTATGTTATGCGGCATCACTTTTACCGCTGCCTACATTATTTACTTCAAATTCATTAATCCCGGCGCCAACAGCCCGGCCAGCTGGTGGTTCGGCATTTCTCCCGAAGGCATCGGTACCGTGGGTATGATGGTGAACTTTGTCGTGACTTTGGTTGTCACCAAATTTACGCCGCCACCGCCGGAAAATATTCAGCATCTCGTAGAAAATGTTCGTGTTCCCATCGAGCTGTAATCGATAAATAACTTGCCGAGACAAGAGTTTTGCCCCGGCAAACTGAGGTTTCATGCAAGTTAGTATGCTAATCAGGCCTTCGTTTGGAGGCCTGATCTTTATTAAAACTAACGCTGTTCCCGGAATTTGTAATTTTGCACAATAATGCACAGGAGTAAATAATGAGTTCGGTTGCTAAATTCAAACCAGCCGCCGACTTTGTCTCAAAAGCCCACATCAAATCGCTGGATGAATACCAGAAATTGTACGATGAATCGATTAAAAATCCGGATGCGTTTTGGACAAAGAAGGCTGAAGACCTGCATTGGTTTAAAAAATGGGATAAAGTTGTCGATTTTGATTTCCGCAAAGGTGAAGTCAAATGGTTCATTGGTGGAAAGACTAACGTCAGTTATAACTGCCTCGACCGTCATGTGCTTGCCGGCCATGGCGCTAAAACAGCCCTTATCTGGGAAGGCAATGATCCAACAGAATCGAAAACCTATACTTATGCGGAACTGTTGACAGAAGTTAAAAAATGCGCCAACGTATTAAAAGCGCATGGCATAAAAAAAGGCGACCGTGTTTGTTTGTATATGCAGATGATTCCCGAACTGGCAATTTCCATGCTCGCCTGTACACGCATCGGCGCCATTCATTCCATCGTTTTTGGTGCTTTCAGTAGTGAGTCGCTGCGCGACCGCATCAATGATTCATCCTGCAAAATGCTCATCACTCAGGATTCCGGGGTGCGGGGTGTGAAACAGGATATTCCGATGAAAATCAATGCGGATGCCGCCGTTGCGGAATGTCCGTCCATCGAAAAAATTCTTACGGTGAAACGAACCGGACACAAGGTCGATATGCAAAGCGGCCGTGATATTTACTGGCACGATGAAATAGCCAAAGTAAATGATGATTGCCCTGCAGAAGAAATGGATGCCGAAGACCCATTGTATATTTTGTATACCTCCGGATCAACCGGTAAACCTAAAGGGGTTTTGCACACCACCGGCGGTTATATCGTCTACGCCTCACTCACCCATAAATATGTCTTCGATTACCACGAAGGCGATGTTTATTGGTGTACCGCTGATATCGGCTGGGTAACCGGTCATTCTTATATCGTCTATGGGCCAATGGCCAATCGTGCCATCACGATGATGTATGAGGGCGTGCCCAATTATCCCGACTACGGTCGATTCTGGCAGATCGTCGAGAAGCACAAGGTCAATATTATCTACACAGCGCCGACAGCTATTCGGGCGCTGATGAAAGAAGGCACCTCCTGGCCTGAAAAACACGATTTATCATCGCTGCAATTGCTCGGCACTGTGGGTGAACCGATAAAAGAAGCGGACTGGAACTGGTACAATGAAATCATCGGGAAAAAACGTTGTCCCATCGTCGATACCTGGTGGCAAACGGAAACCGGTGGTATTCTCATCACACCACTGCCGGGTGCAACGGCGACCAAACCCGGTTCGGCAACGCTGCCCTTTTTTGGAGTACAGCCGGTCATTCTCGATGAGCAGGGCAATGAGCTTGAGGGAGAAGCACAGGGACTCCTGGCCATCAAAGCTCCCTGGCCGGCGATGTTGCGCACGGTTTATGGCGATCATGACCGCTTTATGCAAACCTATTTCTCCCGCTTCCCCGGTTATTATTTCACCGGAGACGGGGCGCGCCGCGATGAAGACGGCTACTACTGGATAACCGGCCGTGTCGATGATATGCTGAATGTTTCCGGCCACCTCATTGGCACTGCCGAGGTTGAAGGTGCTATCGGTCGCACCGAAGGCGTCGCTGAAGCGGCTGTTGTCGATTTCCCCCACGAAATCAAGGGACAGGGCATTTATGCCTATGTCACCATGATGACCGGTGTTGAAGCTGATGATGCCACGATTAAAGCGATCAATGAATCAGTGACCAAACACATCGGGCCACATGCGAAACCGGATAAAATCCAGTTTACGCCGGCGTTGCCTAAAACCCGCTCCGGGAAAATCATGCGGCGTATTTTGCGTAAAATTGCCGAGGGCGCCGTGGATCAGCTTGGAGACACCTCAACACTTGCCGATCCGACCGTCGTCGAAAGTCTCGTCAGCCAACGCAAATAAACTGCACGGCGAATGAGGAGAAAACGGTTCGACATGAATGAGCATATTTCTCAGGAAACATGAGCAGTACTATCATTCCAGCAGTTACAGCGGTGGTCGGGCATACCTCACAGCGTCACCGCTGCAACTGCATTTTTTCTTTTCAGAATTATCTACTCAACGATAAGGGCCTAACATGAAATATCAAGAGCAATATTCCCGGTTTTTAGCTTCGCCGGAAAATTTTTGGGCGGAACAGGCCAATCGAATCGCATGGTTTGAAAGTCCCGGAAATATATTGAGTCAGAATAGCAGAGGACACTATAGCTGGTTCAAAGGCGGCAAACTGAACACCTCTTACCTGGCAACGGACTATCACGTCGAAAACGGACGCAGTGACCAGTTGGCCCTGATTTACGACTCCCCGGTGACCGGAACGGTTAAAAAATACACTTACCTCGAATTGCGCGATGCAACGGCATTATTCGCCGGCGTACTTGCCAATTGCGGCGTGTCAAAAGGTGACCGCGTTATCATATACATGCCAATGGTGCCCGAGGCCGCCATCGCCATGCTCGCCTGTGCCCGTCTGGGTGCCATTCATTCCGTCGTTTTCGGCGGTTTTGCCTCCCACGAATTAGCGATCCGCATCGATGACGCCAGACCGAAAGTCATCGTTTCAGCCAGTTGCGGCATCGAGATAAACCGCGTTATCCCCTATAAACCCC
>JAJRYV010000127.1 GCA_024275575.1 bacterium
TATCGATCGCATTGTGGCGCCGCTCCTGCTTGGGCAGGTTCAGCTCCTACTTTGGGATGCTCTGATGTAGCTGAGGGATAAATGACGCCGAACAGGTACAATTATCAGTATTAACATATTATTGATTTCACTTAAATTGATATTTTTGCTTTCATCTTGTTAAAATAAATCTATTTTGTAGCAAGTTATTCACATACCTGATTTTAGCGCAACGGCCCTGTTTTGCAGGGCGGGGCGGTTGCATCATAGAGCGGCAAAGTTGCTATTTCCAACAACGGCGAACACGAAAAAATATTTTTACCGATGATTATCATGCAGTCATAACCCGGAGTATTCATGAAACATCTCATCGTTTACGATATTACGCGAAATAAACGGCGGCAGAAAATCGTAAAGCTGCTCGAGCGCGCCGGCGGACAGCGGGTGCAAAAAAGTGTTTTTGAACTTGATCTCTCCACCGCAGATTTGCTTCGCCTGCTAAGCAAACTTCACAAACAGCGCGGCAAGAGAGACAGTATCCGCTGCTATGCCCAATGCAAAACCTGCGCCGGGAAAAAGTACCTCGACGAAGCGGCCGGGCATCTCCCCGATGTGGACGCCGGCATCGTCACTATATAAGCAAATCGCAAGCGATCATCTTTGCTGTAGCCAACGAAAAGGGCTGATATGAAAATCAAAAAAAACATTTACTCCGGCCTGTTGTTTTTTATCCTGCTGGTCGGATTTTATTTCGGCGCCCAGCTTATGCCGGAACCGATACTTAAAAAACTCGACAACGCCGGTATCGTGTTCGGTTATGTGCTGTTATGTTTTTCATCCGCTATTGCCCTGCATATTTATTTCAACCGCCATCTTTACATGCGGCCGGGTTTTGCGCTTTTGGGTGAAACCCTGCCAACGATGAGCAAAGCAGTGAAAGCAGTCATCATTCCGGTGAGCCGGACGGAACCGCCGGAATGGATTATCCGCTGGCTGAAACCACAGGAAGTTGCCCTGATCTATACTGAAAAACGTGAAAGCCGCGACGCTGCGCTGGCACTGGTCGCTAATTATCACGGCACAACATGCAAAATTATACCTGCAGCTGTGCAAATCAACGAAGGCGACCGCATGTTATCCACCCCCGATAATCCGGTGACCAGCAAAACGCTGGTGCGCAATTACATCAATGAATTTTTGGAAAAGGGTTACAAGGAACATGAAATATTCGTCGATGTTACCGGCGGTAAAACCGCCATGTCCCTGGGCATGTTTCAGGCTGCAGAAGAGATGCGTGTGGCGACCATCTACATAAGCGGCAAACACGACGGCAAAGTAAAAAAACCGACCGATCGCGACGACGCCCAGGCGATTTACATGAGCGATCCCGGCAAGAAAGGATTGAGATGAAACTGCTCACATTCTTAGGCGCTCCGCCCAAAGGCATTTATGACAAGACGACTTATACATGGCTGAAACAGCGCCAAACCACTTCCTGGGTCGCCCTGGCCTGCGCAAAATTTTTTGAAATCGATGAAGCCTGGTTCGTCGTCACCGAAAAAGCAGAAGCGATCACCTATGCGAACTTTCTTTCTGCAAAACCGGCCGATTTACATTGTTCGCCGATTCGCATCCCCACCTCACTGACCGAAAACGATCTGTGGCTTATCTTCGAAGAAATTACGCAGGTATTTCATCCGGATGATGACCTGATCATCGATATCACCCATGGTTTTCGCATTCAGCCGGGCATCGGGCTTGCCATAGCGGCTTATCTAAAAGAGATAAAAAAAGTGCAGATTTGGGATATCGTCTACGGCGCTTACGAGCCGGAAAAGCAGGAGACGCAATTGTGTAGCCTATCGAGCTTTTTGGATTTGATTCAATGGACCTTTGCCCTGCAAAACTTCCAGCGCTACGGACACACGGAATTTCTCGCTGATTCCCTGCTCGATGCCGAGTTCAAAGTTAAACGGCGCATTGCATTGGAATTAACAGATGTGCAACGACCGACTTATTTGCATGGTCTTGCTGATGCGGCACAGCGCATGGGACAGGCCTTGCATTTGTTACGACCAGAGGAAGCCGGCCGGGCAGGCGAAAAAATGCTTCACAGCTTGCGCCAGGGTGAAAAGGAAATCGCCACGCATGCCAAACCGCTGCATGCACTTGCCGATTCCATTCGTGAAGAAATTCAACCGATTTTGGCCCAAAGTCACGCCACTTTCGATGCCCGGTATATGCGTTCATTACTTGAAACCATCGAATGGTATATCGAAAAAGGAAAATCGGTGCAAGCGATTATTTTAGCGCGGGCATGGATTGTGACGCATATTACCCTGCATCTCGAATGCAATCCCCGAAAATATATCGGGCACCGGGAAAAGGCGGAAAAACTATTGCGCGATATCTGGCGCGGACACCTGCACAGCTTGCCTCCATTTTTACCGAAAGAAATGCTTGACAAGTGGAATGTTTTGCGCGAATTACGCAATGAAATCGCCCACGTTTTTGAGACGCACCCGAGCGAAAAGCTGCATAAAAAAATTGCGCAGGCCTGTCTTGATCTTGTGGTAATTGGCCTGGATTATTATAAAAACTAAAATATTGAATTGAGTGCTGATGCTGAAAAAAGCCCCCGTAGATACAAATCGTGTTTTATTTTCACTGCCGGACAAGAATTTTATAAAGCGCCGGCACGACGAATAAAATCAACAGCGCCGAGCTGCTCAAGCCGCCGATTGTCGAAAGCGCCAGGGTTCCCTACAACTGCGATTCGTCGCCGTAAATCACTAGCGGCAAAAGTCCCAGCACAGTGGTCGATGTGGTCATGATAATCGGCCGCAACCTTTGCTCGGCGCCAGTGATGATGGCCTCGGAAATGGGCATGCCTTTATTTTTTAAACGTGATATGCGATCAACTAACAAAATGGCGTTATTGACCACGATACCGCTAAGCAAAACAACGCCAATGTGAGCAGAGCGGTCAAAATTGGTTTCTGTGAGCCAGTAAATGAGAAACACGCCGATCAGTGCAAGGGGCACCGAGAGCATGATGATGAATGGCTGGATCAAACTTTCATAAAGCGCGGCTGTAACCATAAAAACAAGCAGAACTGCAAGTAGGCCGATGAATACGATCTGCCGCTGGTCATCCTCGCCAAAATCCCAGGTGGGAATTTCCAGCGCATAACCCGGCGGCAGTTTGGTCGCCGCGACGACGCGTTCCACCACTTTTTTACCGAAACGGTAGGGGCCGCGGTATTCGAAAGTGACCCAGCGCTGGTATTGCTGGTTTTCCCGCACGATTTCCGATTGCACCGCCACCTCCTTTATTGCCGCAATTTCATGCAGACGCACGGCGCCGTTTTTCGCTGAATGAATCACCAGCGAAGCCAGGTCCTGCATGAAATTGCGGCAAAATCAGCGAATTTCACCCGGTAGGCCAGGCGTTCCTTATCGAGCATGATCTGTCGGCGCTGCTGGTTTTCGCGCAAATAAGCGCTGAGTTGATCAAACACCTCAGGCACGGCCAGGCCGTGGCGCGACAGACGTTCGCGTTTCAAAGTGAGCACGGTCTCGGTCTGGTTGCTTCCCCCCCACCATTTGCCCGAGCCGGATGTGTTCACCTCGCGGATACGGGCGTTGCGCGACAACCTTCTGCCCACAGCTTCGGCGATATTTTTTACATCCTGATAGCTGTAGCCCAATACCTTAATGCGAAAATTAGCCGCGCTGCCGCCAAAACCGCTGTGATAACCCGGCCCGAAACCGATGACGCCGATGCTCACGCCGGCGAAATGACTGGCATGCACCGAAAGCTGGTCTTTTAAAATGAGCGGATAGGCGCTTGCCGCCGTTTTCTTGTCGAAATCGATGCGCACGCTCATGTAACCGGAAGTCACGGTGGTTTGCACCCGTTTCACCCCCTGCAACCCGACGACTTTTTCTTCAAAGCTGCGGGCGATATCGTCGGAGCGCTGCAATTGCGCGCCTTTGGGCAAACGGGCATAACAGCGCAAGTAAGTCGAATCGCCCCAATTCCAGATGCTGCCGATAGTGACGTTTTCATTAAACTGATACCAGAAAAACCAGGCCAAAAGCGCTACGGCGAAACAAACGAGCCACGGCCGCTTATTGGTGCGTTCCAGTATTCGACGATAAAAATGATTCAGCCTTGAAGCGCGGGTTTGAGTCGCAGGCGCGATACGGGCGGCCATTGCCGGTGTAAACAACAAAGCCACGAACAAGCTCGCTAACAAAGAAAGCATGACGGCGGTTGCAAAAGGCAGATAATAGACCTGCAAATCCCCTTTTAAAAAATAGAACGGCACCAGCACAACAACAGTGGTGAGGGTGGCGGCCAACAGCGGCGCGATCACCTCGCGGGCGCCGCGCAGCGCCGCTTCGGCGGCGGAAAAACCCTGCTCGCGCATGTGGTGAATATTATCGATGACGACGATGGCATTATCCACCAGCATGCCGAAACCCAGCGCCAGTCCGGCCAGGGTGAGAATATTCAGTGTCAACCCGGCGAAATAAAACAGATTCAGGGTGAGCAGCACCGAAAAAAGACGGTGGCCATAACAAGCAGCGGCAGCCGGTAATTATGGAAAAAGATAAAAAGCACCAACAGGATGATCAGCAGACAAAACAGCGAACGACTGCCGAGAGCACGCATATCCCGGCGGATGCGCTCGCTCTCGTCCTGGCTTTTCAACAATTTCATCCCCGGCAGCAGCCCTGCTACCAATTCGTGCAAACGGGCGAAAACATCGTCCGCTACTTTAATGGCATTTTGCCCCGGCTCGCGCAGGATAGTCAGGCTCACCGTCGGGTTGCCGTCGATGCGCACAAGGTGCTGTACGTTTTCGAATGAACGGCGGATTTCCGCGAAATCCTGCAAGTGCACTATCGTTTCCCTAACAGGAAATTGCAATTTTTTTAGTTCGGCTATTGTCGTCAACGGATTGAGTACGATTAGATCGAGACGGCGGTCGCCACGCGGTAAACTGCCTGCCTGGGTGTGCAGATTGAGTTGTGCCAGAGCTGCATGTACCTGTGCGATGCTTATTCCCATCGTTTGCATTACATCACGATGCAGTAAAATATGAATCTCCGCCTTTTGCCCGCCACGCACCTGCACATCGGCAATGCCGGGCACAGAGAGCAGCGGCGTCTGCAAGTGAGACAAAGCGGCGCGGCGCACTTCATAGAGCGAATAGGGGTCGCTAAGCTGATAGCTGAGAAAAGCCTCCTGGCGAAACTCTTCCGGCACATATTTCTCGATCCGCGGCAGACCGGCGTTGTGCGGCAGTTGTTCCTTCACCAAACCTAACTGCTCACTCAATTGCAGGGTGGCGAAATCGACCCGCGTGTCCGGTGCAAACTCCACCGTCACCTGCGACTGGCCGGCGCTGGAAACCGAGGTGACCTTGCGCACCCCGGGTAGCGCTGCGCAAGTGCCCTCGATTGATGAAGTGATAAAAACCTCCACCATCTCCGGCGAAGCATTGGGCCAGGCGGTCTGCACCGTCACCTTCGGCAGTTCCACGTCCGGCGTCAGCTCGATGGGAAACTCTAAAGTCGAATAAATGCCCGTCGCAGCGATGATCAGCATCAACATGCTGACGGCAACGGAGCGGGTTATGATGGTTTTTAGCATGGAATAATCTAATAATAATTTTCACAAAAATAACACACACATTAAAAACTCCTCGCATAATTTCTCATTGTGTTTATTTTAAGTTTGTGATTTGTTCACAATACAATTCACAACCGAAACCTGAAAACGAAGCGGTCACATGAAAAACTGGGAGGTTGCAAGGCATTCAGTCGGTCGGGGAAAAGACGCCAGGAAGCGCGAAAGAAAAACCGTTAAAACGTTTGAACGCTCACACGTTTAAACGGCAATTTGTTTTTGATGATAAAACTCTTTTAAAGTCTTTTGGGAATATTTCACCGGGGAGCCACACCGAACGACTACACTATTTCGAACCGGAAGGCAAAGCAGCGATTATCAGCACATCACTGGAGAATTTGTCCGCTGCTGCGGCCAAATACGCCCGTATCAGCAAAGTGCAAAAGCGGGACAGTGCCATTGTTTGCCGCCACTGCGATGCAATCACTCAAAGTGATGGAATCGTTCAGCTGCCGGCGCCGGTTACAGATTCCGAGTTCATCCACAGCCATTGGCTCAAAATTATTTCTGGTGAACCCGATATGTGTGTTTTCCCGCAGTATTTTTTCCCAGCGCCCGATGATCCTGCCCTGCAGCATGGTCTGAAGAAATGGACGCAGGCATTCGCGCAGCTCAAAGTCGGCATGCTGCGGCAGCATTTCCCCACACAGGTGTGGCTGGAGCAGCAGACCGCTCTTTTTAACAGCGATTTGTATAAAAAGCAGCATCGCCCTCTTCGGACAGCCGTCCGGCCATGTACTGCGCGTATGCAAGACCTTCCTGCAATTAGCCGAGTGCATGCGCAAGGAGCGCGAGCACCTGGCGCAAGTCTTTTCTGTAGGGAGTGGAGTGGGACTTTCGCAAGTGTTTGCCCTTTTATTTCGGGATTAAATACGGCGAATTGGAGCGGGCAAGCCGGGGCAGGCTGTGGAGTGTGGTGTTTTTTGAGATGGGTGGGATGGATCGGATGGATGGATTTTTGTAAGATTGATTATTGTAACACTGAAATTGGAAAAAATGGCCATTTAAATAAATCGCGTGAACGCGGGATGAATTACTAATTCTAATCAAAGGAAAGGAAAGAGCGATGAAAAAAATATTTTTATCCTTTTTTCATGTGCAATGATTTCTGTTTTATGTCTTACTTTCGTACCCGAAATGAAAGCCTTTCACGACCTGGGCTGTGAAAATCTATCAAATTGTGGCGGTTCTGAAGAGTGTAACGGGACAGGTTCTGTATCTGGATGTACAATTACATGCAAAAATACAGGAACAATAATAATTTGCCCACCTCCTCCTCCACCAAACCCTTAAAAATCAAATAATCATCGACCCAATTTTTAATTGTTTATTTCCAATTGACAATGGTTGATACAAAGTAAAATGTTGAAAGCTGATAAGTCTCTGGATTTGTCAGCTTTCGACGAATACAGATAGAGTCCCTATATTTGTGTAAAAACGAATTTGTTTCTTAACCCGAAAGAGCCAAATTCCCATCCTCATATTTTAGACCAATAAAATAACAAAGGATGAGAAATGGCTCAAAAGAAAGTAATCCCAAGAGAAGCACAA
>JAJRYV010000128.1 GCA_024275575.1 bacterium
CGTCCCGCTTCGGCAAGCTCAGCGTCCGTTCCCCGGCGGTGGCTGATGTATAATTTGGGTAAGGTAGTATTTTTTCTTTTAAACAACAATTTTTTCCTGGAAATTTTGATACCACACTTTGCAGGCGGTTTGAGGAGCATATAAATCCAAACTTGTATTCCCTGCTATTCGACATGTTTCACCAATGCGCTTCCCCCTGTGTGGAATTGAACGGTTGTCCTTCGGGCGAACAGGCAGTCTTTTTTTTAAATACCCTCGCCAGCGAATTCAGACTTGTTTTTAAACGACTTATATGATAAATAAACAGGCGGCAGCGGTGGCATTGAATTTGACGTGTTAACATGGTGTTTTAGTGGAGGTCCTTATCGAGGACTGATTCAACGACCTGCGCTATGAATAATTTCCCGAGTGGGCGAAAAACAGCCAACCCGGGCATTCATAAGCAATAAAACCAAACGGTTCGTTAAATCAGGGAAGACCCTTAATGCGCAAATTTTTCATCAGTTTCGCTCTGTTATTTCTTTTCCTCAGTCTCATTTCCAATTGTGATAACCAAATTATCGACACCACAGCCACGCTGCTGCCGGCCGAACCGATACAATTAACTTTTGATGAGCACGGCAAGTTTCAACCGGCATGGTCGCATGATGGCAGCCGCATCGCGTTTGTGGCGGAAGAGCCGCTTACCCGTGTCGTTCTGCAGTCGTTAAACAACGATGAACGTCGTGTGCTTGGTTATTTTGTCGGGCGGGCGGATGATTACCGTGATTATGCACCAGCGCCGCAAAAAGCCATCTTAGCTGCTGTCGATCATCGCCACCGCGCCCTCAAACTCATCAATTTAATCACGGGTGAAATTGAAACCGTCACAGATGGCGACGGATTGGCCAGCCCGGTCTGGTCGCCACGGGGCGACAGACTGGCATTTATTCAACAAATCGCCGGCAAAAGCATTCTGAATATCCACGATGCGGCAAGCGGAGAGATACGTCAAATCCTGTCCCAGCCGCAACATTTTCGTCGACTGGCATGGTCGGCAGATGAACAAAAATTCGTCATCGAAAGCGGCCTCGATTCAACACGATTATTACAATTTCGAGTGACTTCCGGACAGCTTGAGGAGATCGTCCATCCGGCACAGCGGCCGCTTTTTCCGGCATTTTCCAAAGACGGTCGCTTTCTCGCATTCATCACCCAAAGTAAAAACGGTATGGGTTTGAGCATATATGATGAATCCTTAAAAGCGATCAGAAAAATATCACGGGATTATTTCATCGCGGCCACTCCCCACTGGTCTGCAGAAGATAGAATGATCAATTTTAGCGAAGAATATTTCATCGCCACAATAGCCGTCGACGGCAGCGACTACCGTCGCTCGGCTATTCGGAACAGTTTGCCCGTCTGGACAAAACCGGGTGATGCCTTTCTACGCTTCGAAAAAACCGGGCGGGCGATAATTCGCATTGTCGATATCGCCACATTGCAGGTCGAGGATGCCACCGCGGTCGAACAGCCGCAAATCGGCAGCAACTGGAACATTCGTGATTTACAACCATCCTGGAGCGCAGACGACAGCCGCATCACTTTCACCCGTTTTGACAGCATCGGGGAATTAACACGATTTTTTGATTTGGACCTGCTTAGTGGAAAAATAAAACCCTCGGCCTTCGATTCCAGCAGCTCGGCAAATCAAATCAAATTTGATGAATTTAACGCCGAGCTCTCACCTGACGGACAGCAATTTGTGCACAACAGAAACGGCGATATCATCATCACCGATCTGCGCTCACAAAAACGGATTAATTTGAGCAGAAAAAGCGGCGAGCCATTTATCGAGCCGACTTGGTTTTCCGATGGACATAATCTCGCCGCCATCAATCCGCTCGAAAACCGCATCAAATTACTAGAACTTCGCAGCGATCCCGATTCACTCATCATCACACCGATTGAAGTCCCCGGTTTTTCCGGTACGATCAACGGCGAGATTACCAACATCGTTTTTTCCGGCGACCACAAAGTGCTGGGACCGCGTTTTGCTTTCGGTTATGAGGGCGCTATTTATATGTTTTATTTTAAAGGGTTTAAAATTGAACAAATCATCGCACACGGCAGCTATCCGGCATTTTCGCCCGATGGAGAATTGCTGGCCTACGTGCATGAAAACCAGGTGAAGATCATTCGCTTGTTTCATGAATTCCAATGATTTTCAATAGCAATCTTCGGGAATCGGGCTCCGGATTCAGTTAAGCTATCAATAAATCCAGTAAACAAGACATTTTTAAATTTTATGAAAAAACTGCTATTCATTATCGCTCTGTTCATTTTCAGTTGTTCCGCCGCTATTTTTGCACAAAGTTCACTCACCCTGCGTGGCCGGATAATCGATGCGCAAACGCGCGACGCCCTGCCGGCAGCCAATATTCAACTCGTGCCGGGGGATTTCGGTACGGCTGCGGATTCTGATGGACTTTTCAGGATCAAACTGAAAAAAGGCCGCCACATTCTGAAAATCACCAGCATCGGTTACAAGCAAAAACGGATTGCCTTCACAATTTCCACGCAGCCGAAACAAATCGTGACCATCGCCCTCGAACCCGAAGCTATTCTTTTTAAAGCTGTAGAAATCGAAGCTGAAAAAGATCGTTTCCAACAACTTTCAGTAGAACAAATCGATGTCACGCGTATCCGCACCGATGATATTCTCACCCTGCCCGGCGCCTTCGACGACCCCATCCGAGCGGTACAAATTTACAGCGGCAGCGGCGGCGCCAGCGATTTTACCAGCTTTCTCACTACCCGCGGCAGCAGTCCGGCGCAAAACCAGGTGGTGATGGACGGTATTTCGGTGCCCAATCCCTATCGCATGCGCATCGCCATGGGGGGCGGGCTAAGCCTGTTCAATCCCAAAACCATCGCCAGCGTCAATTTGCATATGGGCGGTTATTCGGCAGAGTTCGGCGATGCGCTGGCCTCGATTCTCGAAGTCGATACACGCACCGGCAACAAACGTAAACGTTCCTACAGTTTTTCGCTTAATTTGACCGATCTCAACCTCACCGCTGAAGGGCCGTTGCAGCACGATAAAGGCAGTTATATTTTTTCCTTTCGCCGCACTTATTTTGATATACTTGCCGCCGGATTTGCTACTGATGGCTCGATACTGCCGTTTTCGCAAGAATTTTCCGGAAAATTCAGATATGATTTTAACCCGACAACACGGCTCACCGCCAGTTTTCTCAACAGTCGGGAGGAAATGAAACTGCTCGCCGGCGCGAACAATCCAGCGGATTTCAATTCAGCGGAAAAAGCCGGTTTATCCTTTTATAATTTGTCGTTGCAAACCATTGCTGCAAAACGCTGGCTGCTGGAAACCCGATTGGCGTTTTATCAGGATGAAACGGGATTTCACACTTATCGCAGCCAGGGTGGCGTCGATGAGTTTGCCGTACAGGATGTTTTCGCTAATAACGACCGTTGGCATTTAAAGCAAAAAGTGAATTTTGAGATCAACGAAACCTACTGGCTGCAAGCCGGCACTGCACTGATCCACGACAATACGGTTTCCGATTTCCGTCTGCGTGCCAACTGGATTCACAATGCGCGCAATGAATATCCAACATTTGCCCAGTTTGAGTCTGCCTCAACAACAAGCGAAAATTTTGCGGAAATGACCGCCAAATACGGCAGCCATACCGAAGTACGACTCGGGGCACGCTATACCTGGTCCGGTGCTTACAAAGAAGGCCATTGGGCGCCGCGATTTAATATAATTCACGAAATCCATCCGCGACTGCGTCTGAAAGCCAGCATCGGCAAAATCAACCAGTACGCCAATTACATGAGCATTTACACCCACGAATTCCCCCTGAATCTCGGCCGCGATCTGGATTCACTCGCTGCCGAGACCGCTTATCAGCACGTATTGGGCCTGGAATCCGTTATTGCCGGTAGCTACAAATTCAGCGCCGACGCCTATTACACCCGCATCGCCAATATGCTGCTGCCGAATGCGCGTAACAACGATATTCCGCAGAATAACGGCAAAGCTCTTTTGCGCGGCGTGGAAGTTTTGTTGGAAAAAAATGCGGGCGGGATTTTCACCGGTTTGCTCAGTTTCACCGCCGGTGATTCACGCTACCGTGCAAACAATACTCTCAAATGGACGAGAAGCAAATATGCACTGAGCCGCAGCCTGACGTTGCTCGCCAATGTAAAAATCAACAAGCACTGGCAGACCTCGCTGCTCTGGCGCTACGCCGGCGGCATGCCTTACACCAATTTCAACGGCACCATGCTGCGCTATTTCAATTCCGACCTCGAAGTGCTCGACGGTCGCTTCATTTTCACCTTCGTTAACGACAAACGCAACAACGCATTTTTCCCAGCCTACAAACGCCTCGACAGCCGTATCAGTTATTCGAAGAGGATTTTTGCGGGCAACCTGCTGGTTTATCTCGATTTGATCAACCTGCTCAATCATCGGAATTTATACGAAATCATCTGGTCTCTCTCCAACAGGCAGGGGGATAACTCAGAAACCATCACTGCAGAACGGCACAAACTCTACATGCTGCCCTTTCTGCCGTCCCTCGGTTTGAGTTTCGATTTTTGAAAAGAATTGACTGCGGTTTTGCAGATTATGCCAATGAGGAAAGGTTGCAAATGCATCATTGATCGTTTTTAATCTGATTAAATCTTCAAAAAAACAGGATTATCCAGTTTCAAAAAGCCCATTTCCGCACCGGTAAAACGGCTTAAAATAGACAAAAAATCATCATCACGGCCGAGCTGCCACCAGGGCTTCTCTTCACCATTGATGGTTCTGCCGGAAATATGCAGGCGCACGGAATATAAATCGAGAGTCGTCGTTTCAAGCAGTATTTGGGTATAAGTCGCATGCTCATAGGGCCCGAAGGTAGTTTCTTTTTGTGCATGCCAGTTGCCTGTCTGAATCAGGACCTTGCCCCCCGACCCACCCGGTTTCCAGCAGAACCTGCTCGACAAAAACAGACTCGCGCAGACTTCTTATACGGCTGCAGCGATACTCAAAACCGGGGATTTCAAATTGAATCATTTCCATGATTTCACGGCAGTCGTTCGTCCCCTACTTTGCTTCGTAGAGCGCAGTATTTTTATGTAAAATTTGCAGAATTTTATCGAGTTCATCCCGATACTTTTTTTCTGTTCCGGCCAGGCCTAAAATTTTTGTAAAAACAGTATCGCCGGATATGTTGACCGGCATTCGCTGCAGTGATTGATTAAATGCCTCAGCCACATGATTCACATCAAGGCAGCGTACGGTAATGCGCTCATTCTCTGGTAAGTTCCGATTAAACCGGCGCAGCGCCTGGAATTGATAGTCGTAATATTTTTGTATAACCTTAGGCAGATCGTGTCTTTTCCCAAACTCAAATTCTTCAACCTGCCAGCTCCAGCTATGACGCGCCTCAATCAGAAATAGGCGGAAATTTTTGCTATGCAGGTTTTGCAGCAGAGTAGACACAAATTCATGCAACTAAAAAATGGGAAACATTCGAAACTGTTCTTTTCGGCCTGGTGGGATTTTCTTCCTGCTTGTCAACTGTAGAATCCCGCTATCGGATTCCATCGGGGATTCCCTGATGGGGCAGCACGTGGGCTTAAATCCCCGATGAGCATATTGGGGCTGAATACAAATTACTAAATTTAACCTATTGGTTTTATTCAAGCAAAAATATATATTACCTGCAAACGAAAACCAAACTGAATGGTCTTGCGGAGAAAAATAATGAAAAAGAGTTATCTCACCAGTCCGGCTTTTCCACTCAAAGGCGAAAAAACAGAGCACAAAGGCATGACCCTGCGTGACTATTTTGCCGCGCATGCACTGCAAGGGCTGCTGGCAAACGGGCACAAACCCAATGAATGGGCAGCCGAAGAAGCCTTTACGCTCGCCGACTTCATGCTCGAGATACGGCTGCAGGAGAAAGGCAAGCAGTAAGGGCCGGGTTCATTCTTGTCTGCGACTGCGACCACAGCCTCCAATCCGGGATAAAATACCGGCGAATTGAATAAATGATTTTTTGATTAATAAACCAGGGAAAAAAATGGAATACAGGAATCTTGGTAATAGCGGATTAAAAATCAGTGAGATCAGCCTCGGAAGCTGGCTGACTTTCGGTAACAGCATCGAAAAAAAACAGGCTGAAAATTGTATTAAAACAGCTTTCGGTTGCGGTATCAATTTTTTCGATACTGCGGATATTTACAACCAGGGCGAGGCTGAATCCTTTCTCGGGAAAACCCTGCAAAATCACCAGCGGGCAAAACTCGTCATCGCCTCAAAATGTTATTTCCCCATGTACGATGATCCCAACGATCGCGGACTTTCACGCAAACATATTTTTGAATCACTGCATGCCTCACTCAGGCGCCTGCGCACCGATTATCTCGATTTGTATCAGTGCCACAGGTTTGATCCGGAGACACCGCTTGAAGAAACCGTTCGCGCGATGAGTGATCTGGTTCAGCAAGGCAAAATTTTATACTGGGGTGTGAGCCAATGGCGCGCTGCACAAATTCAGCAGGCGGTGGATTTCGCAAAGTTTAACGGATTGTACCTGCCGGCAAGTAATCAGCCCATTTACAATATCATCAACCGCAGCCTGGAAATCGATGTCATGCGCACCTGCCGGCAAAACGGGCTGGGAATCGTTGTTTTTTCACCGCTGGCGCAGGGCATCCTCACCGGGAAATACAGCGGTGGTGCTATGCCAAAGGACAGCCGCGCGGCCAACGATAAAATCAATCTCTTCATGAAAAAACGCCTGACCCCGGAAATTCTCGGACGCGTCGATAAGCTGGGCGCTCTGGCAGGTGAACTCGAACTCAGTCTGTCACAGTTGGCGCTGGCCTGGACTTTGCGCTATCCGGCAGTTTCCAGCGCTATAATCGGCGCCTCAAAACCAGCGCAAATCGAAGAAAATGTGAAAGCTGCCGGCATGCAAATTTCTGAAAATACGATGGCGGAAATCGATCGGATTATGGGTTCAGTACCGGTCGATCAGTACAGCGGACAAGTCATCGACCCCCTTGAGTTGCACCGGGAATAAAAACGGCATGGATTTCAGATATAAAGGATACGCTTGCAGGTGAATCCTGGGTTTTATCTTTTTTTAAAAATTTCGATTATTTTATTGCTGGTTTCCCCAACCCCAACCTTTCTGTTCATCGCAACCAGGAGTATTTCATGTTCAAAAATGTTCAAAAACTATTCGCTTACATTATCGCAACTACTTTTTTCTGTGTGCTGTCAGTCCAGATGGTTGCGGGTTCAGGCTCGCAAATTTTGTGGAAAGTCTCACAAAACGGGCATTATGCCTATATTTTGGGCTCTGTTCATTTTCTGAAAAAAGAAAATTACCCCCTGCCGCAAAAACTTTACGATGCTTTCGAAGACTGTGAGACGCTGGTTCTTGAGGCCGATCTCGATAGCCTGAAAATGCCGCAGACTGCGATGAAAATGATGCAGATCAGCATGCTGCCGGAAAACAAGTCTTTTAAAGATGTGGTACCAGAAGAAACCTATGAAACCGTGGCAGCACACCTGCAGAAACTGGGGCTGAGCATGCAATTATTTGCACGCAGTAAACCGTGGTTCATTGCGCTGACGATCACCGCGATGGAAGCACAAAAGATGGGATTGGATGCCAATCTCGGGTTGGACGCACATTTTGCAGCAAGAGCAAAAGCGCAGGGCATGGCTCTAACAGGACTGGAACCGATCGCATTTCAAATGAATCTGTTTGATCAACTGCCCCTGAAAACGCAGATTGAATTTCTGCACAAAACGATGGAAGATTCTCAAAAAGCGGAAAAAATGATGGACGAAATGCTCACAGCCTGGGAAAACGGTGAGGATCAGCAATTGCAGTCACTTTTGTCCGATGGATTCGAAGGCTTTCCTAAGCTTTATGACAAACTGCTCATCGCGCGCAATAAAAACTGGGTACCGCAAATCGAAAAAATGATCACCAGCGGCAAAACGCATTTCATCGTCGTCGGCGCCGGCCATCTTGTTGGAGATCAAGGGGTGATTGATTTGCTGCAAAAACGAGGGTTTGAAATCGATAAACTATAATGGGCAATTCCCGGTCTCGCCACATGCAATATTTCACCTGCCATTAACACATGCAATTTTCATCACGGTAACTGTCAGCATGCACCAGAGAAGCGGTGCCCTGAACCTGCTGCAGTAGGAGCATCCGCTCATCTTGCCTGAAACACCCCCTTCAAACTCAGGGAGCGCTTCTCGCGCGTACGCTGGACAAATACAAACGCACGCAAAGTCGCCGGGACGCAGAGAATACGCAAAGGTTTTTAAGTATCGCGCACGGTCAGTTTTGAATTTCAACGAGGCAGCCCCCAAACTTAAATCCAGCATTAAAGTCCGACGCTGATGCTTTGAAGCAGATTTTTGCTGATGTTCTGTTTCAATCCTCAACGAGGCAGCCCCCAAACTTAAATGCATCCGAGTCGTGTTCAACCCAACACCGGTGCAGCTCGTTTCGTTTCAATCCTCAACGAGGCAGCCCCCAAACTTAAATCGAACCCGAGAAGATATTTGTCGCCCCGTTTAAAAGTTTCGGAATTGGGTTTCAATCCTCAACGAGGCAGCCCCCAAACTTAAATACAACAAAAGGACTAGAAATGAACAAGGAAATTAAGGCAAGAAGTTTCAATCCTCAACGAGGCAGCCCCCAAACTTAAATCTCTACGAAGGAGGGGTGTGCCAGAACGCCCAAGAATCGTGTAGGTTTCAATCCTCAACGAGGCAGCCCCCAAACTTAAATAGCAACTGATTGAAGATTCAATCAACTTCGCTCTGTCAGTTGTGTTTCAATCCTCAACGAGGCAGCCCCCAAACTTAAATCTTCACTGAACCTGGGACGTATACGCGCCTGGTTCGTGCCGAAGACGAGTTTCAATCCTCAACGAGGCAGCCCCCAAACTTAAATGCCTGGTTGGCTCAGGCACAGGCTCCGGTTCGGCAGCTCCCGTGTATTTCGCACAAAAAGTTTCAATCCTCAACGAGGCAGCCCCCAAACTTAAATTTACGGAAAACGACTATGACTTTGTTCTCTGCCAATTGGTATGGGTTTCAATCCTCAACGAGGCAGCCCCCAAACTTAAATTCTTTGACAATAAATCCGATGATGCTGGTGGGGCACTAAAAATATTCAGTTTCAATCCTCAACGAGGCAGCCCCCAAACTTAAATGGTGCTGAAAGTGATGCTTACGTGCTTTTTACTGGCAACACTACAGGGTTTCAATCCTCAACGAGGCAGCCCCCAAACTTAAATTTACGGAAAACGACTATGACTTTGTTCTCTGCCAATTGGTATGGGTTTCAATCCTCAACGAGGCAGCC
>JAJRYV010000012.1 GCA_024275575.1 bacterium
CCCCGGAGACGGGGTGGGAGAGTAGGACACTGCCGGATATTTCTATAAAAAAGGGCTCGTGCCAACACGCACGAGCCCTTTTTGCGTTTGGATGATTTCTGCATACCCGCTTCATCCGGTGGAGAGTGGTGATATCTGCGCGTCTGGCAAACCGCTGCGATATTTCCGACAGACAGCTACACGATCGAGCCTAATAACTCATCCGTAATATTGAGACTATCCAACCGCATCATGCTTTCCTCTGCACGACCAAAACTCAGGAGATTGATGCTGCCGTACCAGACAATTCTTTCATCAATGACAGCAAATTTTTGATGGAAGTTGTTCTTAAAAATAATGTTTAAGCCGCTATTTTCTATGGACTGCATCATTTCCCTGAATAAAGTTCTGTTTCTTTTTTTAAAATCCGCCTCCGGTCGCGTGATAACTGTTATTCTCACACCGTTGTGAACAGCCTCCAATAGCAGCCCCAGCATTTGTGTTAATCGATCTGCTGATAAAAGGACTGACGATAACAATCGTGCGTTTCGCAGCCAGGACGTCGCAGTGAAAGACGGGAAGGAAGTTTGTAAAAAGCAAGACGGGTTTCACCGGTCGGATACTTATTGTTGAATATCGAACTCACCGATTCGAAAGTTTTGCTGCCGTATTTGATGAAATAACCAATGGATGCATAACCCCGCAACCGCTTCTGATACATCCTTTCCAGCACGCCGACATGCACATCGACATAATCGTAAATTTGCACTTCATTTTTAACCTGACATAATCGATGCAGTCTGCCTGCATATTGCTGCACCGTGCCCTTCCACGCGATGGGCATGGCGAGAAACAAGGTGTCCAGTCGCGGCTCATCAAATCCCTCGCCAATAAATTTTCCGGTGGCGACGATGACGACATTCTTTCTGGCCGGTAAAGCGGCCAGCGTCTCCACTGCCGCTCTTCGCTCCTTCGCAGACAGGCTGCCGGTGAGCGTAATAACATGCGGCAGTGATTTTTTTAAAGCCCCGGCCAGTGCTGTGACGTGGGCTGTTCGCTGGGTTAAAATAATAGGATTGCGGCCTTCTTTGACGCTCTTGAGGACGTCATCGACAATCAGTTGATTGCGAATCTCATTAGTGCTAATTTCCGCATAGATTTCACCGATGGTCCATTCTTTTTCATTTTTATCAACGGGTTTGCGAAATGGAGTAAAGCGAGGAATCACGTAATGCTCAAAGGGACATTTTTCGTCCTGATCGCGGGCGTCGACCTGGTACCTGACCGGCCCGCATTGCATGAAAATGATGGGATGATGGCCGTCCTGCCGAATGGGAGTTGCGGTTAGCCCATAAACAGAAGTTGCAGTTGTGTTTTTCAAAATCTGCTCAAAGCTGAAGGCGGGAACATGAGGGCATTCATCGACAATGGCCATGCCGTAGTTTTTTACACATGGTTTCACTTCATCGCCTTTAACCAGGGATTGCATGACGGCAATATCGATAATGCCGTTCAAATTATTCTTGCCGCCGCAGATCTGTCCGATAAGCCTTGTCTTTTTTTTACGTCCCCTTTTTTTACCATCCGGCGCTACTTCAATAATTAATGAGAAATTGTTGCAGGCGTTCTTTCCATTGTTCCAGCAACTGCCGCGTGTGCACGAGTATGAGTGTGTTCACCTTCTTCTCGGCGATTATTTTCAATGCGACGATGGTTTTGCCAAAAGCCGTGGTTGCAGACAATACACCGTTATCGTATTTGAGCAAAGCCTCGACAGCACCTGCTTGCGTATCGCGCAATTGGCCATTGAATTCGACTTTGATTGCTGTGCCCCGGTTACGTTCATCAATCCAGTCAATTTCGATTTTATGAGCATTGAACAAAGCAGGCAGGTCCGTCTCGCACCCGCGTGGAAGATGCAAATGCCCAGCGCTTTCATCAGAGAGAGAAATGATCCTCGGTTTATTCCAGGTTGGCAGCCGCATGGCTTGTGCTTTGTAAAAATCAGGATTTTGGAAGGCTGCAAGCCGTTTGAGGATATTCAGCGCTTTTTCCGAGAATCCTTTTTATCAACATACAGCATATTGGCTTTGGTGATATGAACAACTTCCGGGAAGTCGGTTTTCGCAAGCTTGCGGTCTTTTCTTCCTTTTTCCCAGGGTTTGATTTCCTCTTCTTCGCCCTGCCGGAGATCCCCAGATCCCCTACCTCGCTGCCTTTGCATAATTCTGCTGCATAGGAATGAATTTCACTAACGGACAATTTGGCGATGTTATTTAAAAAGCTCCATTGATCATCGTATGGTTGGAAATTTTCATCGATAAAAACACTGTTGTTGTTTTCTCGCGCGCTCTTTTGCAGCGGCAAGGCGATAAGGTTTCCGAAACCGCCTTTGGCCAGGGTATCCTGATTGGGGAACAGGCGGTCATAGGCTTTAAAAGCAAGTTGGTGTCTGCGCGCCATAGCATAAGTTAGAAGGGCTGAGCCGAATTTTCTCGCTGTTATGGCGCTGAGTTTCTCTGTGAAAAAGAACTAGCCATGGGCGCCGTTACCGGATCCTGATCGCTCAACCGCGATGGGAATATTTTTTTCAATGCAGACTTTTCGCAGGGTTGCTACGTTTTTCCCCAGCCGTCGCCGTCAAAATCTATGGCTAAAAAGGTGCAGGTTTCATCGAGCAGCAAGGGGTAAACGCCTAAAATTTTCTCACCCCTGAGATGGCTGTTAACAGCCTCCGCATTCCAGGGTGCATAATTTTTGTTGTCACAGGCGGAACACTTAATTTGCGGCTTTTTGCAGAACTCCCGATCCCATTCATTCAGGCAAACCGGGGAATAGCCAGATTTGCCGGCTGTGCTCTGCCAGCGTTTGGCGTAGACGTCCTGCCGTCCTTTAAACAGGGACATAAAGATGTTTATTTTTGCCTCAGTCGTACTGAACTTGTTTGTGGATTTGGAAGTGCCGGATTGGGCTGAATGCTTCTCGGGCGGAGAAAGGTGTGCTTGCTGCTCACTGATTTCCTGAGAAAATTGGATCGGTAAACTCAGGTATGAACGATAATTATCAATTAATGCTTTAAGGCGTTTATTTTCTGTTAATAGTTGTTGGTATTTTTTCTCAAGCTCATTATAATCCATTTTTGTAATATCCACTTTTCAGAAGATTTTAAGCTCTTCAAGAACACAAGATATCGGGCGATGGATAAACAGTAGCATCTTGTTTATCTTCGTCAAAATGCAAGAATGAGTCTATTTCGTTTATGTTTGCACCGCTCATGGTATTTATTTGGTTTAGGATATAGTCGGCGGGATTATCCGTGTCAAGCTAAATTGCAGCGTTCAATTCATGGCTGAATTGATAATTGCAAGGCCGGAAGAAAATCCCGTCGAGCGGGCAGTGCTGAACAGGAATCAGGTTAAAGTGAATAAGCAGAAAATTGCACAGAATAATGTTTAAAACTGCCGGCGCCTGCTTGGGTACTGCTTTGCTGGTAATTATCACAGTTTTCTATTTTCAGCCACGTTTTATTCTCCGCCATTTAAATGGTGAAAAAACCGTCTATTATTTCCATCCATATCAAAAAGCAATTGCGCTGACAATCGATGACAGCCCGGACCCGGTCACTACAGAGGCCATTCTCGACGTGCTCGAAAAATTCGACGTATCGGCGACGTTTTTTATCATCGGCGAGCGGGTGCAGGGCAATGAAACCTTGCTTCGGCGTATGTTGCAGCGGGGTCACGAAATCGGCAACCACCACTGGCGTGATGCGGTCGGCCTGCTTCTGCCGCATTCCCTTTTTGAAGACTATTTTTATAAAACCGACAGCGTGCTTCAGCGGTTCGTGGCGCCGAAGTGGTTCCGCCCGGGCAGCGGGTTTTATGATCAGCAAATGGTGGATAAAATCGCCGCAAAGGGGTATAAAATGGCGCTGGGTTCAATCTATCCTCATGATGTCGCTGTTCCTTTTGTGGCAATCAACAGTGCTTATATTCTCCGGCGCGCATTTCCCGGGGGTATCATCGTGTTGCATGACGGCGCTGCACGCGGCCACCGGAGCGCTGCTGTTCTGCACCGGGTTATTCCGCAATTGTTGGCAGATGGGTATAAATTTTATACATTATCACAATTGCAGGCGGTTTCTCACTAAATTAAGCGATCAGCTTCGACTCAAGTTTTTAAATCCACAGATACGAGAAACCAGGATTTTTTTTCACCAAAGGGTAATCCATGAAAAAATACCGCGGTAAATCCCGGGAAGAAATCATGCGGCTGGTGACGACTGAAATTATTTTACGAGCTATTAAAATTGGCAGCAGAAAAGGACGAACGATTTTTATCAGCAAGACGGCGGGCGGCAAAGGGGTGGCGGTAGAAACGCTGAACCCGAACACAATAGATGGGCGTGAAAACTTGCAGAAATTTCTCACACCGACGAAAAGGCATTATACGATTTTCGGCCTGGGGCATGCTGAAGAGAAAAACGCCATCAGTTGGCGCGTATTGAATTTGCCTTTGGGCCGGCGAGTACTGCTGGCTTTTCAGCTCATTCTCTCCCTGTTTTTAAAAGGAACGCCGCTAAAAAACCGGCTTTATCGCTGGATGGGGGCGCAAATCGGGCAAGGCGTCGTCATCATGCAATCCGTCTGGCTCGATCATTTTCGGCCTGAACTGATTTCGATCGGCGAAAATACACTTATCGGCGCCTTCAGCCGCCTGACGGTGCATGCCTTTGAAGGCGGCGGAAAATTTCGCTACGGCATGATCGACATCGGTGCAAACTGCACGCTGGGTGCAGGAACCGGCATGGGGCCGATTAAAATCGAAGACGAAGTCCGTGTTTTGCCGGATACGACGCTTTCTCCTTATTTTGTGAAAATAAAAGCCGGCTCGGTCGTCGGCTGGAACCCGCCAAGCCTGAGCCGGCCTGACTGATTCAATACAAAAGAAAAAGTCGCCTGTTTCAGTCCCTTGAAACAGGCGACTTTCTTTAATCGTGATGTTTTCTTGTAAAAAAGATCTATTCGTTTTCAACAGGGGTGAGGGGCTTTTCCAGCGAATAGAATGAGATCTCAATACGCCGGTTCAATTTGCGGCCGAGGGGGCTGTCGTTATCTCCGATGAGGAAAAAGTCACCCGTAGTGCGGACAACACCCAGGGGATGTTCTTCGCCAAAGCCCACGGCTTTATCGAGACGCTGAAAAATTTGTCTGTAGGCTTCCGGGTGTTGGGAGTTGACTCTTTTCAAAAAACGGTCACGGAAAACTTTCGCCCGCTTGCGAGAGAGGCGCAGGTTGACATTTTCCGGCCCGACAGCGCAGGCATGGCCGATGAAACGCATTCGCATGGTATTATCCTGCAGCATACGATTGATTTGTTTGAACAATCGGATCCAGTAAAAGTCGTAAAAAGGTTCCGTGCCGGCGAATTTTAACGGCCAGCTAAAACGTTGTTCGCGCAAATGGGCTTCATCGGTGAGATAAAACTTCTGGTCATGCGTCTGAAATGATCTGCCGAGTGAATCTTTCAGGGTAAAAGAATAGCTAACGGTTTTGCCGATCCAGGGTGAATGTTTGTCCGATTCCAGGCCTTGCATGTGGTTCCAGCCGATCAAAGTATGCACTACTTTTTTATCGCGAAAGGATGAAGTCGCCTGAATTTTATCTTTCAGGCGGCCGCGGTGGACAAAAAGAGAGGCGTTTTTGAACGACAATGCGCTCCAGAAATCTGCGTAGAATTTAATTGCCAGCGGCAATTTTTCTACATCGTTATAGCTAATCGGCGTAAAGAGTACGTTTTCCATCCGGTCGGTGGTGATGATCACGTTTCGTCGTTCCTGGAAAACCCAGCGTGCGTCCATCGCATCAGGGGGAATGCTGCGCAGCGGGTGAGCTTTGCCGGGCAGAATACGCAGTTGGTTCCAATCGACGCCCATGGCCAGCAGGCTGTCTTTTACTGCATTGGCGCGTGCATTGGCAAGGAAAAGATTGTGCTCATCCGAGTTTGGATCGATAAAACCCTGCAGAAAAATGTTCAACTCCGGATATTTTTTTAGTCTTTCGGCAAGGATAGCGAGCGGTGGTTTCAGAATCCATTCCCGCACATATTCCTTGTTGATGCGAGATGAATTTTTATCGAAGTATATCTCTGCGATAAAAGGCAAGTCATAGTTTATTTTTGACAAAATATGTGCCGTTACCGTATCATCGACACTGATTGACCCTTTGGGTATGGTATAAAATTTAGCGTGTGTTTCATTGTTGTTTTCATCGCTTTCCGGCACGTTGTTTTTCACATCCACACGGACGGCAAATTCGTGCAATCCTTCGATCTCTGTGTACCAGTCGAGGGTGAAAGTTCTCGTTTCTCCGGATTCGAGTTTGTCGATATGTTTATCCAGCATAGCGTCCATGGAAAAGCTCGAACCATCGTCTTTTGAGGTGTACTGCGGTGCCGTCAAATCATCGAGGCGTATGTTGAAATTTTTAGCGATGTATTCTCCGGTATTGGCGACAGTCACCTTGATTTTGCCCTGAAAATCGTCCTCAGTTATCCATTGGTGATAATCAAATTCGATATCGGTAATCTGCAGTTCCGGCGCCGGCACAACAAAACGCAAAATATTTTTAGCGCCATCACTGATGGGTCTGCTGTGGCCGTCACGATCGAGGGCGATGACGCTCCAGTAGTAATCTCCACCGGCCAGAATACCGCAATTGTATGTTGTGCCTGCCTGTTTATCATTAACTTTGAGAAGATGGGGAACAAAACTATTGGGCAGGTCTATTTTTTTTCCTTCATAATCAGCAAGAATCTTCGCTACGGCAAGGCTGTCTCGGTCGAGCACGAGATGATATTTCACCTCGTCATACAGGTCGGGATCATCGCTTTTGCTCCAACTCAGGACGATCGGCGAGGTGTGAATCAGCTCGTCATTGCGGGGGAAAGAATTGTTGAATTTTTCCGGCCCCACCGGAAAGTGCGCCACGCCGCCGCGATAGGGGGAGCTAAAAAAACTGTTGCTTTCGGCGCGTGCGAGGTCGACACGCATATTGTTGTTGCGACCGGGTAGCATTTGGGCAAATGATCTGTAAGTATCTTTAAGATTTAAGCTCATGCCCATTGCGAAATTACTGAGAGCATTTTTTTCGAATTTATAACCGCCGCGCAGCGAAATCAATTGCGCCCATGATATTTCTGTGCCGAAACTGATTTGTCCGTTTTCATCGAGAATTTTGTTATAATCGGCGAGGAAATGTAGTTGCAGGCCATTGTGCGATCCGAGTTGGATGGCTGCGCCACCGCGAATGGTTTTGGGCAGCGGTGTTTTGTTGATATCGTGACTCAGCGGTGCGCCGAGTTGCGTCATCGAGAAACCGGCGGAGATGATGGCGTTTTCCAGGCCGGGAAGTTTATCCGCCAGCAAATGTGTATCAAACCGGTTGCTGCGCCAGAGAATTCCGCTGTCATAGATCCACGTCGAGGCCTGGAAACCGGCCAGCGAACTGCGATAGTATTTTAGATTGGCACCAACGGCGATCTGACCGAATTTAAAGCGAAACGGGTGCGCAAGAGTCATCCCGAGTAACATATCGCTGGCGGAAACGCTGGCTGCAGCGCCTTCGGAGCTATCGAAATCCGGTACGCCGAGATAGGACATGCTGAGCCCGATATTGTTCGTTCCAAGCATGCGGGAATGAAATTTATAACCGGCCACAAACGAGGTGTTATAAACCTCGGGCATCCATTTTGCGTATGAAGCTGCCCATGTCCATTCACGGGTAAAACCCATGGCTGCCGGATTGGCGTAAAGGCTGTGAATTTCGTCGATCACACCAGTGAGGCTGCTGCCGATGCCCTGTTGCCGTACGCCGGGGCTGGTTTTCAAAAATGCCAGACCCGCCCGAACCTGCGCGTTTGATTCCGGCGTTCCGTTGATGAAAAATGAGAAAGACAGAATAAGAGCAAAACTGATACGCATGTATTTCATTGCACAACCACCATTTTTTTCCATGAGGTATATTCACCTGAGCGCAGTGTGACGAGATAGACACCGCTACCGACCTGTTGGCCGGATTTCGTATAACCATTCCAATAATAAGTATTGTGCCCGGCGAGATAAGGCCCCTCTTCGATGACGGTTATCAGCGTGCCGGAAAGGTCGTATAAATCGAGCCGTACATTACGATTCGAACTCAATTCAAAATTAATTCCGAAGCGCGACTCCCGGCCGGAGCGAAAAATATTGCGTTCCAGAACCATGGCATTACGCGCTTTCACCGTCAAACTGGCGGAGACGCGTTTTAGATTGTTGAGAAAATCCACGGTCACCAGCTCAAAGCGGATAACCTCCTCTTTGGCTTCGGTGAACAGGCGGATGTTGCGGAAAAGCGGTACCACATCGACCCATTCACCCGTCTGCAATGTCGTTGCCGCGATAAAATCATCGGCAAAGGAATCATCGACGATATTATCATCGGTGTAAACGCGTAAATCCCAGGATTTGAGTTCGATTGAAGTCCGTACAGAAACCCGAACGCTATCACCGACGAGTACGGTTTGCGGTGAGACGGCTATTTCAGGCTGTGGAATTTCTTTGACACTATAAATCACTACCGTATCGCTATTATCAGCCAGTTTTGTTTTATCTTCATTGGCTGCCCGGACTTCTGATTTGTGGGTGAAAGTCCGTAACGCGTTGTTCGTTGCCGCAGGCACTGTCATCGAAAAGTGGATCAGACGGCTGCTATGCGGTTCGATCGCTTCAAAAAACCAGGCCGATGGATCGCCGGTGGAGAGAGGTTGCGGCGAATAGGAAGCGGCGACCGGTACAGCGCCCTGAGGTAAAAACTCGCTCAGGTAAACGCTATCCGCAAAAGTATCACTGTTGTTGGAAATTTTGACCGCGTATTGGTAGGTTGAATTTTCCTCGGCAAACCAGATCGTGTCATTATCGGCATAGTTGAACGAAGAGCCTCGGACAAAATTTTGTACGGTTAGATCACTATTTTTTACAGCACCATCGACGGCGTAGACCGTCGACAGGCTGATGTTGTTCGCACTCACCGTATCTTTTTCGGCAAAGATTTCAGCGCGGTTCTGCAGTGCAAACGGTGTCTGTACTACATCGGCGGCGATCCGCGCAAAAAAGATGATATTTTCACTTTCACCGGCGCGCAGCGATGAGAGATTCCAGCTCAGTTCAGAGAGTGTTGCGTGATCGGTCTGTTTGCTCACCTGAAAATATGAAACGTTTTCCGGCAGGGAATTGACGATGCGGATATTGCGTGCCGTGCCCGGGCCGAAGTTATCAACTTTGAGTTTGTAGCGATAAACCGAACCCGGTCGTGCTGCCGGTTCTTCGCGTCCGTCGATGAAAATCGTCGTATCGGTTAATATTTCGGTATCGATAGCGAGATCATAATTCCACAGTTCTTCCGGCGGGACCGTGATATACGCCACCGTATCACGGGCCGTGTTGTTCCAGGTGACGGTATCGACCGGTGAAAGAATTTCAGCCCGGCTGACCAATGTTTCAACACTTTCAGGGATGTTCAGCGCCACCTTGACAGCGACCTCGATCGATTTACTGCCGCCGGCCGGCAGATCGCCGAAATGCCAGTCATTTTCGCTGGCGCCGGCAAGGCCGCTTTCGGCGAAAACGACAATTGGAGGCAGGCTGTGTTTAACGATGATGTTTTCCGCATCGCCGGGGCCGTTGTTGGTGACGCCGAGGGTGTAGGTATAAACTTCTTGCGGGATGACAGCGTTGCGACCGGCGATCATCGAGTCGGTTGTCGAGGTAAGTGTGAGCGCCAGGTCACTGTTTTCTTTGAAGATCACCGCATAAATCGTTTCTTCTGCAGAATTATTTTCCGGTTCTTCATCCTGGATCATTTGCAGCTCGGCTTTGTGCGGCAAAGGAAATGATCCCGCCGGCATCTTGTCGGCAAGCCGGGCGGTAAAATTGATGATCAGCGAATCCCAAGCCTGAATCACCGGCAAATTCCAGGTCAATTCGCCGGCAGCTTCTGTCGATGGCTGGGTTGAAATCGAAGTTATTTTTACCGAATCAGGAATCCAGTTGTGCAAAACAGCGCCAGTGATTTCCTGATTGCCGCGGTTATAAATTTTAAGGCTGTAGGCATAGGTCTCGTTCTGCGAAACCCGACCGAATTCGAAACCGCCTGCGGAGATTTTTCCGGGGGTCACTATGGGCATCGTCAGCGCGCCGTCGTAGCGTGGGTAGGTGCCGAGAAATTTTACGATGGCGGTCGCGTGGTTATTTTCAGAAGCTGTGTCATTGACCGAGAAAATATCCACCGAACTCACCAGCTCTTGCGTGCTTGGGGGCATGTCGTTGCGAACGCGAACGGTGACGTTATAAATGCGCACGTCACCGGGCTGCATTTCTGCGATCGTCCATTGCAGCGTTCCGGTGTCTTGTGTTTCGGGGGGGATAGCTGCCGTGATAAAATCTGTTCCCACCGGCAGTGCATGGCTCACCCGTACATTGGTAGAAACATTGGGGCCGTTGTTAAAAACGACAATTGAATAACTGATCAGACTGTCGGCATATGCTGCATTAAATATTTCGCCGGCAACATGCACGGTGTCGCTGGTGGCTGAGGTCAGCTTAACAGAAAGATCGGTGCCGCCCGGCCCGGGAACAAAATAGCGGCCTGTGCCACGGCCGATACGGTTTTTATCGGTGATGTTGATATTTAACAAACGAATGGAATTGTTGTAAACAGGGTCGGGAGTGCTGTAATTCAGAACATAATAGTTTTTAATCACCTCGGAAAGCCGCGCATAGATGGCTGCCATTTCGGCGGCAGATCCCGATTGTAAATATTCACCGCCGGTTTCGGTCGCCAGCATTTGCAGGGTATCGGCACGAATTTCCGCCCCGAGACCGATCATATAAATGGGAATATGATAAGTGCGGGCGCTATCGATCACCGACTGGATGGTGTATTCTTTGGAATCTTTATCATGCCCGTCGGTGTAGGCGATGATCACGCGTCGCGGTGTTGTTTCCTTTTTGGTCATTTGAATGGCCAGGCCCAAGGCATCGGCGAGGGGGGTACCGCCGCTTGCTTTGCCGCCATCGACGCCGTGGTAAAGCGTTTCTTTATCTGAGGTAAAATCGATAACCGTGCCGATTTCACCGTGAAACTGGATAAGCCCGGCGCGGTCGCCCTGCCCCAGGCTGTCGATGAACAATTTTGTTGCAGAACGCACTGAATCGATAGCGAGACGCATGCTCCAGCTCATATCCATAATCATCATCGCAGAACTGGTGGATTGCTCACTCTTGCGGATTTCAAGGATTTTCGGCGCCGGTATCCGGGCGTAGATATCAGGGTTTTTGGGATAACCGGGAAAAAGTTTATGATATTCTTGCAGCGGCTGCCAGATATTTTTAATTTTTTTGCCGTTCAGCGCGAAATCTTCCGGTCCCAGCCAACGGGCGGTATCGGCCAGCCCGGTAACCGCATTACCGGCAGAGTCGGTCACAGAAATTGTTGATAAAATGCTGTTGGGAAAGGTTCCCGTTACACCACGAATCGTTAAGGTGCCGTCGATAACCGGGTTGTTTACAGTCACTTTCAGGGAATCAGCTCCCGGGCCGGCTGTGGCCGCGGTCGTAAAAAAGATGAGGAAAGCAGGGGCAAACAACAGTTGTTTCAATTGCCTTCGGGTTGCAGTTCTTTTCATTTTGATGCCTGTCGATTTTGGGTGTTAAATTCTCCTGGATGCAGCGTTCACTCAAAGTGAATTTCAAAGGTGCGGTCATGCGTGATTGCCAATCCGATGCAGTGCGTCTAAGGCTTCTGCTATGAATCTTCTCTATAAAATTCTAAAGCTCGGTTAAATTTGTCGAATTACCCGTTCCTGGTATCTTGATCGGTCTCGGCTGCAAGTATAATTTTAATGTGTCAAATTTTACAAAGTCATTATGCGATAACCGCTTGTAAGCAAACTTGATGCCAGTGATGTAAGATATTGTTTTTATGGTTAGATAAGGCGGTTTTTTACATGCAAAGTGTATAATGGTGAGACAAGCGGTCAAATGTAGCACAAAATTGTGAATGGTAGCAGGTTGGGAGTTTTGCCGACTTGCAGCCCCTGTTACATCTCACAATAAAACCGGATGAAACACCCGGGAGACAGCGGCAATTTCTGCAAGAAGCGATCAATAATAGCCTGGCATAACCTATCCAAAGGTATAATTTATCTATTTATAAATAGATCCGGTTTGAGTGTTCCGCTGAGCCAGATGGAAGCGGAGATTTAAACGTATCTCATTCAGCCTCATCCTCGATAATATAGCAGCGAAAACGTTCTCGCTGCGCGTAGCCCTCGTGCCGCTCGGCGAAGACGTACCCTTAAGGCAAGCTCTGCACATCTCTTTGCTTTATATTCAAAAACTGTGTCGCCTAAACAGTCACGTTTAAACAGGGTTATTTTTAATTTGGGTATATTTTTGCAATAAACCCTTTAAATTTGTACATTCATGTGCGTTGAGGTAGACATGGCATTGACGGCAATCAGAACTCCGGCAATCCCCTTTAAGATCGCTTTTGATCATCCAGCAGGGCTTGATTGAACCTTTGAAAGCGGGGCATTCAGCCCGATCTTTCTGTGAACAGGGTTTGATCTGCCAGCAGGGGATTAATGAGAGCAAACGCCGTATGCCTTCGATGTTGAGCCCCTGTTCCTTGATAAGTCGCCGGATACAATTCAACCAATGCAGATCATCTTCACTATAAAAGCGTTGCCCGCTTTTCGTCTTGGCAACGATGATCAGGCCTTCGCGTTCGTACATGCGGATTGTTTCAACCGCCACATCGAGACGGCGGGAAACCTCACCGATTTTTAATTTTTTGTCTTCCATAGAAAGCGACGATTTGCTTTCGGGTTATATTTGTAATTACTGTATTTGAGAATACAGTAATTACAAAGAGCGGGCCAAATAGATACTTGTCTCGTAAGGTGTTGTTTTAATTTGGATTGAATGGAGTAATAAAAGTGCCGGTCAGGTCGAGGCTTCCTGTTTCCGGGAAAAAAGATTTCGATTTGCTGATTTTAAGAAAAAGATGAACCGTTTCAGTGCCTGAAAAAAGGTAAGCTTAGATTTTGCCTTTCGTTGAACTCTGACAGGGTTCCAGATTCTGTCAGTTCACTTTTCACGAAATTTATACACTGGCAGAGAACCCCGCCGAACGGATGCGACTGGAGGGATACGGGTTACAAATAAAAAAGGAGATCATAATGCAAAAAAAATCGACTGGCTTTTTGTTGTTGGTCCTGTTCTGTTACATGACCGGCAATGCATTTGCTCATACCGGATCGCGGAAAATACAGGAAGAGACCATAATCACAACAATTCATGTCGGTGGCGCTGTTTACATGCTTACCGGCCGCGGTGGTAATATTGGCATCTCAGTCGGCTCCGACGGCATTTTGATGATCGATGATCAGTTTGCCAACCTTTCAAAAAAAATCCGCGCCGCAATTGCCGCTATCGACAGCGGTGAAATCAGGTTTCTGGTCAATACGCATCACCACGGAGACCATGTCGGCGGCAATGCAAATTTCGGCAAAACAGCAACTATTTTAGCCCACCACAACGTGCGTAGCCGTGTCGCCGAAAGAAACAAGACATCTGTTTCAGCGTTGCCGATCATCACCTTTGATGTAGGCCTGTCGATTCATTTTAACGGCGAGGAAGTCAGGATTATTCACTGGGCCGGCGGCCATACGGATGGCGATGCAGTCATCTTTTTTTCAAAATCAAACGTCGTGCATACGGGTGATCAGATGTTTGCCGGTATGTTTCCTTTTGTCGACCTCGACGGTGGCGGCGATGTGCAAAGATATATGGATAACATCGCTTCGATTCTCGAAAAGGTTCCCAACGACGCCAAAATCATCCCCGGGCACGGCCCGCTTTCGACAAAAGATGATTTGCGCAAAGTGCACCAGATGCTCGTTGAAACCACGACCTTTATCCGGCAAAAAATTGCTGCCGGACAGACACTGGAGATGATGATAGCCGCCGGGTTGCCGCAGAAGTGGCAAAGCTGGGCATGGAGTTTTGTGCCGCAAGACAAATGGATTAAAACAGTTTATAAAAGTTTTACGAGGAAATAGAATGCGCCTGAGAATTGCCAGCCTGTTTATCTTTGTTATTGCGACCGGAATAATTCTAAACTTTCAAACACAATCCGGCAGCCGGCTCACTCCGCTCGATCACCGCTTTGATAAAGAAAAAGAAAGCTACGCATTCGTACTGCCGAATCTCAAACCGGTAGAGGTGATCGATACGATACAGGGAGAAACCTGTGCTGTTTGCCATCGGGATATTTACGATGAGTGGCGGGCTTCGACGCATGCCAATGCTCTGCGCGATATCCAGTTTCAGGCTGAGCTGTCGAAGGCTGATTCGCCGAAATGGCTCTGTCTCAATTGCCATATCCCGGTGCAAAATCAGCGCGATTCCATTGTCACCCATCTGCGCGATAATGATGTGCTGCAGCCGGTTAAAAAGGTTAATTCCGAGTTTATCGCCGAATACCAGCAGGAAGGCATCTCCTGCGCTGCCTGCCACATCCGCCGCGATGAAAAAACCGGCGCCAGTTATATCATCGGGGCGATCGGCAGCACCTATGCGCCACATCCGGTTAAAAAAGACCCTGAATTTTTACGACAAATCTGTGTGCGCTGCCACGATCCGCAGGGCGAGCAATTGACGCAAAACCTGCTCTGCTGGTTTGAAACAGTCGATGAATTGGCCGATGGGCAGGCAAACCTGCAAAAAACCGGCGGCAAGACTCCCGACTGCGTCGATTGCCACATGCCGATCAAGAAGCGCTTGCTGACGATCACTTTCCCCATGTTCCCGGTGCGCGATTCACACATGCACCACTGGGTGGGCAGCGGTGTGCCGAAACAATTTGACGGTTACGATAATTTGCTCGAACGCGGTTATATTTCCGGCCTCGAAACAATGGTCAATTTGCCGCAGAGCTGGTTGCCGGGTAGTGATTTGAAGTTCTCCATCATGCTGAAAAATGCCCGATCCGGCCATGACCTACCGACAGCTGATCCTGAACGGTTTTTGTTAGTCAAAGTCGTTTTAAGCGATAAAAATGGCGCTTGCTTGCAGGAAAGACAACTGCGCATCGGGCAGGAATGGTTATGGAATCCGGCACGCAAAGTCGGTGATAATCGTTTGAAACAGGGGGAAACACGGGTCTGGCCGGTGCAATTGCCATTACCGCAGAAGCTGGCTGGCAACCGCTTGTCGGTTTTTGTGTTGCATGTGCGTCTGAGCTCGAAAAACGCAAAATATATGATGCAGGCAAAAAACATCGATGAAAGTTTTCTGCCCAACGGCCGCGAGCTTATCGCGAATGCCACCGAGCATTATCCTTTTGCCAGTTTTATTTTCCGTGAAGATATCGACCTGACGGGCGGACGCCGTAAACTGTTTTCCCCGGAAGAATTGGTCGCACTTTCAAAAAAAGAAAAAGGCAAAGCGCTTTCGCAGCGGGATTATTAATTTTTTTAAAAATAGATTTCATTCCCGTGCAATCAAAACCCATATTAGACGAGCTCACATTGTCAAAAGGTCTAAATGTAAAATGTTGCTTTTAACCTCGCTGGCCGTCATCGTTGCTTGATAAACCTTCGATCAGTTTCCTCTTTCGTAAAGATTCCCGTAATAAAGGCTCAATCTGCTGCCGAATTGCGGTGTTAGCGTAGCCCACCCAGGTGATTTCATCATCTGTAGTTAACCTCGCATGCAGCGGTCCGCCGTTTTCATCGGCGATGATGACGCCGGCTTCATGGGCGATCAGTTCGGTGCAAATGTCGTATGGATGGCAGGTGATACCGGCAGTGTGTTTGCGGTTTTTTATCTCATGTTTCAACAATGGCCGGATATCGGCATTGAAGCGGTCGTGCCCGGCGATCAATTCATATAATTGTCCACCGGTAGAGATATACTGGTCCTCGAAACAATGAGTTTTTCCCGGCTGCACCGGCCCCAGGGCGCCGTGAATAATCTCCTCGTCTATTTTAGCGATCAAATCACGCGCGCCCGGGAAAAAACGGGCCAGCATGGCAAAACCGTGGGCGATTGTCGTGGCGTTTGAGGGGCGCAGTGTAATCTCTTTATCTCTGCCGCTCAAACGATTGTGGCGCACAGCCTGCATGCCTTTGCCGCGAACTGCCCGGAGCTGATCCGAAAGATGTTGTTTTATCAATGGAATTTCCGTCTGTACAGCCAGTTCGATATCTTGCAGGTCGGTGTTTTTTCCGCGATTTGGCGCCACACCGGTGAGAATCCAGCCGCTGCGCTTTTGAACCATCAGACCGCGTGTGCCATCGATGGGATCGACGATGAGGCGAAATTCGGCATCGTCTTCAGTCGTTCCCTGCGGCAGGACGATTTGCCCCGTCTCCAAACCTTCGGCGATGAGCACAACCGGTGCAAGCGGGGCAATTTCCCTCTCGACGAATCCAATGAGCGCATTTTCGCTAATGCGGTCGATGCGGTAAATCGTATCGTCCCGCCCCTCGGATTCGATCTTTGACAGCTCATCGATTGCAGATTTTTCACAGGCGGAAACCACCGTATCCCGGATTTGTGCATGCAACCGCTGTATTATCGGCAATAGGGCTTCGATTTGCATTTTTTCCCGTTCGGTTAAATTATTCAATAAAATAGGCCACTGTCAACTTACACAATATAAGGTTATTTCTCAAGGGCTACATCGATTTAAAAAAACAAAAAATTGCATTAGAATAATTGGCAATTATCGATTAATATCTTAGCTTTGTCGTTAATTTTGTTTTACAATCGGAACCGGCGAAGATTTGCTTATTTGTATTGCCGGTTACGGCAGTCGATATTATCGCAGAAACAGCAGCAGGATAAATCATGTGCAAATCAGCAAAACGCAAGCCGCTTAAATAATTCTGATAAAAAAGAATATCCGGATTTTACACGTTTTGAGCAGGAATTATACAGATGGCGAAAAAAAAAACAAGATATTCATATTATTTTTTGCAATTCTCCAATAAAATTATATTATATCGAGTGTTTTAAAAGAATATGAGCACTCTGATTAGCATTAATACGTTTGTGAATTTTATTCATCATAGTTGAGGAAGAAATGGGACTAACAAAACTCAAAAAAGGTTTGGACCTTCCCATTAGTGGTGCCCCGGAGGAAAAGGTTTACGATGGTAAACCCGTCACTCAGGTGGCATTGGTTGGTGATGATTACGTTGGCATGAAACCGACGATGGCTGTTCAGGTGGGAGATTTAGTCAAACTTGGGCAGTTGCTTTTCACCGATAAAAAAATGGAAGGTGTCAAATTCACATCACCAGGTGCTGGGAAAGTGGTTGCCGTCAATCGTGGCAAACGCCGCGTTTTCCAGTCGATCGTCATTGCGCTGGAAGGGGAAGATGAAATTACGTTTAAGAGTCACAAAGCCGCCGAACTGGCGGGGCTCCCGGCTGATGTTGTAAAAGAGCAGTTGATCGAATCAGGATTGTGGACTGCTTTACGTGCCCGCCCGTTCAGTAAAGTTGCCAATCCGGCGGAGGCGCCGCACTCGATTTTCGTGACGGCGATGGATTCGAACCCACTTGCACCATCGATGAAACTTCTACTCCAGGGACATGAAGAAGATTTTGTCAATGGACTCGAAATTGTCAGTAAACTCACCAGCGGTAAAGTTTTCCTTTGTAAATCACCCGATGAAAATATCCCCACAGGTTCGACGACCGTGGAAACGGCGGAATTTGCCGGTCCCCATCCTGCCGGACTCGTGGGCACTCACATCCATTTTCTCGATCCGGTGAGCCGCGATAAAATTGTCTGGCATATCGGATTGCAGGATGTAATCGCTATTGGCCACCTTTTCACCACCGGCCGTATTTTAACCGATAGAATCGTTTCCCTCGCCGGTCCGACGGCAAAACATCCGCGACATATCAAAGCACGCATCGGCGCTTCGATCGATGAATTGACCGATGGGGAATTGTCTGAAGTGGAAAACCGGAAGATTTCCGGTTCCGTCCTTTCGGGGCGTATAGCCGCCGGCTCCTTTGCTTTTTTAGGCCGCTACCACCAGCAGATTTCCGTGCTTGAAGAAAACCGCAAGCGCGAATTCTTTGGCTGGATGGCGCCCGGCGCCAATGTGCATTCGGTTAAAAATATAGTCATCTCAAAACTTTTTTTGAGTAAAAAATTCGATTTGACAACATCGACGAACGGCAGCCACAGAGCGATTTTGCCCAATGGCAACTACGAAGCTGTGATGCCGCTGGATATTCAGCCGACTTATCTTTTGCGTGCACTTGCGGTTAAAGATATGGAAGAAGCTGAAAAACTCGGTGTTCTCGAACTCGATGAAGAAGACCTGGCATTGTGCACTTATGCCTGTCCTTCAAAGACTGAATTTGGCCCGATTTTGCGAGAAAACTTAACGATAATTGAGAAGGAAGGATAGTGAAATTCTTAAGAAACTTTTTGGATAAACAGGATCACCTGTTCCGCAAGGGCGGCAAGCTCGAAGCCCTGTTCCCCATTTGGGAGGCCCAGGATACGATTCTGTATACGCCCGGAACGGTGACCAAAACGAGTTCACACGTCCGTGATAAAATGGACCTCAAGCGCATGATGATTCTGGTTTATCTCGCGCTTATTCCAACCGTGGTGATGGCTTTTTACAATACCGGTTATCAGGCGCATCTGGCCCTGGCAAAAATGGGCGGCGCCGCAGTCGGCAGCGATTGGCATTATTCGCTGGCAGCCTGGCTGGGAATCGGTACAAATCCTGAGAACATATTCAGTAATCTGGCTTTTGGCGCCCTGTTTTTCCTGCCGGTTTATCTGGTCACATTAGCCGTCGGTGGTTTCTGGGAAGTGGTTTTTGCCACGGTGCGGAAACATGAGATCACGGAAGGTTTTCTCGTCACCAGCCTGCTTTTCCCGTTGATTTTGCCGGCAACCATTCCGCTGTGGCAAGTGGCCATCGGCATCAGTTTTGGCGTTGTCATCGGTAAAGAAGTTTTCGGCGGTGTCGGCATGAATGTGCTCAATCCCGCTTTAACAGCGCGGGCTTTTTTATTTTTCGCTTATCCAGCGCAAATTTCAGGCGATGCCGTCTGGGTCGCTGTCGACGGTTTTAGCAAAGCTACACCGTTGGCAGAATTTGCCGATTCGGCGATGCAGCTTACGACTTCATGGTGGGATGCCTTTATGGGATTTATCCCGGGATCGATGGGAGAAACTTCGGTTGTGGCCTGTCTGATCGGCGCTTTTATCCTCATTGTTACTCGTATCGGATCGTGGCAGATCATGTTGAGCACCGTGCTCGGCATGGCCGGTTTTTCTTATTTTCTAAATTTCATCGACAGCGCCACCAACCCCATGTTTGCGATGACACCGGCATGGCATCTCGTCATCGGTGGCTTTGCCTTTGGTACGGTTTTTATGGCGACGGACCCAGTCACGGCGGCGATCACGGATGGTGGTAAATGGCTTTATGGCTTTTTGATCGGCATACTCGTCGTGCTGATTCGTGTTATCAATCCTGCTTTTCCCGAGGGTATGATGCTCGCCATTCTTTTCGGTAATGTTTTCGCGCCGATTTTCGATCGCATATTCCTCAATAGAAACATAAAAAGGAGGCTAGCGAGAAATGCAAAGTGATAGTATTCGCAAGACCGTTGGCGTTGCACTCGCTGTCTGCCTGGTCTGTTCCGTGCTCGTTTCCACCGCTGCTGTCTATTTGCAGGGCATACAGGAGGAAAACAAGCGCAACGATAAAATTAAAAATATCCTGATGGCTGGTGGTTTATACGATAAAAAAACCGACGTCAAAACGATTTTTAAAGAAAAAATCACCAGCTATATCATCGATCTTTCCACCGGTGAACATATTCCCGAAGATCAGTACACCGCCAAATTGTCGCCCGAGACATTCGATATTAAAGAAATGTCTGTCGACCCTGAATATGGCCATGAAATTCCGGCGGAGGCCGATATCGCCGGTATCGGGCACATGCCGAAGAATATGCTCATCTATTCAGTGACGGAAAATGGCGTTATCGAAAAAGTGATCCTGCCGGTGCATGGCAAAGGATTATGGTCAACCATGTACGGATTTGTCGCGCTGAGCAAGGATTTGAACACCGTCAGAGGGATCACTTTTTATGAACACGGAGAAACTCCGGGTTTGGGTGGTGAAATTGAAAACCCGCGCTGGCGTGCTTCGTGGAACGGCAAAGTCGTATTTGACGATCATCAGAAATTGATTTTGCAGGTTCTCAAAGGTCAGGTGAATCCGGCAAGCCCGGATGCGAACCATCAAATCGATGGCCTTTCCGGCGCAACCCTGACAACGCGAGGAGTAGGTAAAATGATTAAATTCTGGTTTGGTGAAAACGGCTATGGCCCGTTTCTGAAAAAAATGAGGGAGGCGAGCTCTAATGGCTAATAAATATAAAGATGTTTTGCTCGATCCGATTTTTAACAACAATCCGATCGGGCTGCAAATTCTGGGAATTTGCTCCGCTCTCGCAGTGACAACCCGTATGGAGACCGCGGTCGTGATGGCACTCGCCGTAACCGTTGTAACGGCTTTTTCCAACCTTGCCGTCAGCGCTATCCGCGATCACATCCCCAGCAGCATTCGGATTCTCGTAGAGATGACCATCATCGCATCGTTGGTTATCATTGCCGATCAGTTCATCAAGGCATTTGCTTACGATATCAGTAAAAAATTGTCGATCTTTGTTGGTTTGATCATCACCAACTGTATTATCATGGGGCGGGCTGAGGCGTACGCGCTGAAAAATCCGCCGCTCATCAGTTTTCTCGACGGTATCGGCAACGGGCTGGGTTACAGCTTCGTGCTGGTCGTGGTGGGCTTTTTTCGTGAACTGTTGGGCACCGGCAAACTCTTCGGCATCAGCGTATTGCCGCTGACAACCGAAGGCGGCTGGTATTCCGCCAACGGGCTGATGGTGTTGAGCCCCAGCGCATTTTTCTTGATTGGATTGCTCATTTGGGCGATCAGAGCCTGGAAACCCGAGCAAGTGGAAAAGGACTAAATCATGGTAGAGCATTATTTAAGTTTGTTTATTAAATCCATTTTTATGGAAAACCTTGCCCTGGCGTTTTTTCTGGGCATGTGTACTTATCTGGCCGTTTCGAAAGATGTTGGGACCGCGACAGGTTTGGGAATTGCGGTCATCGTTGTGCAGGGTATCACCCTGCCGGTTAATAATCTGTTGTATACGACATTCCTGAAAAAGGGCGCCCTCGCCTGGGCCGGCCTGCCCGGCATCGATCTGACATTCCTCGGATTGATTACCTACATCGGCGTTATTGCGGCGATGGTACAAATTCTGGAGATGGCACTCGATAAATTTGTTCCCGCGCTGTATAATGCGCTGGGCATCTTCCTGCCGCTGATCACTGTGAACTGCGCTATCCTCGGTGGTTCGTTGCTCATGGTTGAACGCGATTTTAACTTCGCCGAATCAGTAACTTTCGGTATTGGTTCAGGTGTTGGCTGGGCACTGGCAATTATCGCCCTCGCCGGGATTCGCGAAAAAATGAAGTACAGCAATGTGCCCGATGGTTTACGTGGCCTGGGCATTACTTTTATCATGGTGGGCCTGATGGCGATGGCCTTTATGTTATTTTCTGGAATTCAACTTTAGAGAGATAAATAAATGACTGGAATAAGCTTAGTATTATTCGGCTCGGTGATGTTCATCCTCATCGTGATCATGCTTGTGACGGTGATTCTCTTCGCAAAGTCGAAACTGGTTGCCAGCGGCAATGCCAGAATCACTATCAATGATGATCCCGAGAATTCCGTCACCGTTGGTTTGGGTGGAAAACTGCTGGACACCCTTGCCGGAGCAAAAATCTTCATCCCCTCCGCCTGCGGTGGCGGCGGTACCTGTGGCCAGTGTAAAGTGGCCGTAAAAGAAGGCGGCGGAGATATCCTGCCGACAGAAACCTCGCACATCAATCGCAAGGAGCAGCGTGAAGGCTGCCGCCTCGCTTGCCAGGTCGCCGTCAAAGGCGATATGAAAATCGAAGTACCGGCCGAGGTCTTCAGTGTGAAAAAATGGCACTGCAAAGTACGCTCAAATCATAATGTCGCTACTTTTATCAAAGAATTTATAATCGAACTGCCGAAAGGTGAAAATGTCAATTTCCGCGCCGGTGGTTATATTCAAATCGAAGCCCCGCCTCACGTGGTGCATTACAAAGACTTTGTCATCGAAGAAGAATATCGGGAAGATTGGGACAAATTCAATCTCTGGCGTTATGTCTCCAAAGCTGAAGAGCCTGTGGTGCGCGCTTATTCGATGGCCAATTATCCCGAAGAAAAAGGCATTATCATGCTCAATGTGCGCATCGCTTCACCGCCGCCACGTTTGCCTGATGTGCCGCCGGGTTTGATGTCTTCCTATATTTTCAGCCTGAAACCAGGCGATGAGGTCACCATCTCCGGGCCCTACGGTGAATTCTTTGCCCGTGAGACGGATAATGAAATGATGTTCGTCGGCGGTGGCGCCGGCATGGCACCGATGCGCTCCCATATTTTCGACCAGTTGCGTCGCATCAAAACCAAACGCAAAATCACCTACTGGTATGGCGCCCGCAGCTTGCGCGAGATGTTCTATGTGGAAGATTTTGACAAACTGCAGGAAGAAAACGAAAATTTTACCTGGCATGTGGGGCTTTCCGAACCCCTTGAAGAAGACAACTGGAAAGGCCATATCGGCTTCATCCACCAGGTGATTTACGATAATTACCTGAAAGATCATCCGGCGCCTGAGGATATCGAATATTACCTTTGCGGCCCGCCAATGATGAATTCTGCAGTGACCAACATGCTGCTCGATCTTGGCGTTGAACCGGAAAATATCATGTACGATGATTTTGGCTGATTCGAAATTGTGCAAATAAACAACATCCTCTCCACATGGAATATTACTGCCGGAGAGGATGTTTTTTTATGCAGAATTCAACGGATAAACCGTATAAAAATCATTAATGAGAAAGGGAGAGCATAATGAAAACCGCCATCGAAATGCTGCAGGAAAAAGGAAACAAAATTTATTCGGTTCCACCGGAAACAACGATTTATGACGCCCTTCGCATCATGGCTGATAACAATATCGGCGCCATGCTGATCGAAGAAAGCGGCACTATTTCCGGCATCTGGACGGAACGCGATCTTGTGCGCAATTCATTGCAAGCAGGCTTTGACACCAAAACAGCAAAAATCGGTGATTATATGATCACAAATCTGAAAAAAACACCGGATGACGCCACATGTTACGCTCTCCTGGACAAGTTCCTCGGCATGCGTCTGCGTCATTTGCTGGTTGAAAAAGATGGTAAACTCGTCGGCCTGCTATCCGTCGGTGACGTGATTAAAGCAGCCCTAGTGCAAAAATCCACCGAACTCGACAAACTGAATGCCATCGTTAAATGGGATTATTACGAAGACTGGCGCTGGAAAACGAACGATTAATCAGAACACGCTGCAGTGCTTGTCCCGGCGATCAAATGAACAGGTTTTTCCCATATCGGACGAAAGTCTCCCGCAGCGTGGATAAAGTTTTTCCTGCGCGCGATGCTTTCCTTATTTCACCGGGTTTATTAGCGCCCAGCCATTTTGATGTAAATCGAATATGATGAAAATAGTAAAGAATTATACAATCGGCCTTTTTGTTGTTTTGCTCCTCACAACCTGTGTAAAGACGCCGACAGCTTTGGTTGAATTGAAAATCGATGGCTACACCATGGGAACGACTTATATGGTGAAAGTCATCGCGATGAAATCCAAGAATTCTGCCGTATTAAAGCAAAACTTGCAAAAACAGATCGACTCACTGCTGTATAAAATCGACAAAATACAAATGTCGACCTACAGCCCGGAGTCGGAGCTTTCCCGTTTCAATCAATACGCCAAAACAGACTGGTTTGCCGTTTCCGCTGAACTCGCAGCAGTGATTGCAGAAAGCCATAAAATATATCGACAAACGGGTGGCGCTTTTGATATCACTGTCGGACCATTGGTGAATCTATGGGGTTTTGGCCCGACGGAACAGAAGTCGGCAATCCCTTCTTCTGCAGAGATTACCGCTCAAAAAAAACTTGTTGGTCAAAATAATATCTCGGTCAACTTCAATCCGCCGGCAGTGAGAAAAACTATGCCCGCTGCCTATTGTGATTTATCAGCGGTTGCTAAAGGATATGCCGTCGATGCGGCAGCTGAATTTCTTGCCGCTGCAGGATACGAAAATTATCTCGTGGAAATCGGCGGTGAAATTCGCGCCGGCGGCAGCAAAGCCAATGGTAAAGTCTGGCGCATCGGCGTGGCGACGCCGGTGAACAAGGGCGGCATCCAGAAAGTGGTGCGTGTTTCCAATACCGGTATGGCGACCTCCGGGGATTATCTCAATTATTTTGAAAAAGACGGTATACGGTATTCGCATACCATCGACCCGCAGACAGGACGGCCGATCACCCATAAACTGGCCTCGGTCACCGTCATCGACCCCTCCTGCATGGCTGCTGATGGTTACGCCACAGCAATCGATGTAATGGGTCCGGAAAAGGGTTTTGATTTTGCACTTAAAATGAATTTGCCAGTTTTTATGATCATCCGTAGTGAAAACGGTTTTATCGAAAAAATGACGCCGCAGTTTAAAAAAGTTTTTATGAAAAAATAGAGAGTGCTGAAATGACACCTTATTTAATAGTATTCGTTTTCATGATCATTGGTTTTACTTTTATGGCCGCCATGCTGCACTTTGCCCAGTGGAAGAAAAAAGAAGGCAGTTGCGGCTGTGGCGGTTTGGAAGAAGACTATCTCTTGTCCGGCAAACTGCCAACTACTTGCGCCCGTACCGGGCAAGTGTGTATGAATAAAAAGTAGAATTCGTCGCGCTCTTCTGATAAAGTGTCGATCCTAATTGCAAATAATGATGAATAAGCCGTAAAGTGCCACAACAGTTTTCAACGGGGATATTTGAACTCCGGCGTGAATCGATGGTCGGCTTTCCTGATTTAAAGGTTTAAAATTTTTTAATAAGGGTTGCATTGTAAATGTATTTTGTTTATACTTGAGCAATTGTTCAAATGAGGTTGTTAGATGACACATACTGACGTCTGTTCTGCCGATATCGTCGATCGCAAAAAAGTGAAGCTGGTCTCCGCTGCGCTTCCCGCAGATGCCGAGAACCAGTCCATGGCCGGTCTGTTCAAAGCTTTGGGCGATCCGACACGTTTGCGCATTGTCCAGGCCCTGTCTTTGGAAGAGCTCTGTGTCTGCGACCTGGTCGCGCTGATGGATGTTTCCATATCAGCAATTTCGCATCAATTGCGTTTGTTGAGAACTATGAAAATCGTCAAAAACCGCAAAGAAGGAAAAATGGTTTATTATTCACTCGATGATGAGCATATTAACGGGCTTGTTCTGATAGCCAAAGAACATGTGGCGGAGAAACAGAAATGATCATGACTATCTCCAGGGTAATTCTGAGCTACCTATTTTTTATGCAATCGATGCTGTTTCAGGTATCCCTGCCTGATTTTGTCCTCTGTTTCGGCGACAATGGTCATGTGGCCGTGGAGGCTGCTGACAATAAGGAACACTGTGTAAATGAGTTTTCTTCACCCGAAGCAGTGAATTTCACAAAAATCGTTGCTTTACCCAATATCCCTCTAAATGTTTGTTCTGATGTTTCGCTGGATACACAGTGGCAGCATGTTATCATCAAACAAAGTGAAAAACACCAGATTCCAGACCTGAAAACGGGCCTGTTTATAAAATCTGCTTTAATGAGCAGTTCGAGTCATACCACCCCTCCCTTGGAATACAACAGTATTTTGCCGCAATACAGCGCCGTTTGTAACGTCGTTCTGCTTATTTGATCCCCCTCCAAAAGATTTTTCCTGAAATTCCATCTTGTCTGCATTCCTCGTAAAGGAACTGCGGGCGCTCTGCTATTCATTTAACCTACGTTTATGATTGTTCAACCAGTATTTAATGGAGAATCTTTATGAGAGTACGTCCATTTATTCCAATAATAATCTTGTCTTTTAGCATATTAATCGGTTGCACCGGATCACGCACAACCGTAGAACGGGCTGCGCCCCGATTATTATATAAATCTTTTGTCGCTCATGAAAAAGAGTCTCAATCCGCTACGAGAACCAGCAAAATTAAACAACCGGAAATTTTACAATTAAAAGACGCCCTCGCCCTGGCATTGCATTACAATCCGCAATTAGCCGTTTTTTCGCTGGAAATCCGCGCTCGTGAGGCCTGGGCCTTGCAGCAATCTTTTCTGCCGAATCCTGAATTAAATGTGGAAGTGGAAAATTTTGGCGGCAGCAGTAATTATGGCGCTTTCCGTTCCACTGAAACGACTCTGTCCCTGGGACAGTTAATCGAACTCGGCGGCAAGCGACAAAAGCGAACACGAATCGCCGCACTGGAAAGCGATATGGCCGCATGGGATTATGAAGCCGTACGGTTAGACGTCTTTACCGAGGTGGTGAAAAGTTTCACCGAAGTTCTCGCTGCGCAGGAACGGGTGCGAATGGATGAGGAACTGCTCGCCCTGGCTGAAAAATTTGTCGCTACGATCACCAAACGTGTCGAAGCGGGCAAAATATCCACGGCGGAAGCGGCGCGGGCCAAGGTCGAACTGTCGGTTGCCGGCATCGAACTGGAAAGAGCGCGCCGTGAATTAACCGCCGCCCGCCAGAGATTGGCCGCAGCCTGGGGCGGCATCAAAGCTGAATTTCTTCAGGCTGAAGGAAAACTGGATATAGCGCTTTCTTTTCCTGCGCTGGAAAAACTACAGGCGCTGATCAATGATAATCCCGACCTGGCGCGCTGGGTGGTGGAAATGGAGCGTCGGCAGGCTGTGCGGGAACTGGAAAAAGCCAATGTCATTCCCGATCCCATCGTTAGCGGCGCCTACCGCCGTCTCAATGAAAGCGGCGATAATGCTTTTGTCATCGGTTTATCCATTCCCCTGCAGTTGTTTAATCGCAATCAGGGCGCCGTTCAGGAAGCGGAATACCGCGTCAAACAATCAGAAAAACAGCGCCAGGTGGTGGAAACACAGGTGAAATCCCGACTTGCCATCTATTATCAACTGCTTTCGGCGCTGCATAATGAGGCGAGTACGCTAAAGGACAAAATCATTCCCGACGCCCGCACGGCTTATGAGGTGATCAACCGCGGATACCTCCTGGGGAAATTCACCTCTCTCGACGTCCTTGACGCCCAGCGAACATTATTCGAAACACGCGGCCGGTATTTGCGGACGATAACTGATCTCCATCACACAACAGCGGATATCGAAAGGCTGGTAGGACGCAGCCTGGCGGATGTAAAATAAATTAAAAATGATATAAAAGCAGATTCATATTTCAAAAGGAACAGCACCATGAAGACCATGACGAAAATTATTTCTTCAAACATTTTATCGGTTTTATTACTGGTATTCGTTTTCATATTGATACAGGGTTGTGGCAGCCGGCCCGAAGAAAAACAAAACAAAAAAATGGAAGTTGCTGAAAAAGAAGAACACGACGGGCATGAGGAAGAAGAGCGCGGTGGACACGAGGAAGAAGAAATTGTGCAGCTCAGCGCCGATGAACTGGCTGAATTCGGCATCGAATTAGCCACGGCAGGCCCGGGAAATTTACAGGTGCATACTGACCTGACTGGCGAAATCGTCATCGATCCCGATCGACTGGCCCACATCATTCCGCGTTTTCCCGGTATCGTCAAGGAAGTGCGCAAGAAAATTGGTGATAGAGTCAAAAAAGGCGAGGTACTGGCTATTATTGAAAGCAATGAAAGTTTAGTCCCATATAAAGTCAAATCCCTGATCAGCGGCACGGTTATCGAAATGCACCTGACTCTCGGCGAGGTGATAAGCGATGCCGCGCATGCTTTTATCGTCGCGGATTTAAGCCATGTATGGGCTAATTTGAATGTTTACCAAAAGGACTTGCAGTTTATCAAAATCGGCCAAAAAGCCGTTGTCACCGCCGGTTCGGAAATGCCTGAAGTGCAAGGGAAAATATCATACATCAGCCCGGTCGTTGAAGAAGATACGCGCACCGCAACTGCACGGGTCGTGCTGCCCAATTCTGACGGCCATTGGCGCCCGGGTTTGTTTGTTAGCGCCGCGGTTGTAAAGCAGGAATCCCAGGTCGATGTTTTGGTGCCGAAAACCGCGCTGGAGACTTTTGAAAATCGCACGGTGGTTTTCGTTAAAACAGCAAAAGGTTTCGTTCCCAAGCCGGTTTCCATCGGCCACAAAAATACGCGCTCCGTAGAGATTATCGCCGGACTTCAGGTCGGCCAGGAATATGTATCAAAAGGCGGATTTACCATCAAAACCGAATTGCAGAAAGAAGCTTTCGGTGGCGGTCACGGGCATTGATAAGAAAAAAAACCGAACAGGAGTTAATATAATATGCAGAAAATAATTCAATTTGTTCTGAGAAACAAATTACTGATGCTCGTATTAGGCGTGCTGGTTCTCGCCGGGGGCTGGTTCAGCTACAGGCAACTGCCCATCGACGCCTTTCCCGACGTATCGCCTTCGCTGGTGCAGGTTTTTACCGAAACCGAGGGCCTGGCCCCGGAAGAAATTGAAAAATACGTCACCTTTCCGGTGGAAGTAGCGATGAACGGCCTGCCCAACCTGGAGAAAATTCGTTCGGTTTCCAATTTTGGTCTGTCGGTCGTCAACATCTATTTTAAAGACGGCACCGATATTTATTTTGCCCGCCAGTTGGTCAACGAACGCCTGCAGGAAGCGCGCGAGCAAATCCCCGATGGTTTCGGCGAACCCTCGATGGGGCCCATTTCAACCGGCATGGGACTCATTTTGTTTTACTATCTGGATGATACAACCGGCAACTATTCCCTGACTGAACTGCGCACCATTCAGGACTGGCTGATCAAATACCAGTTGCAGACCGTTCCTGGCGTCACCGAGGTGCTGGGCATCGGTGGCTGGGAAAAACAGTTTCAGGTCGTCATCGATCCCAGCGCTTTATTGCGCTATGATATCACCATCAATGAAGTCATCGAAAGAATAAAAGCCAACAACCTGAACGTGGGCGCCCAGTTTATCGAAAAAAATGCCGAAGAGTTCATCGTGCGCTCGGTGGGGCTGGCCAAAGACATCGAAGATATCGAAAGCATTGTCATCATGGCCGAGGACGGCGTGCCCATTTTTTTAAAGCAATTGGCCGATGTTGAAATCGGCGGCTCTATTCGTCGCGGTGTGCAAACGATGGATGGCGAACACGAGGTGATCTCCGGCATGGTTGTCAAACTGTACGGCAGCAATTCTTCGACGGTGATCGGCCATGTGGAAGAAAAAATGAAAGAGATCAACAGCATTCTGCCACCGGGAATAAAAATTATCCCCTATTATCAGCAAAAAACGCTGGTGGAATCCAGCGTAAAAACGGTGACCGACGCGCTGCTGCAGGGCATTATTCTGGTCACCCTTGTTTTGCTGGTATTTATGGGCTCTTTTCGCCCCAGCCTGGTGGTGGCGATTTCCATCCCTTTTTCTATCCTGTTTGCCATGGTCGGTATGCAGTATTTCGGCATTTCGGTTAACCTGATGTCCTTTGGCGGCCTGGCCATTGCCATCGGCATGATGGTGGACGGCACCATCGTGATGGTGGAAAATGTCGATCGTATGTTGCGCTTGTCAAAACCCGGCGAACCGCGCATCCATGTTGTGGCCCGCGCCTGTCTCGAGGTTGCGCGGCCGATCCTGTTCGCTATTTCCATTATTATCGTGGTTTTCCTGCCCCTGTTCACTCTGCAGGGGGTGGAAGGCAAAACATTTAGTCCGCTGGCTTTTACGGTTTCCCTGGCCATGTTGGGCTCGCTGATTTTTGCCCTCTTTTTGGCTCCGGTATTATCCAATATGATTATGCGTCGCCCAAAAGTAAAAAAGGAAAACACCGGGCATGATGACGGTTTTTTAGTCGGTTTATTATTGAAACTGTATGAACCACTCATTTTGTTTTTTGTAAAATTTCGTCAGGCGGCTGTGGCGCTGGCCGTCATCCTGATTGTGATCGGCGCCTTGATTTTTCCCCGCCTGGGTTCCGAATTTACACCCACCCTACAGGAAGGCACGATTGTTCTGCGGCTGACCATGGCACCTTCCATTTCTCTCAATGAGAGCACGCGCATAACGCAAATCGTCGAACGGCGGTTGGTTAAAATTCCGGAAGTGACCGGCGCGGTAACCCGCATCGGCCGCGGCGAGGTCGGCGCACACACCGATCCCGTCAACAGCGCTGAAATGTATATTTTGCTCAAACCAAAGGAAGAATGGCGAACGGCCAAAACACAGCAAGACCTTGAAAAAGTCATCCGCGACGAGGTCGGCAATATTCCCGGCGTATTGGCCAATTTCACCCAGCCGATTCAGATGACTGTCGATGAACTTTTGGAAGGCGTGCGCGCCGAATTGGCGATAAAATTGTTCGGTGACGACCTGCAAGTGTTAAAAGAAAAAGCGGATGAGATCGTGCGCGTTATCAACCAGGTGCCCGGCGCCGCCGACGTGCAGGCTGACCAGATAAGCGGAACGCCGCAGTTACTCATAAAAGTGAACCGCCATGCCATCGCCCGCTACGGCGTCAATGTTGAAGAAGTGCAGCAGGTCATCCGCGCTGCTGTGGGCGGTGAAATCGCCGGTCAGATTTTTGAAGGCGTACGCCGCTTCGATATTCTCGTGCGTTATCAGGCGGAATTCCGCAATTCGATGGAAGCGATCAGCGAGATTTTAATCAATGCGCCCGGCGGCATCAAAGTTCCTCTGTCGCAACTGGCAAGCATCGAAGAGGTGGTCGGGCCGCGCCAGATAACCCGCGAAAACAGCCAGCGCTTCATCACCATCCAGAGCAATGTCATGGGCCGCGACATCGGTTCATTCGTTGCGGAGGGCCAGCAAGCGATCGCTGAAAACGTCGATCTGCCGCCCGGCTATCTGGTCACCTGGGGCGGCCAGTTCCGCCTGCAACAGGAAGCCAATAAGCGATTGGCCGTGGTCGTTCCGGTGACGCTGCTGATTATCTTTTTACTGCTTTTTTCCAGTTTCAATTCGTTGAAGAATACATTTCTGATCCTGTTAAATATCCCTCTGGCTTTGGTCGGCGGCGTGGTGGGGCTGTGGCTGACCGGACAGAATCTCTCAGTGCCTTCTTCGGTGGGATTTATCGCTTTGTTCGGCATCGCCCTGGAAAACGGTATGGTGCTGGTGACCTATTTAAACCAGTTGCTCAAAGACGGCGTGCCCATCGATAAAGCCTCGGTTAAAGGCGCTATGCTGCGTCTGCGTCCGGTATTGATGACCGCCCTGACCACGGCGCTGGGACTCATCCCGCTGCTCTTTTCCGACGGCACCGGCAGTGAAGTGCAGCGGCCTTTGGCAACTGTCGTGGTCGGCGGCTTGATCACCTCAACGGTTTTAACCCTGCTGGTCATCCCGGCCATTTATAAGTGGTTTGCCATTGATTTGAGTGTGGAGAGACAACTTGATTAAAGTGGAATCCAAATTGCTCAATTTGGGAGGAAGTGTATTTTAAGTAAAAAGTGGAGGAAATACCATGAAACATATCATCGCTTATATCAAACCGCATAAGCTGAACAATGTGACTATGGCCTTGCATGAAATTGACGGCCTCAGCGGCATGACTATTCTCGAAGTGCGCGGCTGCGGCCGTGGAACGTGCGGCGATGAACCGCATTCTATCGAAGAAGACCTGTACGATTTTGTCAAACACATCAAACTCGAGGTGTTTTGTCTGGATAAATTAGTGGAAGACGTCGTTGCCGCTATCCAGACTCAAGCGCATACGGGTTTAAAAGGCGACGGCAAAATCTATATCACCGATGCGTTTGACGCCGTGCGCATCAGCAGCGGCGAACGCGGCGAGGCTGCGGTTTAACGCTTGCAGGGCCTGCTTTATTTATAAACAATCTTTTTAGGTTCGAATTGCCAATTCCGAGATAAACATTCCTCCCCCCTTCAAAGGGGGGATTTGCAAAATCTCCCTTTGAAGGGAGACAGATTTGTGCTCGTTAAGAGCACAAATCAGAGGGATGTTTCGCACCCGGAAGCAGTGTTTTCTCTCGTTTATGAATTATACAGGAGGGTGGGTTCGGACGCTTGTCGAAGGATGAGTTCGTGCGCAATTTAGAAATCTGGTTCTATTTACTGACTTGATAACCGGGGGCCAAGAACATCGTCGCTGAGGCCAACACACGCTCAGCCCCTTGCGAAGATTACCAGCAATTATGCTTGTGAGATGTACTTTGGGGTATTGTATCCTCTCAATTTCACCTCAACTTCGCAAGGGTGAAGTTACCTTTCAGCCGGGTTTCTAATCTGGTAATTCCCGGCTGAAAATATCATGACGGAATCAATATAAGGGATTTAAAAATGAACTTTTCCCGAAAAACAAAGCAGGGGCTAATTTTTTTGTTTTATTGTGGTTTTATCGCGGCATTTTTTCATTCGGCATATAATACCCTGTATCAATTTGAAGTGAACCATTCTCAGCATGATCTGAGAATTCTTTTAGCAAAGGCTGATAAAATTGATAATAATGACACTGATGATACCAACAGATTCCTCACAAACAATTCAGCCGCCTGTTCTGTTTTTGAAAAACCGAACCCGACTTGCCTTATCAACTCTGATTACACTACTTTCTCAATTTCTTTAAATAGATTTCTGATCAACACCTCGCTCATAACTTTGTTCCAGTCTTTTCTCATTTGATTCGCTCTGTTATGCTGAACCAGCCCTGAAAACACCGGTTTATAGGCCGAAAGCGTCCTCGCTGAGGCCAGACACGCTCGGCGGGACGCTTGCTGCTCTATGTTTTTTGGGGACTTGCAACTTTTCGGCCGAGTTCCCGGATTTTTGTCAGGCGCTAAATACCGCATTCCTTTTGTCAATCGATGGCAGATAAATACAATTTTAACCCATTTTTTAGAAAGTCCAATTTCGGAAAAATGAAAAAGCATGAGGAGCATGTGAAATGAAAAATATTTTTCTGATATTTCTCGTTTTGATTTTACCTGTTTCCAGCGGCTTCGCACAACAGGTGAAGCCACTCTCGCTGCAAGATGCGAAAAATCTTGCCTTGCAAGAAAACCCGTTATTGCAAATTCAACACAAGAGAATAGAAGCGCAAAAGGGGATTTACTGGGCGGAGATGACCCCTGAAAACCCGGAGCTCGGAATTGAAAATGAGCAAATTCATCCGAACGCACCTTTCACGCGTTATGGTGAGAGCAGGTTGTATATGTCACAGTCCCTTGATTTCCCCACCACTTACTATTTCCGCCACAAAGTGCTCAATGCGGAAATACAGCAGCGGCGATTTGGCCTTGAAAGATTCAAACGTGAATTAATTTTCATGGTGAAAAAGGCTTATTTTACCGTTTTGCTGCGAAATGAGCTGGTCAAGCTGGCGCAAAAAAATCTGGACTTATCGCAGGATTTTTACGAACGCGCCAAACGCAGCTACGAATTGGGCGAAAGCGACCGCCTGACTTTTTTAAAAGCAAAAGTCAATCTCGGCGAAGCCCGGCGGCAATTAAACGGCAAACAAAAAGACGTCGACGCTGCGCTTTCCCGCTTGCGCCAGGTGCTTGGCCTGCGGGACGACGACCGTTTAAAAATCGTGCTGACCGATTCAATCCCCGAAACCATCGAGGAATTTTCTTATGCAAAACTCAAACCCAAACTGGCGACTCATCCGGCGCTGCTCGCGGCGCAGACAGGACGGCAAGCGGCGCTCAATGCCAGACGTCTGGCCTATTCCGGCTTTTTACCGCAGATATCGATGACTTATTATAAACAGGAAATTGAGATGGATAATTTTTGGGGCGGCGGCGTCGGCCTGTCTTTTCCCCTGTGGTTTTTCGGGCAAAAAGGCCGCGTTCAGCAGAGAAATGCGCAACTGTCGATGGCGGATCATTTTTTATCCGCCGAAGGCCTGCGCCTGCAAAAGGATTTTGATCTGGCCGCCGCCAATTTCCAAAAAGCGGTCAATGAAGTACGTCTGTACCAAACCAGCCTGTTGGGGGAAGCGGAAGAGGTTTTTCGTATTGCCCGGCAAAGTTATGCTGTCGGTGAGATCGGTTACCTGCAATTTATCGACGCCCAGCAGACGCTGATTTATACGCGGCAAGGTTACCTGATTTCACTCAATAATTATCAAATCGAAAAAGCGCACTTAATCAAACTGGTGGGAGAAGAATTATGAAATTAAAAACTTTTATTATCGCAAAAATGAGTTTGCCCGTGCTGTTTCTTTTCACATTACTCCTGGCCGGCTGCACGGGAAATGAGGATAAACAAATCGAAACAGAAACCGCCGCAGAAGAACATCATGCTGAAATCGTTATTTCGCCGGAGATCATCGAAGAGGTCGGCATCGAAGTGGGCAAACCTCTGCACACGCTGTTGCGGCAGCATTTCACCGCCCAGGGCAAAGTGGTGGTCAATCCCGATTATGTCGCCCATTTAAACAGCCTGGTCACCGGCCGGGTGCGCAAAATTTATGTGCAGATCGGTGATTATGTTAAAAAAGGCGATGCGCTTTTCGAAATGGAAAGCCTGGAAATTGCCAATATCACCGCCGATTATATCCGCGCCAAAGCGGATTTCCGGGCGGAAAAAGCGAATTATGAACGCATTAAGAAACTGCGCAAGGAAGATATTAAAGCTGAAAAGGATTTGATTTCCGCCAAGGCCAGCTATCAACGGGCCGAGGCCGAACTCAAAGCCGCCGCCGACCGCAAGTTGCATTCGTTGGGTTTTAGCGAAGAAGACGTGGAAAGCATGTTCAGCGGCAAGGAACACCGCCGCGGCGTGCTGGTGGTAAAAAGCCCCATCAACGGTTACGTGACCGAGCGCAACATCGAACTCGGCCAGATGATTCAACCCGACACCGACATCATGAAAGTGATCGACAACAGCCGTATCTGGGTTGAAGCCGCGGTTTATGAGAAAGATTACCTCAACCTGAAGATGGATCAGGCTGTCAGCATTGCAGCCACCGCTATGCCCGGAAGGAGGTTTAGCGGCACAGTTATCAAAATCAATAAAGAGCTGAACCCGAGGGCGCGCACTTTTAAGGTGTTTATCGAAATTAAAAAAGGCAAGACCGAGCTGATACCGAATATGTTCACCACGGTCTATTTCCAATACGGCGCCCCGGATTCCATTCTCGCCGTGCCCGAAGAAGCTGTGCAGTTTGACGGCACGGATTATTTTATCTTTGTTGAAGACAAAGCGAATAGCTTTGTCCGCCGGAATGTCGTTATCGGTGAAGGCAGTGACAGCCTGGTGCTGATTAAAAGCGGGCTGACAGCCGAGGAAAATGTGGTGTTGCGCAAGGCCTTTTTTGTCAAATCGGAAATGGAAAAAGAATCGTTTGGCGGCGACCATCATTAAGGAGAATTAATCATGATCAACAAAATCATCGAATTCGCCGCCCGCCAACGGTTGTTGGTTTTAATCTTCACCATCCTGCTTGTTGCGGCCGGCATTATCTCGTTAAATAAGCTGCCTATCGACGCTTTCCCGGATGTATCCCCGGTGCTGGTGCAGGTCTTTACCGAAGCCGAGGGCCTGGCGCCGGAAGAAGTGGAAAAGCTTATCACCTACCCCATTGAAGTGGCGATGAACGGCTTGCCGGACATCCGCGAAGTGAAGTCGATTTCAACCTTTGGTCTTTCCGTAGTGTCGGTTTATTTTGCCGACAATGTCGATATTTACTTTGCCCGGCAACTCGTGTTCGAGAGGCTGCAATCGGCCAAGGGCGATATCCCCGAAGGTTTGGGCAACCCGGAATTGGGGCCGATTACTTCGGGGCTGGGACAGGTGTACCAGTATTATTTGCAGGGAGAAGGTTATTCTCTGATGGAATTGCGGGAAATTCAGGACTGGATTGTCAAATTCCAGTTGCGTACCGTGCCCGGCGTCACCGAGATACTCAGTTTCGGCGGCGAGGTGAAGCAGTATCAAATTCAGCTCGACCCGGTTTTGCTGCAAAAATACGATATTACGCTTGATGAAGTCCTTGAGGTGGTCAAGTCCAACAACCGCAACGTCGGCGGAAATTTTATCGTGCGCCATTCCGAAGAATATCTCGTGCGCGGCCTGGGCTGGGTTTCAACCCTGAAAGATATCGAAAATATTAAAGTCGTGCGCCGCAGTGAAATACCGGTTTATATCCGCGATATTGCCGTGGTGGCTTTTGGTCCGGAAATCCGCCGCGGTCTGGTATCGATGAACAACAAGGGTGAAATCGTCTCGGGTATCGTTTTAAAATTATTAGGCGAGAACACCTCGGAAGTCATTGAAAATGTGAAAAAGAAGGTGGCGCAGATTAATGCAGGTCTGCCCAAAGGCGTTAAAGTGGTTCCTTATTACGATCAGGCCGATCTCGTTAAAAAAGCCACCGGCACGGTCAAAGACGCCCTGTTAGAAGGCGGCATACTGGTTGTAATAATTTTACTGTTATTCCTGGGTAACCTGCGCAGCGCTTTTATTGTCACCATCACCCTGCCGCTTTCGGCGCTGACCGCTTTTATCCTGATGAATTACATGGGCATGTCCGCCAACCTGATGTCCCTGGGCGGTCTGGCCATTGGCATCGGCATGATGGTGGACGGCTCCATCGTCATGGTTGAAAATATTATCCGCCATTTATCCGGGGGAAATCACAACCAGGGGAAAGCGGTTCCGGTTATTTTGCAGGCGGCGCGGGAAGTCGGCCGGCCTATCGTTTTCGCCATTTCCATCATCATCATCGTGTTTTTGCCCCTTTTCACTTTGCAGGAAGTGGAGGGCAAGCTGTTCAGCCCGATGGCTTTTACCATCAGTTTTGCCATGTTGGGCTCTTTAATTTTTTCACTGACGTTGGTGCCGGTATTGTGCACCTATTTTTTTAAAAATGGAATTAAAGAAAAAACCAATGTCATCGTCGGTTTTCTGCAGGCGCTTTATGTTCCGCTTCTGGAAAAAGTTATCAGCCGGAAAAAGATCGTTACAGCGGCAGCGGTTCTTTTGCTCATCGCCAGTTTGGGGCTGGTGCCGTTTCTCGGTACCGAATTCGTACCCATACTGGACGAGGGCACGCTGGCGGTGCGCATCACGCTTTCGCCGAGTACTTCGCTGCAACAGGCCGCCGAAATCTCGCAGTCCCTGGAACCGCGTCTCATGGAATTCCCGGAAGTGATCGATGTGATTTCTCGGGTCGGCAGGGCCGAGGTGGGCGGCGATCCGGAGCCCATCAACAACTCGGAGATTTACGTTATTCTGCGGCCGGAAGAGGAGTGGACGGTGAAAAACAAAGCGGAACTCGTCGATAAAATGCGGCAAAAGTTGAGCGACTTTCCGGGCATTTTATCCAATTTTACCCAGCTCATCCAGATGCGGGTTGACGAACTTCTCAGCGGCGTCAAGGCGCAATTGGCGATCAAACTCTTTGGCGATGACCTTGCTGTTCTGGCGCAAAAAGGGGCGGAAATTCAGGCCGTGGTCTCGGGCATAGCCGGCGCAACGGATATTCAGTTAGAGCAGATTGCCGGCAAACCGCAGGTGCAAATAAAGGTCGACCGCGACCGCATCGCCCGCTTAGGCATGAATGTGGATGAAGTGCAGGAAATTATCGAAACGGCGATCGGCGGTTCGGCTGTCGGGCAGGTATTTCAGGGGCAGAAACGCTTTGATATTTTCGTGCGCTACGGTGAATCTTTCAGAAATGATGTTGAAAAGATCAGAAATATACTGGTCTCCACGCCGGACAGTGTGCGTATTCCGCTCATTCAGGTCGCGGATATCAGCCTGGTCGTCGGCCCGAAGCAGATCAGCCGCGACAATAGCCAGCGCCGTATTTCCATCCAGTGCAACGTCGAAGGCCGCGATATGGGCGGGTTTGTCGCCGAAGCGCAAAAACGGATAACCGAAAAGGTTTCGCTGCCGCCCGGCTATTTCATCACTTTCGGTGGCCAGTTCGAAAATCAGCAGCGCGCCATGGCGCGGCTGGGGCTCATCGTTCCCCTGACCATCCTGCTTATTTTTATCATGCTGTTTTCAACATTTAATTCGGTGCGCAACGCTTTTCTTATTATTATGAATGTGCCCTTCGCCCTGATCGGCGGTATTCTGGCCTTGTTCCTGTCCGGCCAGTATCTCAGCGTACCCGCTTCGGTGGGTTTTATCGCCCTGTTTGGCGTCGCGGTTTTGAACGGCGTGGTCATGGTTTCCTATTTCAACCAGTTGCGGGATGAAGGGCTGGATTTGCACGACGCTGTGGTAACCGGCTCAAAATTGCGTCTACGCCCGGTGTTGATGACCGCGCTGGTGGCCAGTCTGGGACTGGTGCCGCTGCTGTTTTCCAGCGGCACGGGTTCGGAAGTGCAACGCCCGCTGGCAACCGTGGTCATCGGCGGGCTGGTTTCTTCCACTTTTCTGACATTGTTTGTGCTGCCGACGCTGTACGGCTGGTTCGAGAAAAAAAGAGTTGAGTTTTAATAAAAAGGAGTCATTATTATGCAGGAAATAAAAGCCTAGATCCAACCGTTTATGTTGAATAAAGTCGAGACCGCTCTGAAAAAACTTCACATTCACGGCATGTCCGTCTGTGATGTGCGCGGATTCGGGCGGGAAAAAGATGAGAGTTTTCCACATTATTATCAGGATTATGTGGTGGAATTTACACCGAAGATAAAAATCGAGATCGTTTGTCCCGATGTGGAGGTGGATAAAATCGTCGATTGTATTTACCAAAACGGGCGCACCGGACGCAAGGGGGACGGCAAAATATTTGTAACCGAGATTATCCGCGCCAAAAGCATCCGCACGGGCGATGAAGGAGAAAAGGCGATTTGAAGTCCGTTTAAACTCGCTCCCGGTTCCCAGGCTGGTGCCTGGGAACCAGCGTTAAATATCGAATCACAGGTTGTTTTGGCCACGGAAATTCACGGATGAAACACTGATTTTGAAACATCCGTGTTTCATCTGTGCTGATCGACGACAAAAAGGAAATTATATGTCACATAATCATGACCATTCACATGCTCCGGCAGGAAAAGATTTTAGCAAAGCTTTTGCAATCGGCGTTATCCTCAACCTGATCTATATTGTCGTCGAAGTTACTTACGGTATTATTGTCAACTCGTTAGCGTTGATCGCCGACGCCGGGCACAATTTCAGCGATGTGCTTGGTTTGTTGTTAGCGTGGGGAGCCAGTTATCTCGTTAAAAAATCGGCGACGGAAACCCATACTTACGGCTATAAAAAATCGACCGTATTGGCCGCTTTTCTCAATGCGCTCATTCTCCTTGTTGCCGTTGGCGCGATTATCTGGGAAGCCATCGGCCGCTTTGCCGAACCGCAGGCCATTGAAGGGAAAACGATTATGATTGTTGCCGGAATAGGTGTTGTCATAAATACAGCAACAGCATTGCTCTTCTTCTCCGGCAGAAAAGACGACTTGAATATCAAGGGAGCGTTCCTGCACATGGCGGCTGATGCGGGCATTTCTTTGGGTGTTGTCTTGGTGGGACTGGCGCTGACATTTACCAATTTATATTGGCTGGACCCGGTTGTGAGTATCGTTATTGCGCTGATAATTTTCTGGAGCACCTGGGGGTTGCTAAAAGATTCGGTTAATTTGGCCCTGGATGCAGTGCCGGGAAATATCGATAAAAAAGGCGTGCAAGATTATTTGGATACGCTGCCGGAGATTGAAAGCTTTCACGATCTTCATATTTGGGCGCTGAGCACCACGGAAACGGCTTTAACCGTTCATGCCGTTATCAAAGAAAAATGCAACCGAAACAAGGCTATTGGAAAAATCAGCACCGATTTACGGCATAAATTCAATATCGTTCATACCACGATTCAAATTGAAGATAAAGGTAGAGAAGATTGCCGTCAAAATCAAATTTAGCCAATAAATCAAAAGGAGAAATAACGATGAATCAGAAGTTTCTGACAGGATTATTATTAACGATTTTCATACTCAACTCGGGCTGCGGCCAGGACAAACCGGCGGCAGACCAATCAGCCGCAGAAAACCTGATCGCTATCGTTATGTCGGACGCAAAGCCGCAGATCCGCAAGGAAGCGCTGCACAGATTGGCCCATGGCGGTCATGAAGAAGGCGCTGAAGCGGTTGTAAGCGCAACTTATGATACCTCCTGGGTTGTCCGCAGGCAGGCTATTATTTCATTGAAATACTTTTCTTCCCGGAAAGCGGTCATGCGGCTGCGGGAAATGGTTCAGGATAGTATTCCTAAAATTCAAATTCTGGCCATAGAAACTTTGTACCGCTCGCAAAAAGAAGATCATCTTGCGACCGTTTTGCAATTCCTCAACAACGAAGACGCGGAAATCAGGAGTCTGGCGGCGCAAACTTTTTCTTATATCGCGGAGAAGAGATTTCTCGAACCGCTAAAAAAGGCGCTGCAAACTGAAACCGACCCCGGAGTAAAAACTCAGTTGGAGAAAGCTATCGCTTTTGTTGAACAGCTAGATTGAGCCGCCATTCCATCGAATCTTTTCAAATTATTTGAGAATAAGCAGCTTTTTGCTTTCCTCAATAATTTTCCCGGACGACTGTTTCGCCCTCATGCGATAGATATACATGCCCTTCGGTAAATCTCCGGTGTGGAACGAAACAGAATGCCCGCCTGCAAGGAGCTCATTTTTGAGCAGTGTCGAAACCTCGCGTCCCAGAACATCGAACAGCTTGATTGACACGGCAGCTTTCCTGTGTTTTGTTGCGCATCAAAACGGATTGTACGCTGTCCATTTTTCATCGCCTGGCTTTTTCTACTCCACAGCCACAGAAAGTGTTTGAAATCGATAAACGCCGGCCATTTGATGTCGGTAAAATTGCTGTTGGTGTAAAACTCAGCGTGTCGTTGCCCTGAACAGGGCCAAGTTGCAGGCGCCAGGCATGATCCACCGGCGGCGCATCATGCCAGGGGTTATTTTTCCTCAGCTTATCAGCACAGCAATACGGATCCAATTAGCTCAGTATTCCGGTTATCGAAAAATATCTATCATGCGATCTCACGCAAAAAGTTTTCTGCCGGCAGGAAAATCTCAGCGACACGACATTTCACTACTGGCTGAAAAAGTTTCGGTCGCAACAAAATGTGTTCAGGCCAAAGCGCTTCGTTTCTGCCCGTTCACATCACAGCGCCGGCCACAATCCAAAGCCCGACCTGCGAAATCGCATACCCGAGCGACATCACCATCCGCTTCGACCAACCCGTTGAGGTGAGCGTACTGCGCCGGCTCATCGAGACCGGCAGCGCCGGATATGTTTGGCCTGAATTCACCGCGACGCTTTCATCTATATCGC
>JAJRYV010000129.1 GCA_024275575.1 bacterium
ACCGTGACGACGACATACTTCGCGAGTTGTAATGCTGCCAGATTCGCCCTCTTGCAGAATATGCTACTTCTCTCCTGCTGTGACTTTCTTGCGAGATTTTTTGCTCATGGACTTACCATCTTGTCTTGCGAAACGTAAAAAGGTAATACATGAGAAGATGCTGCGCAATGTGTTAAGTAAAATTAGTCAAAAAAGCACCAAAGCTTGTGAAGCAATACACTCATCATCAATGGATGAAATGACATCACCAATAAATATTGCCTTGTTTTTTAACGGTTTTTCGAATGTCTCTTTCGCGCTTTTGAATGGAACAAGTTTAGCCAGTGGTTTTACCATGCTCTGTGCTGATAATGGTCTCATTGGTTTATGCAACTTCATTAATCAAAGCAGGCATTTTGTCTTAAATTGTCCGGCAGCTATCGTTTGCATATAAACTCCCTTGACTATGGTCATTTTTATTTGACTATAGTTAAAATACAAATGAGCTTCAATTAATACAATAGGAACTTGGGCGCTTTACACAATAGAGCGGGGTTTTTGAAAAAGCTGTATTTTTTGTTGAATATTTGTAGCCAGAGCAATGTTCTGATATTTTTTACATAAGTGACAGAGCGTTGCTCTGGCTACAAACAAAAAAAGGCGACCAAAGTCGCCTTTTTAAAAACTATTCCAATTTCTTAGAAATTAAGGTTCACACCGACGTTGAACGTACGCAGCAAGCCAAAGAAAACTTCAGCATCGTCAGCAGAGTGTGTTTTGCCGTTATCTTTAAAAGCATTGTAGCGGCTGTTATCATTCGCATCCTGAATATACTCTGTGTCCAGGACATTGAAAACGTGGGCAAAAAGCCGAACGCCAACACCGGAGAATTTTGTCGGCAGGTTGTAGTATGCATGAAAATCGATGACATTATAGCTCGGCGCTTTCCAGCTTTGTGCGCGGTCGGTTACATCATTTCTGCTGAAGGGGTCCCAATCAGCATAGTTTTCCATGTAATTTTTGACGACGACACGGGCGTTCATACCTTTCATTGGATAAACCGAAAACGCCAGGGCAACCTGGGTCTGTGGTGCATCACCGACCTTCAGGTCTTTAACATAATACTTGTACGGTGTCTCAACCGGACCGGCGTCTGTGTATTCGGTATAGCTGCCGTCGACATCATCGGTGTATATCCAGTTACCAACAGAAGCAGCGCCGTCGAAACGAAACATTTTCATCGGCTGGTAAGCGGCTTCAAATTCAATACCCTGGTGGAGAGAATTCATGCCTGTCAGAAAAATGAGGCTTTCACTACCGTCTTCATTGCGAACCTGGCGTCTGTTGGCACGGTCTTTCCAGGTCGTATAATAAAGACTGGATTTAAGCGTCAGCTTATTTGACAATGCACGAAAATTCAGACCAGCTTCATAGGAAGCAAATTTCTCATTATCCGGATTTTCAGATCTGGTGCCGTCACGATCATTGATCACGTTATCGAAAATTGGTGTTTTTTCCACCAGACCAAAGTTACCATAAGCTTCGATGTCTTCGTTGATACGATACATCGCGCCACCTTTGGCCTGGAAAGCTTTGATCCAGTTCGATTCCGTAAACAATTCATTACCGCCGACGCTGGTGAAATGATCGGTGAATGAGTATTTCACAGCGGTGTAACCGGCTGTTCCGTAGAGGGTGTAAAGATTTTGCGTATACTCGGCTTGCACGTATCCGCCGAGCCAGTCAACGGTATTGGTATTGTTATAGGCAATTCGCTCACCCAGACCTTTTCTTTTGTCCGCATCGGTGACGTCAAAGTCGTTACCGGAGTAGACATAATAACCGCCGCCGAGCAGGTCGCGTACTTCACGATAGTGTTCGATTTCAGCGGTACGCCAGTCAATACCGGCGATCACTTGTGTGTTTTCGTTGAGTTTATAATTCAATTTGGAAATAACACCAAGGGTCCACTGGTTATTGCGGCTATTGCGCAGAATACCTCTGGAGCTACCATTTCCTGTGGAGAGGTTATTGGCGATAGTGGCATCCCAATCCGCAGTGCGCGATGTCCCATTGGAATAATCCCATTTAATTCTTCCATAAGTACCGGTACCGCCACCTTTACCACCAGAATAATAAAAAATTGAATAGAGACCGAGGTCATCACTCAATTTTGAAAACCAGTTCAGGTTGACCTGTGGTTTATGGAAGAAATTTTCCCGTTCGTTGATGAAATTGGCATCGTAACGGTTAAAATTGCCACTATTCCAGTTTTGCATACCTTTGTAAGAAGAGCTTACCGGACCCCAGTTCTGGTTGTATTCACGGCCTTGCTCGGCAAACTTGTCGAGGCCGGCAGGGTCATAGTCGTCGAGACCTTTAGCAAAATCATGGCTGTAAGCAGCGATATTTTGCTTATACAGGTTCTGACCGTGGCGCTGCGGTGCGCCGACAGCATAAAGTTCAAGACGATTATTATCATTGATATTGTAAGTGGCGCCGGCATAATAAGCCCAGGCATCGGTCCATGCTTTATCGACAACACCGTCACCAAATTTGCGAACGAGCGTACCGTTGAAAGCATAAGTATCGTTGACCTGGCCACTGGCAAATGTAGCTGTGCCTTTAACAAAAGTGCCGGTACCGTATTCCTGCTTGTATTTCGCGCTCTGGTCTAAAGCAGTCGGGTCGGTAATGATATTCATGGTTCCACCGATAGACGGCGTTGCCAGGTTAACGGCGGAGAGACCGCGCTGAACCTGAATAGATTCGGTTGCATCACCCAGACCGTCCCAGTTTGACCAGTAGACCCAGCCATTTTCCATATCATTAACCGGCACACCATTGATCATGATAGCGACATTGCGCTGGTTAAAACCACGTACGTTAATACGGGCGTCACCGGCGCCGCCACCCTGTGCGGTTGCATAAACGGAAGGGGTTACATCCAATGCCAGAGGAAGATCACGAGAGCCGAGATTGGCTTCGAGCACTTCTTTTTTAACATTGGTAAAAGCAACCGGTGTTTCACGCTCACGTGCCCGGCTGGCGGAAATCATCACGCCTTCAGTGAGCAGCGCGATTTGTTCGAGAGCGAAATTGGCTGTTGCTGTTCCGCCCGCTGAAACACTGACGTTTTGGGATGCAATTTTGTAACCGATAAAGGTGACTTTGAGTTCGTAGGAACCAACGGGGACACCATCGATCGTGTACTCACCATTCGCATCCGCTGCCGCACCGTATGTCGTGCCAACAAGCACAATATTCGCGCCGGGCAGGCCGTCACCGCTTTGTGCGTCAGTTACCGTACCGGAAATCGTTCCCTGTGCAAAAACGAAACCGGGTACAAGCAATAGACTCACAACGATCATGAGTTTTTTCATACCTTTCATCCAATACTCTCCTCTCATGGGTTTTGGAAGATTTTGTGAATTACGAGGCGACTCCAAAAAGCCTCAAAAATAAAGTTTGCTGTTCCACTCAAGTTTTTTTAGAAGCAAACCGATTCATCTCGTCATAACAATGGAAAACATGACGATTTTAGAGAATTGTTGCTGAAATTACTCTGTATCAAGTAAAAAAGCAAGGGAAAAAACGGCGACATATTACATATTTTTAAATAAAAAATAAAACCGCCTTGATAATTTTGAAGTTATAATCTTTGCAAAATTGCGAATAAAAAATGAAAAATAGCGAATTTCATAGAAATATCACTTGCGGAAAATTATTTTCATTAATTTTTATATTTTTGAACCCGATTTCCGGCTGGAACCGCATCCAGAATACCAGGAGATTCAGGTTCATTTTTCTTCTGAAAACCCGTTCTCCCCGTGACTTCGAGACAAAAACGGTCGACCAGGGATTTATCAGATGTTCGCAGAATTAAAACATATCATATTCCTGGCCGAAGAGGTTGACTTTGCCGTTTATATGTTTTGATTCATCGATGATATTGCCTGTATCATCGATCGTGGCGCCATGGCAACCGGCACAACCGCTGATCTCCGATGGATTATGCCCCACCGGCGGCAGGGCGTGGCAGGTGCCGCATGCTGCCGAGGCTGGATCATCCCAACCCGGCGTGGCGGCATTGCCCTCGATATGATCAGCCGCATAGTTCCATGATGAATTCGATCTCGCTTTTGCTAGTTTCCAATCACCGTGACAGTAGGTATTGGCGCAGGTCTCAGTTTGATGGTCGAAAGTGGGCGCCGGCTGGTTTTGTCCTTCGTTTGTGATGGTTCGCGCCAGCACGGCGAATCTCGCATTACCCTGAATATTGACCTCAGCCCCCGGTGTATTATCGAGGTGACCTGCAGCGCCCACGGTTGCAGGAATGGCATGGCAACTGGCACAGGTGTTTTCGATATCGCCAAAATGTTCGAGATGGACCTCGTGAGCGCCCTTGTCGGGAACGACGTCGGCGAGATTGTCGGGATTGCCGGGAAAATTACCGTGGCAGGTATTGCAGGCTTCCGGGCCTGCTGGGTGAACGTGGCACCGGGAACAATCGGCCGGGAAAATTCCGTCACTGAAATGGGCACCGTGACATTTTTCACAGCCGCTCAAGTCATGATTATCTGCTGCGATCACTGTTGCATGAAATTCAGGCGCTTCCGCCACAAGCCAGCCGTCCGGATGAGCATGGCATTTTGCACAGCTCGCTTCGGCAATACCACCGCTAAGGTCTGCGCCGTGACATTGCCGGCATTGCTCAAGTTCCGAATTCGGGCCTGCGACTTTGTCCGCATGAAAATCATCAGAGCCGGGTTCGAGCCAGACCGGCGAATGAACCGCCACCGCCCCCGATGCTAATGGAATTTTTGCCGGATCACTACAACCCGAAATAATGGCGACGCCTGATAAAAAGATGATGATCCTTTTTTCGATTTGCATCATTTAGCTCCATGACAATAACCGCAAAAACCGACTCCTTCCTGTTGCGTATCGATATGACAATTATAGCAGGACGCATCGGGGTTATCGTGATAATCGCCTTTATCGGTGCGCATAAAGCGGGCCGTATGGGTGCGAGGGTCGTTTCCGAGGCCGGGCGTTCTATCCGTGTGACAAAGCAGGCAGGCTGGGTCCTGGCCGTTAAAATCATGGCAGGACATGCAGGCTTCGATGTCTTTTTTGGCCAGTTTGGCATGTTTGCCACCGCCGCCGCCAACGCCCAGGCGAACAAAATCGACCTGCGAATGACTGGCCGGAATGGGTGAGGCAAAGCCGGCATCCTGGCGGTTGTCGTGGCAGTCGTTACAGAATGTCTGCTTGTTGTGGCAGGTTGCACATTCCATCGTCCTGGCTTTATGATCGATCCCGTGCCAGAAGATGTAATTATTTTCATGGATTCTCTGACTCGTGAGCAAACTGCGGCTGAATTGTAATTGCCGCCCTTCAAGCAGAGGCCGCGGCGCAGGTTTGGAAGTCATCACTATCTGGGCAGCACTATGACATTCCTGGCATGACGCCTCCGAATGGCAGGAGAGACAGTCATTTTCATGCTGTCCGGAAACGACGAAACGTTTGTGTTGTCGCTTCCAATCGGGCCAGACATGATTTTCCGGGCGTAACAGCTCCAACTTTGTGTGGCAGGTTTCGCAGGTATTGTGCTCTTGCGCGCCGTCGTGACAGGTCTGGCAAACCGTCATTTTGGGGAAATATCTGTTCGAAGGCGCCTCCGAGACATCAATGCCGACGTGGCAAGTCGTGCAGTTGATTTCGGCTTCGATGTGTAACTTATGATTAAACGAAAGCTCGCGTGGTGATGATTCGACAAAGGTATCCGGGTCTTCATTATCACCGTGACAGGTGGCGCATTCATCATCGTCTTCCACGTCATGGCATTCACCGCACGTATCCATCATCGGCAGGAGAAAATCGTTCGATACTTCACTTTCTTCCGCTTCGCCGTGGCAATCGGTACATTCGGCTTCCACATCTTCCGTATGAAATAAATGCGAGAACGTCACCACGGTTTTCCACTGGTCGACGGGTTCATTCCAATAACCCGAATGGTTAAAAATCTGCCAGCCCAATAACGGCGAGGCTAAAAGGAGCAGGATGATGAAACCATATTTTCTATTCATGCTTTTTCTCTTCTTTGCCTAAATTTTTTCTGTTTAAAAATCATTCACGGGCATGAATCCCTTAGCTTTGTCTTACAAAAAACCAGTATTGCAGGCGCACCACGAAACGATAGTCATTGTTATAGTATTTATTGTGCAGAAGGAAAAATTGCGATGAAATACTCACGGATCGCCTGGGTTTATAAGTGATACCAAGCCCGCCGGAAAAGAGATTGACGCTTTCTGCATCGGTTGCATCGATTTTATATTTTGCCCATGAAACGAGCAGGTTGGGCAGTATTTTCCCATCCATCATGGGATAATAACTGGATAAATTTACACCGTCCATCACCCCGGCATAACCGCGACGGAGAAAATACTGCACGCTGTTATTCCCGCGGACCATGCCCACCGTCATGCGTAGTGATTGGTCGGATTGATAAAAAATGGCGGCAGAGTTCAAATAAAAACTCGTCGTCGTGTTCAGACGATAATTCACACCGCCTTCAACTTCACTGTTGTTGGCAATATTAAATACCGAGAAAATCGAGTTGGTCGGCAGCAGCGGAGAACGGAAAAGATAGGACCCGGTAAGGGAGAATTTTTCGTTAAGCCGGGCATTAAAATTGATTTCAGAGCGCGTCAGGTTTTTATGATTTAAGTCAAAATCATGGCGCGTGTAAAGAGTGATATCTTTTTTCGCAGTCCAGTAACCGTCGAGGGAAACGAGCTGATATTCCTGCTGTCGCGGTTCGATAAAAGTCGTGTATACGGTCCCATATTCATCGGCGCGGCGGGTATTATACCCCGGCCGGTTTTGCCGTTTTAAATTATAACTCGCATTAATCTGCAACTCATCACCCGGCAAATACGAGAGCTGTCCACCGAGCAGAAAATTCTGATCGATATCATCGGTGAGTTTCATTTCCTGACTTGCAGGCAGAAGACCGCCACCAAATGCGCGCAATTTCAACCATTTTTTTATCGTCGCCCGCACCTGCAAACCATCAAACGTACCGCTGTTGATACCGCCAAAAACCGGCTGCCGCCCCAGTTTCAAATCGATGCGATTGGCGATGTTACGCCACTGCAAGTATACATTGTACATACGCAGCACGCCATCGCCGGTTAGAGTCGTATTAAAATCGGAGTTGATCTGGCCAAACATGTGCACGAGTACATTTTTGGTGCGGTAATCGAATTGAAATCCCTGGTAGCCACGGGCGTGCAGCGAAGTTTGATCAATGGAATCCGCACGCTCATAAGCATAGAACGAACTGGTCACCCTGCCGGAAAAAGACTGTGCTGCAGCTATGCCCGCGAATGCGGTGCTGCACACAAGAAAGAACTTCAGAATTGATGATCGCATATCGTATCGCTCTCGAAATTATTGCCCATCAGGCCGTGAAACCTGCTGGAGTACCATTTTTAATTGATTTCCTGTTGCAAAGACAAATCTACTTAAAGAAAAATTAAATAAAAAGCCAATCTTTTTTAACCTATTTATTAAAAGAACTTACAATGCCAACCCCTGCATTGAGTTCAGTTGCGCCAGATTGAAGGATTGAGATTAAACCGTTTCAACAACCGGCACTTCCTTAAATACCGGATTCCTATTTTGAATACGATAGAAGCGGAATTCGTGATATGCTCTAGCGATGTTTTACGCCAAATCAAAGAAGACGGAATACGATTGAATTTTGTTGAAATGGTAGGATGAGAATTCATTTAATTCATCGACGATGAGAATTTTCAACTCAGCACTCATTGCGAATTACACTGTTTGGAATTCGCAATAAAAATAGTCATCAACTGATCAGGCTCTTCGTTCCACAAAACTAAAAACGACCGTGAAAACGGGCATGTAAAAATCCGGGTTTTACTTTTAAGCTCCTGCGGTTATGCAGTTAGCTCAGTGTGTCTCGTTCAGCACACCAGGCGGACGCTGAGCCTGCCGAAGCGGCAGCATTCTCTCATCTTGTCCGAAACGCGCCTGCTTCCACGTTTCCAAACGCGATTTTCATACAGTTTTGATTTAACACCAATGATGCAAACAAGGGAGGCTAACTTGTGTCTGTGTGTAATCGATAAAAAGCAAGATAGCTGAACCGGGACTGCTATCTTGCTTGTAAAGCAACTAACAACCAATGAAATAATTATTATACTTCCTTATTTCATCAATAGCATTTTCTTGACTGCCGTGAATGAAGCACTTTCGATACGATACATATACATTCCTGAAGGAAGAATATTACCGGCCTGATCGCGGCCATCCCAGACAACAGCATATTTGCCTGCAGGTTGTGTTGCTTCAACCAGGGTGCGAACTTCCGTTCCCAATAACGAGAAAATGCGCAGTGTTACACTGCTTTGATCGGCCAGGTGATAGGCGATCGTCGTTTCGGGGTTGAACGGGTTCGGGTAGTTGTTCAGCAGTGCAAACTCGGACGGGATTTCATTCGTTCCGGAGGCGACTGAAGTTTCAACGTGCATATCCTCTGCAGCGGCGACAGCCTGCTCGAGGGTCATATCCGTGATAGCATCGGCAGGATCATCATTGTGGCAGCCGAGGCAGGAATATGCCGGGCTCTGTGATGCCGGACGGGTTTCGTCATCGCGGACAGCAGAACCGTCTTCGGTGAACATGGATTCGTTATTAACCGTGATCATCACGATATGCGATCGTACATCACCCATAAAACCGCTCTCACCGCGGGTCGTGCCTGATTTAGCCGTATAAGGCATGTGGCAATCGACACAGGTGGCGGCATTGGCGGTGTGATTGATGACTGCCGGTTTATCAGCATGGCAGGTTTCACAAGTTTTCGTGATACCATCGCCACCCCACAAAACGCGTTTGTGAGGATCGTGGCAGGTCACACAGGTCAACCCTTTTTTGCCGTGATCCTGCGAAACCAGCTCATCCCACTGCTCGTGGTGTTTGATGAATCCGCCTTTTGAGTTAATTGGCGAAGTGTAACTTCTGTTGTGGCAGGTGCCGCACATAAAATTGACATCGTTGCCGTTGGGATCCGGAGTCTGAACCGTGCCATTAATATCCAGACCGCCGATGGCATTATCGAGATGGGCGAATTCATAGACGCGGTCGATGTATTGTTTATTTCCACCGGTTTGAGCATGCTGGCTACCGGGTCCGTGACAGGCCTCACAGCCGACGCCGCCTTCGGTGAAGCTGCCGAGGCCATCGACACCGGCCAGCCAGGTGCCGGTTGTATCACCGCCGGTAGTGTGGCATTTGAAACAACTGTAGTTGTAGATTTTGGTATCCGCCGGATGGTAATCAACCCAGCCGTGCTCTTCACCACCAAAGAAATTGAACTGGTTATGCCCGGCGCCGGCATCGCCAAAGGAGCTGCCGGCGGTGCCGATGAGGTGACCATCGGTGCCGACGAAACGGGCTTTCCAGCCGAAACCGCCGATGACGCCGGCGATATCACTCCACGTATGGGAACCATCGCCGAGACCGGCCAGCCAGCTATCCTGAAAATTGACAACCATG
>JAJRYV010000130.1 GCA_024275575.1 bacterium
ACGCAAAGAAAAGATTTAAATAGTGTCCGTCCGGACGAACGTCATTCCGTCATGGTTTTAGACGAAACGAAGTTCGGTGAAGCAATTGCGCTTCTCAGCGACCACGAAGTAAAATCTATTTTTATTAGCCTCAACCAGCCATGGATTGTCGATGCAATCATTCGGGAATGATAAAAAAATGAACGTCTCTGGATGAGTCTGGTTATCCACTTAACTCAGCAAGCGGTAAATATGCCAGCCCTTCGGAGTTTTACAGCAAACAAAACAGAATTAAGTTTTTTTAATCCCGAAGGGATGGTATGATTATAACAATCTAAAAATCAGAGCAAAACCATCACTGCCGCAAGGCGATAACCGGATCGAGCCGTGAGGCTTTCCGCGCCGGGTAGACACCAAAAAAAATACCCACGGCAAATGAAATGACCAGCGCGATGATGACCGGTGCCAGCGAGACGCTGTAGGGCAGCGGCGTCAAAGCGGCAACGATTGAAGCGATTGTGAATCCGATGAGGATGCCCAGCGCCCCGCCAATGCCGGTGAGGATGAGCGCTTCCATTAAAAATTGCATGATGATATGCCCGCTGCGGGCGCCGACAGCTTTGCGGATACCGATTTCCCGCGAACGCTCGGTAACGGCCACCAGCATGACATTCATGATGATGATGCCACCGACGATGAGGGTGATGCTGACGACGCCGATCAATGTGCCGAAAATACCGGCGGAAATTGCTTCCCAGATCGAAATCAACTGTTCAGAAGTATTGATGTAGAAATTATCAGACTGCGCCGGTTTCAGGTGGCGCACGCTGCGCATCGTCTGGCGCACGGCTTCCTGAGCTGCGGTAAAGCTTTGCATGTCTGCGGTGCGAATTTTGATCTCCAGCGATTGCCGTGAACCGTACATTTTGAGAAAGGTTGTCACCGGAATAAAAGCGAACAGGTTTTGATTGTTACCGAGGATATTGCCCTTTTTTTCGCAGACACCGACCACGGTAAAATGTTTTGCGCCGATTTTTACGGTTTTACCGAGCGCTGTTTCTTGTGGAAAAAGTGTCTGCGCCACATCCCAGCCGAGCACACAACTGTGCCGCCGTTGCTGAATATCGATGCGCGAGAGATGGCGGCCGAAAGCGAGTGGGAATTCTCCCAGGGCCGGGTATTCCTCGGTGCGCCCACGGATGCGGGCGTTATCGACGATGCGGGAACCGTTCGTTAGTCTGTCTCCCTTGCTGATAGTGGCATCGACGAATTCTGCGAGAGTAATTTCATCGCGAATCAATTGCAGGTCTTCGATGGTGATTTTCGGATTTTTCAACGACTTGAGGAAGGCGTCAAAATCCGTTAAAACCTGAATGGGATTGTTGCGCTGCAGAGTGAAAACATTGCTGCCCTGTGAGGCTATTTTCGTTTTTACAAAAACGTCCATTCCTTCGACAATCGAAACCACGGCAATGATCGACGTGATTGAAATGACGACACAGAGAATAGTGAGAAATGAGCGCATTTTATTTGCCCACAACGCTGAAAATGCGAGTACGGTATTTTCCCAGAAGTAGTGCATCGTTTTATTTTTTGTCTTTTTTGTTCACTTTAGCCAGGTCGCCATTCTGCAGCTTGCGCAGCGCGCTGAACGGGCCGGTAACGACAACATCATCTTTTTCAAGGCCGGAAAGCACCTCAAAATGGCGTTCACCGGCGATTCCGGTTTTCACCGCTTTAAAAGTGACATGCTCATTATCGACGACGAAAACGCCCTGGTAGGGCTCGTTTTTTTTCTTGTTAACTCCCTCAGTTTCTGCATTTTCCCGCTTTTTTGAGCCGATTTTTTTCGACCGTTTCATCAAACTCTCGTCATCGCGCAGGGTCAGCGCTTGAATGGGCACAGCGACAGCTTTTTCGCGATAACCGGTTGTGATATCGGCTTTGCAGGACAGGCCGGAGCGCACATTGGGAATGCGGTCATCGAGTTGGATGATGACTTCAAAACTGGTTGCCTGCTGCTGGCCGCCGGCGGTGAGAATCGGACTCTGGCCGACTTTTGTCACATGCCCGGTAAACGAACTGTCAGGATAAGCGTCGAGTTTGATTTCGGCCTGCTGCCCGGCTTTAACATCGATGATATCAGTCTCGTCCACTTCGACGATGGCTTCGATGATCGAAAGATTGGCGATAGTCAGCAGCACGGTCGCCGGATTATTGAAGGCGCCGACAAAGACATTTTCTCCCTCTTCGACATTTCGTTTGATGACGATGCCGTCGATATCAGCGTGTATATTCACTTTGTTCAGTTCGTGTTCGGCAGTGGAAAGACTGGCTTTCAAACGACTGATTTCCTGCTTTTTGGCATTGACGGTCATCTTTGCCACCCGGAAAGCGGTGCGTTTTTTCTGGATCGTTTCCTCAGAAGTCAATTTACGGCTATAGAGCTTTTCTGCCCTTGTTAAATCATCCTCAGCCTGAACTAAATTGGCTTTGGCAAGCTCATAATTCGCCTCCGCAGCGTTGATACTGGCGCGTATTTGCTCCACCTGCGATTCCGCAGTCGTCGGATCAATCTGGATGAGGAACTGGCCTTTTTTCACCGGATCACCCTCATCGACGGAAAGCTTGAAAACTTTTCCCGGAATGGTGGCACTGATATCGACTGATATTTTTGGCTGGATCTTTCCCGAGGCTGAGACCAGGGCCCTCAATTCCATTTCCTCGATTGTCATCACATCGACTTTGATGCCTTTTTCCCGGCGCAGCGTGATATTTAAAATAACGATGAGTGTCAGGGCGATAACGGCAACGGCAATCCACAGATTTCGTTTGTTTTTCATTGAATTTTCGTTTGAAGGTTAGAACGTTGGAAAGTTAGAACGTTGGAAAGTTTGCGTGTCCATCCGTTCTAACGATTGTCTCTCAAAAGGCAGCTTTAATTCCGGTAATAGCCAGAATGACGATGGCCCAGGTGCCGAATGTGGCGACCAGTCCCTTTTGCACAGCAAATTTATAAGCCACGGCAAAACCGACCCCGAGAATGGCAAAATACCAAATACTCAATAAGTCGATTTGCGTCAGCAGGAAGTAGACGGCTGAGTCTCGTTCCGCATCGGGCGCTAAAAATATCAGGCTGGTGGCGCTTTCTATGGTGCCGGTCAACATGCGGAAAATCATATCGAGAATAGCGGTGACGATCATCACCGGTGCACTCCAGCAAGCAACAGAAAACAAGGTTTTATAGGTAGCGCTGCCGCCCATAAAGAGTCCACCGAGAAGCGCCATCAATCCGGCAACGATCAGCGACCAAATGGGTGTGGTGATTACCGGCATGATCGGGGTCGCAATTTTAACATAACCCACGGTTTGTTCGATTTGCGCTTCATTCATGTTGGGATTCATCGCCATTTTTTCAGCCGTGATTTGGGCAATCATCGGTGTCATTTGGTAGGTCACACCCATGGTGACAATGGTGGAGAGCAGCAGCGGTAAAAACCATGTCGGTGACTTAACAATATCGGCAAAAGTGGCGACAGGTACGGTGAGGACCCCGATAAATCTTGCAGCAAAACTCATCGATGCCGTTTCGTGAAATTCAACATTCGTTTTTTCAGCCATTATTTTCCTCCTTTAAACTGATGGAATTGAAAAAGATTTTGGCAAAACATAATCCTGATACACGCAAAAAAACGGCTTTATTCAAATAAAGATTAGCTGAATGTAAAATTTCCCCGCTAAAAATTAATATCAACTTTTTTTGCCAAGTGCAAGAGAAAGCTACATCGGAGACCGATATATTTCGGCTTAAAATGGGTAAACCCTCAGCATGAACTGAAGGAGATTTTGCGAAGTCACAAAGCGAGTGTCCCGAGTAGCCCCGGTGTTTTTCCGGTGTGTATCGAGGGCCGTCCTGAACGTAACAGTAAATCGAAGGGGTCGGACAGATTTACAGTAGCGGTAGGCAAAATGGAGTTAACCCAAACTGTATTTGTTCAGCGTGCGCGCGAGAAGCGTTCCCTGAGCTTTAAGGAAAGCGTGTTTTGGACAGGAGGAGGATGCTCCCGCTTCGCAAGCTCAGCGTTCGCATCGTCTGTTGAATAGTTACTATGCTAAAAGTCAACTTTTTTTCAGATACTTTTTGTATGCTTGTCGGGTACAAACTACAGATAAAACGAGCGGTCGAAGCGGATTGTTCTCCGGAGAATATTTGTTGACAAACAAGTCAAATATCGCTATAATGTACTCTTGCTTCCCAATGAATTTTCTTCATTACTTTGCCGCATCCGGTAATATAGAGGGATAATTTTCATCGGATATTTTATCTATGCAATTTTCCATCCGAATTATTTTTCACTCTCATCCCATCCAAATGGACGCCGATTTTACCCGTGTTAAAAACTGGTGAATGATCAAATTATCTGGTGAAGTAATTCAGCAGGCATGAATTCTCAATAATTCTAACAGGAATTTTTCAAAACAATGCAAACTGTGCGAAACTCTATTCTCTGGGTGGATGATGAAATCGATCTTTTACGGCCGCATATCTTGTTTCTGCAGGAGAAAGGTTTTGCCGTTACTCCGGTCACCAATGCCGCAGACGCCATCAACCTTATTTCCGGGCAAAACTTCGATTTGGTTCTGCTCGATGAACAGATGGCCGGTATGGACGGCCTCACAGCTTTGCAGGAAATAAAGGACATCAACCCGGCGCTGCCAATTGTTATGGTGACCAAGAGCGAAGAAGAAAGTTTGATGGAAGAAGCGATCGCTGCACGCATCGATGATTATCTCACCAAACCAGTCAACCCCAGTCAGATTTTGCTCATCTGCAAAAAAATTCTTGAAAAGAAACAAATTACCAGTGATAAATTTTCTCGTGATTATGCTGCAGAGTTTTCACAACTCAGCCGGCGACTTTATGAATCACCTGATTGGCAGGACTGGGTGGATATCGCCATTAAAATGGCCAATTGGGATATCGAGCTTGACCGCCACGACGAGCTGGGCTTGCGTCAGACGCTGGCGGATCAGCGTCGCGAGTGCAACGCCGAATTTGGCCGTTTTATCGAAAAAAAATATGTTCGCTGGCTCGCCGGCGACGAGGCACCGCCCCTTTCCGTCGATGTCGTGCGCAATTTCCTTATGCCGCATCTCGGCCGTGATAAAAATGTCGTCTTTCTCGTTATCGATAATTTACGCCTGGATCAGTGGCAGGTTATCGAACCACTCTTATACAGCTATTTTAATATTCAAAGAGAGTATTACTGCTCTATCTTACCTACGGCCACGCCCTATTCCCGCAATGCCATTTTCGCGGGCCTTTATCCACTGCAGATTCAACAGCAGTTCCCGCAATTCTGGGCGGACAAAGATGATGAGCAAAGCCTGAATCGTTTCGAAAAAGAACTGCTCGATGCACAATTACAGCGGGAAAAGGTCGATCTGCCGAAGGGTTCAAAATATATTAAAGTGCTCGATGCCAATGAAGCGAAAAACCTGGAAAAGAATCTTCCCTCGCTGGCAAACCTGTCCCTGTTTTCGCTCGTTGTCAATTTTGTCGATATTCTCGCCCACGGCCGCAGCGATTCCAAAATTTTGCGGGAAATCATTCCCGATGAATCAGCCTATCGCTCGTTGACCCGTTCCTGGTTTACCCATTCTTTTGTCTTTCGTGTTTTAAAAGAACTGGCAAACCGTGGCAATACCGTCGTTTTGACCACGGACCACGGCTCACTGCGTGGCATGCGTGGCACCAAAGTGATGGCCGATAAACACACGAGTACCAATCTGCGCTATAAATTCGGACGAAATTTGAACACCGATAAAAAATATGCCATCGTGGTGAAAGACCCGAAGACATTCAAATTGCCGAGCTCGGGAATTAATACCAATTTTATTTTTGCCAAAGAAGATTATTATTTCGTCTATCCGACGAATTACAATCATTATCTGAATTACTACAAAGATACTTTGCAGCACGGCGGCATTTCAATCGAAGAGATGATTTTACCCGTGATTACACTCGAGCCTAAAAATGTCTGATACCGCGAAAATTCAAACCCTGGAATACCGCCGGGACGAAGTTTTTACCGTTGCCGATGAGAGCGAATCCTGTCGTCTGGCAGAGCGATTTGTCGCCGGTTTGCAACCAGGAGACGTCGTGGCGCTTTTTGGTGACCTTGGCACCGGAAAAACTGCCCTGGTGCGGGCGATGGCGCCACCTCTGGGGTATATGGGTTTTGTCAACAGCCCGACATTTTCGCTGTTGAATATTTATCCGGCGGCAAAGCTGGAAATCTATCATTTTGATTTTTATCGCATCAATATCGCCGAGGAAGCCCTGGACATCGGCTTTGACGAATATGTACAAAATGCGGGGATCTGTTTTATCGAATGGCCGGAAAAAATTATTGATTTACTACCCGAGAAGCGTTGGGAAATTCATCTCGAAGTGCCTGATTATGTCAATGAACCGACCGGTCGCAGCATTCGAATACGAAAGTTTGCGCCATAATGCTTGTTTTGGGAATAGAAACTTCGACGACGGTTTGCGCCGTTTCACTCATCCGCGATGGACAATTGCTCGCTGAATACCGCCATCAGCAGGAGAAAAAACATGCGGAAATTATTGCGACGCTCATCGGAAATCAAATTGCAGTCTGTGACCTGGCATTTGCCGATCTCGAAGGAATCGGTATTGCAACGGGGCCGGGCAGTTATACCGGTTTGCGCATCGGCATGTCGTTCGCCAAAAGCCTGGCTTTTGCACACGATCTGCCCCTCGCAGGCATTCCGACGACCGCGGCGATCGCCTTTGGTTTGCCGGTGGATTTTGAACAGGTTATCGTGGCCCTGCCCTCGCGCCGTGGTGAAATTTATGCCGCGCTCTTTACACAAAAGGGCGATCGACTGCAGGCAGACAAACCGGCTACAGCACTCGAAATAGCAGCCTTGCCTGAATGGGCCGGTGAATGCAGAAAAATTGCCGGACCCGGCGGCGCAGCATTAGCTCAGACCGGATTGCAAGGATTCGAATTAGTGCCTGAACGTTTTTGGCAAATCGGCGCCCTGAACATCGCTCTGCTTGCTGAGGAAAAACTACAGGCCGGGCAAGCTGATGATCTGGATTCGCTGGAACCGGATTATCTTAAGCCTTTTTATACGACTGCCGGAAAACAGCAGAGATAAAATCGACCTGAATAAGGCACGATAGCAAAACGCGCCCGGTGACAAGATTTTTTTGACAAAAAATTGCACATGACACATTATTATAGTATATTTTATATTGGTTGTTTTGTATCTGCAATGGACGCTGAGCTTGTTTGTGCTGAGCTTGCCGAGTACCGAAGTAGGATGCAGCCACCCGATGAGCAGGCAGGCCCAGCGTCAGCCTGGCAGGCTGACGCAAATATGTTTTTTCCCCGCACCTGCGGAAGCAAAATCGTAAATAATACGTGATATAAATAAAGGAAAAAGTGATGGCATGGTTTAGACGAAATGCCCAGGGAATTATCTCACAGAAGAAAAAAGACATCCCCGATTTGTGGTTGAAATGCCCCGGATGTAATGAGATTATCTACAAATTGGAGCTGGAACGCAGCGCTAATGTTTGCGCCCATTGCGGGCATCATTTTCGTATCAAAGCCGAGGGATACGTGAGGCTGCTTCTCGACGAGGGCAGCGCTGAAGAATTTAACGAGGAAATCACTTCAGTTGATTTTTTGAAATTCCGCGCCAAGAAAAAATATAGTGATCAGATCAAAGCAGCGGTTAAAAAAACCGGCCGCAAATCAGCGCTCATCAGTACGCGCGGAACGATGAATGAGCGCCCTGTTGTATTGTGTGTGATGGATTTTTCATTTATTGGCGGCAGCATGGGGTCTGTTGTGGGGGAGAAAATATCCCTTGCTATTAATATCGCCATTAAAGAGAAGTCGCCGTTAATTTTGATCTCACAGTCCGGCGGCGCCCGCATGATGGAAGGTGCCGTCAGTTTAATGCAAATGGCGAAAACCTCGGCCAAATTAGCGCTGCTGGCACAGGCAGGCCTGCCGTTTATTTCAATTCTCACCGACCCCACCACCGGCGGTGTCACCGCGAGTTATGCCATGCTCGGTGATGTCAACATTGCCGAACCCGGCGCTTTGATCGGTTTTGCCGGCCCGCGCGTCATCAAGCAAACGATCGGCGAAGATTTGCCGGATGGTTTTCAGCGCTCGGAGTTCCTGCTCAAACACGGATTTGTCGATGCGATTTTCAACCGTACGGCGCTGAAGCAAGAGATCGGTAAAATTCTCGATGTTTTCTGCCTGGATGAGATCGATATTGCGGATTTAAACGGCCAGCCCGAAGCTGAAAAAATGAACACGGCAGAGATCTCACCAGCCGTAGAAATCGATGCCGAGAAAAAGAATTAAACTGTTATGAAACCATATGTTTTGCTCACCAATGATGACGGTATTTTCGCCCCCGGTCTTTTTGAACTGAGCCTGGCGATCAGGGATATTGCCGAGGTTGTCATCGTTGCGCCCGATAGCGAGCGCAGCGCTGCCGGGCATGCGATTACCATCGCAAACCCGTTGCGCGTCTCTGATTTTGAAAAAAACGGTGATTTTTTTGGCTACGCAGTCAACGGTACGCCGGCCGACTGTGTCAAAATCGCCTATTATGCCGTTCTCGACCGCAAGCCGGATGCCGTTATTTCCGGTATTAATCTGGGCTCAAATACCGGTATTAATGTCATCTATTCCGGCACGGTTTCCGCCGCGACCGAAGGAAATGTACTCGGCATCCCCTCATTTGCCGTCTCCCTGGCAACCTACACCAATCCGAATTTTAAAGTAGCGGCCAATTTCGCCAAAAAATTATTGCCCGTGCTTTTGCAGAACAAACTGCCTGCCGGGACTTGCCTCAATGTCAATGTTCCCAACGTTAAAAATAAGAGTGAAATTCAGGGGGTAAAAATTACACGGCAGGGCAAATCGGAATATGAGGATTATTACGATAAACGCACTGATCCGCGCAATCATGTTTATTACTGGCTCACCGGCTCCAAAGTCGACGTCGAGCACGAGCCGGAAGTTGATGACGTAGCGATTTCCCAAAACTACATTTCCATCACGCCTCTCCACTATGATTTAACCAATTATGATGCACTCAGCGCGATTCGCGCCTGGAAACTCTAAACTCGACTTTTTTTGGGAAAAATTTAATGCCGGATTTGCAAAACGATTTGATTCTCATACTCGATTTTGGTTCACAATATACACAACTCATCACCCGCAAAGTGCGGGAGACCGGTGTTTACAGCGAGATTAAACCCTGGTTCACTTCACTGGAAGAAATAAAAAAAATCAATCCGAAAGGCCTGATTTTATCCGGCGGCCCCGATAGTGTTTATGCCGTGGACGCCCCCCATCCTGATCCCGGTATTTTTGAATTGCACATGCCGATTCTCGGGATTTGCTACGGACTGCAATTGATGGTGCAGCATTTTGACGGCAGCGTGCAGCCGGCCTCGCAGCGGGAATACGGGCGGGCTGTTCTGCAGGTTTTGGATGACAGCGACATATTCGCCGGTGTATCATCCGGCTCGCAAGTGTGGATGAGCCACGGTGATTCCGTCTCGCAATTACCGGTCGGGTTTACCACATTCGCCTGCACCGGCAACGCGCCGCATGTGGCGATTGCGCACAGAGAGAAACATCTCTACGGTTTGCAATTTCATCCTGAAGTCGTACACACTGAACAGGGCAGCGAAGTTTTACGCAATTTCGCATTAAATATTTGCCATTGCAAAGGCGACTGGACGGCGGAAAATTTTATCGAAAAGAGTGTTGCTGATATCCGGGAGAAAGCCGGCGATGAGCACGTGCTTTGTGCGCTTTCCGGCGGTGTCGATTCGGTGGTGGCGGCGGCTTTGGTTTTTAAAGCTATCGGGAAAAAATTGCATTGTGTTTTCGTCGATACCGGCCTGTTGCGGCGGAATGAGGCAGAGGAAGTCAGCTGCCGTTTCGGCAATTTTTTCGGGACGGGATTTACCGCAGTCGATGCTGCCGATCGCTTTGTTGGTAAATTGAACGGCATCGCCGATCCTGAAAAAAAGCGCAAAATAATCGGGGAAGAGTTCATTCGTGTTTTTGAGGAACAGGCCCGGAAATTGCCGCAGGTTCAATTTCTCGTGCAGGGCACGCTCTATCCCGATGTCATCGAAAGCGTTTCGCCGACCGGCGGCCCCTCGGTGACGATCAAATCGCACCACAATGTCGGCGGTTTGCCGGGGAAAATGCATCTTCGATTGATCGAGCCACTTCGTGATCTGTTCAAAGATGAAGTACGGCAGGTCGGAAAAGCCCTCGGTTTGCCCGCTGAGATCATCGGGCGGCATCCTTTTCCCGGGCCGGGGCTGGCAGTACGCATCCTCGGTGAAATCACCCCGGAACGTGTGGCAATTTTACAAAAGGCTGATGCTATTTACATCGAAGAACTACGACGTTCTGGCTGGTATGACAAAATCTGGCAGGCCTTTGCCATACTGCTGCCGGTGCACACCGTCGGTGTGATGGGCGACATGCGCACTTATGAAAACGCCGTAGCGATCCGTGCCGTCACCAGCACCGATGGCATGACGGCCGATTGGGGGAAATTGCCCTATGATTTGCTCGGCAGGATTTCCACTCGCATCATCAACGAGGTTAAAGGGATCAATCGCGTGGTTTACGATATCAGTTCGAAACCCCCGGCAACGATCGAATGGGAATAGGAGATAGTTGTTGTACGGGCGCTATCCGTAATTTTTAAACAAAATTATTGATTAAATAAGGAAGCAACACCAATGTGTGGAATTATCGGATATATCGGCGAGAAAAAAGTCATCCCGGTCATCATCAACGGATTGCGGCGCATGGAGTACCGCGGCTATGATTCATCGGGCATTGCAGCCGTGGCCGCAGATGGCATCAGATTGTCCAAAAAACCGGGTAAACTGGTGGAGCTGGAAAACGTGGTCAATGGCGCCAACGATAGTAGCATCGAAGGCAGCGTGGGAATCGGCCATACACGCTGGGCGACCCACGGCGAGCCCAATGAAATCAACGCCCATCCACATGTCAGTTTCAAAAAGAAAATAGCGATTATTCATAACGGCATCATTGAAAACTATATTGCAATCCGTGAAGAGCTGAGCAAAAAGGGTTATGTCTTTTACACGGAAACAGATACGGAGGCGCTGGCTAATCTCATCGAGGAGCATTACGGAGATGAGACGGCGCTGGAGGAAGCGGTGCGCCTGGCTTTGCTCAGCGTAAACGGTACTTACGGTATCGCAGTGATTTCCGCCCGTGAACCGGAAAAAATCGTCACCGCACGTCAGGGAAGCCCCATCGTTCTCGGTTATGGCGACGGCTAAAATATCGTTGCTTCCGACGCCGCTGCTATTCTCGACCACACCAAACACGTCGCTTATCTCGATGACGGCGAATTGGCGATTCTGACGCGGGAGAGTGTCGTCATCAAAACGATCAACAACGAAGCAGTGAATAAGGAAGTTGAAGAGATTTCTTACGATCTCGAACGTATTTCCAAAGGTGGCTATGATCATTACATGCTCAAGGAAATCATGCAGCAGCCGCAAACGATCACTGACGCCATGCGTGGGCGGCTTCTCGCTGAGGAAGGCGATGCGCGGCTGGGCGGTCTGGCTGCGGAGTTGCAATCGCTGGCGTATGCCCGCCGGATTCTCATTACGGCCTGCGGTACCTCGTGGCATGCAGCGCTCATCGGCGAATATCTGTTTGAAGAATTTGTGCGTATTCCGGTTGAAGTGGAATATGCCTCCGAATTTCGCTACCGCGATCCGGTACTTTCAAATGATTGCTCGGTTTTTGTCATCAGCCAGTCGGGAGAAACCGCTGATACACTCGCTGCGTTGCGCGAGGCCAAACGCAAAGGCGTCAAAGGTTTCGGCATATGCAACGTCGTCGGTTCGACTATTGCCCGGGAAACCGATGCCGGCGTTTATCTGCATGCCGGGCCGGAGATCGGCGTCGCTTCCACCAAAGCCTTTACTTCGCAGGTGACCGTACTGACGCTGATCACCCTGTTGCTGGCGCGCATGCGCAGCATGTCGGCCTCAAAAGGCAAAGAAATCGTCGATGAATTGCAAGCCCTGCCGGAAAAGATGCGCACGATTTTCGCCAGCATTGCTGAAATTGAAAAAATTGCCGGCAAATATTATGAAGCGAGCAATTTTCTCTATCTTGGCCGCGGCTATAATTTCCCTGTCGCCCTCGAAGGCGCTTTGAAATTGAAAGAAATTTCCTATATTCACGCCGAGGGATACCCGGCCGCGGAAATGAAACATGGCCCCATCGCACTCATCGATGAAAATATGCCGGTGGTTTTTATCGCCACCAAGGATTCGTCTTACGATAAAATAATCAGCAATATCGAAGAGGTGAGAGCGCGCAAAGGCCGGGTCATCGCCATCGCCACCGAAGGTGATAACGAGATCAAAAACCGTGCGGATCATGTGATTTACGTGCCGCCGACGCTGGAATTTTTGGCGCCAATTTTAACGATTATTCCGCTGCAATTATTGGCTTATTATATCGCTATTTTGCGCGGCTGCGATGTCGATCAACCGCGCAATCTTGCCAAGAGCGTGACGGTAGAATAGAAGCTATTCTGTTTAAAAATGTTTAAAATCAATAACTTAATTGGTGTACACGCGATGAAAAAAAGAGTGATTACCGGCATCATTCTGCTCGTTTTTACAATACAGTTTACTCCGGCAACACTGTTGTCACAGGATGATCGACCCGTTCTCAGCATTCGGCCTGAAGTCGACGCCGTGTTTAACCAGGGCGTCATTCTCTACAACAACGGTAATTTTCGTGGTGCAAAAAAGCAATTTGAAAGTATTCTCGGCAAAGACCGTTGGCACCAACGCTTGACTTCCACGCTGATTATGTATGCAAAAACGCTAGTGCATCTCGGTTACCCTGACCTCGCCGAAGAAAGTATCCGGCAATTGCTGCGCTATTTCCCCCAAAGTCGATATGTTGAGAATGCCCGCTATCAAATGGGATTGGTGCATTTTCTGCGCAAGGATTATTATGCTGCTGCCAAACAATTTCTTCGCGCGATGGATTTCGCTGCCTCTACTGCTTTGCAGCGCCAGGGGCAACAAAATGCCCGCATCATTATCAACGATTATTTGAACTTGAAAGAGATTAAAAAACTGCGGGGGGAAACCGCCGGCTCACAGGCCCTGGCGTTGGTGATCTCTGCCGAGGCGTTGCAGTATTTTCAACAGGGCAAGAAGGAAGCAGGCCGGGCGCTAGTGCAGAATTTTATCGCACAAAACCCTGAGGCTTCGCGCTCCAAAGACATTCAAGATATTCTCAGCGGGCAGATCAAACGGCGTACCGGGGTTCAGAAAATCGGTGTCATCCTGCCGCTTTCCGGGCAATTTGCCGAACAGGGGAAAGGTCTATTGCGTGGGCTGAAATATGCACAGATAAAACACGAAGCACGTTATCCCGCCGCGCCGCTGGTAGAGATTATCATCCGTGATTCGGAAAGCAATATCATCAAAGCGATTCGCCAGATTCAGGAACTGGAATCCGACCCGGATATTCTCTGTATCGTGGGGGAAATGGAGAATTTCATCACCGCCGGCATGGCCGGTATTGCAGAATCCAAAGGATTGCCCATGATCGCCCCGGTGGCAACCGATAACGGCATCGCGGATATCGGTTCTTATATTTTTCAGGCCAATCCCAGCCTGGGAACGCAGGCGCGGGCGCTGGCGCGTTATGCCATCGACAGTCTTGGGCACCGCACCTTCGTCACCGTTGCACCGCAGGATGATTACGGCCACCAGATGGTAGACGCGTTTAGCGAAGAGGTCGACCGGCTTGGCGCGGAGATCATCACGCAGCGTTGGTATTACGGTATTCCCGAAAAGCTCCGCGGTCAGTTCAAGGAAATTCGGGAAATCGCTTTTCGCAGGGTGTTGGAAGATAGCTTGCGCCGGGTTCTGCCGGGTTATTCCACATTGGATAAAGACAGCCTGTGGCAGGAATACAATAATTTTGTCATGCTGGAAAACAAGATCAAAGATAATATTGTTGATGCCAGTGGTTTTTTCCGGGTTGAGAATATCAATGCAGCTTTTTTCCCGGTTTATGATGAAGATATCGAATATGTCGCACGCCAGTTTAAGTATTTCAATATCAACGCACAGATTCTCGGCAGTGAAAACTGGTATTCGGCCAAATCGAGTAAAAACAAAAAACTGGCAGATTATGTGAACAATACTATTTTTGCCAGCTCGTATTTTTATGACACGGAAAAACTCGCCTACCGTTTGTTCAGAAATGAGTTTCGCAAAACGATGGGGGCGACGCCGGAAAAGATGGAATTGTTCGGCTATGATACCGGCCTGATCATTTTTAACGTTATGGCGAAAGGTGTAAAATCACGACAAGCGATGCGCAACGAAATCGCCGCAATTCACAATTTGCAGGGCCGTAAGGGGCTGATCAGCCTTGATGGTATGACCCGCGTTAACAGCAAGGTGAATATTTTACAGTTTCAAGGTAAAAAGATCATCCGGCTGGCGAACGATACGGAATAAAACCGTATGTTGTAAAGCTCAAGCGGACGCTGAGCATGCCGAAGCGGGAGCGGCGCCACTGCGGAAGACTGTTCAGCTCCAATATGCTCATCGGAAATTTAAGCCCATGTGCTGCCCCATCAAGGAATCCGCCGGCGGGATTCTACGGTTGACGAGCAGGAAGAAGACCCCGCTTGGCGGATGTGGCTGAACTATTACGCCAAATCGAATTCGAAAATGCTCGCCGCTCCGGTGAGCATTGTTTTTTTCAACACATACAGACAGGTTTTCAGAATGGAAAGCATTCAGGAAAAATTGAAAATTCTCAGGGCTCAAATAAAAAAATGTGACAGTGCAGTGATCGGATTCTCGGGGGGAGTCGACAGCACCTTGCTGACGCAGATTGCATTTGAAGAGCTTGGCGACAGGGTCCTCGCAGTCATCGGATCATCTGCGACATTGCCGCAAAAAGAGCAGGCCGAAGCTGTTGCATTGGCACAGAAGATCGGTGTGAATTACCGCGTTATCCCCACGGCGGAAACCGACGATCTCAAATTTAAATCCAATCCGGTCGACCGCTGCTATTATTGTAAAACCGAGCTATTCTGCAAACTGCAGGAGATTGCACACAACGGATCTTATGCCTGTGTTTTCGACGGCACCAACCACGATGATCTCAGCGACTTCCGTCCGGGGTTGCGCGCTAATGCAGAACAGCACGTCGTTTCACCGTTGAAAAATGCCGGTTTCTCCAAAGATGATATTCGTGCTGTAGCAAAATTCATCGGTCTGCCCAATTGGGATAAACCGGCGACGCCCTGCTTGTCATCGCGTTTTCCTTATGGCCGGCCCATTGAAAAAAAGTCGTTATTACAGGTCGAACAGGCAGAGGCATTTCTGCATGAACTGGGTTTTCACGAATGTCGGGTGCGGCATTTTGATAAAACAGCAAAAATTGAAGTGCCATCGCACAAGCTCCCTGGCCTGGTTACTCCGCAAAATCAACAGCGCATCATCGAAAAGCTGCAAGCGCTCGGTTATGTTTATGTCACCGTGGATCTTGCCGGTTTTACATCAGGCAGTATGAACAAGGTTTTGCCGCGTCGCAACGGCCAGACCGGGAGTTGATTCGTCTTGTTGGGAAAAATATGCAGAGAGGATTTAAAAAAAGGAACACTGGATAAAAAAAGCGCTTGAAGAAGCGCTTTTTTTATGAGAAAAAATCGATTATTTGCCCAGCAGGTAAGAAATACCGGCAAGAATGTTAAACTGCTCTATATCACCGAGGTGATAGGAGACTTCGCCGGTAAACGACATTTTATCATTGAGGGGATAATTGGCGCCGCCACCGATTTTAATACCCAGCTCAGTCGATGACGATTCTGTGGTGCCAAATCCGGCAATATTGTAGTCAAGTTCAGATTTCACCATATGCAGAGCAAGGCCGGCGGAGGCAAAGGGTTGAATGGCACTCTCGCCCATATCGAAAAAATAGCGGCCGGTTACACCAAAAGCCAGATCACGCAGAGAGACAGGATCGACGGTTTTTTTCCAGTACAAAATACTGCCTTCAAGGGTGAATTTATTAAAAGTCCCCAAATCTGCAAAACCCTCGAACCCGATGGTGCTTTCGATGGTGCCTTCAGGATCGACGAGCCCCAATCGTAAGCCTGCGCCCTTTAGACCGATGTCAGTCTGTGCGAATGCGCTGCCGACCAGCAGAAACAGAGCCATTAAAACAAGAACGAATTTTTTCATGTGAATTTCCTCCAATAATGCAATTACTTTGGGTGAGTTTGGTAAACATAACGTTACTTAGAATATTAAATTTATACAAGTTAAATTTGTAGTTGCTGATTGCGATGGTTGCTTTTGTATAAGTTATGCTAATTGATCGCCTGCTTGAGTATCGGTAAATTTTTGCATCTGTTATGAAAATAAATAATAAAAACAATAATCTCAGATTCTATTTAGGAATAAAACATCTTATTATTCCATACTTTTTACCGAATGCCGATGGCGTCGCGGAGCTGTAAGGTTTCTGATAATTTTGGCTTCAGCTTCAATTGAAAATACATAGACACCATTACCTGGTATATGCATTTTGTAATGCAGTGAATTTCCAGTCTTCAGCTCTGAGACTGCATATTAAAACTGTGCGCTCGCCGCAGCTTTGCGTGAGATGTTTTTTAAAGATTTATCTTTTTGATGATTATAATCTCTTATCGATGCAGCAGTTCAACAGTTGAAAAAATCTGCTGCCAGGCATATAGCGCTCACCCCTGAAAATCAATTCTGGCGTGGGCGCCGTCACATAAGGGTTGGTTTTCCGACGCACCGCAGCGGCAAAGGGCGGCTTTTTCACCTTGCAGAATGATTTTGCCGTCGGCATCTTTGATGATGAGACTGCCCTTGCAAATTGCCGGGCCGTTTTTTAAAATATTGATTTCAAATGTTGTGCTCATTTCATTTTCCTTTTTTGGGTGGTTTGCGGTCGCCGTCTCATAAGAAAGTGCGCCGGAGGGCATTGGTTTATCGTCTCAATCAGGGAATTTCGGTCAGATTGCTGCAGATCGATCCACGCTCGTTTTTGCGGATTAAAAACGAGCGGCAGTCCTTTAACGCAATTTGCCGAATGGACACAAAGCGTCGGGTGCCAGATCACAGTCAGATTATCTTTCACGTATTTTTTGCTTTTTGCAGCAGACACACGATTAACTCCCAAATTGTGATTTATTCATCTGTGCAGTAATGTATCTTGTTAGCCTAACGAGATTTTTTACCGGTTCATTCCCGAAAATGTTTAACATTTATTGTTCTCATCGGGACGCTCTGTCGTAGAAGATGATGGGGCAAAAGTTATGGGCATGGGCGTTGCTTTTTTTAATCTGCCTTTTTTATAAAGTTTTCCGCACTATCACTTTATCGACCCTAATTTAAAATGTTGGCTCTCATCTTAAAAAAATAGGTTGGTCCCGGATGACCTCTCATTCTTCTTCCCGGAAATGACTTCCGTTTACATCAACGCTTTTTATTCTGCATTATTCATGAATTTATAATATTTAAATCTGCATTCGTTTGATAAACAATTTGTTAACGCCGGAATGCTGCCCCTTTATGGGCTGCAACGTGCATTGCATAAAAGCAATGCACGCCGAAGGCAAACAACAAAGTTTATGAAAAGAACAGGTTAGAAAGGAGGTGACCCGGCACTGATTGACCAAAAGCCCAAAGACGGGCTTTGGTTGGGCTAGCATGATTTCGCACAATTTATGACTCACCCGGCACGTTCCGCTCCCGTCATTTCAGGTTTTCCGCGAAATTTTGGGATAAACTCATCGCACATGCTCCACTATTGCGAGAAGGACTCTCCGTTTTTTAAAATTCCTAAAACACTGAACGTTCGTAATGCTCTAATTGGGGCAGGAGATGCTTTATGAAACGAATTATTACCTTCGTGCTTCTATTCTCATTTTGTATTTTCAACTCACTGTCGGGGCAGCATGCAGCCAACTCTCCTTTTGAAGCAGATGGCCAGCTATCGCAATCCGAAAAGAATTCCCGACCGGTTTTTATCGCAAAAGCTGTTAATCCCGGAGCTCATATCGCAACCATCGCCGACGCGGCCGCATTTCTGCTGACAGAGCAGGAACCCAACGGCGGCTTCCCGTGGTCAGTCGGTGATCCGACGACTTATTCCAATGTCCAAGGGCCTTCGGGACGCGGTATGTTGGCCGGTTATTGGTCCTCCGGTGATGTTACCTATTTAAATTCGGCTCTTGACTGCGGGAACTACCTGGTGCCGAATTATCCTCGCACTTACACCGACGGTGATCCTCGTTTCGCCACCCACGACGCCCTTTTTCTGGAAGAATTATCCCTGGTTAGCGGCGATCCGGCCTATGCTGATTTTATCCAGACGAATTTTTGGGATAAACTTTCCGCCGGAACCTATGGTGAAAATAATGATATGAACGGGCTCGATTTCGGAATGTACGTCGTCAACGCACGCAAAGCCCAGGGTATCGTCGATTTATCACCGTGGGACCTCTCTGCAACCGCTGTGGCTGCGCATGTCGCCGGTGAATTTTCTATTCGGGATGATATCCTGACCGCGATTCTCGCAGGTCTCGATTCAACCACGGCGAGTACGACGATTTATAATATCACCGGACTAGCCGGTGGAGTGTGGGCTGCAGCAGCTTGCGGCGCAGATTTCGATCCGACCATGGGCACCTGGGCTGCCGCCAATTCGACTGCAGACCTGGTTGATTCACTGCTCGCATACCGTACGTCAAACGGTGGCTGGGTCTGGAGCACCGGCGCTGACTTGAGCGATTCCACCAATGCCGATGTGCAAACCACTGCTTTCGGTATCATGGCGCTGAAAGCTTTCGATCATTCAGGTTATGCCGGCGATATTGCCAATGCAACCGCTTTTATCTACAGTCTGCAACAGTCCAACGGCCAGTTTCTCGCCTACATTGGCGCCTCAACAACCGTAGGCGGCGGGGTGGAAGTGCACGCTGAAGCCATGCAGGCCCTTGGTTCAAATGACGATTCACTGATCCCCGGCTCGGCGGTTTCCCTTGCACAAATCATTTCTATTGCGATGAATGAAATCAATCACGTTTTGCAAAACGGTGATCTCTCGACCCAGGCCACACTCGAACTCAATGCCGCTATTGCTGATTTGCAGCAGGCTCTTGCCTTGGTCGATAACGGCGATATCATGAATTCAACCACGGCAGTGCAGAGCGCTTTTCAGCATGCGACAAATGCCTGGGGTGAAGGCGCGGATTTGACCGATCTGATGGATGCGCTCATCGGACCTTGTCACGACCTTGCCGCGGCAACATTGGCCGATGCTCAGGCTTATTACGGCATGAGTTATGAGATCGACAGAGCCATCGAATATGCGACCGGACATTTGAACGACGGTAATGTGGATCGTGATACTGGCGAGTTGGATAAGGCCATCAAACATTATTTAACCAGCTATTATTCATCCGAATTTGCCATCGAACAGGGTTCCGGCACAGCGAAATCTGCTGCCGTATCGATCGCCGGTGTAGCTTCGAATCCCTCGGTTGAAATCGTTGAGCTGAGCGTTGTTCCCGCACAGTCGGAAGCGTTGGTAAGCTGGCGTACAGTCTCTGAAGAAGGCGTCGACGGATTTTATTTGTTACGCGCCGAGCAAAGTTTTTCCGAAGCGTTTGCCGCCGAATCGACCTTTCCGGCGCCGGAAAAGTTTGCACAAATCGGTGATTTGATTTCGGGTGCGGGCAGTAGCAGAAATCTGCTGCAATACAGCTTCAGCGACAAACAACTTGCATCGAACACCTTCTACTACTACCAGATTCAAGCGGTTTACACCGATGGCAGCCAGCAAAAGATCGGTTCATATAATACTGGCCCCGTTTCCATGGTCAGCCCATCGACAACCGGTGAGCAGGTCGTTTTACAGGCCTTTAGCGCTGAGAATGTCAGCGATGGTGTACAGCTTGCATGGGACGTAACCAACGCCGAAGAAACACAGGGTTATCATGTCTACCGCTTCGATGCTAATGCAGGTTTATACGTGCAAATCAATTCATCGCTGTTGACCAGCTTGGTTTATACTGATGCAACGGTGGAAATTGGTGAAACCTATCGTTATAAACTGGTCGATGTCAATTCCTATGGGATGTCGACTTTCCACGCAGCGCTCACCGTCACAGTTTCTTCTGTCACCGGTGTTGCTGCAGATGCAAATCTGCCTATGGAATTTGTTCTGGAACAGAATTATCCCAACCCGTTCAATCCTTCGACGACCATCAAGTTTAGCTTGCCGGAAGCGGGACAGGTACGTTTGACGATTTTTAATGTCAACGGTCAGATCGTCGATGAGTTGATAAACGACACCATGCCTGCCGGAACGCATGCGGTGCAATGGAATGCTCTCGACCAAAGCGGTTCCCGTGTTTCCAGTGGACTGTACCTGTACAGACTGCAATCGGGCTCCAAGATCATGCAGAAAAAACTTGTTTTGATGAAATAATCGGGCAGACCTTTCAGGGTGCCAAAAACCTGAAAGGTCTTGTCTCTTATGACAGGGGGTAACAAAAACTCACAGCCACGGTTTCGCCGGGGCTGTTTTTGTTTCGGCCTTACAGCGGCTTTTCCCAATGGCGGAAATTTGTGATTTTGAACGAGAATCTTCAATCCGTCAAACTGAACGAGTTCTGTTCACAATTAACTTGGAATATCGGAAAAAAATGATAAATTTATTGATTGGGTGGCGTACAGATAATCCAGCACAATGAAACTGGAGAGATTCAAGATTATCTTTTCAGGAGTGTGGATACCGGTAGCGACGGACGAGTTCTACAAATTAACTTAATTTAATAACATCATGGTGAACTGCCTTTTTAGGGAATTTTTTATTTTACGATCATTTTCTAACAAAACCAAATCAGAACTTTATATCGGTCTTCAACCTGAGTGAACAAACCAAATCAATTGAAAGACCTGATGCGTATCACAGAGAACTCACGCTGCGCCAATCTTTCCCCTCAAAGAAAAAATAAAATTTACAAGGAATCATGGTTTGAAGGCAGTTCCATGAAGGGCAAAAGGAAATATTATGATTTTTAAGGTGGAGAATAAACTCCCTCATGTCAATCAATTACTCAATGTGTTTTTTGCGTTTATTTTATTCAGCATTTTTCAAAATATGGCTGTATCCCCGGATATCCATCGAATTACCGTCATTTTCGTATTAGCATTTTTTACATTGTACGCATGGTGGCGCCAGAATGATGTTTATTTAAGTTCAAATTATAAGAATGCAAAATATCTGATTTATGCAGGAATCAGGATTGTCCTGGTGGTATTGCTCGTTAATCTGCAGCGAGATTTGTTGTCATATAATACTACGGCCATTCTGCCTTTTGTGATCATTGGCGGATTGATTTGCCTCAGTTCAATCTGGCAATTTAGGGCTATCATGCTACCAACATATGGTAAAATTCGTGTTTTTCTGCGACGAGAAATTTGGACCGATACGCTTTTTCTGGGCGCCCTGGTTCTTCTTTTTCTACCGGTCTATTTAAACATCTGGCCATTTTCAATGACATTCAGTTTTGGGGTTTATCTCGCTGTTTTGTTCGTTGTTCGCATTGTGGCGCGGGCATTTACGCGATGGAAAGAAGCCGCACCGCCTCATCGGGGTGGAAAAGGCAGAAGTGAATACAATCGTAGCTCACAGACAAGACGGAGCACTGGCCGCAGTTCTATACAAGAACCACGAAGCAGCCGCCCAACCCGGCCGGGCACGAGAAGTGAACCAACGGGTCGCCCGCCAAAACGATCGTCTCAGGATGCAGAATCCCAGGCGAGGAAACGAACACAAAGCAAGCCTAAGCCGGGGCAGTCTCCTGCTCGATCGACGACGCGTGTAGTGCAAAAAACTGAAAAATCAGCTGAAAGACGGCCTGAATCCCGCCGGCAGCAAAATACATCGGATAAAAAGACGACAAAACCTGCACGGGCAGCCAGAGATAATTCGGTGGGTGTCCAATCTCCCGTTGTCATTGAAATGCCTGCCGAACGACCGGTTGAAATTGAAACAAAAATCGATAAACCGTTGAATGAAGAGCAGAAAAACAGGTCTGGCAGCTTTGGCAAAAGAAATGCTAAGCCGAAACGGCCCAAATTTGCCAAAATTGCCGGCGAAGAACCCGATAACCTGCACGGGGACATCATCAGTTCAGAAGGAGAAACCGAAATTACATTTGGACGCGCACCAAAGAAAAAAAGTCGCTAAAATTTAACAATCTGTTATTTAACCCTTGTAATAATCGCCAAATTGTTGTTACATTCAGATAAGTCTGAATTTGAGAACAATGCGGAACCCTGATGCGTTGTAGATATGGGAGATTATTACAGGGGTTTTTGTTTTTAGGGCAGACTGTTTCATCGTTGTTTATGCTAATTTTACGTATGCGTTATTTATTTTTGCGGGGTTGTCAGCCATGGCAAGGCAAAAAGAACAACGATTGATCGAGATTTTGTTGAAAAAGGTGCGGGTGAGTTACGGCGATGATCCATTTCTCATCATTGCTAAAAATCGCTTGTCCGTCATCCTGGGCGCGTCGGATGATTTCGCAGAAAGCAAAATTTGGTCATTCAGTCATTTCCAGCCGGATGATTATACGATCCGGATCGATCGGACACTACTCGATGAATTCTGGCGCGAGATGTTTCCAGGATGCCCGCATCATTTAAAATACCGCTATGCCTGTTGGCGGGAAATCTGGCATTTTTGGATATACCAGAGATTCGCGACAGTCAAATGCGTTTTACAACAACAAATCCCGAATTATATTTCTACTTTCGCAGATCAACCCAAGGCAAAACAAAATTATTGCGCACACTATCTCGCCGGGATGGCAACCGGGTTGATTCAAATCCAGCCGAAACAGCCTACCTACCGCCATGCTGGCAATGTGCTTGTCTGAACCAAAATTAAACCGAATTTTAGCGTGCATAAACGGGGCACAATAAATAAAGGATAACGATAGCCGGCACTGAGGTATTTAAAATAACTCCAACTGTTGCGGATTTTCCGGTTTGCGAATATTGACTAAATCGGGGTATGTTTTAAGGAGAGATTCGGGGATATCCAACTTTTCATTTTTCAACAAATAAATAAATTCAAATGCGTTGCGCACGGCCTGCCCCTTGAAATGATTATTAAAAACAACATAGACCGGGCCTGCTTCCGTTGCGTTTTTTTTAACGGCGGCAAGAAAAGTCTGTAGTTCTTCTCCTGCATAGGTGTAATTATAACGATCATCCCGTCCGGCATTTTCGTTAAACCACATTGCCGTATTGCGTCCGTGAAAGCGATAATAACCTGTATCCGAGGTCATTATTTCGGTAAAGCCGAGACTTTGCCCCACTATAGGTTGATCGATATTGGCAAATCCGCAATTCATTTCCTGCAGCATATCAAATGTCTGGTGCACGTTCCATGAATCATGGCGCAATTCGACGACGAGCGGATACATTTTAAACAGGCTTAAAATGCGAAACAGCCAGGAACGTTCTTCCAGATTGTTGTGGAATGATTGTGGAAACTGAATCAGAATAGCGCCCAACTGCCCCGAGTCCAAAAGAACGTCGAAGGCATTTTGCACGGCTTCAATATCTTTATTGGTGTAAGTGTTGCGTTCGAGTACAAATTTTTGCCACAATTTGGCGGTGAAACGAAATTTTTCATTTCCAGCCACACGGGTTACCCATGATTTTGCCGTATCAGCCGTTGGTGGATGATAGTAGGATGAATTGATTTCGATCAGATTAAAATACTGTGCGGTAAATGCCAATTGATCAAATTTTCTGCCTGACTTTGGCGGATAAAAGGTGCCGCGCCAGTCCGGGTAGGACCAGCCCGCCGGGCCGATATAAATTTTTTCACAACCCTTGTTTTGAGTACTCATCAAATAATCCGGTTTGGTTTTTCAGCATCTCAACAAACATTGATATCGCCTTCAAACTGTGAAATAAATCTACAAAATTATCGTTGATCGACAAGATTTAATTTGCTGTGGTCAATAAATAAAAAAAAGCCATCGCAAAATTCGGGATGGCTTTTGAGGAGAACGGGATTCTGTCAGGCATTTTTTACCAGCAAATAAATGCCAAAGATGATCAGTAAAATGGGGAGAAACTGTACGAAGACCCAAAAAGGTGCGATCAGCAATCCGGCGAGACCGGCAAAAATTCCCAACGGAATGGCGAAGAGGAAGAAAAACAGGCAAACGAGAAAAATGCCGATGATTTGAAAGGGCAATGCGATGGCGAAAATAGTGACGTTAAAAATCACCGCTAAAATTTTCAGGGCGATCCAGACGAACAGAAAAAGAACGAATAAACCGAGCAGTTCCATGATTTCTCCTGGTTTTAAGTTTTTTTTTGCTACGCCGGCTGCCGCTAAAAAGTTTCAGCAACAAGCTGGCCCTGTCGATTCTCCATCATTTTTCCCGGGCCCATTACTGCAATCGAAAGGTCCGTAATGCACGCTGGTATCGCCGATAATGGTAAAATGATCGCCAAACCGGGTCTCTTGCAGCATGGCGGCGGTATTACTGCAGACCGGGTAGCCTTTCCCGGTTTCAAAAAGATGGTGATCATCGAGTGAAAAACTGTGCGGCATTTCAGCAATCGTGCCTTTGTAAATAGCCACTTGCCCGTAGTCCTCACAAATATCTTCAAGCTGAGTCAATTTAAATGCGCGCACGGTCTGCGAATAAAAATCGATCATGCCGACTTTTTGCTGCAGCTCGTTGTTGTTCAGTTCGATGCGCCGTGATGAAACGATTCGTGGGTCGATGAAGCCGATTTTTTGCATCAGGCGACGAAAATCTTCGGTGTAAAGCGCACCGCTCAAACATTCAGCATACAAAACAGGATCATCGCGCAGGTTCTCTGGAATGCGCCGTCCGCAGAAGACATCGGAAAAATAGAGCTCGCCGCCGGGTTTGAGTACGCGAAATATCTCCGCAAAGACCTGTTCCTTGTTCGGCGAAAGATTGATCACGCAGTTCGATATGATGATGTCGATAGAATCAGAAGCGATACCCAGTTCATCCAGTTTTTCGATGTATCCTTTTCTAAAGCTCACATTTGGCTGCGAAAAACTAAATCGTTGCATCTGGCTATCGACGTGGCGCTGCGCAATTTCGAGTTGTTCGTCGGTCATGTCGATGCCGATGACGAAACCGTTTTGCCCGGCCAGTTTTGCAGCGAGATAGACATCCCTGCCGCTGCCGCAGCCCAGATCGATGATGGTTTTGCCGCCGATGTTTTCGGGAATTGGCGAGCCACATCCATAAAATTTTCGCAAAATTTCATCATCGATTTCAGCGAGAATTTCTTTGTGATGTTGTGGAATCGATTCGCTGCTGCAACAGGCACTGGTCTGTAAATCCTGACTCGAATCCAGCTTTTTTCCGTAATATTCCTGCACTTCTAAAAATGTTTTTGATTCGGAAACCATAATATTTCTCTTCCTTTTTCGTGTCTGAAAATGATTACGTGATTTCACCGCCACAACTGCTGCCCGCTCCTGCAGTGCAGCCGAAGCAATGGGAGGCGAATTCAATTTGCCGCGTCATCAAATCATCATAATTAAAATTAAATACCGTGCTCAGTTTGCCGTTCTTCACCTGCATATCGAGCATCTGGTTAAAATCGCAGTCGAAAATGCGGCCGTCATAACTAACGCTCAGCAGGCTGCGGCACATGATGCCCTCCGCCGCCTCTGGGTTGAAAGCATTGACCAGCTTGTCGAGATATTCTTCGTAATTTCCCAGCCTTTGCAATTGCTGCCTGAAGCGATGAATCGGCATGTTGGTGATGATGAATAAATGATTAAAATGAATGCCGTATTTTTGCAGCAGCTCTTTTTTAAAATCTTTTTCAAGGCAATCCTGCCCGGCCGGCAAAAAGGCCCCGGCAGGATTGTAAACCAGGTTGAGTTGCAGGCCGTTGTTTTCTTTGCCATATCCCTGTTCGTTCAACAATTTCAGGCTTTCAATACTCTTGCTGAAAACACCCCGGCCACGCTGTTTGTCCGTGAAATATTCCTGATAATAGGGCAGAGAAGAGACGACCTCGACCTGATGCTCTGCATAAAACTCCGGTAAATAGGCTTTGCTTTCCCCGGTCACCGGGTTGCCGTCCAGGGTTACCGTCAGATTGTGCCGCGACATCACGTGTTTTCCCAGCTTGCGAGCTTCCAGAACAAGGTAATCAAAATGCGGATTCAATTCGGGCGCACCACCGGTGATATCGATATTTTTAATCTGCTCAAATTCGGCGAGAATTTCCAGACAGCGGTTGATCGTGCGTAAATCCATATGCTCTTTGCGTTTTGGCGAAGCATCCACATGACAATGAAGGCAAGCCTGATTGCACAGCCTGGTTACATTGAGCTGCAATGTTTCGATCGTTTTCGGGCTTACCGTAATTTTCCGATCTGCCAAGGTTTTGCTGAAATTATATTTCAGCTCTTCTTCGAAGGGGCCAACGGTTGTACTGCTGATATTTAAAACACGACGACTCATTCATTTCTCCTTGTCTGTAATGATTATGCGCCAACTTTATCGAGAACATTGTTCATCTGCACGCCGTGAACCAGTGTGATGCCGGCGTCCATCGCGGCCGCGACGTGGATGGCTTCAGTCATTTGTTCCGGGTTGGCCCCGGCTTCGAGGCAACCGGTGGTGTAGGCATCGATGCAATAGGGACATCGTTTCGCATGCGCCACCGCGAGTGCGATGAGTGCTTTCTCGCGTTTGGATAAGGCACCGTCTTTACCGACAACTTCGTTGTAATAGGCAAAAAATTTATCCATTAGTTTTTTGCTGAACCGACCGACGTCCGCAAATTTTTTAAGATCATCAGATTCATAATAATGCATGCCGTCTTCCTCCGTTAAAGTTATGATAAAACAGTGTTCTGTGATCTACTTTAACAATTGCGTATCACTAATGCAAATGCTTCTCCGCAATATCTGTAAATTTATTCACCCGCATCATAACAGTTTGTTACGGGGGAATAATCCCTGCAAAAGAAAAAAACTGAAGTTTTGTTTTCATGCGGGTTTTTTTATTCTGGAAAAGTTTATATTTCAAATGAGATAACACAAAACTGGAATGCAAACCGGAATTATCTCATATAGAGTTTATACGAGATTTTAGGAAAACAAAAGATGGAAACTCAGTTGCAGTATTTGGGCGAAGAAAGATAAAAATATCACGGCGCAGCTGTACCGCCATTACTTTTGAAAATTGGCAGGGCATCGATGCCGCGTTTGATGATCGTGTCAATTCCTGTATTTATACACATGGGAACAATCCGAATGTGAGCCGGGCCGAAGAGAAAATCGCATATCTCGCCGGAGGCGAACGTGCCCGATTGTTTGGTGCGGGAATGGCGGTGATTTCCGCAGCAGTTCTGCATTGCTTCAACCCCGGCGGTCATGGGGTTACGGTTAAAAATAACAATCATCCTTTTATCCATTGCAGTCAATCCAATTTCTGTAAAACAAGCTCAATGGTCATTATTTTCTTTTTACCGATTTGCAAAGGGATGCTGCAACCTTCGAGGTCCAGCTTTGTTTCTCTCTCTTCGTTGAGATTGCAGTGCCAGGCCTGTTGTACCGGCCGGTAAAATTCGAGTTTCCCGGTAATTTCAGCCGCAGTGGGATTGAAAATCCGTACCATCCATGATTGTGGCCTGTCCTCTGCCTGTTTGAAAGCCGAAAGCTGTAAATTATCACCCTCGAGGCGTAGGAAGCTGAGTTCTTTCGGCAGAATTCCACTATGCGCGCCGGCCTGCGCTATCTCTAACGGCAGGTTAAAATCTTCCGCCTCGCGATAGACGCCGTTTTGCCAATGACCCGTGTGTGGGAAAATCGCATAAGACCACTGCATTTCCCCGGGGCATTGCGCCAGTTTCATTTCAGGATGCACTTCATAACGCCCGATCACCGGGCAATTGCGGTAGACAAAGGCGCGAAACAGGGTAATCGCCAGCGGCCGGTCAGGGCTGTCCATGGCTTCGTATTCGCGAATGCCGGTATTGAGAATGGCCAGCCCGGTTTTACCGTCGGACATGTCGACAAATCGGTGCATCGGGTATGTGGGGTTTTCCCGGCCGAAATACGGACTTCCCTTTTTAACATGAATATCGCGGGAGATGACATCAAAACTCACTTCAGCCTCTGTCTGATCACAGTTGAGATGTGTCGGGAAGAGCACGCGCATACGGTGGTTGCGGCATGTATTGTTAAGTCGGGTTGTCACTTCTAACCGTCGTGCTCCCTTGCGCAAGGTAAAATCACTTTGCACCGTTATTTTTCGTTTTTCTGCCGAGCGTCGAACATCATTGCGAAATTCGCTGCGGTCTTGTGCATGCATCGGCTGGTCGAGATCGACCGGAATCATCATTTCGTATTGCAGCCGCAATGTCGCCAGCAATGGCCCGGCTTCGGTAATCGATACCGAACAGGCGCAACCGAGGGAGGTGATAATCTCATTGCCGTCCGGTTTTTTGTGGATCCATGAATGCCCGCTTTCGCCGCTGTCTTCAAAATAATGTAGCCCGACAAAGGTATGGCCGTTCACTTTACAGGTCAAATCCAGCGTCCCGTTAGGGTTAAAATGAGCGCGCAAATATTCATTTTCCAGCGTATCCGGCGCCGTGAGAAGCGAACCCGGCTGTGGTGCAAAATTTTCTCGCCGCACGAGGTGATAAATTTTATAGCCAAGAGCCGGAATTGCATCGCTTTCAAAATGGCAATGGAAACGCTGCGAGCGCAATTCGAGGGAGATATCCTGCAAATTGCGCACGAGAGTGCCGAAAGGAAATTCACTTTTGATCTGCAGGGATTTACTTTCCCCATCCGGTGTTTCGATGCCGAAGGCAGAACAATCCATTCCTTGTGGCAGATCGATGAAGCAGGAGATCACCCCCTGCCGCGGGAATGGGGTGGAATTAAAAATCGTGAGCACACTGTCGTTTTCGTCGAGATCGCTGTTGTCGATTTGAATCTGTACCTGCTGCATGCCGCGCCGTTTGACGCCCTGGGAAATGAGGTGAATCTGGTCGGCACGGTAAAGCGAGTCCTTCTCCATTTGATCGATGCCGCCACCGGTGATGGTATCGTGCGGATGATTTTTCAACAACAAAATCCAGGCGCGTTCGATAGCGCTGCGATAATATTGTCCGCCGGCCAAAGCACCGATAGCGCTCCACGGCTCGGCGCAGCGCTGAATATCGAGCTCGGCACGGTGATTGGCGATCTTCAATCGTGCGCGTGCACTGATCACATCACCGTATAAATGCGTCCATTTTCCTACAGCGCCGGGGTTGCGGCTCTCGCCGTAAATTCGCTCCACCTCGCCGATTTCCTGCCGCATGGCTGTCATAAAATCATGCAAATTCGAGAGCTTAATCTCATGCCCAGGGCAAGCTTTTTGGCAAAGTTTAACCAGCTCGCTTTCCCGCGAGTCGGGGTTGGAAGCATCAAATCCTTGCATACAGGCGATGTGGCGGGTAGAGAAATGGGCGGATTCATCGCCGATCAGGCTTCGTATTTGTGCAGGGATTTTTTCCACATGCCATTGTTTTTTCTCCGCATCGAGTACATAATAATGCTCCCGCGGCTGCTTGTCGCTGGCCAAACGAAAAGGCGCTGCACCACGATTCCAGCGATATCGCCAGTCATCGTTTTCCATGCCGTAGCGGACCTGGCGGTAGATGTAAAAATAATAGCTGAAGCGGCTCAAACAGCCAAATCGCATGCCGAGCAACCTGGATTCATCGGGGCCTTCGAAGATAAATTCACTCTTTTTTGTGTTGATACCGCGATAGAATATGATAGTGTCGATACCGAAGCCGTTATAAATCTGCGGCATTTGTGAGGTCTGCCCATAACTGAAAGGTGTGTAGCCAACTTTTGAAATTTTGCCCAACTCTCCAGCCTTGCGATGCCCGATGAGTAAATTGCGCACCAGCGATTCACCGTTGACGAGAAATTCTTCCGGCAACGAATACCACGGCCCGATGATGAGCCGGCCGCTTTTTACGTGTTTTTCGATGCGTTTTTTGTTCCCGGGGCGCAATTCGAGATAATCGAGAATGCTCAGCACCTGCGAATCGAATGTGAAAGACTGGAATTCAGGATCGTTATCGAGCAGGTCGAGTAAGTCGTCCATAAAATCGAGCAAAAGCAGCCGGGTTTCTTCAAAGGCATAGCCCCACTCGCGGTCCCAGTGTGAATTGCTGATGATGTGAATTATTTTTTTTTCAGTCAAAGCTGGTCCTTGATATTTAAGATGAATTTATGAGAACTGTTCGGCTCTATTCGCCTGGCGAGCATAAGAAACGTACACTATGCTTCGGCAAGCTCAGTAACCTGCGGCAATCGTCTCCAGCAGCAGTGATACATCGTGATACGGATTGCGCACGATCACATGTGCACCTGCTGCGATGAGTCGCTTTTCTTTCTGCGCGAGAGTAAAATGCCCGAGATGTTCGTAGTAACTTTCATCCCGGCTGACGATACCAACCGCGACGCCACCCGCGTGGAATGTATGCAAAATTTCCGGGAATCCATCACCGAAAGTCAGTAGCTCATTTCCCTGCAAAGCATGTTCAGTGAGCAAATTCGCGATTACTTTTTCTTTAGCGTCTTCTTCGGGATTCAGACGCCCGGCGCCGGCGATGCGATCGGTGGCAAAAAATGAGGAAAAGCCGAGAAATTCTACACTTTCAGTGACAGCTTCCTGGTCTGTGCCGCTGGCGAGATAAACACCCTTTTCCAGCTTGCTGTTCAAGCGCCGCACCAGGTCCCGGGCGCCGGTGATGCGCAGATCTTTCGCTGAAAACCCTTTCCGGCGAGCTGTGACCATGGCCACCAGGGCAGCATTATAGGCATTTTTGAAAACCATCGGATCGAGTTGCGGGCCTGAATATCCATTCGCCTCAATCATCGTGCGCAAACGCTTCATTTGCAGATAGGTTGGAATGCCGATGGTTTGCTCGATATCTTCGATAACCATTTTTTCAGCAATTTCATGGTGCAGGTGCGGTGAACTCAGGGCGATGAGAAAAGCGATGTTACTCGTCATCATGACATTGGGCCAGCCGAGGCGTTCATCTGAAAGCGTGCCGTCGAGGTCGAAAAGGGCGACTTTTATATTGCGTGCATCGAACGGGCGGACGATGATGATATTACCGCCGGAGTTTTCCACGCTTACTGGTGAATCCAGAAGTCCGTTCCGGCCGGGGAAATCTTTTAAAAATTGGGCCATTATTTCTCTTGTTATCAATTTAAGGTTAGGGTCATTCAGGCAGTAATTGTAGAATCTCTTGTGGGGTTGCTGCACCGCATTGATAGAGTTTCCGTACTGAAACGGCAGCAGCAAGTGTTCCCAATTTTGCCGCCGTCACTGGTGCGGCTCCGGCTGCCAATGCTGCAGTCAGACCTGCCAACAAGGTATCGCCGGCCCCGACGGTATCGACCGGGCCGCTGATTTTCTCTGCCGGAACTTCCTGAACCGATCCGCCATCGCCAATTAACACGCCTGCTGCTCCACAGGTGACGAAGATCATTTCCCGCCAGCGCTGTGTGAGCTGTTTTGTTGCCGCCATGGCCTGATCGTAGGAAATTTCACTGTCCACAGGCAGCTCAAACCCACACAGGATGCAGGCCTCTCGATCATTGATTTTCCGCATGGTGCCATGAAAATCGTCACCGAAATCCCGGCTGTCTGTAATAAAGGTGACTTGTGGGTTTTTTTCGACCAACGCCACCAGTTGGCGGCGAAAATCCCGTGTGTGAATACCGCGCACGAGCTGTTGGTTGATGATTACGGCGTCGAGCTCCGGCAGCTTTTTTTGCAAACTTTGCAGCAAGCCGGTCGCCACTGCCGTTTGCAAGTGATTAAAATTGCCGAAATCGATACGGTTGCGTTCCTTGCCGGCAACAATTCGTTTTATATAAACGCAGGTCTGCCATTCTTTTTTCTGATATTGCAAACCTTCGCACTGAATCGAAAGCTGCTGCAAAATACGGCAAGTTTCCTGCGCAAAAAGATCCTGACCGAGCACGCCAAAAGCATGAACTTCACCGACGCCGAGGGTTGCAAGATTTGCCGCCACGTTGCCGGCGCCGCCGGGTGAATAGCGATGCTCACGCACAGGCTGTGTCGGCAAACCGGTTTCCACCGAAATCTCCGCTGCCAACGTGTCGATTTCCCAATAAGCATCGAGACAGAAATCGCCAAGGACCGCAATTTTGACCTTTTTAATGCGCTTAAAAACTTTGCACATTTCTTTTTTATTCATTTGTCCATCATTTTTGAGATGATGCGTGTTGTTGATTTGCCCGCCACAAATTCGATTGTTCTGACCTCTCCTCCGGCCGCCGCCACCTCCGGCGCCCCAACGATGGTATCAAAGGTGTAGTCCCCACCTTTAACCAACACATCCGGCATCAGCGTCGTGATCAGGTTGTAGGGCGTATCTTCATCGAATAAGACGATGAGATCGATGGCCCACAATCCTGCGGCAACGATGGCGCGGTCATTCTCCGATTGAATCGGCCGCCCCGGACCTTTCAATCGCTGCACCGAAGCATCGGTATTTAAACCGAGAATCATGTGTTCACCCATTTGCCGCGCTTCCGTCAGATATAAAACATGTCCGGGATGCAGAATATCGAAGCAGCCGTTGGTGAAAACGACTTTTTCACCGGCGCGCTTCCAGGCGGAGCGGATTTCGATTGCTTGTTGCAGATCAACTATTTTTTCTCTCAGGTTCATGAGTTATCCTTGCTTTTTATTGTAACTTTTTCAAAAATATCCTTTTGGCGACGAAACCATGTATCCCGTTCAGCGTGCTTCAGAGAAGTGTTCCCTGAGCTTGCCGAAACGATGTCTTGAGTTTATCGGAGGGGACGCACTTCGGACAAGAGAGAAGATGCTTCCGCTTCGGCAAGCTCAGCATCCGTATTGTGCGCTGAACGAGATACAAAACAACTACAGGATGAGATTTCCCTCCGCTGTTATATAATTTCGGGTGATATAATCGAGGCTGGTGCGCACTTCTTCCGTGAAACCGGTCGTGCCACAGCGGGAATGGGTAGAGATAGCTACACCACGTTTGGCTAACAAGTATTTTGAACTCACCGGGTGGGCGCATCGCTGGATCATCTCAAGCGTACAGAATTTTTGATGCAGGCTTTCAGCAAGCGGATCATGCTCGTGTACCATACGAATAATCGCAGCCGCCATATCCGTGAGCCAGATAGATGCGATATTCATCGAACCCGGCACACCGGCGCGGCAGGCTCGTAATAGAAATGGCGCGTTGGCCTGCAATAGTGCAAAAGGGGTATTGCGTGTCACCGCATGCAGTGCCATGATTTTTTTCAAATCACAACTGGTTTCTTTATAGGCGACAAAACGGCCGCTTTGCGCCAGTTTTTTAACGAGTGAGATTCCCAGGTGATATATGCGTGGTTCCGGGCATTCATAAATACCACAGGGCAGGGAGACGGCTTCAGCCACAGCGAAATAGTATTTTTCCATTTCGGCGTCTGAGTTTAAAAATTCAGGTACCAGCAACATTAAAGCATCGACGCCGGTATCTTCAACGCGCAAGGCAAAATCGATATGCGCCTTTAGTGAAGCACCCAGGTTCGCCGTGGCCACCACTTTCGTGCGGCCGGCGACAATTTTTACTGTCTCGGAAACGAGTTGCAAGCGTTCTTCATTTGTCAGAAAATACATCTCACCGGACAAGCAGTTGGGGTACAAACCGCCGATATTAAATTGCAGATACCATTCGATCATCTGCTGCAGGACGGCAAAATCGATTTTGAGATTTTTATCAAACGGTGTGACCATCGTCGGCCAGGTTCCGTTATATTCCCGGGTCGTTGCAGTATTTTCTCTCACGGAAAATTTCCTTATAATTCACTCTGCTTTAATAAAACCGGCTTAACTCCAGATCGTCAGATTTTCCAGATGATCTTTTGCCAGACGCCATTTAGTACCGAATAAATAACCAACGATAAACATGATCAGATTGCCGAAAATGCCGGTGTAATAAAGATCGAATGGCGCTTGCAACACCGCCGGCAGCATATCATTTTTTGCCAGGATCGTCCAACCGGTAAACGCTACGGTGCAGATGATACCGAACCACACCGAACGGGCGTCGCCTTTGGTGGTGAGAAACCCCAGCAGGTACATACCCAGCAGGCCACCGCCGAACAGTGAAATTAAAATCGTCGCCGTATCTTGCATCGTGCGTGTCTCCGATTTCGATAAAATGATGGCACCACAGATCATGAAAGCAGCAGCAGTGGCAGCCACCAGCCAGGCTACTTTCAAATAATGACGGTCGTCGCGGTTTTTCGCAAAAAATTTGCGGTAAAAATCCGTTACCGAAACGGTGGAGATAGCGTTGATGCTGGAATCGAGACTGGACATTGCCGCTGCGAGCGCTGCTGCGATCACCAGCCCGGTAATTCCCGGCGGCAGATAATGCATGATGAAAAACGGAAATATCTGTTCCGCTTTGCGTACGCCGGAGAGAATTTCAACGCTTTCGATCGTCGGAAAAACCTTGAACAAGACGTACATCGCAGTGCCGAGAAACATGTAAAAAGTCCAGATTGGCAAGCTCGTCGATACACTGATCCACATAGCTTTACGCGCCTCTTTTGTACTTTTTGAGGCGGCAAAGCGCTGCACCGTATTCTGATTGCTGCTATATTCGGTGAGCCAGTTCACCAGGCCGAGCACCAGCATCATGGAAATAGTTTTTTCCTGCAATGAAAAACCCCAGGGAGAGGGCACCAGTTGTCCATTCTGCAATTCAGCCAAACCAAATTTGCCGTCAGCCAGGGCGACGGAAAATATTTGCCCGATACCGCCCGGTAAAAGATCGATAATAACAATTAAACTGACGATGCCACCGAGCATGAGCACAATCGTCTGAATAACGTCTGTCCAGATGACGGCGTCGATACCGCCGAGCACGGTGTAAACCGCCACAAAACCACCGGCGACAAGAATGCTCAAAAGGGGATCGATGCCAAGCATTTCGTGCAGCACCAGTGAAATAAGGTAAAGAATAATGCTCACGCGCACGAGTTGCGAGGAAACAAAAGCGATGGCGCCGTAAACACGAATCGACGGACCGAAGCGATCTTCGAGATATTCATAGGCGGAGGTGATTTTCTTGCGCCGGAAAAAAGGCAAAAAGATGCGCGCGGCGATAAAAATGCTCAGTGGCAGCATCAGATTGGGGATAAAGCGCAGCCAGGCTGTTTTAAAAGCATCAGCGGGGTAAGCGAGAAAAGTGATGGAGCTGATGGAGGTGCCCACAAGACTTAATCCGATCACCCAGCCAGTATAGGACCGCCCGCCGACGAAATACTCTTCCGTGCTGGTATTCTTTTTTGAAAACCAGAAACCCAGCGCCAGCATGCCACCCATGTAAATGACCAGCGTGACGATATCAAGCCAATGTAAATTCACCTTTTAGTCGCTCCTTCATGATTTACGTCGATTGACGCAGCACCAGTTGAGGTTTTAACTCAATTTGCCGTTTTTCCAGTGGTACCGCTTTTTTCTCTATTTTATCGATAAGAATTTTTGCAGCTATTTCACCGAGTTCATAGTTTTGCTGTTTGACCGTCGTCAGGGGGGGGAATAAATATTCGGAAAAAACAAGATCGTCGTAACCGATAACCGCAACATCCCGGGGAATTGTTATACCATTTTCCAGCAAAGCTTTGCGCACCCCGAGGGCCAAAGTATCATTCCAGACCGCAAAAGCGCGCGGCAACGTTTTATTTTGTATCGCCTGAAGTGTGAGTTGATAACAATGTTCTACCGAATCGTCGACGTGCGTGATCGTTAATGTTGCTTCCGTCAGACCGAAATCACGAACCGCCTTGCGGCTGCCGGTGATGCGTTCCCGGCCCGTCGTTGTCTGCGGCCGGGCACAGAGATAGACGATGGACCGGTAGCCCTGCTGCAACAGATGCTGCATTGCGATGTAACTGCCGTGTACATTGTCGTTTTTAACGTAATCACAATCGAGGGCGCTGGAGAAACGGTTGAGAAAAATGAAAGGCACCGTGAGTTTTTGCAGTTCTGTGATGTACGCCTCCCCTTTTTGCAGGGGAAACATCAGCAAACCATCGACACGTTTGGAGCGAATTTGGCGCAGAAATTCGAGCTCGGCCTCAGCGCTGTTTTGGGTATTGCAGAAAAGCGTTGTATAACCGGCAGAAAAACAGACAGCGTGGATGGCATCGAGCTTTTCCGCTGTGAGCAAATCGGACACACCGGGCATAAGAATGGCGATGACATTTGTGCGCCGGGTGACGAGACTTTTCGCCAGTTCGTTGGGCACATATCCGCGGCGCCGGGCAATTTGTAAAATGCGTTGTTTGGTTTCAGCTTTGATATCCGGTTTGTCGTTCAGCGCCCGTGAAACGGTGATGGCGGAAACACCGGCTTCTGCCGCAATGTCTTTGATCGTTACGCTCAAAAATTCAGCTCCTTTTGGACATATTTAATCATGGTAACGTTACCGGTAACGTTACCATGATAACCATTCTAAAGAAATATGTCAAGATTATTTCATTTTGAGAGTATTGATTTTTCACACAAATTGACTTCGTACCTGAATATAAACCACATTTTTCTAACTTGAGGCATCCTGCCGCGGGGCACCGGACGGATACTGCTGCAAGATAAGAGATTTATATACAGGATTACCACACCGTGCCGGAACTCCATCAAGGCGTTGCTGCTTAAATGGAATTTCATAATAAAGAACGGCCTCACCCGGCTTTGAATTATAAAATGCCGGCGATGATTTATTTTGAAAATAACAATTAAATTCCTTTCCTTGTCATTTAGCGAAAGATATACGCCGTTGTGGGCAAAGTATAGATTCCTCTGCGGCATGCCAAAAAAACGGTACGGTTTTGACTTTAATTCTCACTACACATGCTATTCGCCAGGACAATTCAAGGAAAAAGAAAACGACAATTGTAGAAAATCAACACCTTTTAAACAATACCGAAAGGGATACGGACTGTGGGGGCCAGCTCAATTCGCATTTCGAATATGACTGTGACGTTCTCTTTTTAACAAATTACAATATACATTCAGAATCGAAAGGTTGGAACCATGAGTGACATGCTGAAAAAAGCCCAGATAATGGAAAAGGAGCTGGTAAAATTCCTTAGCGATATCGTTGCCATTCCCTCGTTCAGCGGCAGGGAAGGGGCGGTCATTCAGCGTATAAAACAGGAAATGGAAAACATCGGTTACGATGGAGTGCGCGTCGATGCGCTGGGAAATCTCATCGGGCGTATCGGCAATGGGCCGCGAGTTTTAGTCATCGATGGCCACTGCGACGTGGTGGATGTGGGGGAGCGCAGCTTGTGGAAGACCGAACCCTTTGGGCCGGTTGTGCGCGACGGCAAACTTTACGGTCGCGGTTGTGTCGATCAAAAAGGCGGACTTTCCTGCGCGGTTCAGGCTGGAAAACTAATCAAGGAAGCCGGCATTCCAGAAGACGTCACTTTGTTGGTCATCGCCTCCATTCTCGAAGAAGATATCGAAGGGCTGGCCTGGAAATACATGGTGGAAGAAGACGGTCTGAAACCGGACGCCGTGCTCATCACCGAACCAACGGATCTCAATCTCTATCGCGGCCACCGCGGGCGGCTGGAAATGAAAATTCGTACCGAGGGGCTCTCGTGCCACGGCTCAGCGCCGGAGCGCGGGGTGAATGCGATTTACAAAATGGCGCCTATCATCGCGGAAATCGAGCAGCTCAACAAACGTATTAAAGACGATGCTTTTCTCGGCAAAGGCAGCGTCACCATTTCCAATATCCGCTCCGGTTCGCCTTCATTATGCGCTGTGGCTGATTCCTGCGAAATCCATCTCGACAGACGTTTGACGGCCGGTGAAACCATCGAGAGCGCGCTTGCAGAAGTGCAGGCCTTGCCGGCATTTCAAAAGGCCGGCGCAAAAGCCTGGGTGTCGGAAAATGAATACACCGGCTGGACTGGCAATAAATATTCGATGCAGGCTTATATGCCGACATGGGTTTTGCAAGAAGATCACCCGCTGTTGCAGACCGCTGTTCAAAGTTACAAAAACTTGTTTGCCGGCGCGCCGAAAGTCGATAAATGGACTTTCTCCACCAACGGCGTCGGCAGCGCAGGCATGTACAATATCCCGACATTTGGTTTCGGGCCGGGCAACGAGGTGCAGGCGCACGCGCCGAACGAAAACATGCCGGTGGAACATTTGGCCAAAGCCGTGGCGTTTTATGCGGAGTTTGTGCTTAATTTTTAAAATTGATAAGCCTGGAGACCTGCCAGGTTTTTAAAGCCTGGCAGGTCTCTTCAGAAGTATTCAGATAAAAACAACGAGGATAACATGAGAGCAATATTAAAAGGCAAAGATTATATCTCGACGCAAGATTGGACTGTCGAGGAACTGGAGCTGGCATTGGACACCGCCGACGAATTAAAAATGATGTTCAAAAAAGAGATTCCCCATCCCTATCTGCCCAACAAGACCATTTTTCTTTTATTTTTTGATAAATCCACCCGCACGCGAAATTCCTTCGAAGCAGGCATCACCCAGCTCGGCGGGCATGCCCATTTTATCGATTCTTCCACCTCGCAGATTTCCCACGGCGAGAGCCCGAAGGATACCGGAATTATTCTCTCATCTTACGGTCACGGCATCGCCATTCGCCACGATCTGGTTCCGGGCGAGGGCAATACTTACATGCGGGAAATCGCCAAACACACTGACCGGCCGGTGATCAACATGCAATGCGATATCGATCATCCCTGCCAGACTTTGGCCGATTTGATGACTATTCGCGAGAAATTCGGCAAAGACAATATGCGCGGCCGCAAAATCGCTATTTCCTGGGCTTATGCACCGTCTTATGCCAAACCCATGTCGGTGCCGCAGGGTTTGGCGCTGCTGATGCCGCGTTTCGGCATGGATGTGGTTCTGGCGCATCCGCCGGAATACAAACTCATGGACAGCGTCATGGAAACCGCGCAGGAAAACGCCCGCAAAGCCGGTGTGAAGTTTGAAGTTGTCGATGATATGGATGCCGCATTTGAAGACGCGGACATCGTTTATCCCAAAAGCTGGGGCATTGAGTCGCTTTTTCACGTTCCCGAAGAAGCGCTGGAAATCTCGAAAAAATACAAGGACTGGATTTGCGACGAACGGCGCATGGGCTTGACGAAAAAAGACTCGATTTACATGCATTGTCTTCCCGCCGACCGCGGCTATGAGGTCACCGACGCGGTGATTGACGGGCCTCATTCCATCATCTATCAGGAAGCGGAGAACCGCCTGCACACCTGCAAAGCGCTGATGGCGTTGACAATGTAAAAATTGGTTCATCACAATTTGTGTGGATCAAATAAATAAAAAATACCGGGACTTCATTATATGCAGGATAAAAAATTCTGGCAATTCGTTTGTGATCAACTTGGGAAAAGCGATCGGGTGGCTATAGCGATCATCGTCGAGACGAAAGGCAGCAGTCCGCGCAAAACCGGCACCAAAATGGTAATTGCCAGCAATACGACATTATTCGGCAGCATCGGTGGCGGCGGCATGGAGCATTTGGTCATTCAGGAGGCCGTGCAAATGTTGCAGAGCAATCGACCGGCTGGAAAAATCGTACAATTTACCCACAGCGATGGCCCCGGGATTAACAAATCGGGCATGGTTTGCGCCGGCCGGCAGAAAGTGCTCATTCGTGTTTTTCGAAGAACAGAACGCGCACATTTGCAGGAGATCGCGAAACTGGCCGGAATGGGTAACAAGTTTAGCATCGAAATCGGCGCGAATGATTTTGACTATAAACTTGTCTCTGCTGAAGGAAGCGGCAGTCCGGTTTTCACCTGGCAGGATGAGCAGAACTGGCGCTACAGCGAAATTGCGGCGCCGGAATTTGTCGTGTATCTCATCGGCGGCGGCCACGTGGGTTATGCCATTTCACGGACATTGGCGCCGCTGGATTTTCGCGTCATCTTGCTCGATAACCGCCCGGATTACGAAAAGTTTACCGAAAATGAATGGGTTGAGGAAAAAACGGTTGTCGATTATGCGAAAGTGGGTGAGATCATCCTTGAAGGCGAGTTTGTTTTTGCTCTTATTTTGACCTCGAGTCACAAAGATGATTTTGCGGTATTGCAGCAGTTGGTGACTAAAAACCTGGGCTATGTGGGATTTCTCGCCAGTGCATCAAAAGCAAAGGGCTTTTTCAATCGGCTGCGAAAACAGGGCATAAGCGATGAAAAAATTGCGCAGATTTCAGCGCCCATGGGTTTACTGCAGAAATCCTATCTGCCGGAGGAGATTGCCGTCAGTATTGCTGCCGAGCTTTTGCAGGTGAAAAATCAAATACTGGTTTAGCCTTTATTATTCTTGCGGAGACGCAGTGGTGCAGAGAAAAACAGATAAAAATTTACGGCACCCAGTGACCTTTTGTGGCAACCCAGAGGCGAAACCATTGTTGCTGGCTGAGCTCGATTGAGCAAGCCCCGGCAGCGCTGCGGATGCGTTCGATCTTGCCGCTTCCGATGATGGGCTGGATTTTTGCCGGATGTTTGAGCAGGAAAGCCAGCGCCACCTGGTCGATGCCGGCCTCGCCGATTTCACGGGCAATATTCTGGCATTCGCTGCGCACACGCACAGCCCTTTCGCCGACACCGGTAAATATTCTGCCGCCGGCAAGAGGCGACCATGCCTGCGGTATAATGCGGTATTGCTGACATTGGTCCAGCGTGCCGTCGTGCATGACTTCAAACTCCAGGGCGGAAATCTCGATCTGGTTCGCCTCGAGATTGAATTCCAGCCGTGATTGCAACAGGTCAAATTGCCACGGGTGGAAGTTTGATACACCAAAATGCAAAACCTTGCCCTGGTTTTTTAATTTAGTAAAAGCCGCTGCAACTGCATCGGCATCCATTAGCGGGTCCGGGCGGTGAATGAGCAGAAGATCGATACGGTCAGTGCCAAAGTTTTTCAGGCTGTTCTCGGCTGTTTTGATGATCACCTGTTCACAGGTATTGTAATGCCCGATTTCATTGTCTGGTTTTGCCTCACACATCGCTTCGATGCCGCATTTTGTCACGATCTGAATTTTATCACGCAAACCGGGAGCAAGCGCCAGGGCTTTTCCAAAAGCTCTTTCACAGCGATAACCGCCATAAATGCTGGCGTGATCGGTGGTGGTTATGCCCAATTCCAGGGCTTGTTCCACGAACGCTATAATCTGTTGCGGTGAACATTCCCATTGCAATAGATGCCAGAAACCGATTGCGATGCGTGACATTGAGGGACTGTCGCCGGTCATTTTAATTTGCGGGACTTGCATATGCAGCCTTTCCAGATGGCAATTTGATAATTTTGAAAATCGAAATTCAGAGAATTTAGAAATACTGTGGAAAATGTCCACCTTTTTTATCGCTGGAATAAAAAATATGCGCAATAACTATTGCGGCAACAGGTTAAGTTGGTGAAATATTCGCCGCATGATAGCTTTGGGGGCCTTGGCATCTTTGGCTTTGTATATTGCAATATTGGTGGCGAAAAAATACACTTCATTTTGTTTTTCCAGATAACCGATATACCAGCCGATCTGTGGCTTACTGTCGCCCCCCCAGCCGGTTTTAGCCCGTAAAATGTAATCATCGCCTTGTTCAACAATGAGCATGGCTTTGACTTTTTCGATGTTTTCCGCGGCAAAAGGCAATTCGCCACGATAGAAATGTTTTAAAAAATCGATTTGCTGCAATGCTGAAATGCGAATTTCTCCATCGAGCCAGAATGCATCGATTTTTCCGCTGATGTTCTTGTTGCCGTAATTGCTTTTGCGAACGAATTGCTGCATTTTTTCAACACCGATGCGCCGTGCCATTTCCTGATAAAACCACACCGCGGAAACCTGCATGGCGCTGCGCAGATTGTGATCATGGTTCCATTGTTTTATCGATCGTTCGATGCCATCCCATTTCAGCGCCGTATTGGTATCGGCGATTGCACCTGTTTCCAGGGCGATAAGGGCATTGAGAATTTTGAAAGTTGAGGCCGGCAGAAAAGGTTGTGCGGCGCGTGTTTTGTTGAAAATGCGCGTTTTGCCGGAATTTAATTCCTGCAATAAAAAGGTTCCTTCAACACCGAATTCAGCGAAAAACGCTTTGAACGGTATACCGGAGCGCTCATAATGGCTACAGCGGGTGAGCATAAGTCCTGCAATTAAAAAAGTGATGATTAGTTTTTTTCATTCCATCTCTCATGAATTTTTCATTAAAATTTAATTGGTATTTAAGTTTTTATGCAGCTTTGAACTTGTAATTTTTTGAAAATGGGAGCCCCTGCCAGTAGTAAATGCGGTCACATCACTCGTAACAGAAAAATTCATTAAAATAATGGATGATCTTGGGCTCCAGCCGTGCGATGATCATTTGTTTATCAACGGGTTTAATGAGTCCGTTGCAGGCTGTACAACGGTGAAATGGAACGATCTCTCCATGCATATCAAATTGTTGAGCGCTTCATAAAAATGAAAGCGGGCGCTGTGTTCCCTCTCATTCATCGGATCATCGTAAACCCATTTTAACGGCTGCAGGCAGAAAATTAGCCACATCGCCATCGAGACGCAACCTGACTTGCGGCAGGCCGTCGTGGTCTGTCGCGCCGCGGTTGATGATGATGTACGGCACATTTCTTTGCGCAGCAAGCCGCGGTAAACTCGCTGCCGGCTGCACCGACAAGGTCGATCCCAGGGCGATAACACAGTCGCATAGCAGTGCGGCGTTGTTGGCTTTTTGCAAATCATCCTGCCGCAGGCTCTGTCCAAAACTGATGGTCGCCGGTTTTAGAAAACCACCACATTTGGCGCAAACCGGCGGTTCGTTTGTTTTTTTAAAAAACTCGAAATGTGCGTCCGGCCCGGTAAATTCATGACAGGCCATGCATTCCACCAGCCGGTCGGTGCCGTGAATTTCCACCAGTTTTTCACGGGAATTGCCGGCGAACACATGCAGGCCGTCGACATTTTGCGTTACCAGCATGAGCAACTTGCCGGCATTTTCAATTTCCGCGATGGTGTGGTGAATGGAGTTGGGCTGCACGGTTTTGTAGTTTTCCCAGCTTTCGAGTTTAAAATCCCAGTATTCGACGCGGGCGTCATGGGAGTTCATAAAGTCATCGAAATAAACAGGTTGCCGTGTTTTCCACACCCCTTGGGGGCCGCGGTAATCCGGTATGCCGCTATTGGTGGAAATACCGGCGCCGGTGAAAAAAAGAATTTTTTCTGCATTGCGCAGGTAGTCGTTTAATGCTTTAATCTGATCAGCCATGGGGAAAAATGTTTGAATGTGTGAATGTATGAACGTTAGAACGTTCATACGTTTGGATACCTTTTTCTTGCAAAATGCTATTTAAATAATAAATTAGCACATCAGGGGCAAGACGCAAGAGATTATTCAATTTGAATTTTAGCGTGCCGGAACCGGGTTTAATCTCATGCTTTTATTTTGCTATGCACAAAAATATCAAAAAGGAGATAATCTCGTACATTTTGTTATCGAATTCAATTTTTCCTGTCGCTGTTTCATTCACATTTTCACAAACAAATTTAATTCGAACAAACAGGCTCACACGTGCGATTTATTATCACTTTAATATTTTTATTTAGCTGCCTGCCACAATTGCAATCCCAACAAAAATCCCGTGTCATTTCCGGCGTCGTCTTCGATGCTGTTACCGGCGCGCCCGTTGCCGCGGTGAATATTTTCACACAGAAACAGAAAATCGGCACCGCCAGCGAGCTTTCGGGGCGTTTCCTGTTGCGCATCGCTGATGCAAGGGATGTGCTGCTGGTGCATCACATCGGTTATTTTCAGCAAAAAATCGTTTTGCCGGCTGGTCAGGATTTCCGTGATCTGCGCCTTCTGCTGAAGCCGAAAACCCTGCTCATGCCGGAGGTCGGCGTGCAGGCGGAACGGGTGGCAAATGAACCGCAGACCTTCAGGCTCAGCGGTCGTTTTTTGAAAGAAATTCCTGATTTTGCCGGAGAAAGTCTGGCCGCGGTCAAAACCTTTCCCGGCGTCTCCTCCAATAATGAAATGTCCAACCAGTTCAGCGTACAGGGCGGCGGCCCCGATGAAAATCTCATCCTGCTGGAAGATATCATCATCAGCCGTTCGCAACGCATCCGCTCCAGCAGCCATGAAAATATCAGTCCCATCAATCGTATGCTGTTGCAGGATTTACAGTTTACCGCCGGCGCCTATCCTGCACCCTTTGGTGATCGGTTGAGCTCGGTTCTGGTTACCCGCTACCGCACCTCGGCAGCGAAAAAACTCAGCGGTGAAGCGGAAATCGGTTTTCTCAATATCAGCGGCATGCTCGCCGGTCAGCCGGATTCCAGTTTCTACTGGGCTGTTGCCGGACGCTACGCAGACCGCATGATGGTGTTGGGCACGCTGCAAACTGAAGGTGAGCTTTTACCGCGTGCTTTCGATGCGCAGGCGGTGATCAGTTACCGCCCTTCGTCCAAAAGCGAATTGCTTTTGCTGGCGATCCACGGGGAAAATCAATTTGCCTCGAAACCGGAGTCGTTTATCTCGCAGGCCAATGTCGGTCTGTTTCTGTTCAATACTTACATCACGGACTATAGCGGTTACGAGGATTTTTCCCGCAAACGCTCCATCGTTTCGGCGATTTTTCGCCGGCAGATTTCGCCGCGCTGGCATTTAAAACAAAGCCTGTCGCTGATCAAATCGACGGAAAGGGAAGATGTCAATAAAACGTTTGCCACCTCGGTTTTTTTAGTGCTGCCGACTCTTGGTTATGCCGAAGAACCGAAACAGATCAACGATGGACGCATACGCCGCCTCGATATTTTGCAGCAAAACAGCCTGCAAACACGGACGCAATTAATCTGGCAAATGCATGACAGCCTCGCTGTGCAAGGTGGTGTAGAATTTAGCCGCGACCGCTACCGGGATGATCTCGATGAGCTCGAACAGGAAAGTGCCGCCCGTTTCCCCGGCATATTGGCGATCTCCGGTTACCGCTATGCTTTCTCCTCGAGTTCGGAGATCAAAACGCGCACACTTGCCGGTTTTACCAACCTGCGTCTGACAACCGGCATCGTGAATATCGAAACAGGGTTGCGCCTGAGCCATTATCAACCAGCAGGGGAATTGCTCATCAAACCGCGCCTCGGTGTGACTATTTCGCCTTCGAGCCTGACGAAAGTACGACTGGCATATGGGCAATTCTCCCAGCCTCCGGCCTATCTCGAAAGGCGAACCACAGGTAATCGTATTTTACAGAATGTGCCGGCCCAGCGGGCAAGCCATTTGGTCGCCGGGGTGCAGCATTTTTCCCGCAGTGGCGCTGAATATCAGTTGCAGGTGTTTTATAAAAAGCTACCCAATATGATTCCTTACAAAACCGATGATCTATTTGTACGTTACGAACCTGAACTTAAAGCGAATGCGAGAATTTACGGTGCCAGCGCTTACTGGAAGGGACAGGTGACGCAGGATATGACGAGCTGGTTTAGCTATACTTATCTCTTCGGCGAGCAGGATATCAGCGGCGAGGGCAGGTCGCGTTTGCCGTTCGACCAGCGGCATGCGTTCTCCTGCGTTATTCAGGATAATATGCCGCGTTTTCCGAACTCAAAAGTACATCTGCGTTTTTTATTCGGCAGCGGTTATCCTTATACATTTGAGGGGATTTTATATAATCCGCTTACCGGGCGGAAAGAGAAAATGAGCGGCAAGCGCAATGCCTTGCGCCTGCCGTTTTACCGCCGTATTGATATGGGTTACAGTTATGATTTCGAACTGCCGCAGCAGCGCAGCCTACGCCTGAGTTTTGACTTGTTCAATATTTTTGACTTTCGCAACATCCTCGGTTACGGTCTGATCTCCAACAGCCTCGGTCATACGGAAATTTTCCGTTATAATTTGAGCCGGCGATTTTACAGTGCCAAGGTGAATATTGTGTTTTGATGGGGAAATTCCCACCGGTTTCATGCTGCCGGACTATCAGTGCAATGTTATCTGAAAGCGTTTGAATAAGAATGCTTTCAGATTGAAAAACCCCGCAGGGACGACCGAACAAAACCCGGTGATCGATCGCTGGAAAACATATTTGATGATCAACGATCATGTGCTCTTTTTTCAATCGTCCCTGGCAGGGTGTGATATTGTGTGGATTTGTTACCCATCGATAAATCGGTGAGCTCGTTTAGCCTCACTCTCGATAGATAGAGCAAAAGCGTGTAGATAAACCTGCCAGGTTTTAAATTTTTCCTATCTCAAAAGCAGCATTTTCTTCACAGCAGAGAATTTGCCGGTTTCGAGGCGATACATGTACATGCCGGAAGGCAGGATATTGCCATCGTTATCGCGGCCATTCCATATCAACGTATAATTGCCGGCGGCCTGGGTCGCATCGACAAGGGAGCGAACTTCCGCACCCAGTAAAGAGAAGATGCGCAGGGTCACACGGCTTTTTGCCGCTAAGTTATAGGCGATTGTCGTTTCGGGGTTAAACGGATTGGGGTAGTTTTGCTGCAGGGCAAAACCAGAGGGTATGATGTTTTCCAAAGTTTCCACTGCAGTGGACATCACCTGGTTGCGAAAAACACCTTCACCTGTTGAGCCTGCAAAGGCCTGACCATTCGCTTTTATCAGCAGCGCTTTGACAGGAACACTTTCCAATCCATCATTTATCAGTGTCCAGTTATCGCCATTATCCCTGGAAAATACGATGCCGCTCGTCGTGGCAGCCATGAGGTCACCGGAACCAGACAGCGTCATTGTGTAAATAAATAGCGATGGCAGGTCCTGATTGATTTCCTGCCAGTTTTCTCCATCATCAGTCGATCGGAAGATGCCGCCCCCCCAGGTCGCGGCGAAGATGTTGCCGCCGGCGTCGATCACCATTGATTTAACTAATAATTTTGTCAGTCCGTTATTGACTTCAGTCCAGGCCGTATCATTTTCAGCTATTCTGAAAATGCCGCCATTCCATGTTCCGGTAAAAACAACATCGTTAGAATTTACCACAAGCGCACGGACATTTTTATTGGTTAAGCCGTTTGTTGTCATCGCCTGCCAGTTGTCGCCATCATTTTCAGAGCGATAGACGCCTTTGCTTAAGACACCTGCAAAAACCGAGTTTTCCGTAGCCGCAAGCGCCATGATAGAACCGGACGCCAAACCATTCTTTACTTTTGTCCACGTACTGCCTTTGTCTTCAGAACGGAAAATACCTTCTGAGCCGGATACTCCGGCAAATACAAAACCTTTGGAATCGAGAGTCATTGCGGGGATGGAAAATGCGGTCAAACCGGTATTTACATCTTGCCAGGTGGCGCCGTCATCCTGAGTGCGGGAAATGCCGTTACTTTCTGTACCCGCGAGAATGGTTCCATCCTCAAAACCGACGAGAGCGCTCACCCGCGAAACTTTGAAACCCTCGACCTGATAGGTCCAACTGGCTCCGCCATCAACAGAACGAAAGATACCGGCGTCCGTTGCTAAAAACTCATGACCCGCCTGGTTGATTGCCATTCTCCAGGTTCTCGGTGAGTTTACGCCGTTGTCTAATATTGTCCAGCTTCCATCCGCGGCCTCATATTTATAGGCGCCATGCAGGGCTGTGGCATAGAGTTCATCGTTGCTTGAGACGTAAACTGAGGTGATAAACCCAAGAGTCAGGGTATTGTTCTTAAGCTCGACCCAGGTCGTATCGCCACTTGCCAGCTTAAAGACACCGCGGCCGGTCCCGGCAAACACATCACCGGCGCTGTTCGTTTGCAGTGATGTACACGGCCGGTTATTAAAGCCGTCTGAAAGAGGCGCCCACAGACTATCTCCAGCCGCGAGGCGAAAGACGCCGGTTGTGAAAGTGCCGGCATACAGGTCGCCATCCTTGTTGATGGTTACGGCGAATATTCTTAAATCCGTCAATCCGTTGCTCAGTTTATCCCAGTTGTCGCCATTATCTTCAGAATAAAAAACACCTTCGCCATCGGTGCCGAGATAAATTTCACCCGTGGGTTTGATTGCAATGGATTGGACGTTCTGGCGCGTTAAACCGTTTACAACTCGCTGCCAGTTATCCCCATTGTCTGTTGAGCGATAAATACCGAGGTTTGTCGCCCCCGCAAAAAGTTCATCTGCAGCGTTTGTGGCAATGCTGGTGACAAAATTCAAACTGCCTCCATTGCCGGCTTTTTCCCAGCTATCGCCATTATCGCGGGAGCGATAAATTCCGGATAAACTGGCGACAAAAATATCACCAGCAGAATTAATGCCGATCGTTCTGGCGCCGCCGCCCAAAGGGCCGTTGGTTGCTTCCCAGTTCTGTGCTTGTAAATTTGCAAAACAGATTGCCAATACCCAGAGAATTGCTATCACTAACTTTTTCATGACCTGACTCCTGTTGTGAAGTGTTTTGATTAATTGTTGAAAACAAAATAAGCAAAATGGGTAGGTCTTGCTTCCTTTGAGGGGACAAACTTTTCCTGTGACGGGACAATTGGGGGGGATTGAGGGGGCAATTTACATGTGAATAATATTTCCGCCATATTTGGCGATCGCAGAATCACAAGTCAGCAAATGCAGGGGTTCAACCATGCTTTGCGCAATCAGGATACGATCAAATGGATCGCGGTGAATGTCTTCCAATTCTGCTAATTTGAGTGCATGCTCCGGTTTTATGGACAGCATTTCAAAACCACTATCGGCAATAGTTTGAATCATGTCCTGCGGCTTTGCTTGTACCTTCAATTTCCCGATCGATATCTTGATGATAATTTCCCAAATATTAGCAGTGCTGGCATAAACTTCATCGGCGGTTAAAATAATCTGATACGCCTGGTCTGGTAACTTTTCACTTTTCTCAAGACACCAGAGAAGGAGGTGCGTATCCAGCAGCACCCTCATCTGCCACGTCCTTCGAAGGCGTCAAGAATTTCTGCCGGCAAGGGAGCGTCAAAATCTTTGCTGATATAGATTTTCCCTTTCAGTGCACCGAATTTGATTTGTTTTTTGCCATCTATGGGCACAAGTTTCATTTTCGGTTTGCCCGCTTTGGCCACAATAATTTCTTCTCCGGCGGCCACCTCTTCTGCAAGACGGGAGAGATGGGTTTTGGCTTCATGAATATTGATAGATCGCATTTTGACCTCTAAAATTTAATTTTAAACTAAACTTAGTTTAATTGATGTAAGATGCAAGCCTTTTTTATTTCTCTGCTAACCAATCTCAGACGGAAGCTTGCCAAACTGCTCTTTAAAAGCTCGGGAAAAATAGGGCAGGCTGTTGAACCCGACCTGAAAGGCAATTTCAGAAACGTTGCCGGCTTTCTTTTCCAGCAACTGTTTCGCCCGTTGCAGGCGCACCGAACGAATAAAATCGGTGGGCGTTTCTCCGGTGATGGCTTTAATTTTACGGTGTAGCTGGCGCCGCCCGATATGCAAAGCCGAACTCAGGCTTTCGACGCCAAAATCTTCTTCACCGAGATTTTCTTCGAGAATATTCATCATCCGGGTTAAAAAGGCTTCTTCAACAGAAGTTGCGGCAATTTCGCGGGGTTTGAGCAAACCTTCTTTCTGAAAACGTTTTTGCAGCCTGCGCCGCAACTGGATGAGATTGCGAACGCGGACATGCAGTTCTTTGGAGTTAAAAGGTTTGGTCAGATAATCATCAGCGCCTGTTTCCAGGCCGGATATTTTATCCTGTTCCCCAGCTTTTGCCGTCAGAAGAATCACCGGAATATGTGAGGTTTTTTCATTCATTTTCAACGCCTCACAGAGCCGGTAGCCATCGAGCTTCGGCATCATCACATCGCTGATGACCATGTCCGGTATGATCTCCATAGCAGTCTCCACACCTTCGGCGCCATTTTTGGCTTCCACAACCCGGTATTCGGCTTCGAGGTGGCTGCGGATGTAGCTGCGCACATCAAGGTGGTCATCGACGATGAGAATGATCGGCACATCATCTTCGGAAGGTTTTTCCACGGGCGGAGCTGTTAGCGGCTGCTGCTCGATGGGCACGGCTGTATCTTGCTTTTCACCTGCGGCAGGTTGTGCTGCGGCAAGGATTTCTTCCTGCCTAAAAGACGTAGACCCGGTGGGCAGTTTTACCACAAACTGTGTGCCTTTGCCGGCTTCGCTGCTGACATATATTTCTCCGTGATGCAATTCCACCAACTCTTTGGTTAAAGCAAGCCCGATACCGGCTCCTTCCTGCTCGCGGGTCGCACTGGCATTGACTTGATAAAACCGTTCGAAAATATTCCCGAGCTTGTCTGCCTGAATCCCGATTCCGCTATCTTTTACGCTGATTTCAACAAAACCGGAATCGGGATTATTTGCCACGGTGACGTGAATCGCGCCGTTTTGTGAGGTGAATTTAAAGGCGTTTGAGAGCAAGTTATAAAATATTTTTTCCACTAGATCACGGTCAAAATACAATAAATCTTGCGGGTTTTCGGTGACTTTATAGTGCAAATCGATTTGTTTTTGTTCAGCGAGTGAGGCAAATGACATGACGACGCCTTTGAGGAACGCCGGCAAATCACCACGGGCTGCCCGCACTTTCAATTTTCCCGATTCCAGTCGCGACAGGTCTAAAAGCTGGTTGATGAGCTGTAAAATTCGGCGAGCATGGCGCTGCATCAACCCGAGATTTTTCATCTCTGTACCTGTTTTCGCCCCGGCTAACATATCTTCCAAAGGGCCGAGAATAAGCGTTAACGGCGTGCGGAACTCGTGAGATATATTGGCAAAAAAACGCGATTTCATATTATTCAGTTCCTGCAATTTCTCAGCCTGTCCGCGGATAACACGGGTACGCTCTTGCACCAGGGTCTCCAGTTTTCTGGTTTTCTGCTGCAAACGATGCACGCGGATTTTCACAATGAATCCGATTGCCGCAACGGATAAGAATGTATAAAACAAATAAGCCCACCAGCTTTGATACCACGGCGACAAAATTATAAAAGAGATTTTTCCTTCCCGGCTTTCATGCCCGTAAATATTTTTCGCCCGAACACGAAAGGTGTATTGGCCGGCAGGAAGACCGGTATAATCCTTTTTGGTTTCGGAAGTCCAGGGCAGAAAATCCTGATCGTAGCCACCCAACTTGATTTGATATCGGTTGGCAGAAGTTGCATCATAACTGGAAGCCGCATATTCGAAACGCAGCGAATTATTCTGGAATGGCAAAACCGATACAATCGCAGGAGCAGTTTCATTCGGAAAATATAAACCGCCCCAGATGAGCGAATCGCCGGGAATGGCGCTGAGCCGGCGCACGTGGGCGGGAAAATCTTTTGTAGCGGCAGAGGTGAAGCTGGCGTCAAAGCGGTAAATTTCTTCATCGCGCCCCACCAGCCAGACAGCGCCATTTTTTTCCGGGAAAATATCCATAACAAAATTGACGTCGACTAATCGCTGAAACGGTGTATTCTCCCAGATATAGCGACCGTTTGTAAAAATACCGCGATAGAAGCGGCTCTTTTTTGCCCCGGCCATGACCCAGATAACGCCACTTTCATCCTGTGCCAGGCGGTTGATGGTCAGCGTGGAATCCGCAAGAAAAATGCCCAGAGTTGAATCAGGTATGAATTTTTGCCGCGCCATGTTAAAGGAATAAAGCCCATGATAAGTGCCGATTTTCACTTCGCCATCGATGGCATAGGCATAAGCCATGCCTTGCGGCAGTCCGTGTTCTCTGACGTATTTTTGCACGGTGGAATTGAGCGGAGATTGTTTATCGACTTTCACCTGCACCAATCCCTGAAAAGCCGTTCCCAGCCATAAATTTCCATCGCGGCTTGCAGCGATGGTGCGGATATCTTCTGAAATGCCTTCAATTTTCCCGGTCATACGCCAGGCGCCGTTTTTTCGCTCCAGAACAGTCAGGCCGTTGCGGGCGCCGGCAAAAAGAAGGTCGCGCCCCTGCGGTTGAAAAAAGCAATAAGTCGCAACCGGCAACGCCGCGATGACGGCGACCTTGTTTTTTTTAACGCTGTAAATAGCCCGGGCAGCGCCCACGATCAATAAATCATTAGTGGAATGCAGCGACCAGACCTGCCCGGCGATACCCGCAACCGGTTTGAAAAGTTGTCGAGCTGTGTTATCCTGCATCTGTCCGGAAACCCCGTTCGCTTCCGTGAGATGAAATAAACCACGATTGCTGCCGACAAACAGCGTTCCCTGATGCCTGGTCATGGTGTGGGGTGTGCCTTCGATGCCAAGCCGTTGATCAAAAAGAGAAAAAGGCGAAGAGATTTCAACCCGGGAAATACCGTTGTTTAGGGATAACCACAGGGCGCCCTGGCGGTCTTCAAAGACAAAATGGATTTTGTTGTCTGGTAAGCCGCGACGCTTGTCAAGCTGCTGCCGGATTCTGCCCTGCCCATCAAGAACCACCAAACCACCGCGGGTTGTGGCCAGCGCCCACCTGGTTTCCGGGCCGGAGAGCTTGACGCCATGATATAATTGGTTCCGACTAAAAAAGCCATCCACTTCGGTTTTGAAACGCTGCAGGTGTCGGCCGTCATAAACATAAATGCCTTCGGTTCTGGCGCCCAGGAATACTTTCGATTTATCATCAAAGGGCAGGATGACATACAGGATCGTATTTGCAAAGCGTTCGCCGCCCGGAATCAATTGCAGCGAGTCGTTGATCAAAGTTTGCAGCCCGACGCCTTTTTCCACAACAAAAACCGTGTCCCGCACAGCAGCGAGATAACCAAAGGAGGTTTTCGTTTCCCAGGTTTTAATCCCGGAACCATTCCAGCGAAAAATACGCCGTCCGGTGCGGAAATAAACGCCGTGGGTGGTGGCGCAGGTCTCCCAAACCATTTTAACCTTATTCGCATTTTCAGGGAGATGGCGGGTGAGCGAAATATATGCAAGGAGGCCGCTTGAATCGGGCTGCAGATAGCCAAACTCACCGCGGCCGCCAAGAAACAGCGTTCCCTGTCGGTCGATAGCCAGCGAAGCGACGGTGAGGTTCTCGAATAATTCATGCCGACGCCAAGTTACGCCATCGTATTCCAGCAGCCCGGCTGTATTAGCGATGAAAATTATACCGCGGGCGTCCTGGGTGACCACCCAGTTTTGCGGGTGTGAATCGTATTCTTTTGGAGAGAAATTATGCAGGAATGGCAAACCGGCCTCGGGTTGAGAAACAGGTTGTGCTGAGAATACAGGCGCGGCAAGACAGCTTAGCAGAATCCAGGCAATAAAAAGAGCGTACTTTACAGATATCGATCGAAGATTATTCATAGCAAAATTTTCCAACAGCAGTTCAAACATACGGACAGATCATTTTCCGGACAGGGAGATATTAATCGTTAAAATATAAAAAATAAATTTAAATTATTAAGCCTTTATTATTCTCGCTGAGTCGCAGCGGCGCAAAGAAAAGCAGCATAACAACCTTAATAAACATTACCCTGCGTCTCCGCGACTTTGCGTGTGCTCTTAATTTTCTTTTTCAGGTTCCGGATTATTTGGGTTAGGTTTTGAAAGGCACTTTCCAAAAATCTATGATCGATTTATTCAAAATCAGTTGAATTTATGTTCACAATTGAGTTTCTTTTAAATCGAGAGGCCTCTTTGTGTTTAGCCTTTCGCGAACGCTATGATGAAGATAAAAACAATAATCCATTTTGATCTTAACCACCTTTATATCTGTTTTTTTTAGTTCTGGAATTGCTTTTTTCAAATGGAAGTATCAACCGGACGGCTCGCATGCGTTTTAAAATATCTCGATATTTTATCCCTTACCGTAGCGGTTGGGATACCGTTTAAAATCTGTTCATTTCAGGCAAAAAAGAATTTAAAAATGAAATCATCCGCTACAATTCTTTTCATGTTTTTTATTTTTCCCTGTGGGCTTTTTAGTCAGGAGCTCGGGCTTTCATTCTCTAAATTCCGCAGCGATCACAATGAAATCGAAAGCCCGCTGGGATTTGCGATTTACCTATCAAAAGCCTTCCTGCGTTCCGATGTAAGGCTTCAAACGGAATATTCCTATTATCGAAATGAGCGGGAATATTATGGCTATTTGGTTAGCGGTTTTTCGCCCCACCCAACAACTGAAAAGGAAAAAATCAGAAGTATTTCATACATGCATTCCTTTGAGGTATCAATTCGCCCGGCGATATTGAAAACGAAACATATCCTGGCCAGTTTGGGTTTTGGCGTAAGTTATAATATCTTTGACGGTAAAAGAGAATCTCTCGCAACAGGCAGGAAATCAGATTTATTTGCCGGGAACAAATTCGGGACATCTGTGGCGGTGTTTTTTGAAAAAGGGAAGATACTCAATTCCCCCTTTAATTTGTTCCTGACGGGTAAATTTATGCACTTTTGGCCCTCAGTGCAACCGACTGATATCGCAGCGCCTTTCGGCCGGGAAATAAACTCGACAATAATTGAAATTGGCATTTCTTATTCGTTTAAAGCAGGGGGAAAATAATTGACTAAAAAATATTAAAATCTAAAAAAACGGGGGAAGTTCAGATGCTGGTCATCCTTGTATAAGGCAGTTTTCAAATCATTAAAATCAGGAAATGCGATGAATAACAAAGTGACGTTGTTCTTATTAACCGGTCTGTTTTTGTTCTCGTTCTTGCAATGTACAAATCAAAGCGCATCTGAGGCCATAGTTCCTATCGATCAATTCACCGGGCGCTGGGCATTATTTCTCGATGGCGGCGCCGGCTGGCTCGAAGTACGGCAGGAAGAAAACTACCTCGATGCTGATATTCTGTGGTACGGCGGCAGCGTTGTGCCGGTGGATAATGTCTTCCGGCGTGGCAATACGCTCATCGTCACGCGCAACCGGCGCATCGTGCGCCGGGAAGATGCACAGGGCAAACCTGTGCGCACGCAATATCTCACCGGTTGGCTGGAGTTGACACTGAAAAATGGAACCATGACCGGCAAACAGTTTTCACCCAAAAAAGACGGCACAGGTGTGGAGACGAGTCGATTTACCGGTAAAAGAATTCCCGATTTACCACCACCGCCTGATTTGTTGGGGATACAGTTTGGTGAACCGGTATCGCTTTTTAACGGCAAAGACCTCAGCGGCTGGCAACTGACGGATGCGCAGCGCACCAATGGTTTTAAAGTGGAAAATGGCGCCCTGGTGAATCACGTGCCGCAAATCGAAGGGCAGCCGCGTATTCATTACGGCAATCTGCGGACGGTGGCCGAATTCGAAGATTTCAATTTAAAGTTGCAGGTCAATGTGCCGAAGGGCAGCAATAGCGGTATTTATCTGCGCGGCATTTACGAAGTGCAAGTGCTCGACAGCTATGGGGAAGTGCCGGATTCGCACCACATGGGTGCAATTTACAGCCGCATTACGCCGAAAGTGTCTGCGGAAAAACCGGCCGGGCAGTGGCAGAATTTGGATATCACACTTTGCGATCGTCATGTCACGGTCGTGCTTAACGGCAAAAGAATTATCGACAATCAGCCGCTTGCAGGCATCACCGGCGGTGCGTTGACTGCCGATGAATTTTCGCCCGGCCCGATTTATTTTCAGGGCGATCACGGTGATGTGGCATACCGAAATATCATTTTAACGCCAATCGTGAAATAGCTCATGTATCCAGTTAAGCACTAAATCAAAATTTCTTGCCAAAGGCCATAAACCAGCGGAAAGCTGATTTTTCTTCTCCCGGTAGAGGGTTGCTCACCCAGAGAGGAAAGTACATTCGCAGGCTTAATTCCTCGAAAAGCGGCAGGTTACCGCCAAAAAACAGTGATTTAAAATCAAGAAAACGAAAGCCGATGCCGCCGTCAGCGCGACGCAGGTGACTGCCGGTGCGGGTGTTCCACAGCAGACCTTCGTCATAAAAAGCAAAACAGCGCGTACCGAAGAATTCATGATTCGAACTTAGCTCGAAATTATAGCTGACATATTTTTCCAGCGGCATCGGCCGGCCGGCGTAACCGTAAAGCCGGGCACCTCCCTCGACGAAACGGCGGCCGAAATCCTGCCAGTTACCGCTGGTTTTCAGGGTATTGTGGCGAAAGCGATCGACCGGAGAAGCAAGAGCGATATCGAATTTTTCCTGCAACGGCAGATTATCTTTACCCATAGCCAGCCCGCTGTTGAAATTGATCATCGTCGTAAATCCGAACCGGCTAAAACTCCCCTCGATACGCCCGTATATTTTGGAAAATGATACCTCGCCCGGCTGCATGGCCGTGGACAGGTTCAGCGAACCTTCGGAGGAGAAATATGGCCAAAACCTGGTAAAATCACCTTTTGCATAGAGCTGAAATACCTCAAGATTTTGCCATTCGATGACTTTGCCGGAACGCTGGTTGTTTTCCACTTCGCGGGAGAGATAATCCAGGTCAAACACACCGGCATAATTGGCGCCGAACTGAAGACTTTGTCCGCTTGTGGCGATGATGCCTTTTGAAAAGTTGAATTTCAATTGTGCATCGAGCTCAAACCGGCCTTCGTTACGGCGCGCCAAAAGCGAGTAACGGTGCATCATGTTGTCACGCTGGATGGGGTGGGAGTAGCTTATTTTTCCATCGAGTGAGTTGGAGAGAAATCCGTATTCCAGCGCCAGCGAAAGGTTATTGAAAATGGAGCGATAACTGCCGTTTGTCTGCAACCCCAGTTTTAAACCGTCCTGCGCATTGTAACCGATCAACGGCCGCCAGAGAATGAGATAGGTATCTCCGGGCATGTAGTACATTTTTAAAAGCGGCAAATCCGGCCTGATTTCGATTTTCGGTTTGCCGTTGTTTAGCTGATTGTTGTCGAGAATAGCATCGGTAGGGTCGACTTTTACCTTTTTCGGTTTTTCATCGGTAACGAAGACGACGCTGCCGCGTTGCGAAAAACCATCGAACCGTTTGGTGATTTTTTTGCCGCTGCCGAGATCGATCTCCACCTCGACCGGCATAACGCCGTCGCCTTTGCGCTCTATCTCAACCTCGGTCACCCATTTTTTATCCGCCCGCCGGTATTTTTTGACCTTGCTTTTTTTGTAATCGATCGTCGGCGTGCCATAGAGCCATTGCTCGAAAAACCAGCCCAGATCCTGCCCGGTCACCTGTTCGCAAACGCGGCGCAAATCGATCTCCTGAATATGTTGAAATGCATAGCGGCGCGCAAACTCCCGCAAGCACAAGCGCATCGCTGAATCGCCGATGACGTATTCCAGCATTTCATAAAACTGATCGGCTTTAAGATAGGTATTGAAAATGTAGCTAATGGGGTCGGAATAATGGTGGATCGATTGGGAGATCGCTTCGTTCTGACCCGAACTCATATAAAGCCGGGTAAAATCTTTCGCCAGTTGATCCATCGACGGCAGGGGATACCGCCTTTCGATGAAATTCTGATCTTTTTGCGCTTCTTTGATGTCGTAACCCTGTTTTCCCCATTTTTGCTCATTGAATTTTTTGCCGAGATAAAAAGTCAGGCCTTTCGACATCCAGCCTTCTTTGATGCTGTTTACAGATACACGCGCTGGTACGATGGCTTCGGTCAGGGTCGCAGCGAGTTCGAAATGATCGCTGCCACTGCAGATGAGTCCAGGCTGTGAAACGCCGTGTCGATTAACGATGCTAAAGCGATCTTGCGGATATTTCCCCAGCCAGTTTTCATGAAAAATCATCGCCGAATCGAGATTCCGGCTGATGGTTTTGATCCAGCGCCGGCTTTTGGAGAATTGGTCAAACAAATCGACTGTTTTCCCCTGATGGCGCTGTTGATAATAAATGAAATCAGGTGAGGCCAGCCAGATGAAATTATGGCTTCGGGCCGATTTAAAGCGTACGCTTCGCGGGCCTTTTTCCAATGCCTGTGTGAGATAAGATTTACGCAATGAATCGTGCCGGGCGATGAAAGCGGAATCGACCACTGAGGTGTCGCCCTGGAAAAGGGCCCAGCCGGGATCGCCCTCCACCGCCTCGCCGGAGGTGATGATTGCGTAATGCCAGGGCACGGTGATGGTGACGTCAAAATCGGCGAATTCAGTGAATACGTCGCTGCTCTCCATCATGAAATGGAAAGGTTCCGCCTGCCAGCCGCTGCTGTCGTAGACGGCGATGAGTGGCAACCAGGCATTGCGTTGGAGATAAATTTTGTTCTGCTTGCGCTGACGCAAGGCACGCTTCAGACTTTGCTCAAAACTGATGGCCACTTTCATCGTATCACCGGAAAAAAGCGGTGCGGGAAGGCGCAGTTCGAGAATGGTATCGGTGAAATGAAATGCCTGCAGCGGAAATTTTCTCTCTTGCCCGATGGTGAGAAACTGCACGCTGTTGATGGTCAACGCTTCTTTTGCCCGTTGGTCGAATCGCATATTGCCGTTGTTGAATCGGGCCATTTCACGCACAGCCGTATTTTTTTTATTCAAAAATGCATTCGCCGGCACTTGCAGGAATATTTTTTTCAGTGTGTCCGGTGAATTGTTTTTGTAGATCAACTCCATGTAACTCAACAGTTTTTTTGCACTGGTATCAACTTGTGTTTCGATCTGGTAATGCACACCCTGTTGCCAGCGTGATGCAGTCTGTGCACCGAATAAAGTACTTGTAAAAATAAAACTGAAACATAACCATTTTCGCATGCTTTTTTCCTCTTCTTTTTCTCCCATCGAATTGCAAAATAATTATTTTTGTACGGTGAAATTTGTTTTTTGTTTAAGCAACATTTCAACGCTTTAGCCTGCTCTATTCATAAACTTTGTTGTTTGCCCTCGGAGTGCATTGCATAAAGGCATTTTACTCCGTGTTTTCACACAGTCTGTCCCGCTCTGGGAACACACGCTCCACAGGTTCCGGCCTGCGGTGAATGAGTGCTGCGCCGGCAAGCTTATCGTCCGGCGCTGATGACTCCGGGAGGCTGCGCCACTTTATCAGGCCGCCCCAGCCTGGAAACAGGGACGGAGACAGGCGTTATGCTCAGGCTCGACAGTTGTCCACCGCGGCGTGCTGCGAAGTGCGCCGGGAAAAAGCCCGGCCGCTGCCGGATGCGTTTGAAATCTGGATGAAGGTCCAACTCATGGCCCCGGATTTTCGCCCGAAAAATAAAATCGCCGGGACGACAGGTTATACACCCACTCACCGGTCCGAACTTACGCGCTATCTCGATAATGGTCGGTACGAAATCGATGACAATCTGATTGAGAATTTACCCTGTATATGTTCCATCGACCACCACAATTTATGAGCCGCCAACATCGAGTCCGATGATTGAACCATCTATCTGTTTCTCCCGTGAAAAATTTGATGAAATCAGACCTGTTTAATTTGTAAATTCGCTGTTGAAAACTCGCAGTGTTTTGCCACTGTGATTCCCTGCAACTTCGTTTATGGGATGCGGCAAGCAATCCATCGAGGGAAACGCCGGTATGTTAAGGACAAAAAAGTACAATTTGTCGGCAAATCAAATGTCTATTTTAGAAAAACGTAAAACAGGAGTGACCATGAAATCGATTCATCTCACGGAGACAGAAGTCAGAGATCTTTTTTCTTTGACTCAGAAATTATTACAGTTTGATACGGTCAATCCGCCCGGAAATGAGAAATTATGTGCTCACTTTATTGGTGATTTTCTCAGGGCGCTTGAATTCGAAGTGAATTATTATGAGTTTGAGGCAAACCGTACCAGCCTGATTGCGCGTCTGGCAGGAAAAGGACAGGGAAAGCCACTCACCTTTAGTGGGCATATCGACACAGTGCCTCTTGGCAAAAAGCAATGGCAATATCTTCCGTTTGAAGGTGAAATAATCGACGATAAAATCTATGGGCGCGGCAGTTCGGATATGAAAGCCGCTCTTGCAGCGATGCTCATCACCGCAGGCAAGGTTGCGCGGGAGAAAAGCCGCAATTCCGATTTTTGGCTGGTCATCACAGCGGGGGAAGAATGTGGTTGCATCGGGGCTGAGTTTCTTGCAACCCTTGATGGCATTCTGCCTCAAGGCGGGGCGATACTCATCGGGGAACCGACGGGCAATTTCCCTTTTCTCGGCCACAAGGGCACGTTGTGGCTCGAAATTATTTTCTCCGGTCGTAACGCTCATGGATCAATGCCGCATCTCGGGGATAATGCAATTTATAAAGCAACTGATGCGATCCAGAAATTGCGTCAGTTTCAATTTACAGAACAGCATCCCCTTTTGGGAAAACCGACATTAAATATCGGGACGATGCAGGGCGGTTTAAATATCAATTCCGTGCCTGACCGGGCGTGTTTTACGGTTGATATCCGTACAGTTCACGGCCAAAGTCATGAAGAATTGCACCGGCGTTTTGAAGAGTTATCAGGGCCGGAGGCAGAGATCTGGGTCGAGGTCGATGCGCCGGCTGTAGCGAGCGACCCGAGCAACCCGTGGGTGCAAAAAACATTACAGTATTTTGAACGGCGATGGCAGAAAAAAATCGCCGCTGCGACTGCTCCTTACTTTACTGATGCCGGTGCGTTAGTCCCTGCGATGGGATTTCCTCAGACTTTGATAATCGGACCCGGCGAACTGGAACAGGCGCATGTCACCGATGAGTTCTGCTATGTTGCCAAATTGATTGAAGCCGCCGAGATTTATACCGGCATCGCACTTGACTGGCTTACGGCAGATTCGGTAATTTAATGGATAAGAGCCGAATTTTATTATAAAATGCGTTGTTTTGATAAATAAATTTTTCTGAAATGCGCCCGGCAGGCCTCAACTTCTGGTGAAAAAATGTCGTTCTATGTACTAACTTTATCAATGTTTAGGTCAGCAAATGAAGCGAAATTTGAAGAGTCTCTATTTTCTTGTTTTAATTGCCGTTAATTGCGCATTGGGACAGAATTATGATATTCGAACATTTAATGTTTTTGAAGGACTTTGTCAATCTCAGGTGCAAACAGTGCTGCAGGATGACTTTGGTTACCTGTGGATTGGTACGGTAGACGGCTTATCCTCATTCGACGGCATTGAATTTACAAATTATTCTCTCGATGATGGCCTTGGTGACGATGATGTGCTCACAAGTTTGCATGATCGAAATGGTAATTTCTGGCTGGGGCACAGAAACGGACAAATTACCAAATTTGATAGAGGAAGCCGCAAATTTATCAAGCAGGATCCGCCATCCATTAGATCTCGCGAAATGATTCTCAGCATCATTGAGACAGACCGGCAATTGATTGTTGCCGCCACATCTCAGGGACATCTTTTATTGCTGCAGGATAAATGCTGGATACAACTGCCCGAACTTAAGGGAGTGGAGAAATCTGCGATTTATGTTGTGCTTTGGGACTCTGCCGGTTTTTTTTGGCTCGGAACCAGGCGTGGTCTGTTCCAATTATATCTGACCGGCAATAATCAAATCCGAAATTTAATTACCCGTGATTTACCCGGAGTCGAAACACCGGAAATTCGATCTCTGGTACGAGATCACAACGGCAGCTTGTGGATCGGCACCAATCGGGCCGGTCTGTTTCGATTAACAAACGGAAAGTCGACCCGCATCGAGGGGTTCAATGCATATACGATCCAGTGCCTTTATGAAATACGCTCCGGCAGCTTGCTCGGCGGCACCCAGACGTCCGGATATTTTGAAATTTCCCCAATGGATGGCAGTGTCAATTGGGTCTCGAGTCAAAACGGACTCAGCGATGACAATATCCGAACGATTTTCGAAGATCGTGAGAGCAGCTTATGGATCGCTACCTGGGGGGGAGGACTCAATCAGATTTACAGCAAGTTTTTTGTGAATTTCGGCAAGAGCGCCGGGACGATGAGCAATAATATTTGGTCTTTTCTCGAAGATGAGAATGGCGATTTCTGGATTGGCACGGAAAAAGGCATTACTCAATTCCCCGGCTTTTTTACGAAAGGCAAGAAAAAACCTTACCGACAGTTTACCACAAAAGACGGCCTGCCCACCGGAACAGCCTTACTGGCGATGCAATTCGATATCAACCACGATTTATGGGTCGGATCGTTTAATGCCGGCCTCTATAAATGGAATGGTAAAAGATTCGAAAAAACCATTTTACTGGATTCATTGAAAGGAAACCTCAACCGTTCGATCACGAAAATAATCAACGATCGTCAGGGTAATTTGTGGATAACGACATTCCGCAACGGCATAACCCGCTATCATCCCCGAACCGGTGAAATCAAACATTTTACTGCGGAAGACGGTTTGCTCAGTAACGAAATTTACGATATATTTCCCGATAAAAAGGAGGTGTTCTGGATTGCCACAAAGAATAATATCATCAAATTGGAAAATGGAGAATTTGAACCCATACTTTCTGCTGAAGATAAAAACATCAACGCGTTTTTTAATATTGCCAAAGATATTTACGGCAATCTCTGGTTTGGTACTTCGGGAAATGGCGTCTATCGATATGACGGCCAAAATATAGAAAATATCACCTCAAAAGACGGCCTGAGCCGCAATATCATTTTTCAGACGCTGGCCGATTCCTCCGGTAATGTCTGGTTCGGCACCAGCACCGGGCTCGATCGCTATCAGGTGAGAACACGAACGTTTAAACATTTTAGTGTGGCTGACGGCTTCAGTGGCGGCGAAACCTCTCTGAATGCCATTTATTCTGATTCGCAGGGAAGCTTGTGGTTCGGCACGATTAACGGTGCCATACGGTATAATGCTTCATTTGATAACATCAATAAAATTAAACCTGTTACGACAATCACTCGTATGCGCCTGTTTTATGAAGACCTTCCCGTTAATCATAAAACAGTGTTCAACCATCAGCAAAATCATCTCACTTTTTATTTTAAAGCGGTTAGCCTGCTTTTTCCTGAACATGTGCGTTACCAGTACAAATTGGAAGGCTTTGATCGTGAATGGTCACCTTATCTGAAGGAGGAATCTGCAACTTACTCCAACTTGCCCTGCGGTAGAGATTATCGTTTCATGGTGCGGGCGATCAATGGCGATGGTTTCGGTAGGGAACAGGCTGCTGTATACGCTTTTTCGATCAAACCTCCGGTTTGGAGAACAGGCTGGTTCGTTCTGCTGACGACGTTTTTAACGATTTCTTTTGTTTGGTTGGGTTATAAAAATCACACCCGCAAAATCGCAACGGAAAAACACCGTTTGGAAAAAGCGGTTGAAGAGCGTACTCGCGACCTGTTATCAGAGAAACAAAAGGTTGAGAAAGCCAATGTCGAGTTGGCCTATTCCCGAAAAATAGCTGAGCAGGCGAACCTGGCGAAAAGCGAGTTTTTGGCGAATATGAGTCATGAAATCCGCACACCGATGAACGGTGTTATCGGCATGACCGAACTGGCGTTGGAAACCGACCTCGATATTGAGCAACGTCAGTATATCGAAACGGTAGCGAGTTCGGCGGAAAGTTTGATGATTATCATCAACGATATTCTCGATTTTTCGAAAATTGAAGCCGGCAAACTGATCATTGAAAAGATCAATCTGAGTTTGCGTGATATCGTCAATGAGCTGATGAAATTGCTCGCTGTAAAAGCACATGAAAAAGGTCTGGAACTGGTCTATTTTGTCGCGCCTAATATCCCTGACCGCCTGATCGGTGATCCGGTGCGTATCCGGCAAATTATCGCCAACCTGGTGAGCAATGCAATTAAATTTACCGAGCAGGGCGAAGTCGTGCTCAAAATTCATAATGAAAAGCAGGATGAAGACCGGATTCGCCTTTTGTTTTCTATCCGTGATTCCGGTATCGGCATCCCTGAAGAGCGGCAGGACAAAATTTTTTCGGCATTCGAACAGGTCGATGGCACGACGACTCGAAAATTCGGCGGCACCGGCCTGGGCTTGTCGATTTCAGCCAAACTCGTTCGCTTGCTCGGTGGAGAAATCTGGCTGGAAAGTCCGGTTCATAAAGAACCCGGCGCGCAATTCCCCGGCACGATTTTTTATTTTACCAGCCCATTTGGGCTGCAAAAACAACCTGTATTCCATAGGCCGTTGCACGACGCTTTGCTCGAGCAGAAAAAAGCGCTCATCATCGATGATAATGAGACAAATTGCCTGATTTTGAAAAAAATGCTCGCCCATTGGGGCATGGATTCGACCACGGTATTTGCGGCAAAAGATGCGCTGCGTATGCTCGAAGCAGGCACTCAACCGCATTTTGATATTATTTTACTTGACTATCAAATGCCGGAAATGAACGGTTATGAATTTATTGAAAACTATCAAAAACTGGCGCAAAAACGTCGCCTTCCTATCATCATGTTGACCTCTTCCGGCATGCGCGAAAGCAGCGAACGCGCCCGGGAAATGGGTGTCAGCCGCTTTATAACAAAACCGATAAAATCGGATGATTTGAAAGAAGCCGTAAAAAACTTGCTGTGCTATCCTGCAGGGGCTGTCGCAGGTAAAACGTCGCCTGTCGTGAAACCAAAGCAGGAAGGCGGGGTTATCGGTAAACGGGATGTAAAAATTCTGCTCGTCGAAGATAATAAGGTCAATCAAAAAGTCGCACAAAAAATTCTCGAGCAACGCGGTTTTGAAACGATCATTGCCGAAAATGGCAAGGAAGCCGTCGAGAAGTTTATCAGCGATTCTTTTGATATCATTTTAATGGATATTCAAATGCCGGTGATGGATGGTTATCAGGCAACATGCGCTATCCGTGAAAGAGAAAAAGAAAAGGATAACCCGATACCTATTATTGCTTTAACAGCCAATGCCATGAAAGGTGACGCCGAAAAATGCCTCAGCGCCGGAATGGATGCCTACGCTTCAAAACCGATCAACCGCACAAAACTCATCGCACTTATCGAACAAATGCTCAATTTAAACACAAGCGATGCAGCCATTGGCCCTTAGATGCATGAGTTTAGCGCCACTAAAATTGAAACGGTGATTAAAGGTAGAAGGATGGATGCAATCCGGGAATCGTGATGATTCCGCTTCCCGGGTTTGAAAGTGAGTTTATAAATCGAAATACAATGAATACTCGATGGGGCTGGGCCAGTTTGAAATATGATTGAATTCATCGTTTTTTATCTTGATCCAGTGGGTGACGAGCGTTTCGCTGAATATGGAATCGCGCAACAGGAAAGCATAATCTTTTTCCAGCGCCAGCAAGGCCCGGGTGATGCTGAAGGGCAGATATTTGATTTCGATTGAGGGATCAAAATTATCAGCTTCGTAAGGGCCAAAGCCTTCTTTGCGTGGATCGATTTTATTGATGACGCCATCGAGCCCGGCCATCATAATGGCGCTTAACGCAATGTAAGGATTTGCCGTTGCATCCGGCGGACGGTACTCAAATCGCGTCAATTGCGGGTCTTTGATATAGCGCGGAATGCGGACGCAGGAGGCCCGGTTGGCCTGGCCGAAGTTGATCGCGGTGGGCGCTTCAACGCCGGGCACTAGCCGTTTGTAGGAATTGGTGGAAGGATTGGTAAATGCGCAAAGCGCGGCCGCGTGTTTCAATACACCGCCGATATAGCAGAGCGCAGTATCATTGAGATTGGCATATCCACCCTGCTCAAAAAAGGCATTTCTGCCATTTCCAGCACAGAGATAATGGTGCAGGTGCAGTCCTGAACCTGCTTGCTGGTAAACGGGTTTGGGCATAAAGGTTAAAAACAGGCCATGTTCCCGCGCCAGATTGTGCAAAATATATTTGCCCATGCTGATATTGTCTGCTGTTTGCAGCAGCGGGTTAAAAACCAGTTCGATCTCTTGCTGCCCAAGATTGCCGACTTCATGATGGTGATACTTGACTTCGATCCCGGACTTTTGCAGGATTTTTGTTGCTTCATCACGAAAATCATCGTGGCTATCAAAGGGGTTGGCAATATGGTAGCCATTGCCCATGGATTCTTCGCTGGATTCGATGGTGAAAAATGAATTTTGCGCGTCCGAGCTATATCTGGCATTGTTGAAAATATAAAACTCAAACTCCGGCCCCCACATCGATGATGCAGCGATGCCGTATTGGGGCAGTAGTTTTTCCGTCGATTCCGCCATTTTTCGCAAATCGAACTGATAGGGTGTGTTGGCGGCGTCCGTATTGAAAATGCGTGTCAGGAAACTGAGTGTTGGCGCTTTCCGGAATGGGTCGATCAATGCTGTCGCCAAATCCGGTTTCATGATCATATCGCTGTTTTCAACTTTTTTGAAACCGTAACTTGAGCCGTCGAAACCGACGCCGTCTTGCAATAAAGTTTTTAGGGTTTTATCGCTGTAAGGCAGGGTCAGATGATGCATGCGGCCGTTTAAATCTGTCACTTTCAGATCGATAAACTCGATCTCCGTCCCCTCCGGATAATTTTTTATTTCAAATTTTTGTTGTTCCACACAAAACTCCTGAAATAGGAAAAGCTATAAGATGTGTCTTTTGTGAAAATCAGCCGTTGCAATTTTAAGCAAAATATTTCTAAAAACCAGCTTAATTTTCAGATTGGTCTTATAACTATTCTAAACACCCAGAACCCGGGTGAATGTCCCGAATGTGTAAAATACAATATAATTGACTCTTGATGTGGTATATAATGCTGTCGAACATGGCAATGCTTTTTTCGTCAATTTCTGCGGTTATCTTATTTTGCACCAGAGCGAAATTTTTAATCAAATTGATAAATATATTCTGCACAGCTCAGGCTTGAGCGGTAAATTAATAAAAAAATGTTAAGCAACCAATATTTCAGTTTGAACCATTAGGATATGAATTGATCAGTCGAACTGGAGTCAGGCCGGAGCTCAGGTTGCCGTGATTTGTGTTGGGATTTTTACTGAGATTGAAATTATTTTCTAATTAAGTGGCTGAATCAATTATTTTCTGAAAGAGGAAACAATGCCGGAAGTAACAAATTTTGAATCGGTTATCGATTTCAAAAGAGCAGGTGTGGGAACGCTCTGCGGCCGCGACGACGCTCTTCGGCGCTTTCAGACACAATTCTCGATCGATAACCAGGGTCAGATCAGCATTAACAACGCACGCTTGCGTCGGCCGATGGATGCCAAATCCACCCGACGCTTGAAGTTTGCCGGGAAATACCTGATTTCCCCAACGTTTCTTTTCACCAGCCTGGGTGTGATCTTGTTTTTTCCGGATACCCTGATTCGCAAGGTGATGGCGCCTTTTTCAAACTTGCAGTTATGGGAGAAGGCCGGGAAGCGGCTCTTCGATCTTTTTGGTGCGATACTCGGTTTTATCGTGCTGTCGATCTTTTTTATCATGATTCCGTTTCTGATCATTTTTGACAGCCGCGGTCCGATTATTTACAAGCAAAAACGCATCGGGTTGAATCACCGGTTTGGCGACAGGCGGGGGGTAAACCTCGCAGTAAAACACGATCGTCGCAGATGGCAGCGCCGCAGGAAAGATTTATATGGTCGGCCGTTTTGGGTTTTTAAGTTTCGCACCATGCGCCAGGATGCCGAAAAAACCAGTGGTGCGATGTGGGCCCAGGAAAACGACCCGCGGATTACGCCTTTTGGCCGGGTACTGCGCTTTACGCACATCGACGAGATCCCCCAGTTTTTCAACGTGTTATGCGGCGAAATGTCGCTGGTGGGGCCGCGTCCGGAGCGTCCGGAACTGATGCCCGATATCGTTGAGAAAGTGCCGGATTTTCCCAACCGTTTGCAGGTCAAACCCGGCATGACGGGGCCGGCACAGATCGTTTGCGGCTATGATACGACGATCGAAGCTGTAAAAGAAAAGTTACATTATGATTTGATATATGTCCGGAAATCAGGGTTGAAGGAAGATATACTTCTGTTGTTCCAGACGTTTTGGGTTATTGTTCGAGGCAAGGAAGTCCTTGATTCGTAGAACCACCAGGTATGGAGGTCTTTTAATAATGATTTTAGTGAGATGGGCTAAGTTAGCCGCAGCAGCAGTATTTCTTGTTATCACTCATCCTTTGTCTGCGCAAACAAGACCGGAAGGGAATGTTAAGATTATTTCCAATCCGAACGCGTCGATTGTTACGCTGAGTGGTGAGTATACCCTGAGGGGGCAAACTCCTTATATTGCTGTTCATGCATTAAAGGGGTACTACAAGCTTGAAGCACGAAAACGCGGGTATGAGGATTTCAATTCTTCTTACTTTTTTAAACCCGATGTGCGTAAAAAGTTAGCCATTCGTTTAACCCGTAAATCAAGACCGCGATCATTTTTTCGTTCGATGTTCATGCCTGGTTGGGGGCAAGCATATACCGATCAGCGTTGGAAGGGATTGCTCTTTGCCGGCGTCCAACTCGGTGCGGCCGGTTATTTTGTCATCACTCATAAAGAATATCTCGACGCCAAAGATGCATACAACAAAGCCTTCGACGCCTTTGCTCAATCCGGCGCACAGGATGCCAAAATCTACCAGGATGTGGAGGCCAAATACAAGCTTTTAATCGATAAATATGATAACCGGGAAAGAGTGCTGATTTTGAACATGAGTGTTTATTTGTACAATCTTTTCGATACCCTCTTTTTCTATCCGAAATACCATTACCCTAAATTACGCGCCTCAGTCGAGCTTAACCGGCAAGGTTCCCAGCCTACGCTGGCGTTTGGTGTGCGCGCCAGTTTTTGATGATGGTTTTCGTTATTCACTTTAAAGATATGATATATATTCACGGAGTTCATGCAAATGAAAAAACGGATTGAATGGATTCAATATGTTTTTACCGGCGGTTTATTAATGACGCTATTGCTCGTTTCCGCCTGTGTAAAAAAACCAACAGGACCCGAAGAACTCGTTAAAGGCGGGGATACTTTTCCCGGCAAACCTTTCGACATTCACATCTCAATTGGTGATGGTCTCGTCCGGCTCGACTGGACAGTCAACAACCGCGCAACGATCGATCGCTTCATCATCACACGGCGCAATGTAACGGAAACACAGAGTGTAGAGTTTACCAGCACGGATACTGTTTTCGTCGATCAGAAACTCGTCAATGGCCAGGAATATATTTACACCATCAAAGCGATTCGCATTATCGATGGTAGTGAATTTTCCGGACTGCCTTCCGAAAAAATATCGGCGACGCCCAATGTCTATGCGATTTTGTTGGAGAACGGCTCCGATTTTACCTCGCGCCGTTCCGTCAGTATCGGTGTGACGGCGCCATCGACAACCAGTATCGTGGAATTGAGCAATAGTCCGGATTTTGCGAATTCTTCCTCATTGCAATTTCAAGCGACGGTTCAATGGGCGCTTTCGCCCGGCGATGGCCGCAAAGGCGTTTGGGCCCGCTTTCAGGATAAAGAAGGTCAGACGACCAATGCTGCGGTTTCCGACAGTATTTTTCTCGATACGCGGGCAACGATTCTCTCCGTTGAAGAAAATACCAATGGCCAGACAAAAGTCGCTGCCGACAGCATTTATTTCTCCATGTACACCGGTGAACCTTTTGGCCGGCTGGCTTCGATTTCAATCGAAGACGGCCCCCGGGATGTGCAGCTCCACGATCTCGGTACGGGCTATTACGACGCCTGGTACGTCATTCCAAAAGATGCGGATGTTTTTCAGGCGAAAATAACCGGATTTTTTACCGACCGCGCCGGCAATAAGGCAACGCCGATTTTTGCTGAATCACGGGTGACGATTTTGCGCGCCCCGGCGCCTGTGACGCTTTTTAAACCGGTAATCGCCGGTGATGGCCGCACCTCACTCAAACTTTCCTGGAGTTTGACCGAAGATGAACATGATTTTCAAACCTACGAGATTTATCGTGCGTTGTTGGGAAGCAATGAATTTACCCTGGTTGCCATCATTGCGCTGTCCACCGAAACCTCGTTTACCGATACCAACCTGCAGCCAAATACAACCTATGTTTATAAAGTCGTCGTGCGTGATAAATCCGGTTTGACCGGTGAAAGCAACGAAGAATCACAGACGACACGGCCCGATGAAATTGCCAATCCGGTAATCATGTATGACCCCTTGTTTTCCTCCAGTGGTCAGACTGATATTATCGAACTGAACTGGACACAGAGTGCCGAGGATAATTTCAACAGCTATCATGTTTACCGCGATACCGCGCCGAACGTCACGACCAACTCAAAGCTGGTGAGCATCATTTCACTGGTGGATAACACCACATATAGCGACACGAATTTCGAAGAAAATCTGACTTATTATTACAGTGTTTTTGTCTACGATGAGCATGGACAGGTTGCTTCGATCAGCAATGAAGTGTCCGTGACGGTGTCCAATACCGTGCCGGATCCGGTTTATATGGCTCAACCGATCATCGTTGACACGACGGGATTCCAGTTATCATGGTCGCAAAGCCTCGATCCGGATTTTGCCAATTACCGCATTTTCCGTTCACGCGGCAGTACGGTCATCATCACTGATGAACCGATAGCAATTCTCAGCGGCGATCGGCTGAAAACAACTTATGAGGACAGAAGCTTAACCAATGGGGTGACCTACAGTTACCGCGTCTTTGTTTATGATACAAATGGTGATTTTGCAGGAAGCAATACCGTAACAGAGGTAACAGGAGGTACGAATTAACGGTGGATGGTGTATCGAACCTGGATGGACTTCATTTTTTTGCGGGGAAGCGAATCATGTTTAAACGAAAGTTTTTTGGATTTTTACTTTTAGGGGCGCTGTTACAGTGTTGCTTTTTGCGCCAGGTTTCCGCTCAGGAATATATGCTCGAGCCGAACGATCGGATCTCGATATCTTTTTGGCAACAGCCGGATTTGAATGCGGAAGTTAAAATTGACACTGACGGTCGCATCGAGATACCGGTAGCCGGGCGCATTACGGCAGCCGGACTCACCGTTTCCCAGCTTGGGATCAAGATCGTCGAAAAAGTGAGTATTTACAATCGCAATGTCACCCAGGCGGTGGTCACGGTTCTCGAATACGGCAGTAAAAAGATATTTGTGACCGGAGCGGTACAGATGCCCGGGCCTTATACATTTGAATATATGCCTAATGTCTGGGAAGCTATTCTGCAAGCTGGTGGTCCGCTGGAAACCGCAAAGCTGGACCAGGTAACAATCGTCCGCGGCGGTAATACCAATGGCCAGCTCATCTCCGTCGATCTCAAAGCCTATTTCAATACATCGGATTTATCACGACTGCCCGAGCTGCGCCCTGGTGACAATATCAATGTTCCGGGTGCTGTCGGCGGTGTGGCCGGCGCTGGCGGTGCTGCGGGTGCCGGCGCTGGTGGCGGTGGCGGCAGCCTTTTTACAAAAAGCAGTGTTGTCTATATTTACGGTCAGGTCGTTGCACCCGGGGTCTACGAATTTGAAGAAGGCGCCGATGTGCTCGAAGCAATCGTGCGTGCCGGCGGGCCATTGCTCACCGTTCGTGCCAACGGCAACGGGCCAACTGTAGAACCCGACCTGGAGCATGTCAAATTGATCACCAGAGGCAGGGAAGGTACCGTTGTTTATGAAATCAATCTTGATAATTATTCCAATGAAGGCGTGCCGCACCCTCTGCCGATTAAAGCCGGAGACACTATCTATGTCCCGTTTAAGGAATCCTACAAGAAATTTACGATATCAACAGCCCTGGCCGCAGCGATTAATGGTTCGGTCTCCATTCTCATTACTTATTTTCTCTTGGAGAAAATCCTGAAAACGAACAATAACTAATCTTTTGAGAGCAGTTATCATTAACGGCAATTTTAACAATTGAATCTAAACAGCACAGGATAGATCATGCAACAAGGCCCATCATTTGATATTCGAACCATCTTTCAAATTGTACAGCGGAGAAAATGGTTTCTGATAGTTCCGATAGTTCTGGCAACGATTGTCTGTGTCGTGATCATCAAGATTACCGTACCGGTTTATCACTCAACGGCAACCATTAAAATGGACAGGTTTCTCACGCTCACCGGCCGAATGAACCAGCTTGTGCCAGGGGTTACCGCACAAAACCGGGTGCGCATGCGGGATAATAAAGAAGCGATCTTTAAGCAATTATCGAATCAGCAAACAATAGGCAAAATCATCGATCGCGTGGGTATGAAACCAAAGCAAGGTCAAATCGAGAAGGCCAATGAAATAGTCAAATCCAATCCGGCCCTGAGCAAGGAAGAAGCCTTGCGCTCGATCATGATTTCCCAGTTGACACAGAAGCTTACGCTGGAATTCGCTCAGCGCAGCGAATATTTTATTCTTGGAAGTAAATCCAGCCAACCTAAAAATGCCTATCTGATCACCAAGACGCTGGCTGATTTATTTATCGAAGAAAACTTGATGACCGAGCTATCCCGACTTAAAGGCACCGCCGAATTCGCTACCGTACAGATGGAACACTATCGCGTGCAACTGCAAGATGCGGAAGACGCCCTGCGCGCCTATCGTCGCTCGATGGCGCAGACTTCGACACAAAATTTGTCCGTCAACTCAGATAATCTGCCCCATGTGAACAGCCTCATTCAATCTTATGAAGCGGAAAAACTAAAACGCATCGATGAACTCAACAATGTAGAAACCCGTCTCGGCGATTTAAATTCTGATATCGTTATGTTTCAATCCAACGAAGCGACACAATTAAAGGCGCAGCTCATCGAAAAAATTTCAAAGCAGGCAGAGCTGCTCATCAGTTTTCCATGGAATAACGGCGACGTTTTGCGCATCAGCAAGGAAATAGCCAACTTGAAAGACCGGCTGCGTAATGAAATCCGCCGCACCGGCCCACGCGATATGCAGAGCAAATACGGCCGCTCCGTCATCTTATTAGCGATTAAACGCGAAACGATTGAAACTGAAATTTCCCTGCTCAACAAGCAGGTTAACACGCTGAACCGGTTGATCGATTTGTTCAACCGGGCTCGAACAACTATTCCGGTGCAAGAGTTGACGTTGAATAATTTGCAGGCGAAAGTTGAGAAAAACCGTCAACTTTATCAGACGTTTGTTGACCAGGCCAACAGCGCCCGCATTCGGGAAGCGTTGCAGCTGACGGAAATGAAAGTGCGCTACCGTGTTATCGATCCAGCACAAATTCCGGTTGAACCGATCAATACTGATTATATGCAAATCATTCTCATCGCGACTTTAGCCGGTCTTGGTCTGGGTGTCGGACTCGTCTATTTGCTGGAACTGCTGGACAATTCTTATAAAGGTATCGAAGAAATCGAAACAGCTCTCGGTATCTCGGTACTGGGAATTGTCCCTAAAATGAACCTCGGCCCCGGCGCGGGTAAAAAGAAATCTCTGCCATTTTAATAACGGCAGGTATAAAATTAATGAAAAAGTGGCATTACAGGTTTTAACGTAATCCATTTTGATAGTGGCAAACAGTTAGCTTGAGAGGTAATGTTTTGAGTGAAGTGAATCGCTTAGTGTATTCGGTCGAGGTTACCGAAGATAAAATCCACATCATTCACCTCAAAGATGTCTTCGATCCCTCGACCGTGGAAGAGTTTGAACACGTGCTGGAATACTTGCTCAACAACGATCACTACAAAGTTGTGGTCAATCTGGCGCGAGTCGAATTTGTGAGTTCTGCCGGCTGGGGAACCTGCACTAGCGTGCTGAACCAGTGCCGCAACCATGGCGGCGATATCGTTCTCGTCGGCATGCAACCGGAGGTTTTTGACGTATTCATGCTGCTGGAGCTGGATACGTTTATCGAAGCATTTCCCTGTGTTGATAACGGGTTGAAACATTTCCGTGCGAAATCTTTTGTTGTCAAACGCGCTAATGAAATCGTTGAAACCGAAAAGGTGCGTGGGAAAAAAGTCAAAAATGGCGCGGTGACAAGAGAACGGTTTCAACTGCCTGCCGATGATGAATTTGATGATGATGTTGATGAACCTTCACCCGATCAGGGGCAGGATGCCGGGAAAGCAAATCCCGAGACGAATTCGGAAATCTCGGGAAATAAAACAGAGCGGATTGATGATGCCCCCAAAAATGAACAAAGGCAAAATCTGACGCCGGAAGCGCCGACGGGTTTTGTCGGAGGTGGAATACAGCCACCCGATTCACAACAATTGCAAAATCCGGGTGCAAGGACGAGTGGAATCGATTCAGGTTTGACAAATACACCACCAGCGGAAAACCCTGAAACCCCGATGCAGAAAAAAACACAACCGGGTGATCAGGCGAAAAAGTTTTTTGATACTGATTTTTATTTCGGCCGACCGCTGGCGCCATCGAGCGGTCAGTTCGGAAACAGGCCCAAAAGCACCGATACACCGTTGCAAAACAAAACACAACATCGTTCAAATCAGTTTGGCACGCCGACGATTAACACGAGAGGCGATCAGCTGCTGGAACGTATCATTAATATTATTATCTCGAACCCGACTTACGGCCCGAGTACGATCCGCCTGGCGCTCATCCGCAACGGTTATGCTGACCATTCTTTAACACGGTCGATGATTTTTAAAAAGTTGAGTGACGTCAATTTGAGCACACGCAATAAACGTATCGAATTTTCACAGGCACACCGGCGTTGACCGGATGATGGTATCCTGATTTTAGCACGCAGGGAAAACAGTTTTTCAAGTAAACAGCAAGGTATGACAACAGGTTAAAAATGGGTAAAAACATGGGTGATTTTATATTCAACGATATTATTCGCGCCAATCAAAATAGCGAATACTTTCTCAAAACAGCAAACAGCGAATATGAGAACCGTATCGTATCATCGTTTTTTCGCAATGGTGAACTGATCGATACGCAGTTTAAGGATTATGATGAAAACGTCAAAGGCGAACGGCTCTTGCAGGAAACGCGCACATTTCACGATGAAAAACGGGCGGAGGTGCAGTCGTTGTTGAGCCTTTCCGAGAAAATGCGTGATACCGATCAGGTGGAAACCAAAAACCTGCTGGGTTTGGCATTTTTGCGTCGCGGCATGTATGAAGAAGCAGTGCAGGAGTTTGAAGAAGCGGCTGTTCTCGACAAGGATAATGCATTGATTTATAATAACCTGGGGCGTTCATACCTGGGCGTCGATAAAATCACTGAAGCGACTAAAGTATTGCGTATGGCAATTAAATTACGTTCGCAATTTGCCGACGTGCACAATAATCTTGGCCTCGCTTATTTGAAAAAAAATCAGTGCAAAAAAGCTGTCGATTGTTTTGACAAGGCTGTGGAAATTAATCAATATTACGCTGAGGCATTTTATAATCTTGGGCTGGCATATGTTTTAAATGCCTACAAACGGGAAGATTTCAACCTGTCAGTCAATTGTTATGTCAAGGTGATGGAATGCATGGAGAAAGCCATCAAAATCAATCCGGCCTATCGCAACGAACATTTTGATCGGGCGGAAGCGATGTTGCGCAATAAAGAATTTGAGCAGGCTTATTCTGAATTTGACAAAGGCAGACGCTATGTTGCACCGACCACCGATTTCCCGTTTATTCTCGATTTTTACCTGCGGGTTTTGCACGCTGAAAATAAACTGAAAAGCGGCATGGTTTTGCGCCACATCAAACAGCTTGAAAAGAATTTAAAAAAACACCCGAGTTATGCGGATTTATACAATCATCTCGGAGTGGCTTATGTTATTTTAAGCAAAATCATCAACAATAAAGCTTCACAACAATTCCACAAGGCGCTGGAAATCAACCCTGATTTTATTCGTGCCAAACGAAATCAGCGGCTTGCTGAATATGATCAGAAGGGCATCCAATTGCTCTTCGACGCTATTTTGAAATAATCTGTGTGGTTTTTGAAGGGATTCATAAACCCACAGGCTTTGCCGGTTGAAACCGGCCTGAATAAACTTGCGTAGGGAAAATTTTATGGAATTTGGTAGCACTATTCTCGATTATTTCAGGGACGAATCTGCTGAAGCAACAGAATTTCGGCGGTTGCACTCGAAAATGCTCAACCTGCACGGCGGCCAGGAATTCAAAAATGTTTTGATCACCAGCGCGACGATTAGCGAAGGAAAAAGCACCGCAGCGGCATTGCTCGCTTGCACTGTCGCCCGCTATCGCGATACCAAAACAATCATCGTCGATTGCGATTTGCGCCGCCCGCGGGTGCACACGCTTTTCGGACTGCCGAAAGATGACGGTGTCGCCGATGTGCTCAGCGGTAAACGCAGCCTTGATGCCTGTTTCAAACCCAGTCCTATCGATAATCTGCAGGTGCTCACATCCGGCGGAGTGATCGATAATCCGACGGAATTGTTTAATTCACCGCGCATGAAAGACCTGTTTTCAGAAATTAAATTTTATTTTGACGCTGTCATCGTCGATACGCCACCGATCATTCCGGTGACCGATTCACTGATTTTGAGCACGGAAATGGATGGCGCAATCATGGTTTTGAAAGCCGGCGAGACTAAAAAACAAATCGTCAATCGCGCTGTGGAGTTAATGCGAAATTCGGGCTTGAATATATTAGGAGTAATCGTTAATAATATGAAAGGCGTTTTGCCCTATTATTACGATCACAGATATTACGGTTATGACTACACCCCTGGTTCGACTGAAGAGAAGTTTTTCTGATCGCAATTGTGTGACGTGGAGAGAATAGATCATTTTTAACGGGAGATTGTCGAATGGCAATTTATTTAGTCACCGGAGGTGCCGGTTTTATTGGTTCAAATATTACACACAAAATTTTACAAAACGGGGATAGTGTCCGTGTGCTCGATAATCTGAGCACCGGCAGGGTAGAAAATATCGAAGATGCAAAAGGTGATATCGAATTTATCGAAGGCGATATTTGCAATGCCGAAACCGTCAATAAAGCTGCCACTGGCGTAGATTATATTCTGCATCAGGCTGCTTTGCCCTCGGTTCAGCGCTCGGTAGAGAATCCCGCTGCCTCGAACTTTGTCAATGTTTCCGGCACGATGAATGTGCTGATTGCTGCACGGGATCAGAAAGTTAAGCGTTTCGTTATGGCCTCGAGCTCCTCGGTTTATGGCAATACCGCCACGCTCCCCAAAATCGAACATATGGCGCCATTGCCGATTTCGCCCTACGCGGTTTCGAAACTCGCTGCAGAAAAATATGCTATGAGTTTTCACTCTATTTATGGGGTGCCGACGGTCGCCTTCCGTTACTTTAATGTTTTCGGGCCGCGGCAGGACCCGAAATCACATTACGCAGCAGTCATTCCGCTTTTCATCAACGCGCTGCTAAAACGGGAGAGCCCCACCGTGCATGGCGATGGTGAACAGTCACGCGATTTTACCTTCATCGAAAATGTTGTTCATGGCAATTTGCTGGCCTGCGAAAGCGATACCGCTTCCGGTAATGCGATGAATCTCGCATGTGGTGACCGTATTTCCCTGAACGGCCTGCTGCAAAAGCTGGAAATTATTCTCGGCGTTAAAGCTAACGCCCAACATATCGAAAGCCGCACCGGCGATGTCAAACATTCACAAGCAGACATCGGTCTGGCGAGAAAGCTGCTTCATTACGAGCCGCTGGTCACATTCGACGAAGGATTGGCAAAAACGGTCGCATACTACAGGAGTTTGTTGCAGCCTTCTGTCATTTCAGCGGTTGCATAAAGTTTTCGGTATCTCGTTTAGGCCAATTCCGCCACAGGCTGAAGCCTGTGGCTGCTTTTTAAAAACCTGCCTGTGAAGCCGGCTGAAATTTCAGCCGGCTCTATCAGAGGTGAATTGCGTTAGCCTGCCGGTTTAACGGCTGGTTAAATAGTCACAGTTTTCGCGGTGCCTTGTCACGGATGACAAAATAAATTTCGCACGGATGTCACTTCTTCTCACATCACCGAACAGAATGAGCATCAATGAGAGTTCGCAACGCAATAACGGTGGATGTTGAAGACTGGTTTCATGTCTCACTTTTCCGTCATCACATCCGACATTCTGATTGGGAAAAAATGGAAAGCACGGTTGTTGAAAATACTGTGCGCATCATTAATTTATTTTCCCGCTATGATGTAAAAGCAACATTTTTCGTCCTCGGCTGGGTTGCCGAACGCTACCCGGAGCTGGTTATCGCGATGCAGGAAAAAGGCCATGAAGTCGCGAGCCATGGTTATGGCCATCAAATGGTTTTTGAGCAGACGCCGGATCAGTTTCAGGATGATGTGGGGCGCTCAATCGACCTCCTTGAAGGCATCACCGGCGAAAAAGTGCATGGCTACCGGGCGCCGAGTTATACCATCACGCGCGATACACTTTGGGCGCTGGAAAAATTGATCGAGCTGGGAATCGACTACGATTCCAGTATTTTCCCCGTCCGGCATGATGTTTACGGTGTCGCCGATGCGCCGCGTTTTCCTTTTAAAATCGAAATCACTGCCAAAGGCAGCATCGTCGAGTTTCCCATTTCGACGACGAAAATTCTCGGCAAAAATGTACCCATCGCCGGGGGGGGCTATCTACGGCTCTGGCCGTACTGGTTTTTCAAACAGGGGATTCGCAAAGTCAACAGTGCCGGGGAACCGACGATCATCTATTTTCATCCCTGGGAAATCGATCCGCTGATTCCACGCATCGATGTGGGCAATATGAAGCATCTTCGCCATTACGGCAACCTCGCTCTCATGGAAGAACGCATCATTTCTCTCCTGAAAAATTTTCGTTTCACAACTGTTTGGCAGGTTTTGCAGGAAAGGAGAGAATTCCAGCAATGGCCGCAAACCAAACCCGAGTGGAATTCATACGCAAAAATGTTGCAATGAGCCTATTACCTCAAAAATTATCACGTATTCACAAAAATTATTTCCATGAAAATTGAACAGGCGAGCGTTTCGCAGAGCGCTGCGGCAGAATTTATCCGCTCCACGACTGATGGGAAATTATACCATCTACCGAAAATTCAAACGCTTATCCGTAATACATTTGGCCACGAGACGATCTATTTGCAAGCGCGCGATGCCGGTGAAGTTTGTGGTGTTTTACCGCTGGTTCATATGAAAAATCCGCTTTTCGGAAATTTCATCATCTCCGTGCCTTTTTTTAATTACGGTGGTATCTGCGCACAAAATGAGACAATCGCCGCATCCCTGCTCGAGCATGCTATCGCCGTAACAAAAAAACGTGAAGCCGGTTATCTCGAGCTGCGTCACATCGGTCGACGCTTTGCGGATTTGCCGGGGAAAAGCCATAAAGTGGCGATGATTCTTGATTTGCCACAAACTTCCGAAGCGCTTTTTACCAGTTTTAAATCAAAGCTGCGCAGCCAAATCCGCAAACCCGAAAAAGAAGGCCTGACCGTGCGCATCGGCAAAATGGAGCTGCTCGCCGATTATTATACCGTTTTTAGTGTGAATATGCGCGACCTGGGAACGCCGGTTTATCCGTTGAAGTTATTCGTCAACATGCTGAAGTTTTTCCCGGAAGATAGCTGGATCATCACAGTTTACAAACAGGCTGTTCCGATAGCGGCGGGGTTCGTCGTCGGCTTTGGTGATACGATGGAAATCCCCTGGGCATCTTCCCTGCGTCAGTACAACCGTTTGGCCGGAAACATGCTCATGTACTGGCATGCCCTGAAGCTGGCGATCGAACAAGGTTTTGACAAATTCGATTTCGGCCGTAGCACGCCGGACGAAGGAACTTATAAATTCAAAGCGCAATGGGGCGCACAACCGCTGCAACTGAACTGGGAATACTGGCTCGCAAATGGCGGCGAGTTGCCGGATTTGAGCCCGAAAAATGCTAAATATCAGGCTGCGATTAAAATTTGGCAAAAACTGCCGCTGCCGCTGACGAAAATTATTGGCCCGGCGATTGTAAAAAATATACCGTAAGTTTCGATAAATTTTACATTTCGCAAGGGAACGAAGGATCGCTACTGTGGAATTCTTTTTATTTTTGAATATAACGCTGATCGTTTATGTTTATGCCGGCTATCCGTTGTTGCTGCTTTTCATGCAGAAACTTGGATTCGTTAAACCGGTGGCTAAGAAAACATATTTACCCAAAGTGGCGCTGGTGATTTCTGCGTATAACGAGGAAGAAGTCATCGCGGCAAAACTGGAGAACTCCTGCCGCCTCGATTACCCTGCTAAAAAGTTGGATATCGTCGTCATTTCAGATTGCTCTGAAGACCGCACCGATGAGATCGTTTCCGGCTTTGCTGTGGAAAATGTGCGTCTGGTTCGCCTTGCCGAACGGAGCGGCAAAACCACCGGTCTCAATCAGGTCGTACCGTTGCTCAATGCGGATATCGTGATTTTTTCCGATGCCAACGCCATTTACGATAGAAATGTGGTGAAAAATGTAGTACGAAATTTCGCCGACCCTACAGTCGGTGTCGTTACCGGCGAATCACGCTATACTATCGATGAAAACGATCATTCCACGGAGAATGAAAATCTTTATTGGCGCTACGAACTGGCGATCAAGAAAATGGAGAGCAATATCGGTTCCCTCGTCGGTGGCGATGGCGCCATTTACGCGATCCGCCGTTTGCTTTACCAGCCGATGCAGGCATCCGATTTATCCGATTTTGTTAATCCACTGCAGATCGTCTGTTTGGGCTATCGTAATGTTTACGAAGCAGAAGCCTTTTCCTACGAAAAGGGCGGTGAAAGTTTTGATAGGGAATTCCGCCGAAAAGTGCGCATTGTCAACCGGGCGTGGCGCGGCATGATGACCATGCGCCGTGCGCTCAATCCTTTCAAATTCGGTTTTTTTGCCGTGCAGGCCATCTCTCATAAATTATTACGCTGGCTGGTGCCGGTTTTCATGATTTTCACTTTTATCAGCAATTTTTTTCTGCTTGAGAATAACCCGGTTTTTAAAAGTCTGTTTGCTGCGCAGGTATTATTTTACTTGCTTGCCGGCCTTGGCCGCTTATACCGGAGGCGTGAGAAAACCCCAGCTGTTTTTTATATTCCGTATTATTTTTCGCTGGTCAATTTTGCCAGCCTGCAAGGCATTATTGAAAACTATCGCGGTCATACTTACACCGTCTGGAATACCGTGCGCGAGTAACCCGTTTAACCTGAAACTTTAAATTTGTAACCAGTAATCTTCATGATCATCCTGCGCTTTATCAAAATGCAAATTTCCCGATTGGTCAAAATCATCCTGTTTTATTCAGGCTTTTTTGCCCTGTTGCGACGTTTGAAACCAAACCGGAAAATCGCCATTTTACGTTACCACGCCGTTGTCGAACGACGCAAAAACGATTACACCAGCCCGTCAATTTCCATCTCGCCGCGGCAATTTGAGAAACACGTTCGCTATTTCAGCAGAAACTACAACATCATTTCGTTAGATAGGGCAGTAGAACTGCTGCGCGGGAACAAACCGGCGCCGGAAAATGCCGTCGTTTTTACTTTTGATGACGGCTATGCCGATAATTATCGCGCCGGGAAAATTTTAAAAAAATATCAGGCAAACGGAACGGTTTATCTCACGGCCCACGCTGTCGATCGCCGCGAATATTTTTGGCTATCGGAGGTGACAACACTGATATTGAAATCGGTGAAAAAGGAATTCTCCATCGGACACCAGGGTGAAAAAACGACGTATAGCCTGAAGAATATCGTGCAGCGCTGGCGTGCTGTTCGTGCCATGATTAAGCTGATCAAAAGCAACAATCTGCAAACGCGTGAAGCAGTGCGGGTGCAATTACGCAAACAATTGGCAACAGATCAATTTCACCATAAAATGCAAAATCTGATGCTGGACTGGCAGCAGATCAGGGAAATGCAGACAAGCGGCATGACTTTTGGCGCCCATACACTGACGCACCTCAACCTGCCGAATGCAGATTACGAAGATGCGCTGCAGGAAATTGCTGAAAGTAAAGTTTTTATCGAAGAGAAAACCAGTGTGCCCGTGCGGCATTTTTCCTATCCCAACAGCGGCCCGTATGCGTATTTTACACCAGCTGTGCGCAACATGGTGGAGAATAGCGGTTATGCTTCGGCTGTGACCAGCGCTGCCGGTTTCGCCGCTGCCGGTGATGATTTGTTTGCCATAAAACGAGTACGTACTGTGCCCTCGCTGGTGGAAACCGTCGCTGGAATTGCGCTCTCAAAATGAGAAGAGCATAAAAAAATATTGAGTCGAGCTGAAGATAGCAGCCACAGGAGTTTTTAGAAAAAGAATGGAACGCAAAAACAAGTTATTAGCCATCGCTTTTATCTATCCGCCGATGGCGCGCGCTGGTGTGCACCGCAGTGTACGATTCGTGCGCTATCTTAAAGAATTGGGTTGGGACATCACTATTTTGACCGCTGCTGAAAAATACTACCCACCGCAGACACCGGTCGATCACGGATTAAACAGCAAAATTCCGGCCGGGGTGAATTTGGCCCGTACAGCAGTTTTTCAGGGTATGTATAAATTATTTAATCTCAAGGTGCGGCGGGCTAAAAACAAAATTGGCGGTGTAAAAGATAAACGCGATGCGCCACAAACAACACCCATTCCGCACGCCGAATTGACCTCGGTCGCCGGTAAAATCAAATCGCCAAAAAGCAATGCCGGAAAATCGAAAAAACAGCATGTTAAAGATTTTATTTTCGATCTTTTCACCCTGCCGGACAAGGAAGTTTTTTGGCTACCTTATGCGGTAGCGCGCGGCTGGCGCCTGCATCGGCAAAATAAATACGATATCATTTATTCCACCGCACCGCCGTTTACCGGTCATTTGATCGCCCTGTTTTTGAAAAAGAGTTCCGGCAAACCGTGGATCGCCGATTTTCGTGACCCCTGGGCGCGCGCTCCGATGAAAAAGAAAGAGCTCGCAGGCACATTCCGCGGTCGTGCAGTACATTTTTTTGAGCGCAAATTTATTGAAAATGCCGACAAGGTCATCCTCAACACTGATTGGGCACGGCGGGAATTCCGCCAGTTTTACAAAGGCAAACTCGGGGAGAAATTTGTCGTCATCAACAATGGTTTTGACCCGGAAGATTTCGAAAATCTGCAATCGGCAAATTCGCCGGCACCGGCGAAATTCCGCATCACTCACACCGGCGCACTCTACCGCATGCGCGATCCCGGCAATTTTTTTCGCGCCGTCGATGCGGTGATCGATGCGGGCATCATTGCGAAAAATGAGATCGAAGTCAATTTTATCGGTATTATCGCACGCGAGATTTACAAGTCATTTTCAAATTTATCCCACCTTGAAGATGTGGTAAAAGTCTATCCGCCGGTGAGCCATGATGAGGCGCTGCGCTTTCAATCGCAGGCTGATGTGTTGCTGGCTTTGCAGCCAGGCACAAATCTCAGTATCCCCGGGAAAATCTTCGAATATATCGCGCTGAAAAAATACATTTTGGCGGTGACCATCCCCGGCGCCACGGCTGATCTGGTGTGTAATTATCATCTCGGTAGCGTCGTCGATCCCAACGATTTTGAGGCGATGAAAAGGGAATTGATCCAGCTCGTTGAAAAGTGGCGACATGATAAACTACAGCTCAATTTAAACGGGGCATATGAAAAATTCAACGGACGCAATCTGACGCTTGAATTGCATCACCTGTTGACCGAACTTTCAGGTGGCCGATGAAAATTGTTGTCGAAGATGTTCTAACGGCAATTTCGCAAGACCGTGATGTGTATTTCCCCACCGGACTCACCACTCCCCTGAAGATTTCAAAAAAAATATGGCGGCCCTACAGCCGTGTTTTCCGCATTGAAGCGAGAACCGGAGACGGTGTCCGTTATTTTTGGGTGAAATTGTTTAAAGTACCGAAGAATTTTCAGGAAATGGCGGACAAATATCTCGCCAGACTGCAAACCGAGTTCGATATTGCAACGCAGTTGCAACAGGCTTTTGAGAATATGCCCGGGGTGCAGGTTGTGGCACCTCTCGCGGTTTTTCCGCAGTTCGGTGCTGTCGCAACCTGGGAAAGCCGGGGCAAACCGTTCAGCGACCTGATCGATCAATACGGCCGCCGCTGGTCGAAAAAAAATCACGATCAATCGTTGCTGGATTATGCATTTAAAAGTGGCCGGGCTTTGGCGCGTTTACAGGAGTTCACGCTGACCGATCAGGTTTTTCAGCCGCAGGAACTCATCGAATATATCGATATCCGTCTGCAACGCCTGGTAAAAAACAATCGCGCGCCATTTTCCGGAAAAGAGCGGAAAATGGTGCGCGATTATCTCGATCGGCAAATTCCGGCTGTCCCTGCGGCTGAATGCCGTATCAGTGGCGTACACAGTGACTTTGGCGCTTTTAATGTGCTCGCTGAAGACGGCTGCATTACCCTGAGCGATTTTACCTCTTATAAGCTTGGCTCGACCTACGTCGATTTGACCTATTTTCATCATCGGCTCGGCGGTTTTCTGCACAAACCGGTTTTCCGGGAAGAATTGATCCGGCAATTGCAACAGCAGTTCCTTGCCGGATATGGGGGGGCCGGGGTCGAGCGCCATCACATGTTTACTCTTTCGCTATTGCGCCACACCATCAATAATTTCAGCTCTCTCGCGCGCAACCGCCGTGGCGGGCTTGGCAGAATTCCATTGCCGCATGTCCGGCTTTTCAATCGCCGCATTTTCAAAATTTATAGAAAATGGCTGCATGATATCTGCAAATGAATGTTACCTGTGAGTTTTAACTAAATTTCTTTGCTGGATATCACGACAAACATGCGCAGAAATTTCGCACTGAATGTACTTTTTAACTAAGGCAAACAAGCGCTGCGGAATTGTCTGTCCCGTTGTGGGCGAGCAGAATTATAAATTTGGGCAGCCTGAAGAATAAATATTTCCATAGCTCAATAAGGAATCCGCAGGGGTTCCTTTTATATATCGATTTTTGAGGTAGAAATGCAAAACAGACACCCGCATGAAATTTATAAAGAACCGCGGTCGCGCCGCGTTAAATATCTCGTAGTCGCTTTTTTATTGATGATGGCTAATGCGGGCTATCTCTTTACTTTCAGCGAAGTCAGCACCTTTTATTTTCTTAACGTACTGTTTCATATCTCTGTTGGGTTGCTTCTCATCATTCCCTTTGTGACCTACACTTTTCGCTACTTGCAGCAGGATGTTTGCTTTGGCAAAAGCTTTGGCCGCAGCATGGGCAATCTCGGTTTTGCCGCGCTGACAATTGGTTTTATCTGCGGGCTGGCCATTCTGTTTCGCGGGAAAATGTCACGCGAGAGCTGGCTTTTTTATTCTCACATCGCGTTTTGCGTTTTCGGCTCTCTGGCGATTATCAGCTCCATTCGCCGCGCCGGTTATCAGATCAGTGTGGATAATGTCTATACCAACGCCGGTCGCTGGGGGCTGGTTGTTTTCGTCATTTCCGGCATGCTGCCGGTTCTGGGATTCGGTGTGCGCTGGGTCTTTCCGGCACTCAATCATTTTATTCACAATAATGACGTCGCAAAAAATTTGATGCACGATCTCACCGATGAACAGGTTTTCAACAGTTTTTATGCCAGCCCGGCCTCCAGTTCGTCAGGTGAGGTGATCGATACCGATTTTATCAACGATTCAGCGACTTGCGGGCAGAGCGGCTGCCACACAGGGATTTATGAACAATGGAAAAAATCGTCACACCGCGCTGCAGCGCTGGAAAATGAATGGTTCCGCAGTTCTATCGAAAAATTGCAGGAAAAAGGTGAGCAGGCAACGGTTAATTACTGTACTGGCTGTCATGCGCCGGGTTTGCTCTTGTCCAATGAAGCGAAACTGCCGGTGGAAACGCTGGTGCAGCAACATGCTGACAAATCACGCATCGGCTGCAACGCTTGTCATGCAACCAAGCGGGTGAACAATACACTCGGTAACGGTGATTATGTTTTGCAACGGCCGCGGTCTTATGCGCACATGGCATCGGAAGTTAAAGCAGTGCGTCATTTATTTGCTTTTAAACTGCATGTGGACCCGGAGCCACATAATGAATTTTTTCTCAAACCCTTTATGACGCGGCAGAATGCCGAATTCTGTTCCAGTTGTCACAAACTTAACAGCGCAATTCACCATACTGAAGACCTGGCGATCGGTGCGATGGATATCTATGATTCCTGGCAAAAGGGGCCGTTTGCCGGTGAACGTATCGATTCATTTTTCCCGGTGCGTGAGCATGATTGTGCCGATTGCCACATGCCGCGCATAAAAATGGATGATCCGGCTGCTTCAATCGGCACGGTGCATGATCATTCTTTCACCTATCATGTGCGGGAAGTGGCAGATGCCGATTCGAACTCCATCGTCGATTCACGCTATACCATCAGTCCGCTCAAGATGGAAATTGTCGCGCTGCGAACGCAGAATGACAACGAAACAGCACAGAATTTTGCGGCCTTCGATAATGAAGAAGTCAACCTCGCTGCGGGTATGATGGTGGAGATGGAAGTGCTCATTCAGTCGACCGAAGTGGGGCACGATTTTCCCGGCCGCTACAGCGAATCAATAGACACATGGCTTGAATTTATCGTCGAGGACAATCTTGGGCGCCGTGTTTTTCATTCCGGCGCCATCGATGATTTTGACCGTATCGATCCACAGGCGGAGTTTTGGGGAACGATTTATGAAGATCAGAACGACAAACGCATCGAATGGCCACATGGATTTTCCGCCCAAAAAATTCGCCATGACCGGCGCATTGCGCCTCACACTTCCGAGCTCGTACGCTACAGGTTTCTCATCCCGGAAAATTGCGGCCCCGAACTGCGGGTTTTCGCACGCTTAAAACAACGCCGCCGACGCCGGGCTAATACACAACAGTTGACGATGAAGGGACAGAACGGCATGAGCTCGCATGCCGGCACAAATGACAAAACCGACGGACTCAAGCTCGTTGCCGAGACCGCAGCTTATTTTTCCCTGAAAGCCAAAAAATGGCTGCAGCCTGCCGGCAATGGACCAACAGCTGCAGGGAAATTCCTCACCTGGGCAAATTATGGTGTCGCCCTTTTTCTGCAAAAACAATGGCCTCAAGCCGAACGGGCCTTTCTGCAAGCTGCAAAAATCAACAGTGATACTGTCGATATCTGGATTAACTTATCGCGCACAACACTCGCCAGCGGTGATTTGGCAACGACGGCGATTTATCTCGACCGTGCCCGTATTCTCGATCCGGAATCGGAAAAGATCAAGTTTTATCAGGCGCTGCTTTTGGCGGCGCAAGGTGATTTTGACCGCGCCCACGTTATTCTACGCGATATTCGAAAAAACTTCTATTCCGATCGGGTTTTTCTGTTTAAATTAGCCGAAATCCAGATGAAGCGTAAATATTATAACAAGGCGAGCAAATGGTACAAAAAAATTCTCGATATCGCTCCTGATGATATCGAGGCGCACCGTGGTTTGCGCGCAGTCTACAAAATGCTCGGCAAGGATGATGCGTTTGAAAACGAGGAAAGAATTATACATGCGCTGGAAGAAGCGTTGTCGCACCGATGAATGAACCGGCATCTCCTTGCTGAATGAAATCACAGAATTAACGCTTGCGTTTGTCCTCATTTTTTTATTCTTTTAGCGAATTCTTTCTGAAAAATTAAAGCAGTCATAATTCCAAAACCTTTCGATAAAAAGCACGGTTATTTTCCCGCTTTTATTTCTTCCAAACCTTTAACGAATTCCGAATACCTGTCTCATTTCACAATACCGGAGCATTTACTTTCAATGACGGCAAAACTCATTCTCGAAGATGGCACAATTCTTTTCGGCACTTCTTTCGGCGCAATGGAATCTTCAGTCGGTGAGGTCGTTTTTAATACCGGCATGGTCGGTTACCCGGAAACACTTACAGACCCCTCATACACCGGCCAAATTCTGGTTTTAACTTATCCTCTCGTGGGCAATTACGGTGTCTCCGAACGCCTCATCCAGGATAATTTACAGCGCTATTTTGAATCCGATAAAATACATCTGCGCGGGCTTGTCATCTCTGAATTGTCCAAATCCTACAGCCACTGGAATGCGGTGCAGAGCCTTGATTCCTGGTTACAGGAACAAAAAATTCCGGGTATTTACGGAATTGATACGCGCATGCTGACTCAAAAATTGCGCACCCGCGGTTCGATGCTCGGCAAGCTGATCAAACGTGAGGAATATCTTGATTTTCATGATCCCAACGGTGAAAATCTCGTCGCCCGCGCGAGCCGGAAAACACCGCAGATTTTCGGCGCCGGAAAAAAACGTGTGCTCGTGCTCGATTGCGGTTGCAAAAACAACATTATCCGCTCCCTGGTTTGCCGCGGCGTCGAAGTGTATGTCGTGCCCTGGAACTGGCCTGCTGAAAAGGAGCAATTCGATGCTGTGTTGATCTCCAACGGCCCCGGCGATCCGGTGCAAGCCATGAAAACCGTGGAAACGGTACGCAAACTGTTGGCCCTCGGCAAACCCATTCTCGGCATTTGCATGGGTAACCAGATTCTTTCTCTTGCAGCCGGAGCGCGCACTTATAAACTGAAATACGGCCATCACAGCCAGAATCAACCCTGTGTGCAGGTCGGCAGCAAGCGTTGTTTTATCACCTCACAAAATCATGGTTACGCCGTCGATGAAAATACCCTGCCGGAAGGTTGGTTGCCGTGGTTTTTTAATGCCAACGACGGAACAAACGAGGGGATTCGTCACAAGTTGCAACCATTCATGAGTGTGCAATTCCATCCCGAAGCCACACCGGGGCCGGTAGAAACGAATTTCATTTTTGATGAGTTTATCGAAATGGTTTAAGTGTTAGAACAATTTCGTGTAAGGGAAATTATTGAGAAGTGGAGATGATAAATATAAAAAAAGTAGTGATCCTCGGTAGTTCGGCTTTAAAAATTGGTGAGGCGGGGGAGTTCGATTATTCCGGAAGTCAGGCGATCAAGGCCTTGAAAGAGGAGGGTATCGCCACCGTGCTCATCAATCCCAACATTGCCACGATTCAGACCTCCGAGCATTTGGCAGACAAAGTCTATTTCCTGCCGGTTACGGCCCATTTTGTTGAAAAAGTGATTGAAAAAGAAAAACCGGACAGCATTTTGTTGGGTTTTGGCGGCCAGACCGCACTCAATTGCGGCCTCGAGCTGGCGAAGAAAAACATCTTTGGAAAATACAATATTGCTGTTTTGGGCACCCAGGTTTCTGTCATTCAGGAAACGGAAGACCGCCGGCTTTTTACCGCTAAACTGGCCGAGATCGAGGTGAAAACACCCCGCAGCGTCGCTGTTGAAAGCGTTGAAGAAGCCGTTCGGGAAGCCGCGAAAATCGGCTATCCGGTGATGCTGCGCATCGCTTATGCACTCGGTGGGTTGGGTTCAGGTTTGTGTGAGAATGAGCAGGAAGTGCGAGAACTGGCGTCGAAAGGTTTTGCCTACACCAGCCAGATTCTGGTGGAAGAATATCTGCACGGCTGGAAAGAAGTCGAATATGAAGTCATGCGCGACAGCAGTGATAATTGCATCACCGTATGCAACATGGAAAACTTTGATCCCATGGGCATTCACACTGGTGAAAGCATCGTGGTGGCGCCGAGCCAGACGCTTTCCAACCATGAATATCATAAATTGCGTGAAATCGCCATTCGTGTCATCCGGCATCTCGGTATCGTCGGAGAATGCAATATCCAGTATGCTCTCGATGCCAAATCAGACGATTACCGCGTTATCGAAGTCAATGCGCGTTTGTCGCGTAGCTCGGCGCTGGCTTCAAAAGCGACGGGATATCCACTGGCGTTCATCGCAGCAAAACTGGCGCTGGGGCACAGTCTTGTCGATTTAAAAAACGCGGTGACGCAAACGACGATGGCCTGTTTCGAACCGGCGCTCGATTATATCGTCGTCAAAATACCACGCTGGGATTTGAAAAAATTTCGCATGGTTTCCAAGCAGATTGGTTCCAGCATGAAATCTGTTGGCGAAGTCATGGCCATCGGGCGTAATTTTGAAGAAACCCTGCAAAAAGCCCTGCGCATGCTGGAAATCGGCGTCGATGGTCTGATCGGCAATGCGCATATCGTTTTTGATGATCTGGAATCGGAACTTAAAAATCCGACAGACGAGCGCGTTTTCGCCATTCCGGCGGCATTTCAAAAGGGCATGACCATCGATGAAATCCATGCCCTGACACAGATCGACTGCTGGTTTCTCTACAAGATTAAAAACATGTTCGATACGGCTGAAAAATTGCGCGTTTATGCCAAAGGCATCTGTCCCAAAAGTGCCCTGCTGGCCTCGAAACAGGTGGGTTTTTCCGATATCCAGATTGCCGAAATGCTGCAAGTGGGATCGCGGGAAATTGCCGCAATGCGCCGGAATTACGGCATCGCACCGGTGGTCAAACAAATCGACACCCTGGCTGCGGAATATCCCGCCCGCACAAATTTTCTTTATTTGACCTATAACGGCAGCGAAAACGATATCGCTGACAGCCATAAAAAAACGGTCATCGTACTGGGCTCCGGCGTCTACCGCATCGGCTCATCGGTAGAGTTCGACTGGTGCTGCGTCAATGCTGTGATGACGCTGAAAAAGCTCGGCTACAACACGGTGATGATCAACTATAATCCCGAAACCGTGAGCACCGACTACGATGAATGTGATCGTTTGTACTTTGAAGAATTGACTTTCGAAACGGTCGCGGATATTTATCAAAAAGAAAATCCCATCGGCATTCTCATCGCTATGGGTGGGCAGACGCCCAATAATCTGGCGCTCAAATTCCATGAAGCGAAGATGACGGTTCTCGGCACCAGTCCGATGAAAATCGACCAGGCGGAAGATCGGCATAAATTTTCCTCGTTGCTCGATGAACTTGCTGTTGACCAACCCCAATGGAGTGAGTTGAGCTCAATCGCAGAAGCTAAAAGTTTTGCCGCAAAAGTGGAATATCCGGTGCTTATCCGGCCGTCCTATGTTTTAAGCGGTTCGGCGATGGCGGTGGCTTCCAACGACCGCGAGCTGGAAAAGTTTCTCGGCAAAGCCGCAGATATTTCCAAAGAACATCCGGTCGTGATCAGCAAATTTATCGAAAACGCTAAAGAAATCGAATTCGACGGCGTTGCTAAAAATGGCGAGCTGGTGTGCCACGCCATCTCTGAACACGTTGAAAATGCCGGTGTACATTCCGGTGATGCGACCCTGGTTTTGCCGCCGCAGCGCACGTTCATCGAAACACTGCGGCAGATTCGCGTCAGCGCCCGGAAAATTGCTAAAGCGCTGCAGATCACCGGTCCGTTCAATATGCAGTTCATCGCCCGCGATAACAAAGTGAAAGTCATCGAATGCAATCTGCGGGCGTCGCGCAGTTTTCCATTTGTCTCAAAAGTCTACAATCTCAATTTTATCGATATCGCCACGCGGGTGATTCTCGGCGAAAATGTCGAAGTGGTGGAACGCTCGTACATGGATATGGAATACGTCGGAGTGAAAGCGCCGCACTTTTCCTTCACTCGCCTGCTCGGCGCTGATCCGACGCTGGGTGTGGAGATGAGCTCAACCGGCGAGGTCGCCTGTCTCGGCGATGATTTTCAGGAGGCGTTTTTAAAAGCTATGCTGTCGGTAGGATTTAAACATCAGATCAAATCGGTGCTGCTCTCTGCGGGACCGTTAGAGAAAAAACCGGATTTTGTTGCTGTTGCACGTCAACTCAACAAACGCGGGATAAAACTTTATGCCACCGGCGGTACGGTGCAGTTCCTGCGTCAATACGGCATCGAAGCAGAGATGCTTTTCTGGCCGCTGGAAAAGAAAAAACCCAACGCAGCCGATTATCTCGGCGAAGGCAAAATCGACCTGGTGATCAATATCCCGAAAAATTTCCAGGAAGAGGAACTCACCAACGACTACATCATCCGCCGTAAAGCTGTCGATTACGCTATCCCGCTGATCACTGAAGGCCGCCTCGCCCGCCGTTTTCTCGAAGCCGTACTCAGCAAAAGTGATGACGATCTGCACATCAAAAGCTGGGATGAATATCGGGAGTAACCACTCTGATGACAGCGGAATGGATTGCCGGGCATTTTTCTTGCGTATGCCACTCGTCAAGTCTCCGGTCGATGTTGTCGGGGTTTGATGGGCGAATGCATGGGTTTAAATCCGCCAACGAACATGCGGGACTAAAAAGTTACTCACAATTCACGATAATAACAAACCGCACGGATACCACCCACTGCGCCGAATTCAACCACATCACTTTCCGCTACCGGTGGGATACGCACACTCAAAGATTGCACAACTGTTAAATGATTGCCCGGTTAAAAAATGGCACCTGTTTTGCATTTGATCGCGTGGTTATTGACAAGGACAAGTTTTTTTGCAGGATGCAGAAAGAGGAGCTTTAAAACACGTTAGGTTGACTAATCAATAACTAAAAAAAGATCTTCTGGCATTGACATCAAGGCAAGGACTACAAGGAGATCGTATAAACGGGACTGACAGACTTCGTGCACAACACCCTGGGTCAGTCCCATTTTTTTATCTGATACGTTCGAGCAGGGCTTTGCCCACTTCTTCAAAGCTGATTTGTCGCTGTTCAAACATGACAGATAGGTTGTAGATCAGGTCCGCTGTTTCACTCACCAGCCGTTCATCGCTTTCGCTGACTGCTGCAAGCGCTACTTCCACCCCCTCCTCCCCAAATTTTTTAGCGATTTGGCCAATGCCCTTTTCGAAAAGTTTAGTGGTGTAGCTGCCTTCTGGCCGCTCGTGATTGCGCTGGTGAACGATCTTCTGCAGATGTTCCAGCGCGGCGTAAAGCGTTGGCGATGTTTTACTTTCGTCTGTCGCCTTTGGCCTATTTTCAAAACAACTCACCCTACCCGTATGGCAGGTCGGGCCTTCGGGCAAAACTTCAAGCAGTAGCGCGTCGGCGTCACAATCAAAAGTGATGCTGACAATTTTTTGGTAATGACCGGAGCTTTCGCCTTTTTCCCACAAACGCCGCCGACTGCGGCTGTAAAACCAGCAATGACCGCTGGCGATGGATTGCGCCAGACTTTCACGGTTCATATAACCAAGCATGAGCACCTGTCGTGTATGGGCATGTTGCAGAACGGCCGGGATTAAACCATTTTTATCAAACTGAAGTTTATCCGGTTCAAGCAGGAATGCGTATGGGGATGCCATTTTTTAAAAATTCTTTCTTGATTTCTTCGATGGTTAATTTGCGAAAGTGGAACAGCGAAGCTGCGAGCACAGCATCGGCTTTGCCTGTTTCCACTGCATCGATAAAATGCTGCACGGTGCCGGCGCCACCGGAGGCGATGACCGGAACAGAGGTTTCCTCCGATATGCGTGCCAGCAAATTATTGTCAAATCCGCTCTGCGTCCCGTCGCAATCCATCGAGGTGATCAGTAATTCTCCCGCGCCGAGTTCGACTGCTTTTTTTGCCCACTCAATGGCGTCCATGTCTGCTGACCGACGGCCACCGTGGGTGTACGTATCCCAACTTTTATCTTTTCGTTTCGCGTCGATCGCCACGACCACACACTGGCTGCCGAAAGCTTTTGCCCCAGCACTGATCAAAGTTGGATTTTCGACCGCCGCAGTATTAATGGATATTTTATCCGCGCCGGAGCGCAAGAGTTGACGCATATCTTCAACAGAGCGAATGCCGCCACCGACGGTAAATGGAAGATGAATTCTTTCCGCCACCCGCCGCACCATGTCGACGAGAATTTCGCGGCCGTCGGAACTGGCGGTGATATCGAGAAAAACCAGTTCGTCAGCGCCTTCTTCGTCATAAAATTGAGCCTGTTCTACCGGATCGCCGGCATCGATTAAATCGATGAAATTTACACCTTTAACAACACGGCCGCCAGTGACATCGAGGCAGGGGATTATTCTTTTAGCCAGCATGATTTTCTTTGATACAAGTTAAGGCATCCCGCAATTGGATGCGGCCTTCGTAAAGTGATTTGCCGAGAATAGCGCCGTTTAACCCCCCGGCATCGAGGGCACATAGTTTTTTGATATCGCGCAGATCGCGGACGCCACCGGAAGCGATAATTTGCATCTCTGTATTTTCAAGAAAGAGTTTGAGTGCATTGATATTGACACCGGTGAGCATGCCATCGCGGGCGATGTCGGTAAAAATAGCCAGTTTTATGCCGATATTTTGCATGCGTTTGGCAAAAGCCAGCGCATCGATCTGACTGGTGCGCTCCCAGCCATCTACCGCAACGCGGCCGTCGCGGGCATCGATGGCCAGGGCGATTTTATCGCTGCCGAATTCTTTGATAGCATTCTGTACCAGCGCCGGACGTCGCACGGCAATCGTGCCCAAAATCACCCGTTCGATGCCGGTTTCCAACAGCCGGCCAATGTCACTGAGCGTACGCAGTCCGCCACCGGTTTGCACTTTAATTTTAACTTCAGCTACAATCTTTTCAATAAGAGCCGTATTGCTGGTTTCCTCATCAAAAGCGCGGTCGAGATCGACGATATGCAGCCACGTTGCCCCGTGCTTCCTGAATGCCTGTGCTGCGGCCAGCGGATCGCCGTTATAAACTTTCTCACGTGTTTTTTCACCCTGCTGCAGGCGCACACATTTGCCGCCGCGCAGGTCGATTGCCGGATAAATAATCATAGGTCAATAAAATTTCTCAAAATTTGCATTCCAGTTTTTTGGCTTTTTTCCGGGTGAAATTGAACGCCGAAAATGTTCCTGTCATTAACGATTGCTGTAAATCTATTTGTATGCTCACAATGAGCGATTTCAAAATCCAGATCATCAGCCGGAACATAAAATGAATGAGCGAAATAAACATATTCGCCACTTTTAATTGATTTCAACAGGGCATTCCGGCGGCAAATTTCCAATGTATTCCAACCCATATGGGGAATTTTTCCACCCGGTGAAAAGCGGCGAACTTTATTTTCGAAAAATGAGAGTCCGGCAACAGCGGCTGACTCCTCACTGCGTTCAAACAAAATCTGCGCACCGGCACAGACGCCGAGTATTTTCACGCCATCCGCCGCTACCTTGTGAATAAAATCCTGGAAGTGGCGTTCGTTTAACGCCCGCATCGCATCTCCGAACTCGCCGACACCGGGAATGACGATTTTGCCACCGTCGTAATCCTTGGGCTGAGTGATGATTCGCGGTTCCGCCCCGAGAAACTCAAATGCCTTGACAACGCTGAATAGATTTCCACCTTCGTAATCGACGATACTGATCACAGCACACCTTTCGAAGAGGGCACACCGCTTCTTCTGTCATCATAGTGCACAGCCCGGCGTATAGCCTGCCCCAGCGATTTGAACACAACTTCAATCATGTGATGTACGTTGCGGCCTTTCAGAATATCACAGTGCAATGTCAGGCGGGCATTATTGGCCAGCGCCAGCAGAAAATCCTGTACCAGTTCTCCCGGAAAATCACCGGCGAATTTGCCGTCCAGCGCATGAGTAAAATCGAGAAAAGGGCGGTCGCAGAAATCGACGACACATCGCGCCAGCGCCTCATCCAGCGGCACGATGGCGTTGCCATAGCGAAATATCCCATTTTTGTCGCCAATAGATTTTTGCAGCGCCTGGCCCAGAGCGATGCCCAGATCTTCAACTGTGTGGTGAAAATCGACGTGTAAATCACCATCGGCTTTTATTTTTAAATCGATCAATGAATGCACCGCGAACAAATGCAGCATGTGATCAAAAAAGCCGATACCAGTGCTGATTTCAGCTTTGCCGCTGCCATCGAGATCGAGGGCAAGCTGCACTTCCGTCTCGCCGGTTTTGCGCACGATTGTCGCAGTTCGTTTCATTATATCTTATCCAGTTTTTTAAAACTTTTAATCACTTTTTTGTTATCAGCCGGGGTGCCGACATTAAATCGCAGGCAGTTCGCCAGTCCCGGGTAACCACTGACATCACGCACCAGTATCCCGTCATCAAGAAAATGCCGGAAGGCTTTGTGACCGTTTGCAGTTCGTACCAAAAAAAGTTGGCATTGGAGGGGTAGACTTTTAATCGGGTCAAATTCTGTAATTCCTGCCAGAGCAATTCCCTTTCACCAACGATCGCTTTTATCTGCTCTTCGATGAGTTCAGGGTAATTCAGAATTTCCGAAACTGCTATTTGAGCCGCCATATTGACGTTATATGGAACGCAAGTTTTGCGAATCTCGGCTATGAGCGTTTTATGGGCGATGAGATAACCAACGCGAAAGCCTGCCATGGAAAGTGCTTTTGAAAAGGTTCTTAAAATAACAAGATTTTCGTATTTTGGCAAGAGGGATATTAAATTATCTTGATGAAACTCCTGATAAGCCTCATCGATGAGCACAAGCCCGTTCACTGCTGCCAGAATTTTTTCAATTTCTGCGCATGAAAAAGCATTCCCCGTCGGATTGTTAGGACTACATAAAATCATCATTTTTATGCCCTCACTTGCATAAGCGGCAAGAATCTCGGCAACCGGCAGGGAAAAATCATCTGTATTTAATGTCACGGTTTTGATTTCCGCACTGAGAACCTGATTGAAAACCTGATACAAGGAAAACGACGGCGCAGTGAGCATGACTTTATCACCAGCGGAAACCGCCGCTAAAAGAGCGGTCAAAATCAACGAATTGGAACCGTGTCCGACCAAAACCTGCTCATGCCGCACCCCGGCAAAAGCGGCAATTTTTTGCGTCAACTCAGCCGAACTGTAATCCGGATACTGCCCCCATTTCACCGTTTTTATTTTTTGCAGAATACTGTCTTTAATTGCTTCCGGTAAATCGAAAGGGTTTTCATTCTGGTCCAGCTTGACGTCGCAGAATTGTTTTTCAAGGTGGTAACCTTTCATCTGCTGCACGTTTGGCCGGATATATTTTGTCACGTCCATCGGATACTATTTCCTATAAGATCATAAATTATCAGAAATCCGGCCAAAAAATCTGCATTGATGGCCGGAATACTGGCCTGAAAGCCCCCTTCGCGCTATTGATCGCGAGTGAGGGTAAACAGATACTTCTATTTCAACATAAACACAGGTACTCACGGGCAATGTTACCCAATATCACTATTGCTTCAACCGCGCCAAAGCCGCCAAAGCATGGTTGGGCAATTGTTCCGCCCGCGCCAGGCGGTCGACGAATTCAGCTTCCCGCTGCCAGCTTTCTTTTGTGTATTCGATGATGTCCTGATGGCGCACGAAATCGTAGACACCCAGTGCTGAAGCGAAACGCGACGTGCTCATGGTCGGTAACGTATGGTTTGGCCCGGCGATATAATCACCCATGGGCACCGGTGAATATTGCCCGAGAAAAATGGCGCCGGCATGTTTGATCCGCGGCAGGATGGCGCGCGGATTTGCCGTCATAATTTGTAAATGCTCGGGCGCAAAATGGTTGATAATTTCGAGGGCATGGGCAGGTTTTTTTGCAAAACAGACGCAGGCGCCGCTCTGCCAGGCCTGCTGTAAAATCTCGCTGCGCGCTGCATTTTTCAGTTCAGATTCCGTCAATTGTATAATATCCTGCGCTTTGCTTTCATCTAACGACACGACGAGACAGCGGGCCAGGGGATCGTGCTCCATTTGGGCAAAGAGATCGCGCACTACCCATTCGCTCACCGTGTGCTCATCCACCAAAATCGCCACTTCCGAAGGCCCGGCGATGAGATCGATGCCCACCGTACCGAAAAGCTGGCGTTTGGCTTCTGCCACCCAGGCATTGCCCGGCCCGACGATTTTATCGACTGCGGGCATCGTTTTCGTGCCGTAGGCCAAAGCCGCTACAGCCTGGGCGCCGCCGCATTTAAAAATGCGATCCACTCCGGCCAGTTTTGCCGCCAAAAGCAATAGCGCATCGATGGTGCCGCTTTGCCTGTCCGGCGGTGATACCATGATGATTTCCTCAACCCCGGCGATTTTCGCCGGAATCGCCGTCATCAGAACCGTCGAGGGATATTTCGCCCGGCCGCCGGGAATGTAGACGCCGACCTGTTCAATCGACAAAACGCGTTGTCCTAAAATAACGCCATCGCGGTTGATTTCCCAGCTTGCCTGTTTTTGTTGCCGGTGGAAAATGCCGATGTTTTTCGTAGCGGCTTCCAATGCCGCCCTGAGTCCGGCATCAACCGAGGCAGCGGCTTCATTCCACTCATCGGCGCTGATTTCCTGTTTTTCCGGGTTTAATTCGACGCCGTCGAATTTCGCCGTCAATGCAACACAGGCGGCGTCCCCCCGATCTTTTACCTGCTGCAAAATATTACGCACGGCAGCGGAGACCGAATCGTGCCGGTTTTCATCCTGTTTAAAAAATGTCGCTACACGCGAAATATCATCGCGGGTTTTAATTTGAAAATATTTCATTGGTTTCTCGATGAAAAATGATTGCGGTTATTAAGATTTCACATCTCGCCTGGCGGGATTTTCTTCCTGCTTGTCAACCGCAGGATTCCGGCTAAATTTATTGTTACAATACTTGCAGTAGAATGAATCCCTCAGCTCTTTCAAAAAGAACCCACCTGAAGGCGGCTCAATTATCAAGCGATCGATCCAATAATCCATCCATAACCCAGCCTTCACTCTGCTCGCAGCGCCGAAACCACCGCGTCCAACTGCCTTAATTTGAGTTTGTGGCTGGCTTTGTTGATGATAAATGTTGCCGTCACCGGCAGGATGTCTTCAAAAATCACGAGTCCGTTTTCTTTCAAAGTTGTGCCGGTTTCAACGATATCGACGATGATGTCGGCCAATTGTGCCAGCACACCCAGCTCGACAGAGCCGTTTAGCGCAATAATTTCCGCCTGCACGCCAAGTTTATCGAAATGCCAGCGCGTAATTCCCGGATATTTCGTCGCTACACGCACCGAAGAACGCAGGCGCCAGTTGCGGTTGCGGTCACCGGGAAAACCGGCGATCGCCAGCTTGCACCGACCGAAATCGAGCTCCAGCGGTTGAAATACATCGACGCCGCTTTCCAGCAGCGAATCTTTGCCGACGATGCCGAAATCAGCGATACCGTGCTCGACATAGATCGGCACATCACTGGGTTTGACAAACAGCGCCTGCACGGTATGGCTTTTGTCTTCGATGATGAGTTTGCGGCTTTTTTTATCGGCCTCGGAAAAGATAAAGCCGGCCAATTTCAATTTTTCGAAAGCCGGTTGCAGCAGCTTGCCTTTTGGCAAAGCGGCAATGAGTCTGTCGGTGCGATTAATATTTACAGTTTTCATGTTTTTTATTCAAGCATCCATTTTTAGGCTGGTTTAATATGAATGATTTTGCTGTTTATCGTGACCGATTCTTCCTGGTCTTCCGTAACAATCGATCCTGTTTTGAGATCAAACCGCTGCATTGCTTCCACAAACCCGTTGATTCAATTAAGCCGCTCACAATAGACAATTAATTAAAAATAAGCCTTTTATATAAGGCTTATTTTAACGCGTCTCGTTATTCAGAGACCTGTTGGAAAAAAACCAATAAAACCTGCTGGGTTCAGGGCAGTATTCGCCTAGCCTGAGTCAGCAATCCCACGTCAAAAGAAAAGCCGATAGCCGGCATTTCTGCGCCGAAAACAGCGGTGAGCTGATCGTAGCGCCCGCCGCTGCCGATCTCTGAGCCGACGCCGGGTGCGAAAGCTTTCAACATAACGCCGGTGTAATACCCCATGCCCTCCACTTCGCTGAGATCAAAAAAGACATGTGCCGCCAGCGGGTGCGAAGAAATAAACGTCCATAATTTTTGCAGCTTTTCCACCGCCTGTAACGATTTCTCATTCCCGGTGCAGGATTTCGCTTTTTCCAGCACCACCGCCTCACCGTGCAAATCCGGTAAACGTTGCAGAATTTTCTTCACCTCGTTGCTGATACCGGTTTGCTCCAGGTGCCGGGAGATGCCGGCCATATCTTTGCGCTCGACGAGATATTTCAGAGTGTGCCGTTTCTCGCCGGTCAGGCCGCTTTCTTTGATCAAACCATGAAAATAACCGATGTGACCGATCGCAACGCGGAAGTTTTTTAAGCCAAAACTATCGAGGGCTTCAAGGATATTGATGACGGCCTCCGCATCAGCTTCGACAGACGCCTGGTTAAAAATCTCAAAACCCACCTGCCATTTTTCCCGGCTGCGGCCCTCATGGTGTGGTTCGGCGCGGAAAACTTTGCCGGTGTAAAATATCTTTAAAATCTGCTCCATTTCAGCAAAACGGCCGGCGGCGATGCGGGCGATCTGGGCGGTAAAATCAGCTCGCAAGGCCAGCAAATTGGCGTCGCGATCGAGGAAGCGGTATACTTTTTTGTCTAACCCGTTGCGAATCATGCCGGCTTTGGTGGCAATTTCGAAAATTTCGCCGTACTCAAAAGTCGGTGTGATGATTTCGCGGTAGCCCCGCTGCTGCAGCAAATCAGTCAAGCCGCGCTCCACCACCCGGTGTTCTTCCGCTTCAGCAAAAATAAAATCTTTTATTCCCGCCGGCAAACGCAGCGGATTTTTATTCGCTTGATCAACCATGGTATCATCTTATTTATTAAAAATTTATTTGATTAGGCTCTTGGTTGCGCAAAACTAAAAATGGCCGTGAAAACTGGCATGAAAAATTCGGGCGTTTATAACGCTGGTTTCCAGGTTCCAGCCTGGAAACCCACACCTCGCAGGCTCTGCCTGCAATTGTATAACCGGCTTTCCGTCACTGGCGGCAGAGCCGCACTCCCTGCATTCCCAGTCCGGAGACTGGGAACGAGTTTAATTCGGGTTTTTATTTTAAACCACGGAGATTCACAGATTTAAAATATCCGTGTTCGACCTGTGTCAATCCGTGGCTAAACAATCTCTGACATGCAGTTTTCGATGGTCTGATGGAATGGCGCGCTCAATTCATCGACATGCAGATCGATAAAAGAATCGATCACCAGTCTCTCTCCGCCGACTTCACCGAGGCGGTGGCAATGAATATCGTGGGAGTCACAAATTTCATCAAGCGCAGGCAACTTCGATTGGGGAAGCGACAGGAGAATACGGGACTGGCTCTCACCGAACAAAACCGCATCAATACGCTGAAAAGCAGGCAAGGTGATGCGGGCGCCGAGTTTTTTTTCGTCGTTCATCATACAGCATTCGGCCAGGGCGACCGCGAGTCCGCCGTCGGCGATATCATGGGCGGAATTGACAAAACCGCTGCGGATGGTGGCGAGACAGGTATCCTGCACCACTTTTTCCTGCTGTAAATCGAGCTGCGGGCAATCACCGGAGATTTTTCCGTGGATGGCGGCGAGATAGTCGCTGCCGCCGATTTCTTCCTGATCATCCCCTAACAAAACGATGGCGTCGCCCGCGTTTTTAAACCAGGCCGTGGTGGCGTGTTGCACATCTTGCAGCACGCCAAGCATACCGATGGTTGGCGTCGGGTAAACAGCGCCGCGGGGGTTTTCATTGTAGAAGCTGACATTACCGCCGGTCACCGGCGTATTGAAAATCCGGCAGGCCTCGCCCATGCCGGCGATGGCTTCTTTGAACTGCCAGTAAATTTCCGGCTTGTACGGGTTGCCGAAATTGAGACAATTGGTCACGCCAACCGGTTTGCCGCCGGAGCACACTACATTGCGCGCCGCCTCGGCCACCGCAATACTGGTTCCGCGCCGCGGATTGAGATAAACATAGCGGCCGTTGCAATCGGTAGACATCGCCAGGGCTTTTTGTGTGCCTTTGATGCGCACCACAGCCGCATCCGCGCCCGGCGCGACGACGGTGTTGGTGCGAACTGTGTGATCGTATTGCCGGTAAACCCACGCTTTGCCGGCGATGTTGGGCGTGGCTAATAATTTTAAAAGAACAGCGTTCAAATCTTGCGGAACGGGCAAAGAATCAAATTTTTCGGCTTGTACTTTATCGATATAAGCCGGTTTCTCAGTATCACGAACATACTGCGGGGCGCCACCGCCGAGCACCAGGGTTTCAGCAGGAATCTCCGCATAAATTTTATTATCTTTGCGCACGATTAATTTATCGTGTTTCGTCGTGACGAAACCCACTTTTGCAGCGTTCAGATCCCACTTCGCACAGATGGCCACCACATCCGCTTCGCGGCCCGGTTGCACCACCAGCAGCATGCGCTCCTGTGATTCCGACAGCATGATTTCGTAAGGCGTCATGCCTGCCTCGCGCAACGGCACTTTATTGAGATCGATTTCCATGCCGGTGCCGCCGGCGCCCGCCATTTCGCTGCTGGAACAGGTGATGCCTGCCGCACCCATATCCTGAATGCCGTGCACACAACCGGCTTTGATCATCTCCAAAGTGGCTTCCAAAAGTAATTTTTCGGTGAAGGGGTCGCCGACCTGCACATTGGAGCGTCGCTCTTCCGATTCCTGGCTTAAATCTTCACTGGCGAACGTGGCGCCGTGGATGCCGTCACGACCGGTGGAAGCGCCGATAATCATCACCGTAGCGCCATCGATTTTGGCCTGCGCCCGCGCCACCTGATCGTATTTTACCACCCCCACCGCCATGGTGTTGACCAGCGGATTGCCGCTGTAGCTTTCATCAAAATAAACCTCGCCGCCGACGGTGGGCACACCGAAACAGTTGCCGTAATCGCCGATACCTTTGACCACACCGCGGAAAAGAAAACGCACCCGGGCATCATCCAGCGAGCCGAAGCGCAGACTGTTGAGCGCCGCGATGGGACGGGCGCCCATGGTGAAAATATCGCGCAGAATACCGCCGACGCCGGTGGCCGCGCCCTGGTAGGGTTCCACCGCTGAAGGATGGTTGTGGCTCTCAATTTTAAACGCCACCGCCAATCCGTCGCCGATATCCACCAGCCCGGCATTTTCCTCGCCGGCAGCCGCCAGCAGGTGTTCGCCTTCCCGCGGCAGGGTTTTGAGCTGCAAAATACTGTTTTTATAACTGCAATGCTCCGACCACATCACCGAATAAATACCCAACTCGGTGAAAGTGGGTGTGCGGCTGAGGATTTCACATATCTTTTGATATTCTTCTTCGGAAAGCCCGTGCTCTAAAACGAGATCAGGGGTGACGGCAGGTTCCTGCATGGAGGTTTCTCTTTATATAGAATATAGAAAAAATGAGCGGTCATGTTTAAATAATCAGAAAAGAAACGTAAAATTCATTTAACCGGCAAGTTTATTTTTTGGTTTTTTCACGAGGTAGCAGGAAATTAAATGGGTTATTAATCTGGTTTAGGATGGGGTAAAATCGTCTCTTAAAACAAAAAACCTGGGAGGCGGCCGACCAGAATGCGCTTGGAAAAGATTTCTCTCTCTCTCGCGGATGCTGTATAAACCGGACAGGCAAAAATAGAACAGTTACACAAAACTAACAACACCGCCGTCGAGGACATGCAAAACAACATTCTGTTTAATTCGACGAAGACATTAGAATGGATATTGAGCTGGAGTAACACTATTTTTTTCTTTTTTTGATCATCCTGTGTGTTTGCTGTTGTGTGCAAATCCTGATCGACGCCTTTAAAAAAATCCACCCATACCCGGGGATCCTCATTGTAGCGATCAACCATCGTTTGCAAATCCTGCATTGTGATTTTACGTGTCAAAAGCAGGGAATCGATCTTTGCGTATCGTTTGCTGCTGTCCGTTTGTGCATAAATTAAACAGGCATCTGCATAAATCGCGCGAAATTCTTCATCGGTGATCGGTTTTTCCTGCGCTGTTTTTTTGCATGCTGCACAGCTGCAGGCGATTAAAAAATAAAAGATGACAAGTCGCATTTAATCCTCTTTATCGAATTTCCCGCTCAAACATCAATTGACTGAATATCACAAATGGCGAGATGAAATTCAAGCAAGAAATCGCCAGCCTGGGGTTTCAATAATAATTCTCCACAAAGGATTTGTTTCATTGACTTATCTCGGCGGCGCCACGGCAATCGCCATTTTTATGGAACTCGGTCCGGGGCTCACGGCGCTGGTGCTCGCCGGTCGCATCGGCGCTTCCATCGCCGCCGAACCTGACGTGCGATGCATGCTTGACGACAAACCTTTTCACGCGAAGACGCTAAGCCGCAAAGGGATCGCAAAGAAAAAATCAAAAAAACCTTTGCGTATTCTCTGCGTCTCGGCGACTTTGCGTGCGCTTTTAATTTTCTTTTTCAGGTTCCGGTTTATCCGGGTTAGGAATTTTAACATCATAATGTGCAAAACGAACGGCTGCAATCAATAAAAAGTTCAATCCATATGGGTTAATGCTTCTGCAAAGCGCTCCGCCTGCTTCTGCCAGGTATTTTTCCGGGCGATTTCGACCAGCTTTTCACGGTCGATTTGATCGGATTTTTCGATGTTCGCGAGAAAGTCAGCGTGAGTAGGGCTGATCAGTACCTCGGCATCGCGGGAGGCGAGGTTGTCCAGGCTGCTAACGACTGGCAGACCGAGGGCATAAAACTGGTAGATTTTTGAGTTGTTGATATCGAAGGTGAGTTCGTTTAGCAAAAAAGGGATAATACCGACATCATTTTGCGCGATGGCTTTCGGCACTTTGCTGATGGGTAATTTGCCGAGGTAGTTAACTTTCGGGGGCAGGGTGATTCGTTTTTCCCCGGCCATTGCCACCTGATGGATTTCGCAGAGCTTCTCTACCAGCTCGATGTCCATCCAGTCAAATATCGCGCCGATGTAGATTAAACGCTTCAAAATCCACTCCATTTCCTATGTAAACAGCATCCTGCCGGTAGCGCTGCCACTCTTTTGATGATACGATGACTTTGTCGGCTAACTTGACTGTTTCGTTAAAATTATCTTCCACCCAATCAGGCACGCCAAAACCAACGGGAATATCGTTGATATCCACGACCAGTCTAAGTGCAAATTTCCGGAAGACCCGAGGAGTGAAAATGCCGTAGTTGCTGACAAGAGCGATATCGGCACACCCTGCAAAGGGTCGAAGAATGAGAAACTTAATAAAAAGATAATTAACTGCAGCAATGAGACGGCGAGCCAGGACAAAATTAAATAGCTTGTCCAGTCCTTTTTTATAACAAAAGATTGTGCGTACTTTAACATTTTCATCCTTATACCATGACCATTTGCTGCCGAGCCGGAAAGGCTCGACGTAGATTATTTGCCAATTTTTCGGCAAGCGGCTCAAAATGCCGCGTTTGCGGTGGTGCATATAATTCCATTGCACTTCGGCGAAGAAAATTATTTTCATTTATCTTTCGGAAACCCTGTCAGGGCTGGCTTTTTCAAGTAAATAAAAATGATAGTGGTGAAAAAACAACCGGTAAAGCGGTCGCACGCCGGTGAAATGCCACCACCACGGAAACGCGTGCCCCACCTGATATTTTACCGTTTGAAATCCGGCTTCAGCGAATAAAAAATATAGCGAACGTTTGGTGTATTCGGTAAAGTGCACCTTTTCTACGGCTGGTTTGCGTGTCGGGGTGCTCAGTGCGAGCATACCGTCATCTGCAAGCAAATTATGCAGCTCATGCATGAAAGTCAACGGGTTCATCAAATGTTCAATCACTTCGAAACAAAAGATGGTTTTATAGCTTTTCTGCGGTGCGGTGACGCTGAAATTGAAATCGGTTTCACCGGTGGAATCGATCTGCTCACCGAATTTTTGCGCTAAAATATCCGTTGCCTGGCTCCATGTGCCGATGTCGAGAAATGGGCCTTGCAGGTTTTCGTTGTTTAAAAATTTCAGGGTTGCCCGCATGCGCCAGGCAATCTGTTTGCCGATCTGTGGTTGTACGGTCAGAAAATTGTCGGGCTTTTCAATGCTCATTATCAATTCGCGCCGCTGGTTTGTCCTCGATGAAATAAAGAGTAATTTAGCATATCTGCTCAATTTACCAATAAAATTTTGTGCCTGTTCAATTGCCGTTGTTTGAGGGGATTTCCTTCCGGTTTGTCATCTGTAAAGCGATGTCGATCTATTTGTGATTTAACCGAGTCGTCCTGCTGCGAGCAACAAATTTTCAACATGTTAATTCTCATTCACCAGCTTTAGTTCCTCAGCTCAAAGCCGATTCAAAAGTGGTGGAGACAGGTAACAACCGTTTAGCCCACGAATGCTTGCCGGGGATTTAAGCCCCCGTGTTCGCTTATCCGGGAATCCCCCAATGGAAAAAATGGTGGGATTATGCGAACGACAAGCAAGAAGAAAACCGCACCAGACGGAAAGAGGCTGAACTATTATGCTTTCCCCTATGCCGTTTTCCTTGCGGTTTAAAAGCAAGGGTGTGTTGAGTTCAAACCAACGGGTTTCGGCTCTGCTAAATTGCCCGGTTTGAAATGTATGGAATTTCAGGTCTATATCATCGTGCTCGCAGGCCTGGTGATATTCACATTTAGAAATTGGTTTATTTTTATGGTGGGAATTGAATGAAAACCGGTACTTTTGAGAGAATCTACACTGATTTCGTCGAAAACGTTCGAACTCAGTTTATCAATAGTGATGTGTTGATTCAGAATGTGCAGTCGCAAACTGCGGGAGTTTATGAAAACCTTGCGGACAAGCTGCCGCGCATCATCGAACAAATCGATTCCAGCAGTAATGAAGCACGAGCGCTGGTGAATTATTTTATCACGGCGGATGATAAGCAATACGGTGTGAGTATTGTGGGGAAAGAGCTGGAGCAGGCGCGCAACAAACTGCGTGAGGCCTCAAAGTCAATTCATGAAATGCGCAGTGTCGATTTGACTCTTTTCCGGCGCATTCAGGAACAGGTTAATCAAATAGAAACCATTCATGGATCGATAACTTCGATTTCGAAAATTTCTGATGATATCGAATTGCTCTCTTATAATTCCGGGTTTGTCGCCAGCCGGGCAGGGGTAAGCGGAGCGGCCTTCACCTATATCGCGGCGGAAATTAAAAAGTTATCCAATCGCACGAAGAAACTGGTCAACCGTATGCGCACCAGCACTGACGGCCTTATCAATAGCTACCGGGAATTTAATCAGGCAATTGAAAAAATTAATGATGAAACCGATTCAAAACTCGATGGTATTGATGAAAATCTGGCGACTATTTTTGAGCGTTATCATGATAGCTTAAAAAATATTGCCTCATTGCTCGAGCAAAGTCTCAGGCGTTCTGAAGATGCTAAAAAAAGCGTCTTTTCGGTGATGACTGCATTGCAGGATCAGGATATTATTCGCCAGTCGCTGGAGCAGGTCACCAGCTTAAATAATCGGTTCAGCAAGGAAACAGAGCTGGCCTATCAGAGCATGGCGCTCGATTCTATCCCTGAAGTACACAGGTTGGAGATTGCCGAGCAGGCGACGGCAAAACTGATTTTGATGACGCAGATTGCTGATCCGATGATCAAGGGCATTATTGAGAATCTCGAGAATTCTCTGAAAAAACTGGTGAGTTTCCTCAACATATTCCATGCCGAAGTGCAGGATATTGAGAATGATCGCGGCGCCCTGGTGGATTTTTTTGCTAACGCACAGAGCGATCTGGGCGACCGCAGCAGTATTGATCTGATTTTTGATGAATCCGGCAATGTTATGCAGGAACTGATTTATTTTATCAAGCAGTCGATCAGCAAGAAACGTGACGCCAGCGATCTGGGGAATTGCCTGATACAATTTATGAATACGACGGAGAGCTGTTTCGAGGAGATGCAGGATATTGTCAAAGCCTTTTCACTGATCAAAGTGGCTTCCAAAATGGAAATAGCCCGGGAACAGGAATTATCGAAAAATATCACGACTTCATCGGAAATGTTTGAAGAGCTGACCAATAAAATGGAAGAGATGATCGTGCAATTGCGGCGGCAGCTTGTTGCGGCCAACCAGAGCATTCACGAAAGCCTGCAGACGCTCAATGATAACCTGACATTGCAGGAAGAAAATGTCGAGCAAGTGAGTGCAAAAATTGAGGTTTCGAGCCAGAATTTGGAAAACATGCGTATCAATCTCAACCAGGCTGTGCGTTCAGTGGGCAAAGAATCCACTGCGCTTTTCAAGCTCATCGATGATTCTCTCGATGGCGCCGGGAAATTACAGAAGATGGCTGAAACTTCCGGCCAGTTATCTTCTAATTATGAATCGGTGCGTAATTTGGCGGAAACAGTGCGCCGGCATGGGGCCCAGTTCTATCCCGTCATTTTCAACAAAACGCCGTCTTTTGACCGCTTCGACGATATTAAAAAAGTAGTCGAAAAATTTGCGGTTTACTCCGATAAATATATAGCGAAACAGACGATGGAGCTGGAAATGGAGGAAGGCAGCGCTGGTGGTGATCTGACGCTGTTTTGATATCTCCCTTGTCTGGAAAAACATGAAATATCATAATTAATAAAAGGAACGATGATGGATATTGAAATTAGCACAAATGGCAATTCCATTAATGCAAAAGTCGTCGGGACCATGACCGAGGCCGATTCGGATGCAATCAAAAAAGGCTTTAATAAATTGCGCGATGCCAACGCCTCGAAAGTTGTCATTGATCTATCCCATGTGCCGACGATCTCCAGTTCGGGGATCGGCAAATTGATTGCACTGTATCGCCGCGTGAAAGAGCAAAATCGCCAATTTGAGATCGATGGTATCCATGAGAATTTGTATGCCTTGTTCACCTCGATCCATCTGAATAAATTGTTCACAATTAAACAAACTGGCGACTGAATTTTATTTATAATTGAGAATTGGTACCTTTGTAATGGCAAAAAAAATATTAGTCGTCGATGATTCGGCGACGACACGATCATCGGTGCAATACATTTTAGCACAGGCCGGTTATTCCGTTGCACTGGCAAACGATGGCTCTGACGGTTTGCGAAAAATCGAGGAAGTGACCCGCGCCGGAGACACGTTATCGATGATCATTACGGATATTAACATGCCGGTGATGGATGGCATCAGATTTACGCGCGAGGTGAAAAGTGGACCGCACCGTGGAACGCCGGTGCTCGTTCTGACAACGGAATCACAGCAATCCAAAAAACAGCAGGGTAGGGAAGCGGGCGCTGCGGGCTGGCTGGTCAAACCATTCCAGCCGGATCAACTTGTAACCGTTGTGCGCAAACTGGCAGGATAGGACAGATAGCTATTTGACAGGAGACAGGAATGGGGAAACCCGAAGAATTAATGCAAATTTTTCTCGATGAGAGCCGGGAATTAATTGAAAGTCTGGATCAGAATATCGTCGCTTTCGAGGATGATCCGCAAAACAAACCGCTGTTAGATGATATCTTTCGCGCCTTTCATACGCTGAAGGGCAATGCCGGGCTCGTCGGTCTGAAAAAATTTGAAAAGATCGCCCACATCACCGAAGAGATATTATCGGATATTCGCGACGGCCGCGTCGAGATTACTGCCGAATTGATTTCATTTATGCTCGAAGCGCTCGATCGCCTGAAAATATTGCATGAAGCGGTGGAAAAAACCAATTCCGATGATGTGGAAATTGAGATGGACAGTCTGTCCAAACCGACAGGCGACGAAACGCAAAATGATCAATCTGTGACGCCGGAATCATCAGATTCTGTCCAGGCTGAAGAGACCGCTATCGAAAATGAAGTCGTCTCTGAGGACGGCTCCTGGGGGCTTTTCCCTGAAAATATTGAAGATAGACCCATGGAAACCGGCGATAGCCGCGAGGAACTGATCGAGCAAGCTGATGAGTTCGAAACCGCGGCTGAATTGAGTTCGAATGCGGCAAAAGCTGCCGGTGAGGCAGCAACGAAAAAAACGGACGTGCCCGAGAGCTGGAATAAACCTGAAACCGCGATCCGTGTTGATGTCGGGTTACTCGACAGGATGATGAATCTTGTTGGCGAGCTGGTACTGTCACGTAATCAGATTTTGCAATTCGTACCGCAATTTGAAAATTCTAATTTTGCCTCGACTTGCCAGCGGCTTAACCTGGTGACGAGTGAATTACAGGAAAGCGTGATGAAAACGCGCATGCAGCCAATCGGCAATATTTTTAATCGTTTTCGCCGTGTAGTGCGGGATGTCGCGAAGGATACCGGCAAACTGGTCAATCTGAAAATTGAAGGACAGGAAACCGAGCTCGATAAAACGATTATCGAAGGCATTCGGGACCCGTTGACGCATCTGGTGCGCAATGCGATCGATCATGGCATTGAAAACGAAAAAAAACGCAAAACCCAGGGCAAACCTCCCTGCGGCACATTAGTTTTGCGGGCATATCACGAAGGCGGCCAGGTCAATATCGAGATCATCGATGACGGTGCCGGAATGGATGTGCGAAAAATCAAGAATAAAGCCATCGAGAGGCAACTCATCACGCCGGAGCAGGCGCAGAAAATGGCGGATAAAGACGCCCTGGGGCTCATTTTTCAGCCGGGATTTTCCACTGCCGCCAAAATTACAAATATTTCCGGCCGTGGCGTCGGTATGGATGTCGTGCGTACCAATATCGAAAAAATCGGTGGTTCGGTTGAACTCAACAGCATCCACGGGCAGGGTTCGACAATTAAAATAAAGATTCCCCTGACTTTGGCGATTATTCCGGCGCTTGTTTTAAAATGTAATGACCAGCGTTTTGCCATTCCACAGGTGAGTTTGCTCGAACTCGTTCTGCTTGAAGGCGATAATATACGACAGATCGAAAAAGTAGGCGATGCGGAAATTTACCGTTTGCGCGGCAAGCTGTTGCCGATAATCCGTCTCAGCGAGATGTTGAAATTACCGGCCAGGGCGCCATTACCAGAGGAGGCGGTCAGTATTATCGTGCTTTCGGCCGATAATACCGAATTTGGTCTCATCGTCGATGAAATCCTCGATACGGAGGAAATCGTCGTCAAACCTCTGAGCAAACATTTGAAAAATATCCGTGCTTTTGCCGGGGCAACGGTGATGGGGGATGGTAAAGTTGCCCTTATTCTCGATGTCGTCGGGCTGGTGGAAAGAGCGGCTTTGCAACTGGATAAAGGCGCGCGAGAATTGCATAGCACTGAGGCGCAAAAGAAAGCCGAGACCGGAACCTTGCATACTCTACTACTTTTTACCCTTGCTGAAAATGAATATTTCGCCGTGCCATTATCGCTGGTTGCACGCCTGGAAACTTTCCCGGCAAACGCGGTCGAACAGGCCGGCAGTAGCCCGGTTATGCAATATCGCGGCAATATCATGCCACTGATTCGCCTTGATTCAGTGCTGCCGGTTAATCCGATGCCGGAAAATGAGAATATTTCCGTGCTCACTTTCAAAGTCGACAATAATGACGTCGGGCTGGTGGTCAATGAGATTATCGATGTCATTGAAACGCGCGACAAACTGGATAGTGAGGCGCTGAATGAATCCGGTATTTTGGGCTCGGTGGTGTTAAACGGCAAAGTGACCGTTCTCGTCGACGCCTTTGAAATCATCAAAGGGGAATTCCCGCACTGGTTCGATAAAAAAGGGCTGGGGCCGGAGATCGAATACGAAAATCAGCGGGTACTCATCGTCGATGATTCGACGTTCATTCGCTCCACTTATCGCACCTATCTCGAACCCGAAGGTTTTACGATTGTCGAAGCTGAGAATGGTGAAGAAGCGCTGGAAATCATTTCCGCTGACAGCTTTGATTATATCATTACAGATATCGAAATGCCGCAAATGGACGGGCTTGAGCTGACAAAAAATATTCGTGCCAACAAAAAGCTGCGTGATTTGCCGATCATCGTTTCTTCCAGTCTGGCGAACGAGGACGATATACGGCGCGGCAAGGAAGCGGGTGCCGATGCTTATCTGAAGAAAATTGATCGCGTTAGTTTGCTCAACGCCCTGGAAATGGCCTCGACAGAAAATGAAAACGGGGAGAACTAATGGATAATTATTATGAAATGAGCGCCGCAACCAACACGGCCACTTGCCAATATGCAACTTTTTATCTCGACGGTGAGTTTTTCGGCATCGACGTCATGCGTGTCCAGGAAATTTTACGGCAACAATCGATGACGCCGATTCCCCTGGCGCCGGAATATATCTGCGGTCTGATCAATTTGCGCGGACAAATCGTAACGGCGATGGATTTGGGTAAAAAATTGACCAATCGCCCTGGTGAGTGTAAAACAGATGGTATGAATATCGTCGTGGCAACGCAGGAGAATTCCCTCAGCCTGGTTGTCGATGAAATTGGCGACGTGCTCGATATCGATGATGAAGCGATTGAACCCGTTCCTGCGACGCTGAATAAGATTAAAGCGAAGTTTCTCAAAGGAGTTTATAAACTAAACAACGATTTATTGCTTTTACTGGATGTGCATAACATCGTGGAAGACGTCGATATTCGTATTGGAGCTGCTTAGCGGCAGAACGGTTTACATAAATAAAAGTGGCCACATCGAAGGATTTATAAAAATAGCAAGATAAAAAGGAAAACGAAAATGGCGACCCTTGACAAAACAAGAGATGAAGCAAATGAGGTAAAAATCGTTGAACAGGCAAAAATCAAATCGATTGAATCCCTGCATCCCGATGCAGTTATCCCGGTTGATGAACATGCAGACAGCGATATCCTTGGTATTTCAAAAACTGCACTGGACTGCCTGCAAACAAATGTATTTATCGGCACGACTGATTTCCGGCTGGTTTATGCCAATAAAAAAGCGATTGAGACAATTCGTTATTTAGAACCTGAAATTAAACGTGTGTTCAATGTTGGCCTCGATGACATTCTCGGCGGCTCGATTCACCGTTTCCATCGCGATCCTGCGGCAGTAGAGAAGATTCTCACCAACCCGGCTGCTTTGCCGCACCAAAAAGCTTTCGCTTTCGGCAATGTCGTTCTCTCGACGAATATCAATGCGATTAAAGACCCAAAGGGTGAAATTCTCGGCTATGTTGTCAACTGGGAAGATGTCAGTGAATCGGTACGGCAAGCGAAAGAGACGGCCCGATTGCATTCGGCCATTGACGGAACCTCCACTGCGATGATGATGATCGACCGGGATTTTGTTATCACCTATGTCAACCCGGCGACGACAAAACTGTTTCAGAAACATGAAACGACTTTCCAGAACTCTTTTCCCGGATTCGACGCGAACAGCCTGCTTGGCTCCTGCATCGACAAGTTTCATGCAAATCCTGAACGCCAGCGGACATTATTGAGCAATCCGGCAAATTTGCCTTACAGTACTAATATTACCATCGGTGATTTGCATTTTACTCTCAATATAACGGCGATGATTGATGAGAAAGGTGATTTTATCGGAAATACGATGGAATGGTATGATATCACCGACAAATTTCAGGTAAAAGACGGCACAGCGAGTTCGGTGCAGGAGTTGGCCAAAGCTGCGTCAAATCTGCTGGATATCAGCAACCAAATCGCAAGCAATGCGGAAGAAACCTCTATGCAATCCAATAATGTTTCTGATGCCAGTAGCCAGGTGAGTATGAATATCGATAATGTTGCCGCCGCAATCGAGGAGATGAATACCGCAATCAAGGAAATTGCCAACCGTGCCGGTGAGGCTTCTAACATCACCGATAATGCCGTCACCATTGCCTCGGGTGCCAACGAGACGATTTCCAGTCTCGGCGACAGTTCGAAGGAAATCAGCAAAGTGATCAAAGTCATCACTTCAATCGCCCAGCAAACAAACCTTTTGGCGCTCAATGCAACTATTGAAGCGGCGAGAGCCGGAGAAGCGGGAAAAGGGTTTGCTGTTGTCGCCAATGAAGTGAAAGAACTGGCAAAAGAAACAGCTTCGGCTACGGAAGATATCACGCAGATTATCGAGAAAATTCAGAAGGATACCGAAGGTTCGGTTGATTCTGTAAAACAGATTGTCAGTATTATTAAAAATATCAACGATATCTCCAACACCATTGCCGCTGCTGTTGAAGAACAATCGGTAACAGCCGCTGATGTCGCAAATAATGTTGCGCAGGCATCGACGAGCGCTGCAACGATCGTTGATAATATTGGTCAGGTGACCCAGGCCGCAGCAGAAACTTCTGCGGGCGCGGAACAAATGCGGAATCATTCGCAGGAATTATCCGAGCTTTCCAGGCTTCTGGAATCCCAGGTGAGTAAACTTGAACTTTAAGCTGGCGGCTGTTTTTGCTGTTGCAGTACCATTTCATCTGCAGCCGATAAAGCGGGCGGGATTTAAGAATGTGATTTTCGCTTGTTCCATTACCGGCTGCCGGCCATAGGAATGATGGAAATAAGCAGAGAAATGATATTTAAACTGTCAGGGCAAAAATGAAGGCACTTACAGTAGATGATTCACAAACTGTCCGTGTGATGGTGCGCAATATTCTCGAAGATAATGAGATTGAAGTTTTGGAAGCGACCAACGGACGGGAAGCATTGCAAATCGTACAGGAAAACGAGGGTATCGACGTCATCCTGCTCGATTGGGAAATGCCCTTGATGAACGGCTATGAATTCCTCACAGAAGTACGCCGGCATAAACTCGCTGAGAATACGCGTATTATTATGCTGACGACTTTAAAAAAGATGAGCAATATATTGCAGGCCATCGATGCCGGCGCTGATGAGTACATCATGAAACCGTTCACCCCGGAAATGGTCATTGAAAAAATTGAGAGTGTTTTACACAATTAATAAAGTTTAAATGATGTTGCGAATATTAGTAGTCGACGATTCAGCACTTTACCGCAAGACCATCAGCGATATTCTTAACGCTGATCCGGCAATCGAAGTTGTCGGGACGGCACATAATGGACGAATGGCACTGGAAAAAATACCGCGTTTATCTCCAGATGTGATCACGCTCGACATGGAAATGCCAGAGATGGACGGCCTGGCAACACTGAAAATACTACGCCGTGATTTCAATAATGTGAAAACGGTTGTTTTCAGCGCCCATACCGAGCGCGGCGCAGAATTGACTATCGAGGCACTCAACCTGGGTGCAGTCGATTTCGTCACAAAACCGGGCCGCAATCAAAAAATGGATGCCAGTCTTGAGCAGATGAAGCAGGAGCTTCTGCCCAAAATTCTGGCCTTTGCCCAGCGCAATCGAACCCGATCTTCGCTTGCTCGTGATAACAAGCAGCAACAAAAGACAGGAATCGTTGCCGTACCGGTGCGCTCTTTTCCCCGCCCGGTTGTGAAAAAACGACAGGTCATCGCCATTGGTGTCAGCACCGGTGGCCCGAAAAGCCTGGAAGTCTTCTTTCACAGCTTGCCCGCATCTCTGAATCCGGCGATTCTGATCGTGCAGCACATGCCGCCGATTTTCACCCGCAAGCTCGCAGAACAACTGGGTCGGGATGGGAAAATCCCGGTCTGTGAAGCACAGGATGGCGAAGTTATTAAAAGCGGCCACGCTTACATTGCACCCGGTGGCCAACATATGACGGTTAGAAATGGTGGTGCAGAAATAATTGTCAGTCTGAATGCCGATCCGCCGGAAAATTTTTGCCGCCCGTCGGTCGATGTGCTGTTCCGTTCCGTTGCTGAAGCCTACGGCCAACGAGCTATCGGAGTTATCATGACCGGCATGGGGGATGATGGCTGCGCGGGCAGCCGGGTGATGAAAGAAACCGGCATCCCCATCATTGCACAAGATGAAGAAACCAGCGTCGTCTGGGGTATGCCCGGTGCAGTTGTCAAAAATGGCCTGGCTGATAGAATTTCGCCGTTGAAAAAGATTTATGCAACGATTTGTGATTACAGCCTATGAAAAATAAGTCAAAGTTTTACCTTTTGCAATTTTGCACTGTTTTCCTTGAAATAATATAACTTTTTTAGTCTCTGTTCAGCACACAATGCGGACGCTGAGCCTGCCGAAGCTGGAGCATCCTCTCATCTTGTCCGAAACGCGCCTTCCTTCGCAAGCTCAGGGAGCGCTTCTTGCGCGCACGCTAAACAGATGCCCTTTTTAAAAATTTGTCAATAATGCAGGATAAAATTTCGAATATTTGAATTCGATTCATTTTCAAAGCAGACTTGCGAATGATAGAAGTACAAACACAATCAGTAACCGATGACATCAGCCCATCACAAATCGATTTTATTTCCGATTTTATCTACAGAAAAACCGGCATCGTTTTAGGGCAGAGCAAGAAATATCTCATCACCAGCCGGCTCTATAGCGTGGCGCGTATCTTGGGCAAGGATTCCTTACTCGCTGTCATCGAAGAGTTGCGGCTGCGCCCGACGCGTCAATTGGAAACGCTGGTGATCGATGCATTAACAACTAACGAAACTTTGTGGTTCCGTGATAAAAAACCGTTCGATGCATTGACTTCGAAGATCTTGCCGTTTTTGCATACAGTAAAAAAGGAAAAGGAACTGAGCATCTGGTCTGCAGCCTGCTCCAGCGGTCAGGAGGCTTATTCAATCGCCATGCTGCTGCATACCTGTGATTTATTTACAGACTGGAAAATCAATATATGGGCGACCGATATTTCTTCGCAGATATTGGAACGGGCAAAAAAGGCAACATATACGCAAATGGAAATCAGTCGTGGCTTGCCTGTGCAATATCTGTTGAAATACTTCACAGAAAGCGATGATGATAATTGGACTTTGAATGAAGTCATTAAAAAGCTCGTCACATTTGAGCATTTTAATCTCCAGACAGAGCAGGCGCCGCCGTCGAAGTTCGATCTGGTGTTTTGCCGCAATGTGCTGATCTATTTTGACCGTGAAACAAAAAATAAAATTCTCGATAATATCCTGAAAGTATTGCTGCCGCACGGCCTGCTTCTCGTTGGCGGGGCCGAGTCGACGTTGGGTATTCACAAACAATTCCAGCCGCTGCGCTTTGATTCAGCGATTTTTTACGGCGCTGAAACCAGTGGCGCATTTTGGGCGGAAATAGCGGGTTGATAAGAAAACAGTTAGTCGGTTGGGACAGGCAGTGAAATTATGATGAATCAAATCTTGTTAATCGAAAGCAAAAGCGAAATTACCAACCTGTTCATAGCTTTTTTTAAGGGAAAAAATTTCCTTTTCCGCGCTGTTACCGATGCAGTTGAGGCCTTGCGGCTAATCGACAAAGATAAAAGCATCGAACTGGTCTTTATCAACTGTGAAAATGCCGGTATGGACGGCCTGGAATTTTTACGTATATGCAGTGTCAATCACCCGGATTTACTCGTTGTGTTGTTCTCTGATCAGATGGATACAGCAAAATTAGGCTTCGCATTGCGCTACCGGGCATTTGATTTTCTCACTTTGCCTGTTGAGCATGAGCAGATCGGGAATGTCGTCAAGCGGGCTGCTTTAACATTTAACCGCCAGGACCGGCATTGGCGGGCAGCACGATTTGTTCATGATGTCGACTTTGCCCTCACCTCGAAAGCTGCTGATTTATCTATCGAATTTATCCGTGATGCGGTGAAAAAAATGCTTTTTCGCTATACACCGATCAATAGCAATGCCGTCGAAAATATTCTCCTGGCCCTGTGTGAAGCTATCCAGAATGCCCTGGATCACGGTAGCCTCGAACTCGATTCAACCCTCAAAGACCAGCCCGGGGAAAATGATTATGAATCGATGTTTGATGTGGTGAAGCGGCAGCGCCTGGAACAGGTCGAATATGGTGGCCGTAAAATTGCCGTGCGCATGCGCATCGAAACGGAAAAATTACAGATTTCCGTTGCCGATGAAGGTGCCGGGTTCAAAGCTGAAATCAGGGATGAAGCAAGCGGCAATGTTTATGGAATGGGATTGATGCTCATCCGAAATATCGTCGACCGGGTCTATTTTAATGAAAAAGGGAACAAGATTACTTTCGAAAAAAATGTCGAATTACCAGATAATTTCGCCGAACCCGCTCCTCTCTGACCAGCTGTTTCCGTGTCTGAAATCTGTCTCCGCACCGATATCTGAAATTTTTATTTCTCCTTGCATGTTTTGTTATTTGTGCTAACTCAGACAGTGAAAATCAGTAGTTATTCCTGTTTAACCACTCTTGAGCCGTCATTTTCAAACCGGAGTTGATCATTTTATTCTCCAGGTGAGGTATGTTCGAAAATATTCTTTTTTTAGAAAAAGATCAGCAATTACGAAAAACAGTATTTGAGATTTTGCAGAATAACGGGTACAATGTCATTTGTACCGAACGCATCAAACCGGCATGTGAAATCATTCGTGAAAGTAACGCCGATCTGGTGATCGCCGATATCAGGGGTGAACGTCAATCAGGATTTGAAATCCTGCGCTGTCTGAATGAAATGCACCCGCCAATTCCCAGTATTCTGATTGTCAGAAAACATTATGATGAAACCGTTCTGCGTGCAATCAGGCTCGGCGTCTTTGATTTGCTCGTCGAGCCTCTGCGGCAAGATGACCTGTTGCAAACGATTAAAAGGGCGGAATATCTTTTCTATGCAACACGGCTTAAATCCGGTTTCCCCAATTTGGTAAAAAATATGACTATAAATTTGGAGTTTAGCTCAAAAGATTTTCAGCTTGATGAAATTCAGAAAGTTTTTCAGGATACCTTGCTTGATTATTCAAAATTTTCGCCGGATGATTTTCTGACCATCTGGCTTGGTGTCGAAGAGGCTTTGCTCAACGCCCTGGAGCATGGTAATCTTGAATTGAAATCGAGCTGGAAAGATGAGCTTTTGGGCGGCGTTGAATTCTCGAAGTTTGAAGAAGTGCGCAAGGAACGACTGGCTGATCCATTCTTTGGCGAACGCAAAATCAAAATGGAAATTGAGATGAAAAATGGACAATTGCAAATTACAATTGAAGATGAGGGGCCGGGGTTTGAGAATCGTGGACCCGGGTTAGACGCATCGCACGATGTCTACGGCCGTGGGCTGTCGATCATCGATAATATTATGGATTCGATGGAGTTTAATGAAAAGGGTAACCGCATCGTCATGCGCAAGGCTTTTGGATGGAATAAAAAATGAGATGTGGCGGCCACAGCAGGCCTGGATGGTGCAGCCGGTCTCTCGCAAAGGTTTACTTTGCCGTCAAATAGGATTGTCGTAAAGCCTGCAATTCAGCTTTTTTCAGTGCTTCATCCCAGCCCAGTTCCGCAGCCATAATTTCAGCACATTTTTCTGCTGCCGCATCCCCCGGATAACCGCCGGAACCGAGTTCGGTACGCCGCTTGACGACATCGACGAGACGCTGTGCCATTTCACGGCGTATGCCGTGAATGATCTCTGCCTGTAATACTTTCGAAGCCGCATCAACAGGCGCTTTCCAGTCTTCATTTTCATCGATGAGTTGCAGTACCTCCGGATAAGCTGTGCCGAAATTGAGAATGAGATGCTCAACAAAATCTGCACTCAGTCCCCAGGGCCTTTTCTTGCATTCTGTCTGCAGATAGGCCTTGAAATTTTCGATCTCGCCACCGCTGATTTTTGTGGTCTCTGTTTTTGAACGGTTATGTTTTTTAAGTTTTTTTGCCAGCAGATTCACGGCTTTTGCCGCTACGTCGCGGGCGGTTGTGTATTTTACTCCCAGCACGCTGAGGAGCCCTTCAAGCCCGTTTTCCGCCTGATGATCGAGCAGCTTGTAATGCTTGGTCAATTTGACATCATGCTCGGACAGCACTTCGCCCTCGTTATCCATGGGCAGCAAGCCGCCATAATGATAAACCACCTCCTCGCGTTTTATAGCCATCGCCGGGTAGGCCTGGTTGAACTCATCGAGAAAAGTCGTGACATCGGTTTCGGAAATGGCAAAATCATCGGTCTCGCCGCTATACGGCACGTGTGTCGTGCCGATGAGTGTGTAGTTTCGCCAAGGAGTAAAAAACAGCAGGCGTGAGCCTTTGCTGATCACTGCATCTGCATCTTTAAATTCAAATTTGCTTGGAATGCCGGCGGCAAATGTATCGGTGAGACGCCGGTTGACGACGAGATTCATCGCTTTGGAAAGGCGGAATTGCTCAGCCGGCTGGTGACCGTTGAGCTGGCCGAGCACGTTATTGATCCACGGGCCGGAGGTATTCAAAACAATTTTGCTGCGAACTTCATATGGCTCACCACTAAAAATATCGTGAATTTTCACGCCGCGGATTTTATTTCCTGCAGTGATAAACCCGCTCACCCGGGTATAGTTGGCGGCTTCGGCGCCCAGCTCAACCGCCGATTTGATCACCGAAATGAGCATGCGTTCCGAGTTGTAAACCTGACAATCGTACCAGACCGCCCCGCCGGTGAGATTGGTTTCGTCCAGACCGGGCAGAATTTCCAGCAATTCTTTTTTAGAAATCGCCTTGCCGCTGGGCAATATTTTTTGCGCGTCGCAGCCGCGATTTCGATCGAAACCGATGATATCATTCATCAGCATGGCGATACGCATGATTTCCCTGCCTTTGACGCCGTGGCCGTAAGTCGGCATGACGCAGGGCAGAGGATGCACAAACTGCGGCGCGATACGCATCAACACTTTGCGTTCGTGGATCGATTCGCGCATGCGTTTGATATCGAGATGCTGCAGATAGCGCAAGCCGCCGTGAATGATTTTCAGACTATTGGATGAAGTCGCGCCACCGAAATCATTTTGCTCGATCAATACTGCAGAAAGGCCACGCAGCGTGGCATCCCAAAGCGCCCAGGCGCCGTAAATGCCGCCACCGATGATAGCGACATCATATTCGCCGGAGGTAAGTTTCTTTAAATCTCTGATCATTTTTTTTGCAGGTTTGATTATTAAGGATTTTTAGTCGAAAAAGCCATGATGTGCCAGCCCAGCGGTTTGACGAGAAATGTGGGAAGAATTTTGAACGCAGGCACGAACAAGCCATTGAACAGCGCGCCTTTCCAGCCTTTGTGCAACCGGCTTTTCACCGGAAAACGTTCAGGTACGATTTTCGTGGCCTCGAAGGGCTGCAGAATGTCGCGCAGCTCGTTGATGGTGTATTTTTCCAGCACCGGTGCGTCTTCGTGTTCGAGATCGACTTTCATGATTTTTGACAGTGCGTTGAGCCAGGAAATACGATTATAGACCATGGAAATCGCCTCACCGCCCGGTTTGAGTACACGGTACATTTCTTTGGCCATCTCGTGCGGATCGGTGGTGTATTGCAGCACGCCGTGCACGTAGACCACATCGAATGAATCTGTCGGGAAATCGAGATTTTCGCCGTTCATCAGCAGGAAATTGCCTTCGAGATTACGGGCTGCGAAGTTTTTCCGCGCCAGATCAATAGCGGTTTCGGAGAGATCGACACCGGTGACCTGCGCCTCGCCGGCAGCGAAACGCGCCAGATCGATGCCGACGCCGCAGCCGATTTCGAGGATGCTCCTGTTTTTGTAACCATTATTAAAATCGATGAGTTTGGGCAGGTAATTCAATTTGTCGAAGCGATATTCATCGAGATCGTCAAAAAAACCGAGGGTGCCCACCGGGTGTTTTGCGAGCTCGAGATCGTGGATGTGCTTATTCCAGTAAAGCCGGACTTCTTCGAGTTTGCCGCTAAGACGCAGAGGCGTTGTTTTGACTGTTCCGTTGGTTGCGGTTTTTTCGGGTGCAATTGCCGTTTTCAAGGGGTGCTCCTGTTTTTGTCAGATCGTGTAGTGCTCTGTTGATATTCAAATTATCGGTTAAAATTTCAAACTGTACAGCCGTAGTCGGTGATAGGGCAGGTGGGCTCCCCACCCACTGCCAAAGGGAAAATCGGACGCGTGCAATCGATCATGACAGGGAACCAAAGTTTGAACCCGAGAGAAACGAAGAAATAAACAAAATAACGCAGATTCGAAAATGCAGTCAAAGATGACTTCTTTGTTTTTTCATGCTGGTTCACTGGCGGGAATGTACCATGAATTAGCATTGACTGCGGAAGAAATTTTTAATCGTGAAAAGGTTGTAAGAAAAGGACTCGCTTATTGGGTTTTTGCGACCCAATACTCCACTTTTCGCATAGAGTGGAGATGTCCCGCCGAATGTTACGCTTGATATATTTCCGGGGGAATTGTGATTTTCCGGTCAGATTCCCGGGATATCCACCAGCTTCAACGCTTCGACAGCCGCACATTCACAGCCCGGTCGCCGCGCATCTCACGCTTGACGTCAAAACCGACGCGTTGGCCCTCACGCAGGCGCTTACCCGGCACCGTGGGTTCGATATCACCGGGCTGCACAAAATAATCCATGTCATCGTCTCCTTCGATAAAACCAAAATTTTTTACGCTGTCCCACATTTTAACAACGCCGTACTGCATTTCTTCTCCTTTTGAAATTGGTTGTTAGATTTCCAGATCATCCTGTGGCAGGGTGAATGTGTCGCGCATGATGACGAGGATAGCCGACTGCGGCAGGATGAGGTATCTTTTTTGCTCCCACTGGATTTCGACTGCAGACTTTTTGAGAAAAAGTGCGTAGTCACCATTTTCGACTTGCATAGGTAGATATTTTGGAGCGTTTTGCGAGTTTTGCCAGGGTTCATCACCATCGCTGCCGGGGTCGGCAAGTGGAATGCCCGGACCCACATCTGCGACCCAGCCGCCCTGTACCTGCTCTTTTTCGGTAACGCTTTGCGGCAAGTAAAGTCCCACCTGCGTGCGCTGTTCTTTATCGTCGGGTTCGATTAAAACCCGGTCTCCGATGACGATGAGTTTTTTATGTTGCGGTGATTGCATGTATTCTCCAACAGGAATTAGTCGAATAATTTAAACCACAAAATGTACGATAAATTCTATTGATTTGCAATTTTTTTAAATAGAGAATTTTTATTCGATGGTTATCTGAAAAAAATGATACCATCATAACAATTCTTCAACATGTTCAAGAAAGCCGTGTTTTATCCGAATTCAACCATAGCTATTTACCTGTTCCAGGCCAATCTCTGCTGACCTAAAAGGTTGTCAACCCACCCACCGTCAGTCTAAAACTCAAGGAGAACAAGCATGCGTTTGCGACGACTTTTTTTTATCCCTTTTCTTTTGATATTATTACCGCAAATGACTTTTTCCCAAACAACCTACCCCGATCACTGGTGGACGACCATGCCGACAAACGATGGCGGTTCGCGCCTTGCCGTACCATGCGGTGTGCTCGATCCGCAGCTCGAAAAACTGACGCAACCCGGGCCCTCGCCGATCCGGGCGGCGACTTTGGCTGAGCAAAAAAAGCAGCTTATCCCCATCATCTGGCACATTGTCACAGACCGCGAGGGTTACGGCATGCTTAGCCGGGCGCAGTTACAGGAGCAGGTCAATATGTTCAACGCGGCTTTTGCCGAAACAGGCTTGGTTTTTTTCATCCGCGATGTGCGGGTAGCGAAAAATGATGCCTGGTTCCGTGATCCCATGGGTTATCAGGTGGCGATGAAAAATGCGCTGGCTGTCGACCCAGCGTTTAATCTCAATATTTATACCGCGGGTTTTTTCGATGGCGGCAGCAATGGCCCGGTGGGTTTTGCCATCATCCCGTGGGCTGAAGATGAAGCCGACCCGATTCACGGCATCATGCTCAGCTTTCAAACCTTGCCTGCCGTTCCCGCCTTTGGGCAAAAACTGGGCAGCGTCGGTATACACGAAGTCGGCCACTATTTCGGTTTGCTGCACACTTTTGAAGAAGGCTGCATCAACGGCCCCGATGTCGGCGACCTGGTGCAGGACACACCCGCACAGGAGGACGGCTTCAATATCTATCTTTGCGACGATTCGCTCGATTCCTGCCCGGACGATCCAGGCTTTGATCCGGTACACAATTATATGAATTACACCGGTGAAGACTGCCGCGACGAGTTCACTCTCGGACAGATAACCCGTATGCAATGGGCTTTACAAAAATATCGCCCCAGCCTCGGCATTCCGGTGAACAGCGGTGTGACCGCATTGGCCGATCTGCATGCAATGGATAGCAATGGCGACTATGTGCACGCCGATACTGCCTTTACGGTGCAAGCTGTGGTCAATGGTTTCGACCGAACCAGGGGCCTGGTTTTTCTGCAGGATTCTACCGCCGGTATCGCGATTTCAGACAGTACAGCATTAGCCGACTGGCAAACCGGTGATTTCGTCAGGTTCTCCGGTGTGTTGACAGCAAAACATGGGCTCGCTACCCTCACCGGCATTGCCAGCGTCGAAAAAATCGGCGATGGTTTTTCTCCGCTATTCACCAACGCCTCGATAGATATGCTGACCAACGGTCTGCTTGCCGAAGCGTTTGAATCCCGCTTGCTCAAACTCAAAAATGTGAGCATCACCGACCCGCAAAACTGGCATGGTGACGGTTCACGTTTTCAGGTGCAGGTCACGGACGGTTTCTCGTTTTTTCCCGTGCTCATCGATGCGGGCACAGCGCTTTCGGCCAGCGCCCTGCCGGCCGGCGACACTTTCGATATCTTCGGCGTCATTACGCAGGAGGATACGACTGCGCCGTTTCTTGAAAATTTCCAACTCTTGCCGCAAACAGCCGGTGATTTTATCGGCAAATTCCTGCTCTCCGGCACGGTTACGGATGAAAGCAGCGGCCTTGGCCTCAGCTTCGCCTCGGTGCAAATCGCCGGCGGTACTACTTACACCGATGCAGACGGCAACTACTCCATCGCCTTGCCGAACGGCAATTACACCGTTACCTTTAGCAGTTTTCAGTATCAGGACGCTGAATTTCATGTTGCCATCGATGGCGCCGGCGCCACACTCGACGGCCAGTTGCTGCCGCTCACTGCCGGCACGGCTTACAGCACCAGTTTCGAAACCGGCCAGGACAGCGGTCACGTGCGGCTCGGTTTCCCCGGCACCAATCAGTGGCACATCGGCGGCACTTTTACCTTTGGCGGCATCGAGGTTGCACCGGTGCAGGGCTCGAACATGCTCATCTTCGGTGGCGACTCCGGTTATACGGCCAATGAAATGGCGTGGTGGCTCAATCTGCCTGATAGCGATTTTGATCTGAGCGACTATGTTGCCGCTAAACTGTATTTCAAAATCAATTATCACACCGATGACGCTGCCGACCGCATATTTGCGATCATTCACAACCCGACGGTGGATGGTGAAAACTATTATTATCTCGATACTGATGCCAGCGGTTTTGCCGATGAGTTCGACGCCTTTTCCGGCAATTCCAACGGCTGGCAGGAGGTGGAAATCGATTTGTGGGCCTTCACCGGAGAAAAAGGCAAAGGGCTGGAAATCGGTTTCTATTTCGAATCGAACTGGGGTAATGAATCCGGTTTCGGTGCGGCCATCGACAGCATCGTCATCGTCGGTACAAAAACGACGCCGGTAACAGCGCCGGGGCAATTGACCGCCGCCAGTTTCGAAGATGGACAGGTCAGCCTGAGCTGGGGTGCGCCCGCCGGGATGAGTCCGGGGTTCAAAACCATAAAACGCAGTTTTTCCCGCAGTGTGCAAGCGCAGGCGGTGGCGCTGAAAAACCCGGCGACCGCGACAGCGGGTTTTGTGCATTACAATATTTACCGCAAACCGGCCGACGCATTTAACGCCCAATATGCATTGCTCGGCAACAGCAGCACCACCGGTTACATCGATGGGCAAATCGAAAATGGTCGCCATTACGCCTATCGCGTCAGCGCTGTTTATGAACAGGGCGAAAGCGATTTTTCCAACATCGATATCGCCAGCCCGGGCATTCCCATCGCTACAGCGCTGCCGGATTCGCAAAATTTTGAAGCCGCAAACTGGACAACACTGCTCTTCAATCGCAGCGGCTGGACCACGGGTAGCGCCAGGACCGCCGGCAGCAACAATGTCAAGTTCCCGCCGCATGGCACCTTTGCTTATGTGAATGATGATATCGTCGGCGCTTACGAGAAAAGCAGCTCTGTTTTACTGTCGCCGTGGTATGACACCTCGACGCTCGATGCGGTGCAGGTGCAGTTCGATTGCTTCAGCCAGCCCAATGGTGCGAAACACTATCTCGCAGTGCGCTCGGATTTGAGCGAAGACTGGACGATCATCGACAGCATCGGCGCCACCGGAGGCTGGCAGCATTTTTATTACGATTTGAGTGCGTGGGGCGCCAATCGGGCCTATTTTCAGGTGCTTTTTTATTTTGTCGATCAAGGCGGCCGCAGTGGCGCCTGGGCGTTGGATAATATCCGGATCGACCATCTCGAAACCGGCAGCCTCAGCGGGCTTGTCACCTCCTCCCTCGATGGCTCCGGCCTCGATGCCTCCGGCGCCGGCATTCCTTATCTGCAACTGCGCAGCCGCTCCGACGCCGGTGGCAATTACAGTCTCGACGCTGTGCCGGTGGGAACCTACGACGTGCTGCTCAAAGGCTTCGATCACCACGATTCGCTGGTCACCGGTGTGACGGTGGCTGTGGGGCAAAACACTTCGTTACCGTTGCAATTGAACAAAATTTACCAACCGCCGGTAAGTATGTTTTCCGAGGCGAACGACGACGGCATTAGGGTGAAATGGGCGCCGCCGCTGCCGCCGGGGCAGATAAAACATGATGACGGCACGGCGGAAACCGTGATTTATATTCTCAATTCAGAATTTTTACAGGATGTTTTGGCCATACGCTTCGAAACGCCGTGGAAAGATTTTGTGCTCAATGATATCGCCGCGCTCACTTACACCGGTTTGTTGAACTCGAACATTTTTGAAACTTCATTTAAAGAAATTGTCGTGGCGCCTGATTCCGGCGGTTACCCGAAATTGAGCACTGCCTATTACCGCCTCGCCGATGCCGCGACCGACACCGGCACCGGCTGGAACGTCTGGTCGCCCAATGCCACCATCAATGCGGATACGACCGTTTTCTGGCTGCTGTTAAAATACCGCAGCATGTCGGTGTTGGGGCCTTATCCCTTCGCCGATTTTAGCGAGCCGATCACCAGTCACGCCCTGTTCAGCGATAACAACGGTGCGACGTGGAAATCCGTAACCGACATCTACCTGCCGTGGGTCGCGCTCGATCCCATGGTGCGCATTTTTGTTTCAAAAGTAGGATCGCCGGGCGGTTCGGCTGAAAAAAGCGTGCAGGTTCTGCGCTCATCTGCGGTGCGGCAGACGCTGGAAACCTTTCTGTCAAAATCTGAAAATGCCGAAAAGAATGACGGTGCCGGCACCGGCCTGCAACTCAAAATAGCCACTCTCGTTGCCCGCGCAAAAACCGCTTCATTTTTGGCCGGAGTGCAAAGCAGCGAATCGTTGACCGGTTTTGAGGTGTTCCGCAAAGTTTTTGGCGCACCGGGACCACTGCAAAAGCTGGGCTCCATCGATCCGGCACAGCTCCACTATTTCGACGATCAGGTCCATCGCGACGTTCTTTACAAATACGCCATTAAAGCGCGGTACAACGAATCGGCGACGAGCCACTTCTCGCAGCCGGCCTTTCGCGCGCTGCATTCGGTTTTGGATGTACCGTTTGCCGCGGATTTCGAAGCGCACACAGGGGGATTTGTCGCTTATCCCGGCTGGGAATGGGGCACCCCGACCGCTGAAAAATTTCCTGCCGGAGGCAGTAGTGGCGCCAGAGTCTGGGGCACACGCCTGGATTCCACTTATGAGGACTACGCGGTTTATCGCCTGTACTCACCCTTTTTCGCATTGCCCCAATCACCGCCAGCAGAGCTGCGTTTTCAAACGTGGTTCAGCACGGAAAAAGATTATGACTACGGTCAGGTTTTCATCTCCAGTGATTTTGGTAAAACCTGGACGGCGCTCAGTTCAACGCTCATGATCGAGGGCAAATACCAGGGCAAATCACGCGGCTGGCAAGCAGAGCAGTTTGCCCTCGACAGTCTCGCCGGTGATACAATTCAGGTCAAATTTCAGTACACCAGCGATGGCAGCGGCCACTATTTCCCCGGCTGGCTGATGGATGATTTTGAAATCCGGGCCGGTGAGGCCGGCAGTTTTCGCGGCGTCGTTTTGACGCTGGATTCAAATGAGCCGGTACCGTTTGCAAATGTGCATATCCACAGCGACCAAACCCGGCGCGTCACCCAAACATCGGCTGACGGCAGTTTTATCTTTCCAACCCTGCCGGTCGGTGATTATAAAGTATGGGTCGAAGCGCCGCAGTTCACACCCATGCCGGATTCCCTCACGGTTTTCGCCGATTCAACAGTTGCCGTGACCTACCATCTCGCGCGCGAATGGCCGGCGCCGGCGCTCGTGGTGCAGACACATTTACAGGCTGCGCGGCTGCAGTGGCGGTTTCCGCCTTTCGGCCCGGCTGAACTGCTGAGCTATGCGCCTGGCGGCCCCGGCGCAACGCAAGCCGTCAAATGGTTTACTGCCTACGGCGTGGTGTTCGATCTCTCCGAAAGCGGCCCGGTCATGCCCGGCGCTTTCAGCTTTTTTTACCGGCAGGATACCCCCGAACCACGGCCGTTTATCTATACTGTGCATGTATTCGATTGGGAAAATCAGCTTGAAATCGCCACCTTGCCGGGGCTGGTTGCCACAAGCGAGAATCCGGGCGGTGGCTGGCTGCGTGACATCCCGCTCGGCGAGCTGCCGCAAGCGACCCTGCTGGGCATTTTTATCGAATTCCTGCCGCTGCCCGAGATTAATATATCGCTGGTTTTTGATGATACACCGGAAAATGTACCGGGCACCAGTTTCAGTATGGCGAATTTCCATCCATTCGATCACCCGACCAAAGGCGGGCCGCAGGAATTGCCGGGCGATCTGATGTTTGAACTCAGCCTGTTCACCGTTCCGCCGGATAGCGCTCCTGGTCCTGATTCGCTGGCCATGCCGACACAGTTCCGTATTTTCAAAGGAGAAAGCCTCGAGACCCTGGTGCAGATTGATAGCACCGATGGGCAAGCAACGGTGTATGAAGATGATGATTTGTCCCCGGGCAGTGAAGTATATTTTGCTGTGCAAGCAGTATTTGCCGGCGGCGTCGCCGAACACGCCATGGCATATTATTGGGTGCCGACACCGCTGAGCATCGCCGAGGCGCGCCGCGACGACAATGGTGACGGCGTGCCCGACCGAATCGGCGAGCTGGTCTCGGTCACCGGCGTCGTGACTACGTTAAATTTGAATGACTTCACGGAATTTGCGTTGCAGGATTCCACTGCCGGCTTGCTGTTTCATTCGAAAAAATTTATTTTTGATCATGCAGTCGGCGATGAGATTTTCGCTACCGGTATTCTTGAATATTTTGCCGGCAACATGGTGCTGCTGCCGGTGACGCCGTGGCATTTGCAGACGCTTTCCCGGGACGGCATACCGCCCGATCCGGTAAAATTGACACTCGCACAGGTTGTGCAAACGATGACAGATATTGGGAATACGCTGATACAAACGCCGTTGGTGCATCTCGCAGCGCCGGATGAATGGCCGCAGGAAAATGGGGAGGCGCCGGTGCGCATCGTCGAAGGCAGCGATACGCTGGCGATATTCATCGGGGCGGCAACGGGTCTGCCGGGCACGGCGCCTCCTGCCGGCGAATTCACGGTGACCGGTGTGCCGGTTTTCTACCGGCATCCTGAAGCCTCAACAGATACAAGTTATCTTTATATTTTTATTCGTAACGAAAATGATATATATGTTCAGGACGTCGTTGCTGTTGAAGAACTGCAACCGCTTGGCTACGGGCTCGAGCAAAATCATCCAAACCCCTTCAACCCGGAAACAACCATTCGCTACAGCTTGGCTCAGGCCGGCGAAGTGAGGTTGGTGATTTACGATCTGCTTGGCCGCAGCGTGCGTACGCTGGTGAACAAACAGCAGCAGCCCGGTTTTTACAATATCACCTGGGATGGCCGCAACGAAGCCGGTAAGTCGGTGGCCGGCGGGCTTTATGTGTACCGCCTGACGGCCGGTGATTTTGTGGCGACGAAGAAGATGGTATTATTGAAATAGAGATTTGAGATAAACCTGACAGGTTTTTTTTAATCGCGGTATTGGCTCAAAATGCGGGCGAATTTGCGATCGACGGTATAACCGAGGCGGCGGGACTGATCAAAATGGAAAATGGCGCGCTCGAATTTTTTCTTTTTATAAAATGCGATGGCGAGATAGTGATGGGCGTCAGCGCGTTTTGAATCCAGGCGGATGGTATTTTCCAGCGCTTCGATTTCCTCAGCCGCTGCGCCGGTTTCGTGATAGGCCATGGCGAGATTGTAGAAGGCATCGACGGAAGATTTTTGTTTGGCGACGACTGTCTTAAATGCGGTAATCGCCTTTTTTGCCCGCCCGGTTTTTAAATAAACAACCCCCATATTGAAATGCGCTTCAGTGAAACCCGGTCGATATTTCAGCGCGATCTTGAAGTTTTTTTCCGCTTTTTTCAAATCCTGTAAATCATCCTGAAACAACGACCCCAGGTTGAGATAGGCTTCTGCGTATTTTTCATCATATTTGATCGCCGCCTCATAGGCTTTTACAGCCTGCGGCAAAGTGATTTTACGCTTGCTGTAGAGCAACCCCAGATTATAATAGGCCAACGCATAATTTGGGTTGACGTTGATCGTTTCGAGGTAGGCGCTGATCGCTTCTTTATCATCGTGCAAATCCCGATAGGCATTCGCCAGATTGAGCCGTAGTTCAAACATTGCCGGGGAGATGGCAATCCCTTTTTTATAGGTTTTTACGGCATCACGCAGGGCGCCGAGTGGGGTGTATAAATTGCCGAGATTTAAATATGCTTCGCTGAAAATCGGATCGAGATCGATGGCTTTTTTATAAGCGAGAAGGGATTTTGAAAGGATGCCCATTTTCTGGTAGGCGCTGCCCATGTTGGCGTGCGCAATCGCCAGTGTGCTGTCAAACGACAGTGCAGTGCGGTAGCGGTTTAAAGCAGCTTTGTACTCGTTGTTTTTAAGAAAAATATTACCGAGATTGATGTATGCCCCGGTTAGTTCCGGGCTGATTTCCAGCGCTTGCAGATGCGCTTTACGCGCTTCGTTGTACATCCCTTTGGCCGTATAAGCACTGCCGAGATTGGTGTAAGCCTTTGCCAAAGGATATAATTGCAGGGCTTTTTTATGTTCATGAATGGCGGCATCGGCATTTTTTTTCAGCAAGTAAACGTTGCCGAGATTGGTATGGGCCTCGGGGTAATTGGGATTCAGTTTGATCGCCGCCTGCAACAGGTTCAGCGCTTCGCGCAGATTGTTGGCGCGGCGATAGCAATTGCCGAGATTGTTGAGAAAGACACCGATGATTTGCCGCTTCGTGAGATTCCGCAGATAAAACTCGTGCGCTCCATCGAGTTTATATTTACTGTTGTAATAATCATCACCAAGCGGTTGCCCTTGCGCTGTCGTTTCAATATTGACGCTTTCGTACACGCCGTCATCGTAGCGGACAAAAAAGTGACCGGGAGCGGGCACACCATAAATCGGCAGGTTGAGACGTTCGGCAAAAATCAGATAGGGCAGGGCAAGGGAGAGGCAGTAGCCTTTTCTGCGGTCGAGCACATCGTTGATGAATAAATTCCGCGGGTTGCGACCGGTTGTGTCACTGGCGTCAGTCGTAAATCCGAGTTCTGAGAAAAGAAAATTATTGATGACTGTAATGATTTGCACCGGCGTTTTTACCCCATGCAGGCGTTTTTGCAGCACCTGCGTCAAGCTGTCGATGCGATTGAGGTAGCGCTGTGTATCCACGAATTGGCCGAGCAAATCAGTGGAGCTCGTATTGGAAATGTGCAGCAGCGCATAAGCGAGATCGAAATTATCGTCGGTGGCGTTGACGATCTCGCTGACGCTCGTCCAGCGTGCTGCGGTTTTTGTGCCGGTCTGAACAACAAATGCGTGTAAAAATAGCAGTGAAACCAGCGTGTAAAAAAATAATTCAGGCTTAAATTTCAATGCGCGCATAATAGAATTTCCGGCATTTGGCTGTGGTAGGTAAAATGTGTGAGTTCTGAAATTGTGTCCTTCCGGAAAAGTATGCTTTCCGGCATCTCGGCTGTTTTTATGGTATTGGAGTCTAAAAATAATAATAATTATTATTAAAACGATTGTAAAACAAGAGAAGATGCAATCCAAAAATCAGACCTGATTGTGAACGTTCTTTTTATTTTGTCGAAAATACTGTATTTTGGGGTGAATTTATCTTTCGACCAAAACCAGCTTCTGTCTGCCACGGAACCTGATGTGATTTATTGTATTGATTGGGCCTTTAGCTCCGAAGTTCAATGCTATGAAAAATAAACATCAATTCACCATAATCAACTATTTTTCCGCTGTTCGCAACAAATTAAAGTTGCGAACACAGTTCATTGTTTTTCTGCTGATGCAAACAGGATTGTTGCTCGCAGCGAGTGGGTTTTATGTTGACTGGCAGGTGCGCAAAGCTGTTGAAAATGAGCTTGGAGAAAAATTGCTGGCGATCGGTCATGTCGCTGCGGCACAGTTGCGGAATACTCGTGCATTGCAGCTTCTTCCCGGGGAAGAGAACGCCCGTACGCTGCAGCGTTTGCGCTCGCGTTTGCAGCCGATTCTCACCACCGGTGCAATCTCACGAATTCTGTTGCTCGACTCTGAAGGCCGGTGTTTCTTTGATAGTCACGTACAAATTCCTATCGGAGAGGAATATTACCGCACCCGCCTCGATGTTGAGGAAATCGCAGCGGCATTAGCCGGCAATCCAATGACCTCACGTTTCTTTTTCGACGCGAAAAACCAGCCGTTTAAATCGGTTTATCTGCCTGTTACTATCGATGGAAACAGTGCTGTGGCAATCGTTTGTCTCGAAGGCAGTGCACAGGGTTTGAAAGCAATCGACACCACGCGTAAGATTTTGCTGACAATTGGCATTTTTGCGATTTTTATCGCCATCATTTCAGCGGGTATCATCGCGCGGCAGGTCACGCGGCCGCTGGAAAATCTCGAAAAAGCAGCGGCAGCCATCGGCCGTGGAAAATATGACTCACCACTGGCGCAGTCGGGCAGTTCGGAAGTGGAATTTCTCGCGCGCACGATCGAAAAGATGCGCCAAGCCATCGACGAACGGCAGCAGCGGCAGCAGATGATGCTCGCCGGCGTCGCCCACGAACTGCGTAATCCCCTGGGCGGAATCGAACTGTTCGCCGGCATTCTGCAAAAAATTGCTGCGGTAGACATGCAGCCGCATGTGGCCAAAATTATTAAAGAAGTCAACCATCTCAACGGGATCATATCTGATTTTTTAAGCTATGCCCGGCCGCTGCAAGCGTGTCCGGAAAAGATTTTTGTAAAAAGAATATGTGATGAAATCCATGCTGTTCTGGATTCACAGCACAAGGGGGTGATGTGGGAGTTTCGCATCGACGAAAAACTGCAGGTTTATATCGATCCCGATCATCTTCGCCAGATTTTGACAAATCTCATGCAAAATGCGCTTCTCGCCGTGAGGCAAACTGAAAACCCGCAAATCATTGTTTTTGCTGAAAAAAAAGGTGGCGGAACGGAAATTGCCGTCGCTGACAATGGCCCGGGAGTTGCAGACGATTTGCAGGAAAAAATTTTCCAACCTTTTTTTACTACACGAAATGAAGGCATCGGCTTGGGATTGGCGCTGGCGCGCTTGCTGGCTGAGGAAAATAATTGCCGGATTTCGTTGCAATCGGGCACAGCTGGTGCAAAATTTCGATTGTTGATACCAAAATTTGAATCGGAAGCAAAATGAAAACAGAATTTCGAATCGCCATCGTTGATGATAATGACACCATGCGGGATGGGCTTGAGCATGTCTTGAAGCTACTCGGCTATTCGGTTCAGGCATTCGCTGATGCAGAAAGCTGCCTGTGCCGGATGCAAAAAGAACGACCCCATATCGTCGTCGCCGATTATAAAATGCCGGGGAAAACCGGCATGCAGCTCTTGACTGAAATCAAAAATACATATCCGGCTGTGCAAACTGTTTTAATCACTGCATTTGGTTCCATCGATCTGGCAGTAGAGGCGATGCAGGCAGGCGCAGCAGATTTTATTTCCAAACCTTTTTCCGCTGATGAAATCGGTGTCAAGATCGAGCGTATTTGCAGGTTGCTTTCAAATCAGGAAAAACTCTGCCGCCTGACAGCGGAAAATCAATACCTGCGCGATGAAGAAAGACGCGAATTCAACACCGATGAAATCATCGGCGAATCGGCAAAAATGCAGCGAGTTTTCAAAACCGTGGAAAAAGTGGCGGCAACCGACGCCGCGGTGATCATTTACGGCGAAACCGGCACCGGCAAGGAACTGATCGCCCGGGCACTGCATCAGAACAGCAACAGGCAATCGCAGCCATTTATCCGCGTTAATTGCGGCGCGCTGGTGGAAACAATTCTGGAATCAGAGCTTTTCGGGCATGAAAAAGGCGCCTTCACCGGTGCGGTGAAACAAAAAGCCGGTCGCTTCGAACTGGCGCATGGGGGCACGATTTTTCTCGACGAAGTCAGTGAAATTTCTCCGGCGATGCAGATTAAATTGCTGCGTGTGTTGCAGGAAAAAGAATTCGAACGGGTTGGCGGTGAACAGACCCTGCAAGTGGATGTGCGGGTGATCGCCGCGACCAATAAATTATTGCAGGACATGGTTGAAAAAGGGGAATTCCGCGAAGATTTATACTATCGTCTGCAAGTCGTGCCTATCATGCTGCCGGCGCTACGCGAGCGTGAGGGTGATATCTCATTGCTCACTGAACATTTTTTGCAGAAATTATCCCGCCGCTTCGGACACGAAAACCTACAGCTCGATGCCGGGGTTGCGGAGAGTTTGCAGCAGTATAATTGGCCGGGAAATATCCGTGAACTGGAAAATGTGCTCGAACGTGCCGCCGTCCTGTGTGAGAATGCACGAATTACGCTTTCCGACCTGCCGACGCTGGTGAATAAAAATAAATCGGTGTTATCATTCATGGATGATAACCTCGACTTAAACGATACGTTGATGCAGGTTGAAAAAGCACTTATCGCGCGGGCAATGCAGCGGGCGCATGGTGTGAAAGCCGAAGCGGCGCGGCTGCTCGGCATTAAAACGACGACACTGCTGTATAAATTATCGAAACTGGATATTGAATAATTTACCGGTAATAAAAGTATTGAAAAATACGATGACGAACCGGAATAAAAAAGCAGGGTGGTATCACTTTGTTCGCCTGGGGCTGTTTTTTTTTATTTTCAGCGCTTTTGTGCAAATCGCGCAGTGGGTGCAATGGGAGAACGGCATTGCGCAAAAAGAACGGGCGTATTTTGTAGCGGCGGCACGAACGAAACAGTTATCGCAGCAAATTGACAGCCTCGGCAACGCTATCGGGAAATTGAAAAACCGTTCCGGTTTTCTCAATGAACGCCACCTGGCTCAATTGCTCGCGCGGTCCCATGCCGTTGCGAATGACTTGGAGGCCGCCGGTGAAGTTTCAAGGAAAAAATTGGAAGCACTTGCGGCTTTCGCCGGTGAAGTTCTCGATAGTTTGCAGACGATCAATACCCAGATTTCAATGGAGCTGTTGCAGGCCGAAGATAGCGGCGATGAAAAAAAACAACAGCGACTCATCATCGATTTGCGGCGGATTCGCCAACTCATGCAGCGCTGCCGTTAACATACCTCGAGACAGTTGATTTTTGAAGGACTCATGCAAGTGACAGTCGATTCGACGGATACGCCTGAAACATTGCAGCAGAAAATAGACTTCATTCTCGATCAGGCAGACCGTTTGCGACGGCAATCGGCAACTCTGGCAGGAAAACGCAAATCATTGCAAACCGAGCTGCGCATGCGAAACCGCATCTCTGATTTTTTTGATGATCTGGCCTTGACCGATCCGCAAATGGAAGTAGCACGTTCCGACCAGGGGAAATCACAAGATGATATAAGCTTCAGCGAAGGACTCCTCGACGCCGGCGTCGCTTCGAGGCGGAACTTAGTGACAAATTATTCTATTTTCGGCAGTAATTCGTCTCTATTACAAAATCAGGAGTTTTTTGCCAATATTGAGAACCTCGCCTCTGCGGAAATCGAAAAGTGGGTTGAAATTCTGCAAAAGCAGGAAAAAAAGTGGTATGCTCAGGCAGACAGCCTTGAAAAACAGGCGGATGCCCTGCATCATTTAATGCAAGTTGGGGAAGAAAAATTTTGAGAGCAAAGGGAACGGGATTCGTCTTTATCTTCTCGCTGAATCTGCTTCTATTGCCGACGCTCAGGAGTCAGGAGAACTGGCGTTTCAACAATCGTCTGCAGGTGGGAACATTTTACGATAACAATATTTTCGAATCCGTGCAAAATACTGAAAATGCTATGGTCACCAGCGCCATTTTTCAGACCCAGGGCCGCCGGCAATTTGATAAAATTCGCTTTAGCTACAGCTATTCCAATAGCTTGCAATTATACCCGCAGCATGGTGAAGAACATAAAATAACACAGATTGCCAATACTGAAGCCGTCTGGCCTGTTCATCCAAAAATCCAGTTCAGTGGAACAGCCGGTGGTACCGCCAAATTTTTTCTCAACGCACCTTTCGATTTCATTCTTTCCCATTCATCCCTGCGTTTGCAAATCAATCTGCCGGGGAAGTTTGGCGGTATTTTGCAGGTCGATGGTACGCAACTGGAATATGCGGAAACCGATCAGTTCGATTTTTTTAATCGCAATTACAGCGCTTCCCTGCAGCGGCGATTTTCCAGCCGCTTGCTGCTGGAATCAGGCTATTCTGTGGCTGTGGCGACATTTCAACGCCGGGCATATATTGAAACCGAACCGGGGTTTTCCATGGCGATAGGTGCGCGCCAGCAGGACGAGCTAAAAAGCATCTTTCTGCGCTGCACTGCCGGACGAAAGTATTTGTTCCGGCTTACCGGGGAATATATTCAAAACCAGTCGAACAGCATTGGTTATGCTTATTCCGGGCTGCGCTTTTCGGGCATCGGTGCGGCGCGGTTTATGGACTTGTGGCTGCTGCGGATGGCGGTCATTTTGCAAGACAAACGCTATAGCGAGCCCATCCATCCGGTGAATTTACTTGAATTTGATCTTGAACGCAGCGAAACAAACTCGGCTGTTGTTGATCTTAGTTATGATTTTAAGACCGACCTGTCCGCTCTATTGCGGCTTTCATTTTATAAAAATGAAAGCGGGTTGCGCGGCCGTTATTATAATAAAGACCTGCTCTATCTCGCACTGGAATACCGGTTTTAAATGGCGATGATTTGGCTATCGTCGCTCGGCGAGGGCGCCTTCATTCAAAGTTTGAGCAGGTTGAACGAGATAGACTAAATGATGCACACTTGCAGTCTTTTCAATAATCTGAATGAAAAAACAGATTTCTGCTGCGAAGTTGATTTTTTTTGATGGAAAGTTGTTTTTTTGAGGCTGAAAAAACAGAATTTTGAACAATAATTATGGCATTCCCTTTGCGATGGTCGGGAAACGTGACGGGTAAACCTGAAAATAGTAAATGTGATCGATGATTCGGAAAATCAAAATGCGCTGTTGCAGTCTGGAAATTATTCTACTCATTATTTTTGCGGTGTTTGGGCACGCGTGTGAGCATCCCAATCTTTTTAATGATAGTGAACCGGAACCGGTGACGACCATTCCCGAGGTCAATTCTGATGAAGTGATCATCCACATGAAAATAACCGGCGGGCCGGCGGCAGCGGATCATGATTTGTTTATCCAGAACAACCGCTCGCTGATAATCTTCGATAATTACCCGGATAACGGTTCGCTTAACCGTACGATGACAGCGGCCGAGTTCGACGGCTTGCGACAGATTTTCAGCGAAAACAATTTTTTCAGCCTGCAAAATGAATTTGCCGAAAATGACGCCGCCGATGCCCTGCTTTATGAGATCACTTTCAAACAAGCTGATCTCGTGCACAGCATCACCGCTGATTACGCGACGGCCTCTGCCCGCGCCCGAACGATTATCGATGCGTTGCTGCTGCATTTTAACAATCTTCGCAATAGTTTGCAAATCAGGTTGACGACTGATAAAACCGAGATCAGCACGAACCGGTTTCTGCAGATTGCCATGCGGGTCGAGAACCGGTCTGACAACGAGCTGGAATTGATTTATACGCAAGGGCAAGCGTTTGATTACGTCGTTTACCGCATCAGTGATAGCCGAATCACCAACCTGAGCGTTGATAATGAAGTGTGGCGCTGGTCGCTGAATTTCAGCTCATCACCGGTGGAGAAGCGCCTGAAAATTGCGCCACATCAATTTGAAGAGTTTGATAAAGTGACATGGAATGTGCAAACAGATGATAAATCACGCGTCACCGGACTGGTGGCGATCGTTGGCGAGCTGGTCTCCACTCCCGGCGGGCGGTCGCAGACGATTCAAGTTAAAATTAATTGACAGGACTGGAAATGAATACTCTCAATAATATACTTGTATCAGCTATCATGCTAACATTTTTCGTTGTTTTTAATGCCTGCATTTTAAACGATAACCCGGGTAGTAATATACTGAAGATCGCGACCGGCACCTCGTTCGGCCAGTGTATCGGCTATTGCCGAACTTCCCTGGAAATTGACGGCGAAGCTGTTGAATATATCGAAGAGAGCTGGAAGCCCGATGAATACCCGGCAAAAAATTTCAGGTTTAATCTGAGCTCAGATGAAAAAAACGCCTTGCAAATGGTGTTCGATACGACGGACATTTCGGGTCTGGAAGAAACGATCGGCTGCCCCGATTGTGCCGATGGCGGCGCTGAGTGGCTGCAGATCACCCACGGTAGTGAGACCAGAAAAGTGACTTTTGAATTCGCGGCGGATATTGGAGAGATTTCCGCTTTGATGGCTTTACTCAGGCCTTTGCGCCAACGGGCGGCAGCGCTGATGGAAACCGTTGGCAAGGGCGCCAAAATCGAGCTGTCGGAGCAACAGGCCGGAGAACTGGTTTTACATGAGTACAAACTCAGCAATGCCGCCATCGAGGGTAATTATTTATTGCTCACAGTGCGATACCCCGGTGGTTGTGAGCAGCATGATTTCAATTTATTTATGGCGCCAAATGTATTTATGGAATCAAACCCTGTTCAGGCTTCGCTCATTTTGCGGCATGATAATCATGGCGATAACTGCGAAGCCATGCTCAGTAGGCAGATTGGTTTTGATTTGACGCCTTTGATCGATTTGTACAAGTCACAATACAATGGCCGAACGGATCCCGTCATTTTGAATATTTCATCCTATACATCCGGGAAAATCGAATTGGCTTATAAGCTTGCATTTTCTCCTGAAGAATAGGAATTCCCGGGTTCGTTTTTAAAATCTATTGCCGATCATTTTCGCAACAGCAGGCATAGAAAACCAAATCGGAAAAGTATTTTAAAATACGGGAATAGGCTGCCGGATACATTTGTTTCGATTTTTGCCGTTTTAAAATTGCTGTTATTGTCCCAGGTAAAAACGGCAGGCTGGAAGAATTGCCTTAATGGAAAATTAATTGTCTGGCTGACAAAAATATTCTGAAAATTCTTGATTTTTTAATTTTTATTTATTTATTTGTTCTACGAAAATAAAGATGGCGTGTGCTGTTGGTTGATACAAGTTTTGAGGTGCCCCCCCAGTCTCAAAGCTTGAACCGGGTTATCGACAACAGTCACGCCTTTTTTTTGTCTAAAAACCCCTGCCTTTATTTGTGACCGGTTGTCTCATTTCTGCAAACTTCTTTCATTTTTGTATTTACTGCGTCTTGTTTATGCAAATCGATGACTGCATTTACGCCCCCAAAGGCACTGGTATGTTCTTTGCCTGTCATGCTTGCTGCAAAGTTCGATAATAAAAATTATCATTGGTCCGGTATTTAACGACAGTACACCGCCCGTTCGTTTTGCATGTCTGCTTCCGGAATCTGTTGTATATGAAACCGGGATTCTCATCTGAACTCATTTCTGAAAAATTTCGGATAAATATAATCCGATCTTTTCCCGGAAATTTGAACTGCAAAACAGCCTCTATGTCTGTAACTAAGTTAGGTGCGGTCGAGAAGTCCTTACCCGGGGGCATGCTAAATTTTTCGCCCGAGTTATCCTTGCGTGTCTCATCAACACTGTTTTGCGACAAAGACAATTCTGCTGCTCAATTTTTAGATTGGCCTGGATGATTTTCAGTATGCAATATCCCAGGTCAAATTTACAGTTTTTTCTTTTTCGTTAATTGATCGGGGCGGGGAAATATAAATTACGGATCAAAATAAAATCAGGATTTGCTGCAACTTAACGCATCGAATGCGGAGCATGTTTTATGAATCGGTTAACTTTTAAAAATTTTATTTTGAGTTTGGGAATCCTTTTTTCTGCAGCCTTTTTGCCACAACAAAGCGCGATACCGGGGCAAAATGCGGCAACTCCGCCTGCAAGCGCGCAGCAACCGGAGAATACTGTTGCGGCTACCGATGCTGCAGCTTTTGTTGAAATTCACGACATCGCTTCATTTTGGGAGTTGACTGCGCTCGGTGGCAACATTCGCTGGGCTATATTTTCGATTTTTGCTGCAGCTTTATTCCTTGGCCTGAAAAAAATCACTGAACTTCTGCTCGATGCCCGTGCAGGCCGGGACCTTGGCAATGTGGCGATTAATGAAATCAGTTTTGAAGATTTGCAGGAATTGTTGAAACGGCGTAAATCCTGCCTCATCGGTTACCTGATGGATAAACTCTTCGAGATTTATTACAGCACCGGTCGGGTTGAGGTTTTGCAGGAAGAACTGATCAGTTTTCGTAAAGTGCAGGAAGATACCTTCAGCCGCTTCCGCAACCGTATGTTATTTCTTGGCGATACTGCCGGCGCTCTGGGGCTCATCGGTACGGTTTGGGGCATGTTCGTCACTTTTTTTGGCGGTGATATGGATAGTCAGCACATCTTAAAAGGCATGGGAATCGCGCTGATTACCACATTGCTGGGTTTGATTGTCAGTATCATTATCAACTTTGCTTCAACGGAAATCGGTAATTATTTTAATAAACGCATCGAAGCGATCGTCGATGTTGTGGATTATTTGCGCATGCGCATGATCGGCAACAAGGAACATGAAATTAACCTGGCGCTAGCTGCAGCGGCGCTGAAATATGAACCGGAAAGCAAAACCGTCAGTCTTGAGGGCATGAGCTGCAAACCCATCAGCCTGACAGAGCAGGAATCAGTTGTCGGCCTGCCGTTGATCAAACCGCTAACGTTGCAAGTATTCAACATCAATGGTATGCCCCTTGAAGGCATCGAGGTGATGTTTGAACTTGAGGGCAACGGCGGTCATTTCCCTGGCCGGAAAAGCAGATTTCAGGCGGTTTCCAACAAAAAAGGCGAAGCCACAGCGCATTTTCAGCTCGATTCCCACGTTGGCGAACGGCGAATCCGGGCTTTTATCAAAGAGAAAGAAGACGATAAGCTGTTTTTCACGGTCAATGGCACCCCGGGGCCTCCGGCGCGCCTTGAGCAAGTCGGTGGCAATCACCAATCCAGCACCAGCGGCCAGGTACTGCAGCATCCTTTTGTTGTGCGTGTATTTGACTCCTTTAATAATCCAATTCCGAAACATCCGGTTTCATTTGTTGTTACAAAAGGCGATGGCAAATTTGTCAATATGAGCGTCTCGCAAAATGGCGCTGCGACAAATGGCCTGTTCGGTAGGCTCAAGTCGACAATCGTTGCTGAAAAGGTGCGCATTGATGTGGAAACCGATGCTGAGGGCAGCGTTGAAGTCAGTTTTGTATTGGGTGCAAAACCCGGATTTAATCAGGTGACAGCGCTCGCCAAAGGGCTTGGCAAAATGCCTGTAATTTTTGATGCAATGGCAACACCAGAGGAGGAAAGACGGCGTGGACGGCGGCGGCATGATGATTAGGCTCATCGATGTGGTTCTCATTTTACTTTTTGGATTTATCTCCATCTCGGAAGTCAGCGATAGAAGTGATATCCCTCTGCCCACAAGCAAGTTGGCGCCAGTGCAGCCACCGGCGCAGGAAGAAATCATCATCGTGGGCATTACGGAAAAAGGCGAATACAGGTTACGCAATGGGCGTTTGCTTCTCGATTCAACGCGCAAGCTGGATATCTACCTGACCCGGCTGGCGGAAAAAGCAAAAGCTGCCGGCGGTAATTTCAGGGTACGGGTGCGGCCTCACAAGGATACACCCATTCGCTATACCATGCGCGTCGCTGCGATTTGTGATAAACTACATATCCCGAAAGGGATCGATGTCAGGAAAATTGACGAATAAAATCTCCACACAGGTGATCGATGAATAAAGGTGGATTCATTATTCGCTTGATAGATATTACCCTTATCATTTTGTTTGGATTTATCTCTATCAGCGATATTAAAGTTCAGGGATTGATAAAATTGCCGCAGCTCGTCGAAGGCGATGATTCACAGCAGCAGGTAATTCCTCTGGTGATTAAAATTGGCCGTGATCATCATTTTGAATATATCGAAAATCGAAAAGCCCGGCCTGCCGATTCAATTGTTGAACTGGAGACATTCTTCCAGGAATCGATTGCCCGGTATCGGCAGGAAAGGGGGAACATTCTCGTCTTCATCAAACCGGATGTCGACTCCTCGGTGCAGATTACCGTCGATGTCATCGATCTCTGCCGTAAATACAATTTAACTAAAAACCTAGCATTTGATTATGCCGCCCTTCAATTATAAAAAGCGCTCCCGGATTAGCGATTTTTTAAACATGGGTTTAACCGTGCTCATCATGTTGCTTATGTATAAAGCACTGGCCGGAACGCCGGTTCCCGAGCAGGAGATTTTACCCATTACGGTGAAAGAAGATGTGACGATCGTGCAGACTGAAACGATTCTCGCTTTTCTGCCGGAAAAAGTCGAGCTCAAACAGGTGGTTAAAAAAGAAGTGGTCGCGAAGAGGAAAATGAAACGCCCGGTGAAGAGGAAAGTCGATATTTCCGATTTCAAAGGCCAGTTGGAAAGCCTGAAACAGTCCCATCTCGACAATCCCAGCCGGCCGCAATCACTGTTGCCGCCTGTGGACGCCCCACCAGTTTTGGAGATTGGGTCTTCCAATAACGGGCGGGTTTATCAACAACTTACACTTGATGATCAGGCCAGCAGCCGCATTATTGTGCCGAAATCAAATCGCGGCATCCGCGGCAGCCGTGAAAACGAGTTTCTCGATATCGATAAATCGAGTAGCATAGGCATTAAAAAATCAGGGAAGATCAGCAGCACCGGTTCAATTAACGCACCGAAAGAAAAAGTGCTCAATCCGGCTGCGCTGTTAGCACCGGCTGTCACGCCTGAAATCGTCATCAAACCACAGGTGAAAAAGATTGCTCCAATTTATCCGGAACTGATTTCGTGGCTGAAAAAAAATCACACCGGGTTTTCCGGCGTCGTTCGTCATTTTATGGGGGCAACACCGGCGCATTTAACTTCCAGCGTGAAATTTCGCGCCGGAGAACGGATTTTCGAGATTTATATCGCCTGTCACGAACAGCAGTTTGAAATCAGGATTTGTTTGATCGAAGGCGATCAGACAACCTTGCTCATCGATAAAGACTTTAAGAAACAAAGCAATTTTTTTCGTACCGGTACGATTCACCGCGACACTGAAAATCGAATATTCTCTTTCGGTACTTCGCAGGAATCGCCCTCGGATGCACGTACTTCGGAGTTTTATCAGGTGTTTCTCTCCTGGTGGGAAACACAGAAAAAGGAAAGCGAAAGGGATAAATAGTAAAGTGAATTATCGCGTCAATATCATTGTTTCTCTGTTCACATTAGCGCTACTCTGGGCTTGCGCCGGCAGTCATTCCAACGGCCCCCATGGCCATTACAAGATTCAGGCAGGTATCGACAGTGTGGTAGCGCGCGTGGCGGATTCCCTCGCAGCGGAACTCTTTATCGAACCCAGGGCTGAGCAGGAATCAGAGGTTTTAAAACAGCGCGGTCGCAGCAGGGTCGCAGAAAGCGATTCATTGTGGCAACTCATCGAGATGCGACGTGCGGCGCAGGAAAAGGATTCTCTCGCAGCGATCGAGGCTTTTAATACCGGCGCAAAAGTTATTGCGTCTTACGCTAAGCTGCAGAAACAGGCGAATGCGCAAATTGACACCGTAAAAATCGCCGAAAAAATCGACAAGCTTTTGGTCAATGCTATTCGCAGTTTTAAAAAAGCACTTTATTATAATCCGTTTGATACCGAAACCCACAGCTGGTTGGCGCATGTTTATACATTGCGTGCATCGCGCTTTGAGAAAAAAAAGGATTTTAAAAACGCGACCTATGTTCTCGAAGAACTCATTCGCCTCGATAAGGGAAATCATTCCGTCTATGCACGCCTGGCAGAAAATTATTTTTCCATAAAGGCCTGGAAAGCGGCCTACGACGTCTTTCGTGAGGCCGAACGTGTGCTCAAAGAGACCGGGTTTTTAAATATTGACCGGCCGGGGGCAACGCTGCATGAGTTAGCGGAAGCGGCCATCGATTCGGCGCGACTTTTTAACTATGTCTTTTATCAGGGTGTGACCCAGGCGAAGTTATACAACGCGGATTCTTCACTGGCAATTTTACACCGGGCGCTGGAGCTGGCGCCGGACAAAAGCAATCGTGAGAGTGTGAAAAGCTATATCGACTGGATCAATTGGGATGATGGCAATATTAACGGCTCGGAAAAGCGTGATGAATTACTGGCAAAGCAGGCGGCCGGCAAATTTAAGGATGCGGCCTCCGGTTTTTGGAAACTGGCGAAAAAACTGCGCACTGCCGGCGCCCGCGATGAAATTGAATGGCGGGCCAGCGTGCTCACCTATCAGCGTGTGGGTGATAAAGAGCGCGGCGTCAAAGGGCTGCACGAACTCATCCAGCGCTTTCAGCAGCGTGATTCCACCGGCGTGGCGCATGACAGCACCTACGCCCGCTATTTTGATGATTATGCGATTATGTGTCACAATCTCGGGCTGGAAAAAGTGCAGGAAAAAGACTGGCAATCCGCTTATGCCTATTTTTTGCAGGCGACAAAAGTGCAGTGGCGCGGCTCGGCGAAAAGTCATCTCGAAATAGCAAAAATCGTCCAGAACAACCCGGAGCTTGTGCTTAAACATTGCAAACTGGCGCAAAAAAATGAAAGTACGCTCGATATTCGCGAGCATGATCAGCTCTACAGTTTGCTCTCCATCGCCTATTTAAAAATCGGCAAAAACAAAGAAGCGATGCAGGCACGGCATCAGGGATTGAAATTAAAAGCGATGAAGGAGTGATCGAGTGCGCAGGTTTTTTCGAATACTGATTTTGTTTTGTTTGTTTGCAGGGCTGCCGGCCACCGCCACGGCCCAGAGTGAAACCAATATTACTATCGAGCAAATCAACGTGCCCAAGGTTTCGCTCGATGACCCGGCATTGATTCGTTTTTTTATCACCGAGTTTTTTATTCCGGAAACGCTGGTCACCAAACTCGATATCATCGACGCGACAGGCAACGGATTCGGTGAGAAAGATATCGCCATCACCCATCCGTCGGAAGATATTTATTTTATTTTTCCTTCCGCCAAAGCACAGGGGCTGATGAATGAATGGAAATTTACCCCTAATTTCCAAATCGTCGGCGAAAATGTCGATCCTGAAGTTTATCAGTTGCTGGAAACGGACCGTGCCGCAAACAGCATTTTTAGCGGTTTTTTGAAAACTTTGAATCGTAATTATAAAGGTATACCCATCAAACTCTGGTTTGAACGCGGCAACTATGGCACTGTTTTCGAAATGTGGGGATATGAAAAATCGAAGTTGAAATATCAGCCTGCAAAGATTCCCGGCGGTCGCGATTTCGTCTATATTTACACGACGGTTAAAGACACACTGTTTCTTGAAAAATAAAGATCAAACAAGTTTTTGTATGAATTTATTAAATTCAAAATTTCGAGTTATCTGGCTTTCATGCTTCGTCCTGATTTGTTGGATCAGTCTGCGATCCGCGCTCATGGCACAAAACGCTGACTCCTCGGCAGCGCCGATTTGGCTGTCATTGACGCCGGAAAAGATTGTCGCCGGGTCATCATTCGGTGTGAATATCCATGTCGGCACCGCTGAAAAACCGGTACAGGACTTGTTTGGTATCAGTTTTAAGTTCCGTTTTTCACATACTGATTTAATCATTTTCGATGACAGGGCCGGCCTTGATGAAATGCGCGGTGATTTCCTCAATCATCCGGATACGACATTATTTTTGAGCATTCCGCAGCAAAACCAGGGCATCGTCAGCATAGCGCATTCACGGAAATTTCCCGCTGATGGTGTGAGCGGTTCCGGCATCGTTGCCCGTCTGCCGTTTTTCGTGAAGCCGAATCTGCCCGACAGCACAACGGTACTTTTCGAAGTTTTTGACGTCCGGGCTGAAACCAAAGACGCAGAACGCATCAATCTTTATATTCCACCGGTTTCCGAATTCGTTGCGCTGCAACCGGAGGATTTTATCCTGACAATCACTCCGGATTCGATGGAAATAAACAACGGACAGATAAAGAATTTTTATATCACAGCAACCGGTATTGGCGGTTTTTCGCAGGTAATAAAACTCAATTATTCGCCACTTATCGCCGGTTTGACAGTCGATCTGCAATCTGTAGAAATTCTCCCCGGTGATACTGCACAGGTCAGGATTGCTGCCGATGAGCTCATCACGCCGGGAGCATATGAAATAAATTTTATCGCAAGCTCAGGCAGCCTGCTGCATACGGTCACAGCGCATATCTCCGTGGCGACGATTCCGATTTTCGTGCTTACGGACACCTCTTTCTATTTTTCAACCGAACCATTTACTACCCGGATTGCCATTGGTGATCAGGCGAGAACGGTCGATGATCTCGTATCGCTGGCTTTTACTTTGCGTGTTACTAACAGCGAATATCTGGTGTTGCCACAGGAAAATGCAGTATCGCTGTTGCCTCCGATGAGCGAAAGTTTTCTCCTGCGCAGCTATGAACAACAGCAAAATGGGCGCTTGCGTGTGGAAATCGAGCGCACCAATAATGCCATCGGTTTCAGCGGCGCCGGTAAGGTCGTGCAACTGATTTTCAATTCACGGCTTGACACACCCGAAGGCCTGCGCATCTCTTTTCAGCTTGAGAATATCAGCGCCGTCAACAGCAGCAGCGAAAAAATCAACCTTTCACCGGCACCGCACATGATTTTTCTGCGGGAAAAAAATCAGTACTTTCTCGATTTGAACCCGGATTCTGCAGTTGTCACCGCCGGAAAATCTTTCGAGGCGACAGCACAGATTCGCGCTAATCCCTCTTTCCCGCAGGATATTCAATTTTCCAGTGATAGTTTGCCTGCCGGCTTGCGGTTGACATTTTCCCCGCAATTTTTGCGCGGCCGGGGCGAGACATTCTTCACGGTATATTCCGATAGTGTATTGCAGCCAGGGCTATATAAATTTGATGTTCTGGCGGCTACCGGTGATGCACAAAAAAACAGGCTGTTTACGCTCAATGTACAGCCGTATCATGATTTTAACTTACATATAAGCCCGGATTTCGCTGAATTGCACGGGGGTGATTCGACTGATTTTGTCATTTCAGTCTCAGCACAAAATTCTTCTTCCGAACCTGTCAACTTGCAGGTCTTGGGGCTTGACGGTCATGCGGGTTTAAGCTTTTCGCTCTCGCCGGATTTTCTGCCGTGGAATGGTGAAGCTGTTTTGCATCTCCGGACAACGCCGGATGTTCGTACCGGAGAAATTAAATTTCAGGTTCATGCGCAGGTCTATAAC
>JAJRYV010000131.1 GCA_024275575.1 bacterium
CTACCTGACTAATTTTGGAAAACAAGTGATTGCTACAGCATTAAAAATTAAAGAGTTGGTGATCATTCCACAACTCAACTCTATTTAAATATTTCTCTTTTCTGCCATTTTTTGGCAGAAAAGAATTTGTCAGATACTAAAAGCTGCTTATGAAACAAACATCGAAAATCTCTAAATCGAATTAAAAAGTATGAAAGAAGATATTCGTAGAGATTCGATTCTAATTTGGGTATTTTTTAGCATTGTTACCATCCTGGACTTATGGCAGATCGAATTGGCGCCACCCACTTTCTGAAAGCACGTTCTTTTGCGCTGATGTCAGGATATTTTGCAACGACTTTATGATACAATTTACTGCCGATGATTTTGGGAAAGTTCTCGAGATAAGAAACGACAAACTCTCGAGCCTGATCAAATTGACTGCACCGTTTTACTCTATGTAAATAATTAGATGCTTCTTGCAAATTAATGCGCTCGTATTTGCGTACTGTGTTGACTGATATCCTCAAAAGAGCAGCACAATACCGAAGGGAATGGCGCTGTCGTAACGCTTTGATTTTGTGATACACTGGTATTCCTATCAATTGCTAATCTCTCAAAATTGGAGAAACTAAGATTATTAGAGGATTAAGTGTATCAATTTAAAATGCCAATTTCGTATCAGTTTCAAGTGCCAGTAACAGTGTATATCCGTCATCTTTTACCGCTCATTCGAACCTGGTTGCCCGCTGATAAAACTGTGCAGCAGGATCGGATAAAAGTCACGGCAGTCGATCGCAATACAGTGTGCAGCACGTCGGGGTATGCGCATTCGATTCGCTGAATGACGAAATAGAGAAATAACATCAGGGGGAAGTAAAAACAAGAATACAAATCGGTTTTATAAATAACCAACTGGTTCAGCGTCCGTCTGGCTGGCAGAACGAGATACTTTTTCTCTGCACCGCTGCAGTTCGGAGAGAATAATAAAGGTTATAACAGAAAAAACTCTTGAAAAATGAAGGAATACGTTTATTTTACCATATGACCGAACGGTCGGTTTTAAGACAGATTAGCTTTGTAACTATTCACAACTCACCCAGATCGCCGCGGGCTAAATCTTAAAATAACTGGAAATGTAGTGCAGGCCCCTTGCCTGCTTGTTTTCCGGCAGACAAGATGCCTGCGTTACATGGCAGAACCTTTTCAAGTTACTTAAAAAGTATGCAAAGCAAAAACCTTTCAAGGTTGAAGTAGTTCCTGGACTGAACAGTTGCTTTACGATTCTCAGGGAGTCAAAATGCGGGAAAAAATTTTAAAATGGATCGCCCATTCAGCAGAGAAACGGGCAGGCATGATGTTAATCGGTATTCTCATTTTGACCGTCATCGCCGGGGGATTGGCGAGCCGGTTGAAGCTCACCATGCACTTTAAAAATCTCATGCCACAGAATCACCCTATGGTGCAGGAATTCAATCAGGTCATCGACGATTACAGCACAGCTTCGATGATCATCATCGCGGCAACCGGCGAGGAAAAAGACCTCAAGCAATTCGCTGATGAAATTGCCGGCAAAGTCGCGGCGCTGAAGGAATCGATTAAACGGGTTGATTACAAACTGGAACGGGATTTCATACTCAAACACGGTTTAAAACTGCAAAAAGCAAAAGACCTGAAAAACAGCCGTGATTTATTTAAGGATTTGAATCTCCTGCCGTGGTTGCGCCATCTCAATGACAATTTCGAAAAAACCTGGGTACAGGATGAAGAAAGCATTTCCACCAAAGAAAAAGAAAACAATGCCGTCATGTTTCTCGACGGTATCAAGTTCTGGTTGCAATCACTGCAGGCCGCGATAGAGAATGGCGATTCGCAGCTTGACAAACGCGCTGAAACCGCTGCCGAGCGTCTGCTCATCGGTGATGAATACATGATTTCACCTGACAAAGATATGCTGCTGCTTTTTGCCCAGCCCACATTTACCATCAACGAAATGGATAGAGTTATCGCCGTTGAAAATCGCATCGACTCACTCATTGCAGAGACGGCGAGCCGCTTCCCCGGGCTGTTTGCCGGCACCACCGGCACTTTTGCCCTCTCCCGCGACGAAACCGTGGCGGCAAGCGAGGATATGTACATCACCTCACTGCTGGCGCTTGGGCTAATTCTCGCCTTGTTCATCATCTCATTTCGCATGTGGGTTGCACCCATTTTTGCCGGCATCAGTTTAATTGTCGGCATCACCTGGGCTGCAGGTTTTGCAGCGCTCAGCGTCGGCACCCTCAATATCATGACCTCGATGTTCTCCGTCATTCTCATCGGTCTCGGGGTCGATTTTTCCATCCACATCATCTCGGTTTATATCGAAAAACGCGCCGCAGGCAAAACCATTGCCGAAGCGTTGGAGATGGCTCTGCTGAAATCGGGAAACGGCATTATCACCGGCAGTTTAACCACCGCATTTGCCTTTTTAACGCTGACGATTTCCGATAGCGCCGGCATGTCGGAATTCGGTATCGTCGCCGGCAGCGGCGTCATTTTTTGCATGCTGGCAACGCTGCTCACCCTGCCGGCGCTGCTTTCTTTCCGTGATAGGATTCTGCATCGCTGGCGCCAAAAAAAGCATGTTGTGCGCTCCCCCGAATTCAAATTTCTCGGCAGCATGGCTGAGGCCATTTCACGGCAGGCGGTGCTGGTGCTCATCGTGTTGCTGGTCATCACTGCCGTTCTCACTTATTCCGCCTGGCAGATTACTTTCGATTATAATTATCTCAATATGGAGCCGGCAGGATTGACCTCGATAAAACTGCAGCACAGAATGGAAGATGAATTCGATGTCACACCGGATTTTGCCATCGTGACAACACGTTCGATCGACGAATCACGAAAAATCACCAAAGCGGCGAAAGACCTAAAAATGGTCGGCATGGTCACGAGCATTTCGGAATATCTTCCCTCGGCAGAGGAGCAGGACAAACGACTGCAGGTGATAAAGGAAATACGCCACAGTCTGTTGCAAAACAAAACGATTCGGCCGCTGAAACCGGCACAATTCGCGGCCTATTGCGATGAATTGAATCGTCTTGAAGACAACATTATCGAATTGGCTCAACTCGCTTTTCTCGGCGGCCAGGAAAAAGTGGATAAAAAATGTAAAGAAATCAGCGGTGATTTCGATGCTGAAAACAGGGTTTCACTGGTCGCCAATCTCGTGCAAAAGCTCAAGTCCGATCCGGCACAAGCAGTGCAAAAACTCAACAATTTCAATACTGAATTTGCACCGCACTTTCGTAATCTCGCATTGGGCATGGCAACGACGACACCGGTCGCCCTTGCCGATCTGCCTGAAGATATCAAAGATCGTTTTATCAGCAACGACGGCAGCAAATTTCTCGTCACCATTTACCCGAAAGAGCAGGTGTGGAATCTCGAATTTCTCGAACTTTTCACACAACGCATGCAAAAACTCGATCCACGGGTGACCGGCATTCCGACGATTTTCTACATTCTCATCGATATCATCGGTCGCGATGGCCGGGTTGCCGGCGGCCTGACCATCATCATCGTCTTTTTACTGCTGTTGCTCGATTTCCGAAAAATCAGCTACGCTGTTTTGGCGATGATCCCGTTGATCGTCGGCGTTATCTGGATGCTGGGAACTATGCAATTACTCGGTTTGCAATTGACCATGGTCAACCTCATGGGCCTGCCGCTCATCATCGGCATCGGCATCGATGACGGTGTCCATATTTTACATCGCTACCAGATCGAAGGTCGCGGCCATATTCGAGCGGTTTTCTCCAGCACGGGAAAAGCGGTCTTGCTCACCTCGCTAACAACCATGCTGGCTTTCGGCTCGCTGTTTTTTGCCACCTATCGCGGGCTTGGTAGCCTCGGGACAGCGCTGTTTATCGGTGTGGGCACATGTTATCTAACCTCGACGATAATTTTACCGGCATTGCTCGGGCTGCTTGAAATGAAGTTGAAGGTTAACAATTGAAGGACGTAAGTTGCACATTTCAAGCTGAGCAATGAACTTTATCCCCCAAACCAGCCTTCAGGGAGTTGTAAAATGAAAAAATCCGGTTTATTTATAATTTTGCTCGCTCTGGGTTATCAGCGTGCGGCAGCCCAGACTTTGACGCCGCAGGAAATCATCAGAAAAATCGACACCACCGAACGTGTGGCTTCCAGTTGGAGTGTGATGCGGCAAATCATCACCACCTCCGGCGGCAAAAAACGCACGCTGGAAATGGAAACCTGGATGCGCGACCGCAACGATAAACAGCTCATGGTCTACACAGCGCCGAAACGCGTCAAAGGCGATAAAATTCTCATGCTCAATGATGGCGATGATATCTGGTTTTACACCCCGAAAACCGACCGCGTCCGCCATTTGGCGAGCCATGCGAAAAAACAGAAAGTCCAAGGCAGCGATTTTGCCTATGAAGACATATCCGGTGGGGAAATCGAAAAGGATTACACCTATCAATTATTGGGCGAAGAAAAAATCGTCGGCGTCGATTGTTACAAATTTGAGCTGATTCCCACCGCCTCCGGACCGAGCTATGCGAAACTCATTCTCTGGGCGGATAAAGAAAAATTCCTCACTTTACGTATCGATTATTACGAGCCGGATGAAATTCTCAAACGTCTTCAAATGGATGATATTCGCCAAATCGACGGCCACTGGACGGCTTTTAAAATGCTGATGAAAAACCTGCAGGATGGTGGTGAGACAATAATGGAAATTTTGAAAATCAAATATGATATCAAAATTGCAGACAAGATTTTTACCACAAAAAATTTAAAACGACGTTAGCTGAAAAAGAGGCAGGAAATGAATCGTTTCAATTTTGGCAAAAATGGCTCCTGACTTTTGCTGTTTACCTGATTATTTTCGGCCTTTTGCCGGCTTTTACCAAAAAACAGTTTACACAGGCCAATTTAGATTTGAAGTAAATCATCGAATTCCATAATCTAATGTTTGCACAAACGGACTCTTGGCAAAAGAAGGTTAAAATGAAATCGAAGTTTTATTTGTTCTATTTCTTCTGCCTCTGTGCGCTGCCTCCGTTGCCCGCACAGGAACTGGAAATATCCGGCTATTTCGAAAATCAATTTTTCCCGCAAAAAATGGGCGATGGTCTCAAACTGCAGGATTACAACAAATTGCGACTGGACTTGTCCACCGAAATCAGCGATAATTTAAGCTTCAATACCGATTTCATATACCGCACATTTCACGGCATGACAAGCATCAACCTGCTCGATTTTCTGCCGGAAAAACTCAGCCGGGGTCTGGTCGCCCTGCCCCGGGAATATACGACTATCGAGCAGCCCGACGAAAATTATCTCGACAACGCTTATCTGACATTCTACTCCGAGCGCATGAACGTGCGCCTCGGCAAACAACAACTGCCCTGGGGCGCGGGTTACACGTGGAATCCCACTGACATTTTCAACGATAAAAACACCTTTGACCCAACCTATGAAAAAGTAGGCGTCAACGCGTTAAAAATCGAATTGTCTTTCGCTGCCGAGGGTATGTTGAGTGCTGTTTTAAGTCCCGGCGAAGTGTGGGAAAATTCGACAAAAGCCCTCAAACTCAGGCAGCATTTTCATGGCTTTGACCTTTCCGCCTGCTTCATTGAAAAAGAGCAGCAAACTTTCACCGATGCACTGGTCATGGGCATACCGCTTTTTACCACATTTACCGAGAAAAGACGATTATTCGGTGGTGATTTTTCCGGCGAACTCTTCGGCCTCGGCTTCTGGGCGGAAGGTGCTTATAACAAAATGAAAATCAGCGAGGACTACGGCCAGTACCTCACCGGCGCTGATTTCACCTTCGAGAACGGACTCTATCTGACGGCTGAATATTACCGTAACGAACTCGGCAAAAGCGATAAAAAAGATTACGCTCTCAGCGACTGGATGCGTCTGTTCAGCGCCAGCGGTGAAAATCTGGGGCAGAATTACCTTTTTGCCGGACAGCGCTATCCCGTCAGTGAATTGTGGAACTGGTCCAACTTCGCTCTCATCAACCTCGACGACAAAAGCGCCATTCTTTTTCCGTGGTTTGATTACAGCTTCAATGATAACACCGAAATTATCCTCGTCGGCTATCTGCCGCTCGGCGAAAAAGAGACGGAATTCGGCGAATTCGGCTACGGCGGTTTCGCGCGCGTGCGGGTGTATTTTTGATGTAGTCATGATACCATCACTTCGAGTGATGGTCTCATGACTCATCATTGCGCTTCCAGCGATAATTGCTTATCTTCCAACATGCAATTCCAAAAAACAGTCCACTGTGGAATAAATCCCGCAGCTTATAAAAAAAGAACCCGCCTAAAGACGGCTCAATTAGAGAGCTCGCTTCAGCGAGGTTGTGTTTGCGTAGCTGCATGTTCTAATAGGCTGCGGACATCTCTGTATTTTTCATAAATCGATGGTTATTTTATCGACAATTGACCCTTTAAAAAAAATCCGTGCCTATCCGCCTGATCTGTCCAATCCGTATTCTGTTTACCCAAATTAAGCGATTTTGCCTTCGACAGGTACAGGCAACGTGCGGTGGCTGAGCCTGTCCGAATCGCTCAGCTTAGGCTTTAAAAAGCTTTGAACACGGATTTAGCGGATTTTCACTCAACATTTTAATTGTGAATAAATTAATTTCCTCCAATCATGAAACAGGACCAATTATGCAAAACTATCTTAACGTGCTGAAAAAAGCCGTCGAAAAGCCGCCTTACCCGACAGCGAATTGGGGTGCTATGGATTTTCACAACCTTCTCGAGCATTTGAAAATCACATTTGATATGGTCTTTAAGGATATCCAATGTTATACAGCGACAGAAAAATTACCTTTACAGCAAGCCTTTCTGCGCAGCGACAAAGCCATGCCGCGAAACTACAAAACACCGATGCTGCCGCCGCATCCATTGCCACATAAATTCGCCGGTGTTCCGGAAGCGATGGCACAACTGGAAAAATCACATGCACGTTACGCCAAATTCTGGCAGGATAATCCGCAGGCCATCGTCATGCACCCCATTTTCGGTGAGCTGGGCGCCGATTTATGGGCCAAATTTCAAATTAAACATTTGAATCACCATTTTGCGCAATTCTCTTTGGAAGAGGAACTTAATTCCTGATGTTTTTTTAGCTTTGCAATTTATATCTTTTCTTCCCGGGATAGCTTAAATTGAAATATGGAAAAACCATAAATCCATACGATATTCTTAACTGAATCCTCTCATTTCAAGTGCAGGACATTGCCATGTTTCGTCTGAGAACTGTTGTTATTTTTGTTTTATTTTCAACGCTGCCTGTCTGTATTCAGGCACAAACTTTTCCCGAACAAGAAGCCATCATTTCTGTTGAACGCATCTGGGATAGGGCGCAGCACAGCGCTTTCACCAGCCTGGTCTATTTCAACGAACATTTTTATTGCGCCTTCCGCGAAGGCTCGGGCCATATCCCCGGCATAAACGGCACCATTCGTATAATTGCTTCCAAAGACGGGCAAAACTGGATGTCGGTCGCTCTTCTCAGCAAAAAAGACCGTGATTTGCGCGATCCGATGCTGTCCACAACACCCGACAACCGGCTTATGCTCAATTGCGGCGGTTCATTTTATCAGGGAAAAAAGCTGTTTGCCATGCAGCCGCTCGTGAGTTTTTCGGATCAATCCGGAAGCAGCTTTTCGCTGCCGGAAGAAATCAATATCGACTTGAAAATAAAAACCAACAAATACTGGCTCTGGCGCACAACCTGGCATAAAGGTGTCGCTTATGCCGCTATCTACCAACCCGGGAAAGCCAAACTCCAATTGGTAAAAAGCAGCGATGGCCTAAACTACGAGCTGCTCACCTCGCTGAATATTCCGGGTTTTCCGACCGAAACCACCTTGCGTTTTACTCGCGACGATAAAATGATCGCGGTGGTCAGACGCGATGCAAAACAGCCTAACGGTTTTATTGGTACCAGTGTCGTTCCTTATAAAAAATGGACATGGCGCGAACTGGACGTTCGCCTTGGCGGGCCTGATCTGCTTGTTTTGGATAATGGCCGGATGATTTGTGCAACGCGGGCATACCAGCCGGGTTCTCAAAGAAGAACGATTCTGGGAAAAATCACCGAAGATGGCTTTTTTGCCCGCTTGCTCACCCTGCCCGGTAACGGGGATTGCAGTTATCCCGGTTTACTGGTGCGGGACGATGTTTTATACGTTTCTTATTATTCAAGCCACGAGGAAAAAACTGCTATTTACTTTGCCCGGGTGTGGTTAGATGAGTTGAAATCCTGGCTGGATATGGAAGTGACAGCCAAACCGCAGCTCAAAGCAAATCCTGCCGGCGTGGCTGAATTATCCTGTGATGACCCTGGCGCTGAAATTTACTACACACTTGACGGTGGTATGCCTGTTCATACAAATAGCGATATTTATAGTCAACCGATTCAGGTGACGAAAACGACTATTTTGCGCGCTATTGCTTATCACAAAGGAAAACTGCAGAGCAAGGTTTTATCAACAGAGATCGGTACGGCTATTTTTCAAAAAGCACAAGCCTTGAAAAAACAACCCGCGCCGGGTTTGGCTTATGCATATTTTGCAGGGCGGGTCGAATCGACTGCTGATATCAATAAACTCGACAAAAAACAGAGCGGCATCTGTACGAAAATTTCAATCGAGAAAAGATTGCGAGACCAGGATTTTGCTTTTGTGTTTAACGGCTTCATCCGTATTCCTCAGGACGGCATTTACACTTTCTTCCTGCGCTCCAATGACGGCAGTGTTTTAACCTTAAATGACGCCGAGCTGATCAATAATGACGGGCCGCACGCCAGTGATGAAATAATCGCGACGACCAGCTTGCGCGCGGGTTTTCATAAAATCAGGCTTGATTATTTCCAGATGGGCGGAGGAAAAGAACTGCGTCTCCTGTGGAAAGGTGCAGACTTCGGCAAAACAGCAATTCCGGCAGCCTTTCTTTTTCATTAAAATCCCGGTGAAAAAAATGGAACATCATTATTTTACAAAATATTTTGTTTTCCTGTTACTCTGGTTTGTTTTGGCTGGCTTCAGTAGTTGTAATAAAACAACGATCCCGGGAAAAGAAACAACATTACGTTTGCAACCCGGTCCGGGAAATCCCCGCAATAGCGAAGGTGATTTCATCAAATTGCAAGACGGCCGTATCCTGTTTATTTACACTCACTTTACCAGCGGTGGGGGGGATGATGACAACGCCTATCTTGCAGGCCGCTACTCCAGTGATAATGGTAAAACATGGACGGAAGAAGATGCGCTGATCATTGCCAATGAAGGTAAAATGAATATCATGTCTGTTTCGTTGCTGCGCCTGGCCAATGGAAAAATCGCCTTGTTTTACCTGCGCAAAAACTCGGAAAATTTATGCATTCCATACATGAGAATTTCTGAAGACGAAACCCGTACCTGGAGCAAAGCGAAAAGATGTATCGACACGCCGGGTTATTATGTTTTAAATAACGACAGAGTTATTCAGCTTTCCACTGGCCGGCTCATCTTGCCCGTGTCCCTGCATGCAAACAACGACAGGCAATTTTCTGCTATCGGGGAAATAATGTGCTACTACTCTGACGACAGCGGTTTCTCATGGAAGAAATCACAAAAAGCAGCCAATCCCGGCGGCATTATTCTGCAGGAACCCGGATTGATAGAGCTTCACGACGGACGCATTATGTTGTTTTGCCGCACCAATACCGGTGTACAATATATTTCTTTTTCAGAAGATAATGGTGAGCGCTGGTCACCTGTTGTGCCGAGCACTATCCGCTCACCTCTTTCTCCGGCATCCATCGAACGCATACCGGATACCTGGGATTTATTGCTCGTCTGGAATAATTCATCGGACCCCATCGGCGGGAAACGCACGCCACTCAACCTGGCTGTCTCAAAAGATGAGGGGCAAACTTGGAAAAAAATTAAAAACATCGAAAGCCTTTCACAGGGCTGGTATTGTTATACTGCCATTGAGTTCATTGATGGTCACGTTCTGCTCGGTTTTTGTGCCGGCGACCGATCGCGATATAATGGTCTCGAAACGACACAAATAACCAGACTGCGCCTCGACTGGATTTACAGTGAAGCAACGCCGGCACCATTCATCTTTTCAGATAAAAATGGAACTGTAAAACTTGATTGTCAGGATAAAAATGCAGAAATTCGTTTTACGCTCAACGGTTCACTTCCTTCACTGCAATCTGAACTGTACCGGCGGCAGCCCATCAAAATATTCCGGGCGATGCCTTTGACCATGCAGGCCTTTGCCGACGGCAAGGAAGCGAGTCAAATTATTTTTGCCCAGGTCGGCGTCGATGTACTGCAGGATGCCCTGAATGTAAAGAAAAAACCAGCGCCGGGTCTGCATTATTTATATTATCAGGATTCGGTCAGGAATGTTGCAGATATCGATAAACTCTCCCCGGTGGAATCCGGAGAAACACCCCGTTTTTCACTTGTGCAAAGGAAACGGAACAATAATTTCGCCTTTTCATTTACAGGTGCTCTTTTCATCGAAAAGCAGGGGGTTTACACACTATACCTGCTTTCAAATGATGGTAGTGTCTTGTATTTAAACAACCATAAACTGATCGATAATGACGGACTGCATGGAGAAAAAGAAAAGTCAGCCGCGATCTCATTAAAAACCGGATTTCACCAAATCTCGCTCAAATATTTTCAGATGGGTGGCGGCAAAGCTTTGCGTCTTTCCTGGAAAGGGCCGGGGTTCGATAAAACGGAAATCCCGGCACACAGATTATTTCATTGATCCTGCCAAAACTGGGGAAATTACACCCTGTTTTTATTACAGATGTTGTTTTTCCAATGCATTTTTACTATTATTCAACTTTCTTGAACGGTAATTTTTCACTTGTGGCTTTTGATGAAATCCGCCTGCGCGATGTTGCTTTTTACAATTCTGCAAATCTGGACTTGTTCAATTTTTCCCGGAGCATAAATGGTTTTCAAACGTGCCTCTATAGTCGCATCATTACTCGTGTTTTTTGCCGCTGCAAGCGCCGGCAGTGTACCGCGCCACCCCGACCGCTCTCTCGGTATCGAATTTCGCAGCAAAGATAATATATATTACTGGAAAAATCGCCCGCCTTTCGCCGGCTACTGGCAACAGGATGTGCATTATCAAATTGCCGCCCGGCTGGATATCGAAACACGCATCATCCACGGCAGTGAAAAACTGACATATTACAACAATTCACCGGACACGCTCGATTTTGTCTATTTTCATCTCTATCAGAATGCTTTTAAACCCGGCAGCTATCTCGATGAGTATAACCGATCGGCACATTCCGATGAAATCGCCCGACTCACCGGCACTCGCAAAGGACAGACGCTGATTGAAAAAATGACTGACGGTGCAGGCAGGGATTTACAAACTTCGCTGGATAATACGATTCTGTTGGTGGCCCTCAATCAGCCATTGCAACCGGGGGATTCGACGATTTTTCAAATCGAGTTTAAAACGTATTTTGGCAATTATCAACGCCGGATGAATTACAACCCGGCCCGCGGCAACGAGCAGTTCAATGCCGCACACTGGTATCCTCGCATTGCGGTTTATGACCGCAATGCCCGCTGGAATACGGAGCAGCACCTCGGGCGTGAATTTTACGGCGATTTCGGCACTTTTGAAGTGAGTCTGACCCTGCCGAACGATTTCATCGTCGCGGCAACGGGTTTTTTGCAAAACCGCGATGAAATGCTGCCCGATTCTTTGATGCAAAAACTGGCGATTGAAAATTTCGCCGACGAGAATGGCGAAAACGCGGGAAAAATAATCATTCGCGAGCCGGGACTTTATAAAACCTGGCGCTATAAAGCCATCAATGTGCATGATTTCGCCTGGAGCGCCGATCCCTCATTTCGCATCGGCACGGCCACGTGGGATGATGTGACTTGTTACGCTTTTGTGCGCGAATGGAAAGCAGCCTGGTGGCAGGACGCCGCCCAGTTCGCCGCCGATGCCGTCAAATTCTACTCGCAGGAGGTAGGACAGTACGGTTATCACAAAATGATCGTCGCTGATGTCGATGATGGTATGGAATATCCGATGATCACTTTTGATGGTGGTTTTTCACCTGAATATTATAGCCTCTTTGCCCATGAAATCGGCCACAACTGGTTTTATGGCATGGTCGGCTCGAATGAAACCTACAGCCCGTTCATGGACGAAGGCTTTACGCAATATCTGACAATCCGGGCGATGGATGCACTGGTGAAAACGCCGGAGACAAAAGCGGTCGATAAAAAATTTACCTATGCCAATAACGATCGTGAGCGCTACTCCAATTATATCCAATACTACAACACCGTAAAAAGCGGTCGCGATATCGCTCTGGAAACCCATTCTGATAAATACCTGCTCGAAGACAAGGGACGGTTGCAATACTGGCAATCTTATTATAAAACCGGTGTCATGCTTGTCAATTTGCAATATGTTCTCGGCGAAGATTTGCACCGCCGGGCGATGGCGCATTATTTTGAAAAATGGAAATTCTGCCACCCGCAGCGGCACGATTTTTATGAGGCGATCAGTGAGTTTACCAAGTGGGATTTGCGCTGGTTTTTCGATCAGTGGATGAAAAAAATACGCACCATCGATTATACCATTGAGGAGTTTTCGACCGAGAACCGGGGTGATCATTGGGCTGCGAAGATAAAAATCAGGCGCAAGGGTTCGGCGATCATGCCGCTCGATCTGGCGTTTACTTTCGCTGATGGCACAAGCCGCAATGCGCTCATTCCGCTCGGTTATGAGATAAAAAAAGAAGGTGATCCGCTGGTGCTGCACAAATGGACCGGCTGGGGTGATTTTAACGATGAATATGAAGCTGTCGTCGAATTGCCGCAGAAACCGGTAGCGCTGGAAATAGACCCCAGCCGCCGGCTCGCCGATATTTATCAGCTCGATAATTACGCCTCAGTATTGCCACGTCTGCAATTCGATGCTGCATGGAAATATCGTCCGTGGCAGGCCGACAAGTATAAAATCACCTGGCGGCCGCGTCTCGGCTATAATGATATCGATGGATTGCGCCCCGGGGTGAAATTCTCCGGGGGTTATTTAAACGGCCGCGGCTTCGGGGATCATCAGGTAAAACTGCAAATCGACCTCGGAAGCAATTTCCCGGCACAACCTTTGAGCTACAGGTTTTCTTATCTTCAGCCGGTTAGTCGATTGAACCGCGAAGCATTTTTCGCCATAAAGAGTATGCAGAATTACGGCTACCGCAAAAATGTGTTCATTTTCTCGCAGGTGATTTCGGGGCATCAATGGGAGCGGCAAAATGTCACGGCTTTCGATTTGGCGGTCATATTCGCCTCGGCCTATAATTTACATTATCTGAACACCCCCTGGTTTTTTGATCGAGGCACGGGAATCCCGACGACGATATCAAGTCATATTTTTCGTGCCGGCCTTGACAGACGCTATTTTTATGGCCACGATTTGCAGCGTCGGGGCCGGTTCAAGCTGCAAATCAGCAATGCTCTGCCCGGCAGCGATCAGTTATATAGCAAAGTCGAAATTGAAGCGAAAAATGAATTCAAATTTCGTTTTTTGAAACTGCGCACCCGCGCTGCTATTGCATATGCCACGGCAAACACACCGGCTCATTCGCTTTTTTATGCCGGCATGGGCAGCCCCATCGATTGGCTGGAAAACAACTGGCTCAGCGCCCGTGGTGCCTTGCCGGCAACCTGGGCCCGCGATGGACGAATTCATGCAGCGGGCGGTGGCAATTTACGCGCCTTGCATGCCGCGGCGATGGTTAAAATGAGCCGGGAGGCAACGGTAGCCGATTTTGCCGGTAACCGTCTGGCAGCGTTGAATATCGAGCTGGCCCTGGGGAAGCCATTTAAAAAAGCCATCTCCGCACTTCCCGGCATCAGCTCCATATTGCAGTTTGACCTCTATGGATTTTTCGATCTTGCTTCGCTGCAATATGAACGGGATGACGCTAAATACGCATTACCTGAACCGCTTTATGACGCAGGTTTTGGCCTCTTGTGGAAACCCGCTTTTCGTAATGAATTGCGAGGTATTTTCGGCAAACTGACTGAATTCCGTTTTGATTTTCCATTGTATTTTAGCAATCCTGCAGCGGGCGAAAAAAAGATCCGGTGGCGTTGGCTGGTCGGTGTTGGCCTGGCCTTTTAAATCGAAATGAAACACCGGTCGCAAACCTAAAAAACGTGTGTCATTTTAAGAAAGAGTGTATTCCCCTGATTGGAGCGCAAACCAAACGCTGCAGTGCCTCGCTGATAAGCCAGTTGGATGGTGCCAAAAGGTGGCTGGTAACGGTAAACAAAAACAGCCTGAATATTTTCCCGCTCAATGGCCGAATTTGTTTGCAGAAAAAGGCGCAAAAAAAGGTCTTTTGCAAAGAATTGACTGGCTTTGATGACATGAATCCAGGTGCTCTCCAAATCGGGGTCCGGAACCAGGTTTAAATACTGCAGCTCATATTCCAGAGAAAGCTTTCTGGTCACTTTATAGGCGGCCTCGGCAGTCCACAACTGATAGTCCGAATCATAATTTTCACCGAACTCATAGCCGATTTGAGCGGATTGAAATTCGCGCGTATTATAACCGATTGCAGCACCCATTTGCCGGTTTTGGAAGTCCTTTTCAAACCGTTTAAACTCTTCGGTATAAACAAATTCAAGCGCAAACCGGTTGCGGAATTCGACGGCAACGGCCTGGTCGATTTGCCAACTGCGCAATACATTGTTCTGCCCCCAGTAGATATTGTAATTAGATTCGTACTGTATCCTTTCGGCAGCACTGTTTTTTAACCAGTAAATTTTCTCCACCGCACTATCCAGTTCACGGCGGTTATCATCGCGAATAAAGCCGATGGCATTGATATTTTCCGCGACGTTTTCACCGATATGCGAATAGCGGATGTGGAAATGTGCAGTTGGTGAATCATAAGCCGGGCGCAGAAAATAGGCCCAGGCGCCCTGTTTGAAATGACCGTAACTCCTGACCAATTGCGCTGTCATGCCCAAAGTTTTCGAAAAAAAGAGCGTTGCATCGGCGCTTGCCGAGCCCTGATCATATCCACTCAAATTGCGATTGGCGAGCATGAAAGCCAGATTTGATGAACCGAAGATATCTTTCTGTGCGCGAGTTATGGCATAAGTCGCTTTTGTCGATTGCTGTTGTGGCTCCGACCGTGCTGCCAGCGCTGCCAGCGTCCAGGCCCCCTGTTTGCCGAGGATTTTGCTGCCGACCGTAATATCCGGGATACGTCGGGAGTAAAATGTACGGATGCGTTGCCTGAAAAGGGCGTTGTCTTCGATAAAAAATTGCCGTTTTTCCGGCAGCCGCAGTTCAAAGCGGGAAAGATTGATCTCCTCCTGGTCCGCTTCGATGGTGGCAAAATCAGGATTGATCGTTGCATAAGCGGATAATTGGGGGGTCAGGGCGTAGCGGATATCAATACCTGCATCATATGCGCTTGATTGTTTTTCTTGCCATTGGGAAAGGCCATAGGGAATGATTTGCTGTCGCCGTCGGGGCGGCTGAAGATCGAGCCCTGTCAACGTCGCTGCCTGAGAAACCCGGAAGCGATTATCCAGCGGCCCTGCCCAGAAGCTAGTTTCCAGATTGCGTCGCCGGCTACGGCCAAAATTAATACCCCAATTGATCGAATCACCGGCAGTGTATTTCAACGAGGTGAAAGGAATGCACATCTCCACCGTCCAGCCGAATGCTGTGCCGCACGCAGCGCATTGCCATGGGGCGTCCCAGGTCAGGTCGACGGTACGGCCATCATCGCCGATGCGGCCATCCGTCTGCGTTGCAAGCGGATTAGTCATAAAAAAGTATGCCGATCGACGGTCGTGATAGGTATCGAGCAGCAGCACCACCGCATCGTCATCGAACAAGTCGGCGTCGCGCCGGGTCAGTTGCGCTGTCAGTGGTTGCGGGTCCCAAAGGATAAAGGCAACGTAGAGATGTTCCGCGTCATACATCACCAGGGCGCGGGATTGCGTCTCGGAAGGCCGACCGCTCTTTGGTTCGTATTGAATGAAGTTTTCTGCGATGGCCGCATGCTGCCATATCTCTTCGATAAGACCGTCAATACGCGGCGGTGTTTTTATTTTTTGGGCGTCTAAATGGAAAATTGAGCTAGCTGAGGCGCATCCGCCAAGGACGATTAGAAGCAACGGAATTTTAAAACTCATCATCGTATTCTCATTTCCTGTTGATTGATCATTATTGCGGCCGTAGTCGGCCTGCGATGCATGGAGGCAAAACATGCCAATTCCCGAAGAGAAAATAGATGATAAAAACAGGCCGGGTGGAAAACAATCCCCCGGTTATTGATAACAAAAAAATGTACTCAAAAACCCTGAAAATGGCAAGAAAAAATAATACTCTGATTAATAACACTAATCCTTCCGCAAAATAAAAAAATAAATATAGCCTGCTTTATTCAAAACCTGTCCGCATGTTTTTTAGCATCTGCCAGAGAAGCATCCGTCTGGTGCGCTGAACAGACACTTCTTTTCCACGATTCATGAATGATGCAGGAAAAAGTGCGAGATGTGTTTCTGCTTGAAAACAAAAAAAGCCGCCCGCAAAAGTGACGGCTAGTGAAACTTGCAAGTCGTTTAACGATACAATTTTTTAAAACGTTCGTGTGCTTCGCGTTCCAGTTGCTCGCGATGGTTGGGGTGGGCGATATTGATCATTGCTTTGGCGCGCTGGCGCAGGCTTTTGCCGTAAAGCCGGGCGATGCCGTACTCCGTGACGATAAAATGAACATGAGCGCGTGTCGTCACAACGCCGGCGCCTTCTTTCAGAAAAGAAGAGATGCGGGAAATGCCTTTGCGCGTTGTCGAGGGCAGTGCGATGATCGGGCGCCCGCCTTCGGAGAGGGAAGCACCGCGCATGAAATCCATCTGACCGCCGACGCCGGAATACTGATAGGGGCCGATGGAATCGGCGCATACCTGGCCGGTTAAATCAACTTCGATGGCGCTGTTGATCGCGGTGACTTTGGGATTGCGCCGGATGACAGCCGTATCGTTAACGTAAGCCACATCAAGCAAAAGTACCTGCGGGTTGTCATCGACGAATTGATAAACACGCTTGGAGCCCATGACGAAGCTGCTGACAATTTTACCGGGGTGCACTTTTTTATTAATGCCGTTGATCACACCTTTTTCTACCAGATCGGTCAAACCGTCGGCAAACATTTCCGTATGCACGCCAAGATTGCGGTGGTTGGTCAACGCATTGAGCACTGCATCCGGGATAGCGCCGATGCCCATTTGCAGCGTTGCCCCGTCGTCGATGAGTTCGGCGCAATGCTTGCCGATAGTAATTTCAATTGGTGAAAGGACGGAACCACCGAGTTCGGGAATAGGCACATCGACATCAACGCCGTAATCGATATCTTTGATGTGGATGAGACCGTCGCCATGGGTGCGCGGCATGTTGGGGTTGATCTGGGCGATGACAAAATCTGCAGTCTGCGCCGCTGCAACGGAAACGTCGACAGCGATGCCAAGGGAGCAGTATCCGTGTTTGTCCGGCGGTGAAACCTGAATCATCGCAACATTGAGCGGCAGGATGCGGCGGCGAAAAAGGCTGGGCACTTCACTGAGAAAGACCGGAATGTAATCTGCATAACCTTCAGCAACCGCTTTGCGCAGGTTGGAGCCGACGAACATCGCATGGGTACGGAAGGTGCCGGCGTATTCCGGCGTCGCATATTTTGCTTTGCCTTCGGTATGGATTTGTACAATTTCTATTTCTTCCAGTTCCGGCGCCCGCCCGATCATGCTGTCGATTAACAGATATGGCGCTGCGGCAATACTGTGGATAAAGACACGATCGCCTGATTTGATAACTTTTACAGCTTCTTCAGCAGTTACTTTTCTCATTTTATTATCTTTATTTTTCTGCAATTATAATTTTGTTCATCACATCACCCTGCTCAATAGAGTCGATGATGACCTGACTGCTCGTCACTTTACCGAATACTGTGTGACGTCCGTCGAGATGCGGCTGCGGGCTGTGGGTGATGAAAAACTGGCTACCGTTGGTATTGGGGCCGGCGTTGGCCATCGACAATGCACCTGTTTCGTGAACCAATGGATTGCCTTCGAATTCATCTTCAAAATCATATCCCGGCCCGCCCATACCAGTGCCGGTGGGGTCGCCGCCCTGAATCATGAAATTGCCGATCACCCGATGAAAAGTCACACCATCGTAGAAACCCTGACGGGCCAGAAAAACAAAATTGTTTACCGTTTTCGGTGCATGTTGCGGCGCCAGTTCGATGACAATATCGCCTTTGTCGGTTTCGATTGTCGCGGTATAAGCTTTCGAAATATCAATTTGCATTGCCGGGCTGGTTTCCCATTGTTGAGCTTGCATGCTATCCTCATTAAATTATAATTTCAATATTTATGGCTATCTGTCAAAAAATTCGCACAATATAGCACTTGCACCCATGCGATACAAGTGTCAATTTTGTTAATTGAATATCCCTGTTTTTTAATTTTTCACTAAGAGAAAAAAATCGCATTTGATCCATCTTTTTCGTATAATTGATGTCTTGCACAAAAGGGAAATTTGAAAAATTAATCCGGTCCGAAGTAGCAGTATTTTGAACACCATTCATAGAATTAAAATCCAATGATAAAAGAAATTGAAGTTAAATGCACACCGGCGCAGGCCGCAGATGAACAGCAGGTTTTGCAGCTTGCTGCGACGCTGTGCGAACACACAACCGAGGCGATAAACGCCGTCACCATCAGCCGCCGCTCCATCGATGCGCGCAGCAAACAGCCGAAAGTCGTTCTTCGGCTGAAAGTCTATATCGGAGAGTTGCCGGCGGCGAAAAAAAGACTGCGGCACCAATGTATCAGAGCAAATGCACAAAAAAAAGTGCTTATCGTCGGCGCCGGCCCCGCCGGTTATTTTGCTGCAATGGAGCTGTTGAAAGCGGGCATTAAACCGATTATTTTCGATCGTGGCAAAGATGTGCAGGCGCGTCGGCGTGACTTGCGCGCCATCCAGCAGGAGAGTTTTGTCAATCCGGATTCAAATTATTGCTTTGGCGAGGGCGGTGCCGGCACTTATTCCGACGGTAAATTATACACCGGCTCAAAAAAACGCGGTTCGCTGAAAGATATCCTGCAATTATTTGTCGAGCATGGCGCCCCTGAAAATATTCTTTTCGATGCCCATCCCCACATCGGTTCCGATAAATTGCCGAAAGTAATTCAATCCATGCGCGAAACGATTCAAAATTTTGGCGGCGAAATCCATTTTGAGTCCCATGTCGATGATTTGATTATCGATAACGGCAGGGCAAGCGGGGTGATCGTCAATAATTCCGATGAGCATCTTGGAGAGGCAGTCATTTTAGCCACCGGGCATTCGGCGCGTGATATTTTCGAACTGTTGCAGCGAAAACAAATTCGTCTCGAAGCCAAACCCTTTGCCATGGGCATTCGCCTCGAACATCCGCAGGCGCTTATCGATGAAATGCAGTACCACCAGCGACCGCGTGATCAATTTTTGCCGGCGGCGAGTTATAAAATGGTTGCTCATGTGCAAAATCGTGGCGTTTTCAGTTTTTGTATGTGTCCGGGCGGGCTCATCGTTCCTACAGCGACTGCTCCGGGAGAGCTGGTGGTCAACGGCATGTCGATGGCGAAACGGGATTCACAATTCGCCAATGCCGGTATGGTGGTAGCGATCGAGCCGGATGACTTGCGGGAAATGCAGCGTTTCGCAGCGCTGCGCTGCTTGCGCTTTCAACAGGCGCTGGAAAAGGCGGTTTTCGCTGTCGGTGATGGCTCGCAGGCTGCACCGGCGCAACGCATGACCGATTTTGTCAATAGCAAGTTATCGCAAGATTTGGCGCCAACATCTTATATCCCCGGTATTTACAGCGCGCCGCTGCATGAGATTCTACCGGTGCGTATCGTGACGCGCTTGCAAATTGCCCTGCACGAATTTGGTGAAAAATATCGTGGGTTTTACTCACAAGAAGCCAATCTCGTCGGCCTGGAATCGCGCACCAGCTCGCCGGTGCGCATTCCACGTGATCGCGACAGCGGCATGCATGTCGAAATTGACCGGCTCTATCCTTGTGGCGAGGGCGCCGGTTATGCCGGAGGCATCGTCTCCGCTGCTCTCGATGGTCAGATGATCGCGCAAAAAATTACCGGGATTCTAACGTGAAAAACTCAATTTTTACCCTGCAATTTTTTCTTCTCTGCCTCAGCGGTATTTTGTTTTTTTCCAGTTTCAATATGCTCATTCCCGAACTGCCGGCTTATCTTTCAAAACTTGGAGGTGCCAATTATAAAGGTTATCTCATCGCATTATTCACGCTCACTGCCGGGTTGTCGCGCCCTTTCAGCGGCAAGCTGGCAGACAGCATTGGCCGCATTCCGGTGATGGTAATCGGAGCAGCGGTTTGTGTGGTTTGCGGATTTCTTTATCCTTTGGCGAATACTGTTTTTTTGCTTCTCGGTTTGCGCCTGCTACATGGGTTTTCAACCGGTTTTAAACCGACCGGAACCGCAGCATATGTGGCGGATATCGTGCCTGCCGGTCGTCGTGGTGAAGCGATGGGAGCGCTGGGTTTTTTTAGCAGTTTGGGCATTGCGTTGGGGCCGTTTATCGGCAGTTTTATCACGCAGAAATGGGGGATCAATGCCATGTTTTATACTTCATCGCTTTTTTCATTTCTGTCGGTTTTTGTTTTGCTGCGCATGCAGGAAACCCTGCCGGGGAAACGAAAATTCAATATCCATTTACTGCGAATCCGGAAAACGGATATTTACACCGCGAGCGTATTGCCCGCTGCCATCGTCATGCTGTTTACAGTTTTCGGGTTTGGCGTCGTCTTGACTATCACTCCTGACCTGAGTGAACATCTGGGCCTGGCCAACAAGGGTTTGTTTTTCAGCTATTTCACGCTCGCTTCTTTATGCGTGCGGATTTTTATGGGTAAATTATCGGACAAGCTGGGGCGCGAACCGGTGATCTTGTTTAATATTGTGGGTATTGCTTCGGCTTTTCTGTTTATCGCGTTTGCCGATACCGAAGTAAAATTTATCATCGGCGCATTTCTGCTCGGCGCCAGTGTCGGCGGGCTCACGCCGGCGATCTTTGCCTGGGCTATCGATTTGAGCGACAAGCTGATTCTCGGGCGTGCCATGGCGACACTTTACATCGCACTGGAAATCGGTATCGGGACGGGCGCATGGCTGACGGGGTGGATTTATCAGAACCGTATTGAAAATATCAAATACGTTTTTGAGCTCGCGGCATCTATGGCAATGATCGCATTTGTTTACCTAACGTTTTACATCCTTTCCGGCAAAGGACGACTTGCAGCATCTCATTGATTCCATCGTTCAAAGCAACGCAATCGATCAAAAACCTCACACACTTTTTCACCAAATATCTGTGCCGGGAAAGAACGATAACACAGAACCACATCCTCAACGATAATCTCGTACCCTCCCTCTGCGTTCGTCGTATCGCTGAAGAACTGCTCCATTTCCGGCTCCCGCATAAAACTTGCCACAACACCGGGGGCAGACAGGCAGCTTTTGTCAGTTATCTTTCCCAATACCGTGACAGCCGAAGCAAGGCAAGAGTCCCCCTTTCTTATCCACACTCAACCAACGCCCCAACTCGCTGTGGTAATATCGGTGAATCGCATAATTCAAGCTCGTACTATAATCCATCTCATGCCCGGTAAAACCAAAGCGCGACTCGCTGTCCCCGCCGCTGGTTTTGGCGACCGAGCCAAAAGCGTAATAACTCGAACGCCACGACGGGCTGCCGCTGCCGGTGAGTTACGCCCGGTGCGAGCCCAAATGGTCGTTCAAATACACACGGCGGTTGCCGTTTGTATCTAATTTGCCAATGCGCTGGTTGTTGGCGTAAATACTCTCGTCCACCAGGTTGTCGTTGCCGTCGTAAACAGCCAATACTTCGCCGTTGAGGCCGCGGATGTAAGAGTAGTTATCGCCCGTAGTTAGCGAAAAATTGTCGTATTTGCCTTTAATGCCGTTGGTCAGCGTGCTGAAATACTGGCCGTTCCAACCGCTGGCATTTGCGCTCAACTCCAACTCGCCATCAACATAGACTTTCATGTTGTCACCTTTAGCGCGGATTTCCACGTACACGTATTTGTTAATTTTCTTTTTCAATCACCCAGTGTACTCGGAAAAAAGCATCCAAAGCGTTTGTATATCTCTCCCTTTTAAATTGAAGAGGAATAAGCATAAATATTTAGTACAATTGAGTATTCAAATCTGTAAGTTGACATTAGCAAGAATCCTGCTGCGCACGGTTAGGATCGTTTTCTTTGGCCCTGTCGAAATAGCGCCGCACATGCGTCCAGCAGGAAAACAGGGTAATATCCTGACGCGCTTCGAACATCTCGTATGCCTGATAGCCATCGCTTTGCAGCAATCCGGAGAAATTTTTTAGGCGCTCGGCCAGCCCTTCGCGACCCCGGCCGAGCCGATAATCGAATAAAACGCGCTTGTCGACCGGGTCATAATAGATCCAAAAATAGCCGAGATGGGATTTTTTCCTGTTTTTGTAATCTAAAACCCGAATCGGCGTTTCGTCGACCATCAAAACCGAGGGTTGCAGGGAGGCGCACTACGAAGCTGAAAGCACTTCTTCACGCAGCAATTCATCTGCGGTCAATTCAATGGCATTCGTGCTTGAGGTGATGGCAGGCATTTCAAAGGCGCCTTTTTCAAGACGTTTGTAGTAAATCACAAAGCCGCCCGATTCCCAGAGCAGCAACTTCATACGGTTGCGGC
>JAJRYV010000132.1 GCA_024275575.1 bacterium
GGCTGTCGCGCAAGGGAAAGGAATATTTATAAGTCACTACAAAAGCAAATTAATATCTAAACATTGGAGTTATCCCACAAAACAGACTAAAATATGGCAAATTTTATGTTTTCTTCGCGGATGAGAGGTGAACTTGGGTTAAAGTTGCATCTCGAGCAGAAAGATTACATATTTATTGATCAAAAACCACACCGGCTAAAAACTAATGGAATAGTCTGTATTCCATTGAAGCCTTCAGCCAAAGTTGTCCGTCAGGATATTGTTATGGTTAAATGTGTGGATTTAAATCCCCGACGTGCCCATCGGGGCCAAACAGTTACACCACCAGCGTGATAAAAATGAGAGTGGAATAACACCTCAGCGAGCTTCAGACAAGCTTCCAACTTCCAGGGAATAATTCATCGTGGCTGAATCGACAGCCAGCGCTGCCAGTCTTCATCGTGCAATTCATCCCGTGCCGTGGAATGCACCAACGAATAATCGCCCCAGTCATGCGTATCGACGAACATAAATTCAATGCCGCCTTCGGTTTCGTAGTATTGCCAGATTTGATAGGCCCGCAAACCTTGTTCGCTGGGGTAGCGCTCGATTTCGCTGGGGGCGCCGTAAATGAGCAAGACACGGCCACGGTCTGATTTGACCCCTTTTTTCAGCCCGCCAAAATTTTGCCGGGCGTAAGCGGCGCGTGCAAGATAGTTCTCGCGGAATTCGTTACGCACAGTGGAAGAATCAGGATCACGTGAATACCAGAATTGACCCATGAAACGTTTTTTCCCGCCCAAATCGAGTGATTTATAAATCGACTTTTCCGTGGCGCTGGCGATCCAGACGGCGGCTTCGAATTCTTCATCAAGTTTTTGCTCATCATATGATTCATATAAGCGCAAGAGCAAATTTTTTGTCACCGCAGGTGAAGTCACATCTTGCCGGTCGCGTTTATCTTTTTTGCGAAAGATATAAAAGACCTGTTCGCGAATCGCTTGCTGTCCGCTGCCGTTATCCCGCACCGAGACCTGCAGGGTGTAAACGCCGGTTCGCAGGGTGACGATATTGATGCCGCCGATTTCAACGAGATTTTTTGCGGCTATTCTTTTATTTTTTTTTGCAAACATTTTCGTGGTTTGCCCACCAGCATCGAAGATTCTGTAGCGAACCGAATACGTCGCGGCATCAGCCGGCTGTAAATTGTAAATTTCAAAATAAAAACGCAAAACGACCAGGCCATCGCCATAGAGCCTTCCGGGGTTGGGAATAACCCGATAGCCGTTGCGCTGAAAAACCGTGCGGCTGGTATCGCGTTCGATCTCTGTTGCCATTTCAATATCGCTTAAAGTGAGTTTATCTATCGGCAGCGCACGGATTTTCAGCGGCACCTCTTTTTCACCCCGTGTTTCACCATTCAAATCTGAAATTTTTGTTCGAATGACATAAACCCCTGGTTTGAACTGAAACCTGGCAACATTAAACAAGGACTGGGTGGATTTTATCTCCTCCGGCCCGGCGGCAAATGAGGTGGCTGTCCAGCGCTGCTGCGTAATTTCCCGCCCCTGGCGCAATACGGTAACGCTGATCTCGTAACGCGCACGCAAACCCTGACCTTCGGGGATAAAATTCAATGTTTGCCGCGGCACGGCAAAATACAATTCACCAAGATACAGGGAGTCATTGATGCGGAATTGTGCGCTATCTACAGAAAATTTCAGAGCGGGGCCTTCGGGGCCGGGGAACTGGGCAAACAGATGGAAAGACAGTGAAGTCCCGGTTACAATAGTATAAAGCAGGATATTTTTTAGAGTCGTTTTATTTTTAATGCTCATAAAGTCAGGTCGGAATAATTCGTATTCATCCGGATTGTGCAGGTTTTACGCTGCCGGTTGGGAAACGCCGTTATTTTTCGATTTATTAAACTCTTCAAATTTCACCGAAACGACTTTTGAAACACCCGGCGTTTCCATGGTGACACCGAACAATTGTTTGGCATTCATCATCGTCAATTTGTTATGGGTCACCGCGATAAACTGCGTATCTTTGGAAAATTCCGCCAGCGCCGAGGCAAAGCGGTTGGTATTGGGGTCATCGAGCGGTGCATCCACTTCGTCGAGAATGCAGAAAGGACTTGGTTTGACGAGATAGATGCCGAACAGGAGCGATAGCGCCGTGAGTGTTTTTTCGCCACCGGAAAGCAGGGCTAAATTACTCAATTTCTTGCCTTTCGGGCTGGCATCGATAACGATGTCGGATTCCAGAGGATCATCGCCTTCGATATAAATATCCGCAATGCCGTTGGTGAAAAAGCTTTTAAATACCCGGATAAAATTTTCGCGGACTTTCGAAAACACCTCATCGAAACGCTCATAGGCCGTGTTGTTGATCACTTTAATCGTCTCTTTCAGGTTGTCTTCTGCGGTGAGCAGATCATTTTTCTGCGTCATTAAAAAATCGTAACGTTCTTTTTCAACTTCATAATCCTTCAATGCCAGCATATTTACAGGCCCAATGGAGCGAATGCGCTGTTTCAAATCATTGATGCGGTTTGCCGCTTGGCGCGTATCGATTTCATGCGGTGCCAGGTGTGCCTGCAAATCGACTTCGTAGGTTTCCTGAATCTGTTCGATCAGGTTGCGGCTATTCATTTTCAGTTCGGCGATGCGCAATTCTCCCTGATGGATTTCTTCCGCCAGCGTATCGCGCCGCTGTCGCACTGAACGCAGGGCTTTGTCGCGCTCGTCGAGCTCGTTTTTTCGCTCGGAATAGACTGTTTCAATCTCGGCGATGGCATCGTCGAATTTCTTGCGCTCGGCAAACTCCACCTGCAAGGATTCGCGCACTTCCGCGATATGGTCGTCGAGTTCTTCTATGCGATTCGTGTTGGATATGATCTCTTCCTCGCGCCGTTTTTTTGCCTCCTGAATTTCTTTTTCACTGCGGTCGATCTGCTGCAATCTGTTTTCGATACTTTTGACTTCCGCTTCTTTAGTGACGATCTCCACCTGAATTTTCTGGCGCGATGTTTCCTTTGCTTTCAATTCATTCTCGATGATATCCAGCTCATCACGATATTTTTTATACTCTTCTTCCAGCACCTGGCGATCGTCTTCCGTTTGCTTAAGCCCCGGCGCCAAATTAGCCAGTTGCTCCTCATATTCTGCAATACTGGCATCGAGACCGGTGCCTTCAAGTTGAAGCTCAGCCAGCCGATCATCAATTTTTTTCACCTCGCTGCCAACCTGATTCAGCGCAATTTCCAGGTGATGAAAAGCAACGCTTTGCTCTTTGAGCGCGGTTTGCAATTTTTCACTCTGTATGAGCTTGCGGCGTAGTTCATCGGAATCTTTTCCCAGGGTTTCTTTAATCCCGGCAGCGTTTTCTTCCAGCATGGCAATCTCGTTTTCCAATGCTTCGACGACAGCCTTACGGCCGACGAGACTCGCTTCGGCATCTGTTGTGCCGCCACCGCGGATCGCACCATTGCTATAGAAGACATCGCCGGCCGGCGTCACCAGGGATGGACAAGTCTGCCCCATTTCATTGTTGATCCTGACAGCAGCATCGAACGATTCGACGAGCCAAAAATGGCCCACCACCGATTGCAGCAAACGCTTGTATTTTTCATCCGCCTGAATAAACTCTGCCACACGGCCAAGCACACCGCCAACGCCGGATAAATCTTTGCTATTCTCGACCGTGGCGGCGGTAATTTTTCCCAGTACTGCCAGCGGCAGAAAGGTAACTGAGCCTTTGCCGGCTTGCCGCAATTCTTCGATAGCTGAAATCGCAGCATCAGGGTTTTCGACGATGAGCGAAACAGCAGCATCACTTAAAGCTGCTTCAACTGCCGACCGGTATTGACTTTCAACAGAGATGATATTGCCGACAACATCCTCAATTGCCGTTCTGCTATGGTTTTCATCGAGCAGATAACGCACACCTTCAGGGTAATCATCCATATTTTCAAGAATTTGCCGCAACACGGCAAAACGTTCCTTGCGGCCTGATAATTTGTTTTCGACCAGCGCAAATTCTACCTTGCGTTCATCGATTCGCTGGCGCAGGTTTTCGATTTCATCTCGGGATGCGGAAAAATCCTTCTCCACCTGATCAAGCGATTGCCGGAGTTCGCTTTTTTGTTGCGTCAGCTCTTCCAGGCGGGAAACAGCTTGGCGTTTTTGCATCTGCAAATTTTCAGTGCTATCAGTGATGATGCCATGCCGCCGTGCGCTATATTCCAATTGCGTCCGCAATCGCTCTTCTTCTTTTTTGATATCACCGATATTTTCAAGTTTTTGCAGGCGCGTATCTTCTAGCTTTTTCCCCTGCTCACGCTCCCTGATGAAAGCCGCCTGAATGATTTCCAGAGCCTGATTTGCCGCACCGAGGTTTTGTTCGACATTTTTAGCTTCCGCACGCGCGTCATCAAGGTCGGCCAAGGCATCTTCTCTCTCTTCCTGTAATCGCTTGAGGCGATAGATGAGCTCATCGATTTCCTGTCTCGCGCGTATTCGTGCATTATCCGCCGCACGGACGCGCTCCTGGCTTACAAGAACATCTTCTTCTTTCGACTGAATTTTTTTGGATATTTCGATGAGCTGCTGTTTCTGCTGCGTCAATTCTTTTTCAATTTCCAGCAATTTAACCTGTTCAGACTCAAGACTGGCTTCTTCTGCGGCAAGGTGGCTGGAGACGCCGGCGCGTTCGCTTGAGATTTTTTGAATTTTTTCTTCGAGAGGCTGCCTTTCTTCCTGGATGAGTCGCAGGTGGTGAGCGCTGTAATCAAGTTCAAGTGTCCGCAATTCTTCAGTGAAATCACGGTAGCGCCGGGCTTTGTTGACCTGCCTTTTTAGTGAAGAAACGGATTTTTCAACTTCGCTGAGGATATCGGAGATACGCACGAGGTCCTGCTCTGTCGCCTGTAGCTTGCGCAAGGCCGATTTTCGCCGAATTTTGTATTTTGTCACCCCGGCCGCTTCTTCAAAAATCTGTCGTCGCTCTTCCGGTCGCCCACTGAGGATTTTTTCAACCATACTCAATTCAATAACCGAATAGGCGTTGGCACCCATGCCGGTATCCATGAATAAATCGACGATATCTTTTAAACGACACATGGCATTGTTTAACAAATACTGGCTTTCTCCACTGCGGAACAACCGGCGGGTTATAACGACTTCAGAGAATTCAATCGGCAATATATTTTTTGTGTTTTCGATGGTCAGAGAGACCTCCGCCATGCCCAGAGGTTTTTGCGTGCGGGTGCCGTTAAAGATAACATTTTGCATATTATCACTGCGCAGCGCTCCGGCTTTTTGCTCGCCGAGCACCCAGCGAATGGCATCGACGACATTGCTTTTGCCGCAGCCGTTCGGCCCGACTATCGCCGTCACGCCATCGTGAAAATTGATAACGGTTTTTTTTGCAAAAGATTTGAATCCAAAAATTTCTAATCGGGATAAATACACGCAACACCCTCCCTGGGGATTTTTTTACAACAATCGTTCTATTCTACTCAAAATTTACACGAAAACAGAACTGGGTGGTATAAATGTTTATTTCATGACAATTCATCAAAATCGATAAATAGAAATTAACGAAGAATTTTAACACAATTCAATGGATTTAAAAATCAACAGGCAAATCTCGGCGTTTATTTCAATTCAACAGGCTCCAGTAATAATCGATATAAGCGAATATAGACTGGCTATGGTTGTAATAAAATGCGATGGAGCCGAACAGGATAAAAAGAATGGAAATAAATAAAACGAAAGCCCGGCCTGGCGGTAGGAACATCAACACACGCATGCCCCGGTAGACCCGCAGCAGATGCCAGATGACGAAGAAAGCGATAATGCCAAGGGGGACAGAAATGCCCTCATCGCCGAGTAGTATGCGATAGAAAACCGGTGTGACCAGGGCCAGGGGCAGATAGCTGGTTGCGGCCCAGAAGAGAAATGTCGTATATTGCCCGACCGATACCGGTTTGCTGAGCATAAAACCGAGAATTCGCAGCAACAAGGCGAGGATGATCGTGAGGAAGATATAAGCGGCGGCGAGAAGAAAAATCAGCCAGCCGGGGTTCCAGATCAGCATGATGAGCCAATTTTTGAGTTCCGGCGATGGCAGCAATAAATTTAAAATCTCATCGAATAATAAAAATTCACGGCAGGCAAAAAATGAGCTTGCCAGCAACAAAGCCAAAACCAGGCTCTGGGCGCAGGCAACGATTGTCGTAATGAAGACAGGAACCTTGCGATTTTCATAGAGGTCGATATAAAATCCATGCGGATGCACGAATATCCGGCGTATCGTCGTGTTCAGACGACGATCTCGCTTGAGATAGAATAAAAACATAAGAACCACCAGTACACCGACGAGGGCAAAAACCGCCGGGTTTTCAAGCTCCACACTGTTCGCTGAAATATTTGGCCGGCGCTCACTCTTGTTCAGTGCAGCCATCATTTGAAACGCCACACGCGCTTCCCCGCCGGAGCGCAACAGGCCGGCAGGGTAATTCAATTTATCATTCTTGCGCTCACCGATAATCAGTGTAGCGAATTCACCGCGCCAGTCTTGCAATGCATGCACAAAGCTGCCGGAATAATCCGGCCAGCTCTCGTGGAGAAAGCGTACGATCCTTTCAAGCTGTTCAGCCTGGATTTCTTCCGCTTCCTGCCAGCGGCGTTCAGGTTGCGTATAATCTTTTGAAACCAGAAATGGTTTGACAAAATAGCCCAAAACAGGTAAAAGCGGTTTCTCCGGCATGAGTGCCGGATCAAATCCAAGGTTTTCTTTTTCAAAATTATCAAACAAGAGAAAATCGACTGCTTCAAGTGAGGCATTTTTCATTGTCGAGCGGGTCATCAAATAAACCGGCCGGGAGTCATTTTGCCGCGCCAGTTGTATTAGTGATTCGGTGAATAATCGGGCAGCCGGTGCGCTATCATGAAAATTGACACCGATTCCCCAGCCCAGAATCGCCGGGCTAAGCTTATCGCGTTCGATGAGCTTTTGCAGCCCGGCTTCGGCGTCGCTGCGAATTTTTTTATTGCGCAATTGGGTTGCATTGGCAAAATAAACCGGAATTTCCTGTAAAAGCAGAATACCGTTTTCCGCACATTTTTGCACCATATCAAGCGGGGCGGGAGAACCGACCGAGCGCAAGGTATTAGCGCCAAGTTTTTTGATGTTGTCGATCAAACGCTGAATTTCAACATGCCGCTTTTCTACTGACAAGCCCGCAAGATCGTCAAACCAATCAACACCTTTGATAAGAAATTCTTTGCCGTTGAGCAGAAATTTTTTGCCGGTGATTTTCAGTTCCCGAAATCCTGTCGGTCGCGCTATGGAGTCGACGAGCTTTCCAGCGATTAAAAAATCAATATTAAGCTGGTAGATTTCAGCAGTTTGCGGCGACCATGGCGAGATATTCGCCGCGTTAAACTTAATACCTTGCAGACTCCTGGTTGCTGATTTCAGATTGAATTCTATTCTTTTCGAACGTATGACCTCTCGGCCGTCTTTACGGAGGTGAATCCTGATTTCACCACGCTCAGCAGATGCATTTGATTTGGCAGTTACCGGCGGATTTTCCAGTTCCAAATCGATTTTGACGGCGATAGATGTCCATGCTTTAGTGAAACTGTAATTCAGATTCTTCAACTGCAAATTCCACTGCGGCATCGCTTCAATATAAACCGGACTGAGAATGCCGCTATCCAGCCTTAAACCAAGCGGCCGATGTTTAAAAGGCAAAGTTGAGCGATTATTGAGTTCAGGATTGATTTCAAATGTCAAAACATTTTCAGCACCATACTTGAGATTTTCCGGGTTTAAAGCTAACTCAACAAGATTGATGGCAGGAACAGCATTGCCGATAAATTTGCCGTTGAGTTTGACAGCGCAGTTGGGCTGCACCGAGGAGGCATGCAAAACCAACTGATAATTTTTCAGTGAATCACTGAGGTGAAATGAGCGAGATAAAAAGACTATCTCAGTACCTTTTATGATGCCGGGAACGGTTAATCCTGCCCCGGTTTTATCACCTGATTCAATTTGCCATTTTCCATCAAGGGACAGCAGATACCGGTTTGCACCCGATTTTTGCCAACCGGCAGGCCCCTCTGCAATACAGAAATTGGCCGACGCCAGCAAAAAATGTAGAATTAAAATCAATTTTTTCATCGATCAGGCTTATTTAACGTTTTTATTTAAGTAAAAGCGAAGAGTAAAACGATTCGTCTATTAAAAATCCCCGAAAAGCCGATATTTGAAAAAGATTATTTTAAAGAGTACTCGGGGGTCATTTGCAGATTTACAGGTGAACAAAATAACAAAATCACAAGTGAGTTCAAAGCACTATCCGGCCATCGAACAGCCCCGCTGCGGCCTTCTTTTTTTATTGAAAATCCTTCTGCAGATTCTCATTCTCGGCCCAAACATGAAAAAGCAGCCACCAGAATGATGACTGCAATAATTATAAAAACTCGAGAAGCCGCATGTCCAGTGTCAGTATAAAAAGGACTGCATCGGATCAATTCTTTTGCCATTTTTGCTGACTTCATAGTGCAGGTGTGGCCCGGTCGAGCGGCCGGTATCGCCAACTAGGCCGATGACATCCCAGCGTTTGACGTGCTGTCCGACTTCTACTTTTATTTTCGACATATGCCCGTACAATGTAACTGTTCCACCGCCGTGATCGATTTTCACACAGCGGCCATATCCACGATTTCTTACATACCGACGGCGCACATAGATGACCTTTCCAGCGGCTGGAGCATAAATTGGCGTGCCGGTCGGCGCCGCGAAATCGAGTCCGCCATGATGCCGTGTTTTGCGTAAAAATGGATCGATTCGCGGGCCGAATATATCTGAAATCCGGCCACCGAGCATAGGGCGGATTGTCGGAATATTCTCCAGCGAGACTTCTCCGCCACTGTATTTACTTTCCAGGGCATTTTGTTCTTGCAGGCTTTTTTCAACATTGAGCTGGACGCTCTGTATGACACGCGAAAGCCCATCCGTCTCACTTGTTGCAAACCGGCTATTTTCAGCGCTCGTTTGGAAATCTGTTGTGGCCTGATCCTGCAGTGCGGTTTTTATTGAATTATCTTTATGAACAGCCACATCATCGGCTTTTACGAAAATATCCATTTCTATATCATGTGCATCATCGTCAACACCGGCAACAGGATCAACGGGAATATGATCGATCTGACTGGCGTTGATTTCACCTGAAAAAAGGGAATATTCTTTTTCAATTTTAGCGATTTTATCGCTGACGCCGCCGTTATCAGCCTGCAAATTCGAGAGTGCATTTTTATCGGCACTCACGTTGAAATAAGTGAAATAGATAATCGGCAATGTTAAAATACTGCCGAGAAACATCGATAAGGCAAGCAGATAAAAAGCAATTTTTCGCCAATTCAGTTCGATTTTAATATATTTCGTTGAATAGGAGGCGTGGGCGCGTTTTCGGTATTCGAAAATATCTGACATCGTTCCTTAATCGTTTGTTTGACTTTCCAATTTTAATCATTCCCGAGCATACGGGCCGAAAGCGTAAAAAATAAGGTATGCACAGTTGAAATTCAAGTCTTTTGTCGTGTTAAGAAGTATCTGAACAGAACTATTTCCCGGTAAAGCGGATTTCGCCTGCTGCCGCTGTTTGGCGCAGACAACGATCCACGGACACTTGCCCGGATCATTGAAAATAAATTCCCGTGTATTTGTAAAAAGCACCGAAAAAAGATACATGCACTTGAATATACGTGCAGAGAAACTCATCCTGGGCAAAGTGAATATGAGAGGATTAATTGCAGGGCTTAACTTAGGTTTTTAAGATAGTTAAAAGTGTAGCCTCCGGCTGAAAAAATAAACCTGTTGAATCAGCTATTCTCGTTCTTGCCGGTGCGCACGGTGCTGATTCAGTTTTTATCTATTTCCTGTTCCTGCACATAAATTTCATGAATTATATCATTCAACAAGGTGATGAAAATACGAAAGCTTTCGTCTGCTATGAGTTTCTCTTTTATCAGTTCGCGAAATGCTTTATCACGCAGCCGCTTGAGATCGAGAATGGCGTTGATACATTCCTTCCGGGAATCGTAATAGGGGATTTGGCGCTCAAGACGCAAAACTTTCTCATAATATTTATCGATGCGGTTCTTGCCTTTGCGCCGCCGCCAGGTCACGACAGTCGAAACGAACCCGATCAAGGCAACGAGCATTGAAAACGATAATGCAATCGTCTCTGCCCAGCGCTCGATAAATGTCGGTTTATTGCGCTCAAGGTATTGTTTTGCTCCGGGATGTAACGGGAAGCGCAAATTGGAAGCGAGAAAATTCTCGGAAAACTGGCTGATGAGCTCGTTATCGTGGCTGCTAGCCATATGTTGTTTGTGTTCGATAATCGTTTTAATAATGTCGTAAACCACATCATTTTCAATCTCTTTATGGGACAACAATACCGCGTCCACAGCTGCTGTGAGAATCGGCTGATCCGGTTTTTTCGCATAAGTGTGGCGCGGCACAATATAAGGTCGTGCGAGTGGATAATTGAGGCAGAAACCATCGATTGCAGAACCCGCTTGCGCCAGGACGGGATCGCCAGGGCTGAAAATTTTGCCCCCGCTATTCAGTAAATTTTTGATGCGATCATTGTTAAATCCCGTTAAAAGACAAACGACGTCGACGGTGTCGGAAAAAACATTCTCTTCAAAACTGCGGTAAAGCGGTGTATATGCCTGACGATCGATGCCGAATTCCTGAAAAAACGCACCGGCAAACTTTGAGATGCCGCTGGTCTCCGGCCCCAGCCCGATATTGCGCCCGGTGATCAGCGCTGACAAAGATTTTGGTTGTAGCTCTTTTTTATAGATGATAAAAAAAACCTGAGGGTAAAGCGGCAAAATGCTGCGAATACCATTTTCAATTTCGGTTCCGGTGCTATCGATTCGCTTCGGTAGCGTCACATCATTTTGTGTAATGATGAAATCGACCTTGCGTCCATAGAGCAAAGCAAGATTTTCAACAGCATTGAGTTGTCTGATGCCGGGATATTGTGAGATGGTTGCCAAATGAATGTTATTTTCACGCTCAACAGCTTGTGAAATCACTTCGCCGATATCAAAATAGGAGGTGGATGCAGGTCCGGTAGCGAAACGAAAATGCCGATCGCTGCGTGAACAGGCGCCGATTAGCAGCAGCACGAGGACGCACACCATCGATTTTAAAACTTGCTTTTTTCCCAAAATCCACCCATTTAATAATTTTAGAGCTGAAAAAATCTATTGAAAACGAAAAAATTATCCTTTTTGCGGTTTTTTTATTCAAATACGCCAAAATAAACCGGCCGGAAGTGCGCCTGTACTTTTTCCCAGGCAATACAGGCGATTTCTTTGCGATCATCACTCTGGATTGTCTCCTCTCCGAAATGAATGGTCGCATGCACCCCGGAGAGTTTTAATAAATTGATCAAATGCGGGACAAAAGACATTTCGCCCCAATAGCAGACAGCCTGGTGTGCCGGCGGGTCTTTTTTTCCGGTTTTATAATGCATCGTGGAATACGAAATGGGGAACTGATTTCGCGCAGCATATTCCAGCAATGAGGGTTTGAAGCGCAAAACTTCTTTACCACCGGTGCTGGTGCCTTCGGGGAAAATGATCAAACCTCTGTTTTCCCGCATCACACGATCGATCTGCTGATTAACGCGGGGAATATCGGCTTTACGGGTACGATCGATAAAAAGCGTATTGATGGAGCGGGCGATAATACCAAATACAGGCCAGCGGGCAATATCATGACGAGAAACGAAAACGCCGTGCAGGACGGTAAAATAGGTGAGGATATCCATATATCCCAAATGATTGGAAACCAAAAAAAAGGGGGGCTCCGGCACTTTACCATGGATAGAAACACGCACATTCATGATCGTCAGCAAAGCTCTGCACCAGTTTTGCACGATAAAATTTCGCCAGCCAAGTTTGAGCTTTTTATTAAACGACAGCAAAAACAAGCCGAGCAATAGCGCGAGAAAAAACAGGGGGAAAACGATCAGTAAAAGCACTGCCCGAAGCGACAGGCGCAGCCATTCCATATGCCCATTCCATGAATAAATACGACATTCCCAATGTTCATATTATACAAAAATAGCACAAGATCAGCAAATTAAAATATTTCTGTAACAGGATTGTCAACGCAGTGTGCAAATTCTGTAGTTGTTAAAACTACAAATTTCCGGCAAAATCTTTTTTTTTCTTAAAATTTATGCTTAAAATAACCAGAACCGATTATCGTATTTTTTTAGCCAGCATGATTTACTGATAAAAACCATGGTTGAGGGTGTTAATGTCTAAATATTTTCCCATTTTTTCAATTTTAATCGTTTTCGGAATCTCGCAGTTTGCCTGTTCAAAAACCGCACGCAAACCTGAACCAACCGGAAAGCTGACCATTTGCGAACGCTGCAGTGAACCCATCGCGGGAAAATACATTGTTGCCTTAAATCACAATTGGCATCAGGAACATTTCCGTTGCGCTTCATGCGGTAAAAACCTGGTAGGAAAAGGTTATTTTGAAAAAAACAATAAAGCCTATTGTCGGGATTGTTATCACGAAAAATTCAGTTCTAAATGTGCCATTTGCAAGCAACCGCTATCGGATAAGTACACCCGTGATGCCTGGGGTTATAACTTTCACTCCCGCCACCTCAACGAACTACAGCCCTGTTTCAGTTGTGCCCGCCTGATCAGCAAAAATATCACCAATGGCGGCAAGAAATATCCTGACGGCCGCAATATGTGCAACATCTGTACAAAGACGGCTGTGAGTTCACCGGCCAAAGCACAAAAATACTTTTCCCGCCTCAAACGGTTTATGACCAGGCGTGGCTTAAAGTTACCAGCTGGCGAATTCCCGCTCTTTCTGGTTGATATGTCGGTGTTGCGCAACAGCAATCCCGGTAAAATGGATGTCGCCGGGCGCACGGAGAAAGCCTCATATGAGATAAACGGTGTGGAGAAATCGCGGCGCATCGAAAAAATGCAAATTCTCGAGGGCCTGCCGGTGGAACATTTTATCGCTATCGCAGCACACGAATTCGGGCATTCCTGGTTATTTCTCAATCGTTATCCACATCTCGAATTACAGGTTGAAGAAGGCCTGTGCGAGCTTTTTGAATACTTATGGCTGAAAACACAAAATACCGAAATTGCCCGGTTCAGGATCAAAAAAATGAAAATAGGGAAAGACCACATCTATGGCACCGGGTTTCGCAAAGCCCTCACAGCCTACAATAAATACGGTCTCAGCCGGTTGCTGATCGAAGTTAAACGACAGAAAAGATTTCCCCGATAGTTTACCACAAAACACTCGCTTGCGATATTTCTCATCTCCTCCTGAAAAAACCTTATCAATATTTTTTTAATGTTGCACAGTCAAAAATATTTAATTATACTAAGGCCAAACAAACATCATAAGTATCATTAATAGCTCAAGGAGTGGAAATGAAAAAATATCTGTTATCTGCTTTGCTGGTTTTCTTTATCTGCGGAGTGACAGGCCAGGCCGCTGAAGGAGAAAAACTCGGCAAAAAACTCACCCTGACCGATACCACTAAAATCTCGACAATCCTTTCCAACCCGGAAAAATTCGTCGGTAAAAAAGTGCTGGTCAGCGGCCTTGTCCTCGATGTCTGCTCTATGCGCGGCTGCTGGATCAACCTCGCCGGCGACAAAGAATTTCAGAAAATCCGTGTAAAAGTGAAAGACGGCGAAATCGTTTTCCCCATGACGGCAAAAGGTAAAAATGCCCTGGTTGAAGGCGAATTGCAAAAATTCGAGCTCACCAAAGAGCAAGTCATCAAAATGAAAAAACATCAGGCTGAGGAAAAAGGTGAGAAATTCGACGCTTCAACTATTAAAAGCGGCGAAACACATTACCAAATCAAAGGTCTGGGAGCGGTCATCAGCAAATGAGCTGGCGTAAATGGAACCGTATTATTCATCGTGATCTCGGATATATCGCATTTGGTCTGACATTGGTTTACGCCATTTCCGGGCTGGCAGTCAATCATGTGCGCGATTGGAACGCCAACTATATCATTGAAAAAACCTCCCTGAATGTCGGAGCGGTCGCGGAAATTTCCACCGCTGTCACCACAGCGCAAATCGAAAAAGTTTTGCAGGCTGTCGGAGCGAAAGGCTCTGTGCAGAAAACTTTTCCGCTATCGCCGGAACAATTGCAAATATTTCTCACAAAGAGTTCATTGCTGCTCAACGTAAAAACCGGCGAAGTGCTTTTCGAAAAAATCAGTCCTCGGCGTGGTTTTATCGAAATGAATGCTTTGCATCTGAACGAATTGCGCGGCAGTTGGACGCTTATCGCTGATCTTTTTGCCGTCGTACTTATCGTGTTGGCGGTTTCCGGAATTATTATGATCAAAGGCAAGAAAGGTCTTTCCGGCCGGGGGAAATGGCTCACGATGGCAGGGGTGGTTTTACCTGTAGTCTATATTTTGATGCTTTAAAACTGGCCGCACTTCCGCCGCATAATCTCAAAAGCCCCAAAAACTATTTGCTTTTCGGGGCTTTTTTTTTCTCCGCCTGTTTTCCGATTTCACCGATTATACCATCGAGCCAGGCTTTGTTTTCATACATTTTAACCTCATCGGTGTCGATGATCAGGGTCTCGCAATGCTGTGAAAATTCTCGCACCCATTTATCATACAAGTTGTTGAGTTGCATCAGGTATTCCGTGTTGATGTCCTGTTCAAATTTGCGGCCGCGCTTGCGGATACGGCTGATCAGCGTCCAGGTCGAGGCGCGCAGGTAAATGAGCAGGTCGGGTCTGGGCAAAAAAGAAGAAATTCTTTTGTAAAGATCGTGATAGACCCGGTGATCGGTAGGGCTCATCATCTCGCGTTCATATAAATTCCGGGCAAAAATTTCAGCATCTTCGAATATCGATCGATCCTGCACACAGGGTGTTGTGAGGCGGCTGATTTTTTCCAGGTCTTTTAAACGCTCTTTCAGAAAAAAAACCTGTGACTGGAAAGCCCAGCGCGGCATATCATTATAAAAGTTTTTAAGATAGGGATTTTCAGCGAAGTTTTCATAAAAGGGATACCACTGCAACTCTGAACATAAATAGCGGGTAAACGTCGTTTTACCAACGCCGATATTACCAGCGATGACGGTAAAAAATCTTGATGATTGCTGTTTATTCATAATGCATTTTATGAGAAAAAAAGGCAACCCGCAAGTTTTATTATCGAATAAGGAAAAACATGCAAACGTTTCAACATCTCAGCTTGTCAAATAAGGCAGAAATTTTCATGTGTGGCAGATTCGGCTGCACCAACCACCACTCAATATTAAATTTTGCATCGAGGAGAGCAAAGTGAAATCCCAGTTTTTCAGTATTTTTTTTCTCTGGTTTTTTTGTACCGGTTTCCTTCTCGCCAGCAGCGACCAACCGGTAAAACGCATTTATAACACGGCGCGCATCAATCCACATGCGCCGGTTATCGACGGTGACATTTACGATGAATCGTGGCAGAAGGTGGAATGGAGCAGCGATTTCATTCAACGCTCGCCTGATGATGGCGCCAAACCTTCCTTTGAATCGGCTTTCAAAGTGCTCTATGACCACAAAAATTTATACGTCGCGATCCGTGCTTTTGACCCTGAACCGGATAAAATCGAAACCCGCATCACCCGTCGCGATGAACTCGATGGCGATTGGGTGCAAATCGCCCTCGACACTTATTTCGATCAACGTACAGCTTTTTCTTTTGCCGTGAATGCTGCAGGCGTCAGAGGAGATGAGGCCATCACCAAAGACGGTGAAAACGACGATGCCAACTGGGACCCGGTCTGGTATGTCAAAACGAAAATCGACGCCAAAGGCTGGACTGCCGAAATGCGTATTCCTTTCAGTCAATTGCGGTTCGGCGAAAAAGAGCAACAAATCTGGGGGATACAGGTTCAACGGAAAATTTTCAGAAAAGATGAGCGCTCGTCGTGGCAGCACATTCCACGAACAGCAGCCGGGTTCGTCAGCCTCTTCGGTGAGCTGCATGGAATTCGCGCCATCAAAGCGTCCCGGCGCATCGAATTGCTGCCCTACACTGTTGGGCAAATCGATCAGTCAGCAAAAGTCGCCGGCAATCCGTTTGCAACCGGCCGCGAAAGTAAATTCAATGGCGGCCTTAACGGCAAAATGGGTGTGACCAGCGATCTCACCCTGGATTTCACCGTCAACCCGGATTTCGGTCAGGTTGAGGCTGATCCTTCGGAACTCAACCTCACTGCTTTTGAAACATTTTTTGCAGAAAAACGCCCCTTTTTCATCGAAGGACGCGACATTTTACGTTTTAAATTAACCGGCGGAGACGGTGGTTTTTCCAGCGATCAGCTTTTTTATACACGCCGTATCGGCCGTTCACCACAATACTATTATCAGGCACAGCCAGGTGAATTTGTCGAACGGCCGCAAAACTCATCCATTCTTGCAGCAGCCAAACTTACAGGCAAAACCAAAAGCGGGGTTTCCGTCGGTTTATTTAATGCGCTGACACAGGAAGAAAATGCACAGATCGACCGTAACGGCACACGCAGCAAAGTACCGGTTGAGCCGCAGACCAATTATTTTGTCGGTCGGCTGCAAAAAGATTTTGATCAGGGCAATACCATCATCGGCGGCATGGTTACCGCTACCAATCGTGACCTCTCGGCAGCACATTTGAAAATACTGCCACGCGCGGCCTACACCGGCGGTTTCGATTTGATGCATCAGTGGCGAAACAAAACTTACTATGTCAACTTTAAAACCGCTTTCAGCAGTGTACGCGGCGAGCGCCGGGCTATTCTCAATTTGCAGCGCAATTCGCGGCATTATTTCCAACGCCCGGATGCTGATTACATCGAAATCGATTCATCTGCCACAGCGCTCAACGGTTTCTCCGCAACCCTGGATTTCGGCAAAAGCGGCAACAGCAACTGGATGTACGCCCTGGGCGCCACCCTGCGCAGCCCCGGCCTCGATTTGAATGATCTCGGATTTCTGCGCAGCGGCGATACCTCCATGCAATTCGTTTGGGTTGGTTACCGGATAAATAATCCAGTCTTTGTTTTTCGTAATTTCGGTATCAATTTCAACCAGTGGACAAGCTGGAATTTTGGCGGCGACCGGCTTTCCTCCGGTGCTAATATCAACGGCTGGGGGCAATTTGATAATTACTGGCGTTTTAATTACGGTTTTGCCCGCAACGGTGTCCGGCTTTCGGCAAGCGCCTTGCGCGGTGGGCCCTCTTTCCGTACAGAAGGTACATGGCGCACATGGACCCATCTGATAACTGATACGCGCCAAAAATTACGCCTCGGAGGCGGGTTCAGCGGCAGCCGTTCCGATGATGGTTTTAGCAGGAGATGGAGCGCGCACCTCGATTTTATCTTTCGCCCCAGCAATTCTTTGTCTTTTTCGATCAAACCCTTTTTCAGTGTTAACTACGATGATTTTCAATACCGCGGCACTGAAAAAACCGATAACCGGTTTCACTATCTCCTCGCCAGACTGAAGCAAAAAACAGCCTTTTACATCATGCGTATCGATTACAGTATCACACCGGATTTATCGATCCAGTATTATGGGCAGCCGTTTATTTCATCGGGCAAATACTCAAAATATAAAGTTGTACGGCAGGCGCGCGCAACCCGCCTGCAAAATCGTTATACAGAGCTGTACGGCATCGATGACGCAAATGCCAATGAAGTCGCTCTGGACCTCGATGGTGATTTCCTCGTTGATGCTATTTATAGACGTGGCTTCAATTTCCGTGAGTTTAATTCGAATCTCGTTCTGCGCTGGCAATATCATCCCGGTTCGACACTGTTTCTCGTCTGGTCACAATCGCGCTTCGGTTCGGATTCGCACGGCAATTTTTCCTATAGCGACGATTTTTCAGAATTATTTTCGACCGACTCGGAAAATATTTTTCTCGTCAAATACAACCGCTGGTTTTCGCTTTAGTGGAGGTTCCCCCGTATTTTTGGGCTTTTCCTGGTCAAAGCATTTATTTATATCTCGGTCAACTATATTCACCTGGCAGGATTTTCTTCCTGCCTGTCAATCGTAGAACCCCGCCACAATTCCGCTGGGGATTTCCTGATGGAGCAGCGCGTAAGCTTAAATCCCCGACGAGTTTATCCTCTCTTTTAAACCTTTCAGGTTTTTGAAACCTGAAAGGTTTCGCCCTGCAATTACTTTTAGATTAAACCCGCAGTGGTGCGGGTGGATTGCTGGCTGTTCTTTGCGTATCTCAACGTTTTCGTGTCTTTACATAATAAAGATGACGAAGCCTCCCTGCTTTTTTTATCTGGTTTTAAAAGCGATCGCTTGAATTTGGACTATACAAAATTTACTTTGCCGCACGCTGGATGAGAACATTTATATTTTGTTAACTGCTGCATATCTTGCGAATAAAACAGCCGGGGCCGTTGTTTGCTGATACCGATGTCAGTTCATTGCCGAAAAATAAAAAAAACAATGACCAGGTCGATGAACAGGAAAGAAGCATCGTATTCAAATGATCTATTCAGCGTGAAAAACCACCCTGGAGCATCCTGCTTGTACCGGATCATAAATAACATGAGGAAAAAATGGACAATCCAAATGGATTTGAACTTATAGATACAAGAAAAATCACTGAAATCGACAGTGAGGTCTTTTATTATCGTCACCGGAAAAGCGGCGCTCGTTTGCTTTCGGTTTGCAACAATGATGAAAACAAAGTTTTCGGTATCAGTTTTCGCACACCACCGAAATCATCCAACGGCATCGCCCACATCATGGAGCATTCGGTGCTTTGCGGTTCACGCAAATATCCGGTAAAAGAGCCATTTGTCGAACTCATCAAAGGCTCGCTGCACACCTTTCTTAACGCCTTTACTTATCCCGACAAGACCTGCTATCCCGTGGCCAGCACCAACCTGCAGGATTTTTACAATCTCATCGAAGTTTACCTCGATGCAGTTTTCCATCCCCTGATCGATGAGGATATTTTGAAACAGGAAGGCTGGCATTATGAGCTGCACAAAGCCGATGCCCCGCTCGTCTACAAAGGGGTGGTATTCAATGAAATGAAAGGCGCCTACAGTTCTCCGAATCGCCTGGTTGCGGAGCTGAGTCAGCAGTCGCTATTTCCTGATACGACGTACGGCGTCGAGTCAGGTGGCCACCCGGAGGCCATTCCCGATCTGACTTTTACGGAATTTAAAGCTTTTCACCAGAACTATTACCATCCGGCAAACGCTTTTATTTATTTTTGGGGTGATGATCATCCGCAAAAACGCTTTGCCATTCTCAATGAATATCTCAACGATTTTCAATCCCGTAAAATCGACTCCGCCATCGCCGTGCAAAAACGTTTTGTCCAACCTGTGAAAGCAAGGCATAAATATTTTGCAGGTAAGGATTTAGGTAAAACAAAGAAAGGCGTGGTTACGGTCAATTTTCTGCTCAGCGATATCCTCGATAATTACGACCGGCTGTTGTTTGAACTACTCGATCACGTACTCATCGGCACAGCAGCTTCGCCTCTGCGCAAAGCATTGATCGATTCCGGCCTCGGCGCCGACCTCGCTGGTCACGGTCTCGAAACCGATTTACGGCAACTGAGCTATTCTATCGGCCTGCGTGGTATCGATCCGGCCGATGGCGAAAAAGTGGAAGCGCTGATTTTTGCCACATTGGAAAAACTTGCGAAAGACGGCATTGACAGAGATACGCTCGATGCTTCCCTGAATACGATCGAATTCCACTTGCGGGAAAACAATACCGGCTCCTATCCCCGTGGCCTGTCGATGATGGTTGAAGTGCTGGCAACCTGGCTGCACGATGAAAATCCCATCGATGCTTTGGCCTACGAAGCACCACTGGAGCGATTAAAAAGTGAAGTCGCGGCAGACCCGCGTCTGCTCGAATCCCTCATCAAATCAGCATTTTTGGGAAATACGCACCGCACAACCCTTGTTTTTGAACCGGATGAAAACCTGGAATCGCAAGCAGTGGAAAAGGAAACGAAAAAGCTGCAAAGGATGAAAAGCAGCTTCTCGGCACAGGAAATCGAAGCGATCATCAAAGATACGGCACGCTTGCAAGAAAAACAGAGCCGTCCGGACGATCCCGAAGACCTGGCAAAAATTCCGCGGCTCAGGTTGCAGGATTTGAACCAGAAACACCAACATCTGCCGATTGCCCATAGCCAGTCAGATGCTGCAGAAATCGTTTTTCATGATTTATTTACCAACGGCATCCTCTATTTAGAGCTGGGTTTTAATTTGGAAAAAGTACCGGAAAAACTGCTACCGCTGGTGCGTATTTTTGGTCGGGCCTTACTCGAAACCGGTTCAGAAAAACATAACCGGGTCCAATTAACGCAGCGCATCGGCAAACATACCGGCGGTTTATGGCGCAGCACGCTCAACAGCACAAAAGAAAACGGGCAGGAAACCACCTCGTGGTTATTTATCAAAGGGAAAGCGCTCGCAGGACAAACGGCAAAACTGCTGGAAATTTTGCTGGAAATTTTACGCACAGCCAGGCTCGACAATCGCGAGCGCATCGGACAAATCGTGCGGGACGCCCGTTCATCTTACGAAAATAGCCTGGCACGCAGCGGCCATGGTCTGGCGCGCAGGCAATTGGCGGCCGCTTTTACAAAATCCGGTTGGATCAACGACAAATTAAGCGGCATATCCTATCTACTTTTCCTGCGACAACTGGAACAGCGCATTCTGGACGATTGGAAAAGCGTGCAGAGCGATCTTGAACTTTTGCGGGAAAAACTCCTCACCCGGGGAAATCTCGTCTGCAACTGTACCATCGATGCGAAAAACCGGCGGCAACTGGAACCGCAAATCATTCAATTCATCACCGAACTGCCGAATCGTCAATCGACGCCTTATCATTGGCAATTCAGCAGAAACTTGCAACCGACCGGGCTGGCGATCCCGACACAAGTCAATTTTGTCGGTAAAGGTATTAATTTATATGATGTTGGCTATGAATTTCACGGCTCCGTGTTTGTGATCAACAACTATTTGCGCACTTCCTGGCTTTGGGAGCGGGTGCGCGTTCACGGCGGTGCCTATGGCGCATTTTGCAGTTTCAATCGCCGCACCGGTTTGTTCACCTTGGTTTCTTACCGCGATCCTAATCTGCAGGAGACGCTCAATATTTTTGATGAAACGGCAAATTTCCTGCGGCAGACGAAAATCAGCGAGGATGAGCTGGTGAAAAGTATCATCGGTACCATCAGCAAAATCGATAGCTACATGCTGGCTGACGCCAAAGGAAGCGCCTCGCTCTTTCGCTATCTCACCGGCACCAGTGATAAAAAATTACAGCAGATTCGCGACGAGATTCTGGGGACAAGCATCGATGATTTTAAACGTTTTGCCGATGCGCTCGATTCCATTAAAACTCACGGGGTTGAGGCGATTGTCAGCTCGCAAAAGATTTTGCAACAGGTGAACGAAAAAACGAAAAAAGACTGGTTAGAGATCAAAAAAATCATGTGATTTGCCAGTAGAATCAATTTATTTTTTGTGGAGAAAAAAATGCTATTCAGACTCATGGCGCTCTTTGTCGCCATGCCGCTTATCGAGATTGCTTTGCTGGTAAAATTAGGGGAAGTTGCCGGTTTTTGGCCGACGATTTTTCTCGTCATTTTCACCGGCATTCTCGGTGCGACGCTGGCGCGCAAACAGGGGTGGCAGACCTATCAAAAGATACAGCAGGAATTGGCGCAAGGCCGCATGCCCGCATCACAACTTTTGGACGGCCTGCTTATCTTAATCGGTGGCATCGTCTTGCTGACACCGGGTTTAATTACCGACACATTGGGATTTCTTCTGCTCATTCCATTGGCGCGCAACGGGGTGAAGAATTATTTACGACGTCATTTTCAGCACCTCACGGCAGCCGGGCAAAGCGGCGAATTTTACGATGAAATCGATTCACGCGCTTCCGGCTATCATTAATTCCGAAAATCAACGATTTGCCTGATTTTACCCCGGTGCGACCAATGACATGAGAATGCCGCAGAACCAGGCGCAATAAGTGCCGAGAGCATAACCCAGCACCGCGAGCAGCACGCCGATGGGCGCCAGCGAGGGGTGAAATGCGGAAGCGACGATAGGCGCCGAGGCGGCACCACCGATATTCGCCTGGCTGCCGACCGCGATAAAAAAGAATGGCGCCCGAATCAGCCTTCCTACCAGCAAGAGCAGCGAAATGTGGGTGAACATCCAGATCGCTGCGATGAGAAACAATTCCGGGCGCTCCATGATGGCCAAAATATTCATTTTCAAACCGATGGTCGCCACCAGCATGTAGAGCAAAAAACTGCCTATTCGAGAGGCGCCGACGCCCTCCAAATCGCGCAGGCGGGTAAAAGAAAGCAGGATGCCGCCCGTCGTAGCGATGACCACAATCCAAAAAAAGTTTGAAGTTAAGCTATAAATTTTCAGCTGTGGCGCATGTGCCGAGATCCACGGCGCGATCAGATCGGCCCCCAAATGGGCCAGCGCCGTTATACCAAATCCCACGGCAAGCACATTCGTGAGATCGGACAAATTGGGAATACGCGCGATTTTCGCACGGTAAGCTTCCACTTTTTTCTGCACCCCTTCAATTGCGGAAGAATCGCTCTTCAACCAGCCGTCGATACGCCCCGACATACCGGCGCCATAAAGTAAAAGGGCCATCCAGAAAGTAGATACGAACACATCGACAGTGATCATCGCCGAGAAAATATTATCACCGACCTCAAAAACTTCTTTCATCGCGGTCTGGTTGGCGCCACCGCCGATCCAACTGCCGGCAATTGTTGTCAAACCGCGCCAGATGGCATCCGGCCCCTGACCTCCGACCAGTTCCGGCTTAAACAGAGCAATCACCAAAATGGCGAGCGGCCCGCCCAGGACAATGCCCGTCGTCGCGGTTAAAAACATGATGAGGGCTTTTGGCCCGAGGCTGATGATCTTTTTTAAATCGATGCTCAGGGTAAGCAACACAAGGCTGGCCGGCAACAGGTAGCGCGAGGCGACAAAATATAGTTTCGACTGGTCCGGTGAAACCAGGCCAAATGTATTGAGCAACGAAGGAACGAAATAGCACAATAATAGTGGCGGAAAAAACGTATAGAACTTTTTCCATGCCGGCTTGACAGCGGTGTGAAAAACCAGCGCTAAAATGACAATCAATATGCCCAGGACAACGGCATCATTTGTGATAAATGGAGACATCGAACTCCCGTGAAGTTTTAAATGGATTGATGCGGAATATGAGCCTGATTCTACAGAATCATTTTTACCGCAGCGATATTTTTTAGCCGTGTGAGTATTTCCAGGCGATGTTCTTTACTTTCGACTTCAACTGACAAGTTAAAACTGACAAACTTACCTTTAGCGCTCTTATTCGAAGCCGCAAGTAAAAAATTCTCTCTGTTGATAACCGCCTCAACAGCCTCACGCAATGAATCGGCGTTCAGACCGATAATTTTGTATCGCCAGACGCAAGGGTAAGTCATTTCGAGAGATTCATCGAAGTCATCAATATTCATCATGTTTGTCGAACCTGCGTTCAAAGAGTGTGGATAAGTTGTTCAAAAAAAAACATTATTTGCAACTTACAATTATTTCTGTCTTTTAAGATAAAAAATTTGAACCTGGCTAAAGTATTTTTCAGCTATTCTCAGTTCAAAATATTTTTTACTGTCGCACTATTTCAAAAAATATACAAGGTGAAGTTATCTTCTGCTCGCAGCATAAAAAGAATGCTACTGGATGAAAACAATCCATCTATGTGGATAACTTGTGACTTTCACAGCTTTTTAAGCCGAACATTTACAGATCCCCTTATCTTTTATTTTTACACGGTTCATAGCATAAAATGACAAGCAGAAAGAAGTCTTGCCATGTCCGGGAATTGTGGGCAACTTGTGCAAAGATAAAAAATCCTGTGGGAAATATAGCTAAATATTCTTAAGCTGCAATTGGAAGTTCTCATAAATATTCAGAATTTTCGACCACCAGGCAGTCATCTGCAAACCATTTTTATTTTTCTTTGTCAATTTGGGTGATGGCGGAAAGCAGAATGGACAAATTCGAAACTAAGCTGGTACAAAAGGCACAAGCCGGCGACCACAGCGCGTTCGAAAAACTCGTACAGCAGCACGACCTGCGCGTCTATCAGCTCGCTTTCGGTGTTCTCGGCAATGTACACGATGCGCAGGATATTTATCAGGAAGTCTTTTTGCGCGCCTGGTCAAAAATCGGGACGTTTTCCTTTAGCGGGCCATTTGCCGCATGGTTAAACCGTATCACTGTAAATCTTTCCATCAACCGCCTGCGGCAAAAGCAACACTGGAGATGGTTTGATATTTCCGAGCGCAACCCTGAAAATGAAACGCAGGAAACTTTCTGGTGTCATTCTGACCCGGCGCCAAACCCCGAGAGACTGGCCATCTCAGCTGAAATCGGACAGCAGGTTCAAGCTGCTCTCGAAGAATTGCCGGCAAAGCAGCGAGCCATCTTTATTATGAAACATTTTCACGGCTTAAAAATCAGCGAAATATCCCACTCGCTCGATTGCGCCGAGGGCACCGTGAAAAATCAACTATTTCGTGCAACCCGGAAACTTAAAAATCATTTCAGCCGAATTTATGACGAAAAACTCAACCCCAATCTCAGGTAATAATATGGGCACCTGCAACTTTAATCGAGAGAATATTACGCTCTATTTCTACGATGAATTAGCTGTACTACAGCGCGTCGAACTGCAGGATCATCTGAACCGCTGTACCGCCTGCATGGAAGAGTTTCTTGCAATGCAACGACTGCTCAACAAAATCCCGCAACAGCCGCCGGTACAGCCCGATTCCGCAACTTTAGATTTACTGCGCAACCTCATCTCCCTGCAAATCAGGAAAAGGCAGCCAGAATTCCCCAGGCTGCGCGGTATTTTTACATTTATCCAACCCAGGCCTGCTTTTCAATGGGGGTTTGCTGTACTATTGCTGACACTTGGTTTTTTCATCGGCAAATCAACGGCGACAAACTCAGCAGGTGCGGTACAGCAGACTTTGGGCAGACTGCTGGCAGCTCAGCAGGACATCACGACAGGCAATGCCGTCATCAGTCCGTTTTTATTGGGTATTGAACGCATCAATTACGATGCCGCTACCGGTAAAATTGAAATCGCTTACAACACCATCAACGATATTCGTTTGCGCAGCGCCACCGGCGATCGCAAAGTGCATGCATTGCTGCAAATGGCGATGTTGGAAGCGGAGGATTATGCCGTACGTTTGCAGGCAGTTAAAACTGTGAATGCACTCGCTGCGGTCGAACCACAATTGCTCGATGCAGCATATCTACAGGTTTTCAGCCAACTTTTAAATTCTGAAAGTAATCTCGGCTTGCGGCTGCAAGTTTTGCAAATATTCAAAAATATGCCCTGGAGCAGGGAAATCAAATCGATATTGCAAAATATACTGTTGAATGATCAGGACAATGCTTTGCGAATCGCAGCGTTTCGCACGATAACCGAACACGAAAAACCCACCGTGAAAATACGCGACCTGCTCACAGCAGCAAAAAACGATTCATCGACATTTATAAAATACCGGGCGAACAAATTGCTTGAAGAGTTGAAAAATAGTGAAAGTATTCCCCTGCGAAAAGAGGATTAACATGAGAGAAACAAGCTGTTTGATAATCATTTTCCTGATGCTGCTCCCGGCATTTTCCACCAGCTCAGCTCAGGAGATCGAAGAGAAAGATGGCTACTTTTCGGCTGTGACGAGCCATAGTTTCAAAGTTGAAAACGGCGGCCGTTTAACCGTTCGTGTAACCAACGGCCGCTTCACCATCGACGGATGGAACCGGCAGGAGGTCAAAATCGAAGAAACAGTACGGTTAGATGTCTATTCGCGCGAGGAAGCGGAACGACAGCTTACACACAGCAAAACGGAATACGAACATTATGGCGCCAATGTTAATATTTTACGCCGAGGCGGCAGCCGTGCGCTTTTCCGTTTTTATGATATAAAAGTACCGCAAAATTATAATATCAAACTAAAAACGAGTTCCGGAGATATCAATGTCTCCGCGGTTTCCGGTGACTTGCAACTGAGCACAACCGGCGGAGACCTGCGGCTGAAACGATGCAGCGGGACTGTTTCTGCTCGGACTTCCGGCGGGGATATTGAGCTGGAGACGCTGAAAGCGGATGTCGATATCAGCACAGCCGGTGGAAATATTATGATAAGCGGCATCGAGGGCAAGCTTGAAGCATCGACTTCCGGCGGTGATATCGAGCTGGAAAACACCACCGGGGCCGTACGCATTCGCACGGCAGGCGGCGATTTGTTCATTCGCGCTGCGAAAGGCAAAGTTCGCGGCAGTACATCCGGCGGTTCCATTCATGTTGAGGATTGCGGTGATGATGTCAAAATCAGAACCAGCGGCGGCAATCTGCGTTTGCGCAATATCGGCGGCGATGTTGACGGGCGAACCAGCGGTGGTGATATCGACGGGACAGACCTGCGCGGTCAGTGTGATTTTTCGACATCCGGCGGTGATATCACTGTTCAGGGGTTGCAGGCCGGTATGAAGGGCAGAACCAGCGGCGGCAGCATCGAAGTGGAAATGACGTTAACGGATTTTACAATTTCCCATGCAATCGATTTGAATACAGCCAGCGGCCATATTCTTCTGCGCATTCCGGCAAAACTTCCGGCGGATATTTACGCAGAAATCCGCCTCGATCGCGGTATTCGCCGCTGGGGGAAGCGCCGGGATATTTACAGTGATTTCCCATTAACAAAAGCGACGAATAATGAAGGACGCCGCAAAGTTCTGATCAGCAAAGGACGGATTAACGGCGGCGGCGATTCGATTTTTCTGAGCACCTCCAACGGCGATATCATTATCGAAAAATTAAAGTAACTTTTTGAGAAACAGGCTGTAAGAAAACAGAAACACAGGTGGCAAAAAACCAAAAAGCGAGGGAGATACGGGCATGACCAAATCAAAGCAAGCAGTCGTTTTAACCGGTTTATTTTTACTTTTAAGTTCTCTTTCTGTCGGCATATTTGCCGGGTCCAAAGACATAGTTCACAAAAAATTTAATGTCAAATCAGGGGGTAAGCTTTTCCTCGAATCGGACAAAGGCGCCATCGAAATCAGCACCACAAGCAGTGAAATAGTCGAGGTAACGGTTTACAAAGAATTGCGCCGCGGCGATGACGCCGATCTCGATGATTTTGAGGTGCGCTTCAATCAGCGCGGCGATGATGTTGAAATCACCGGTGAATTTCTTCGCCGAAGCAGTGGGCTTTGGGGAAAATGGCGCAACCGGATACGTATTCGATATGTCATCACAGTGCCCCCAAAATATAATATCGAAGTCAAAACTTCTGGTGGCAGCATTAGCGTGGATGATTTGCAGGGCGAAGTTATTTGCAAAACCTCTGGCGGCAGCCTAAGCCTCGGCAATATCAAGGGTCAGGTTCACGGGAAAACTTCCGGCGGCAGCATCAAGCTGGATGGCTGCCAGGGTGACGCCGATATCAGGACCTCCGGCGGCAGCATTTCGATCGGTGATGTGGAGGGTGAGGTGACGGCAAAAACCTCCGGCGGGTCGATTTCCATCGACCGGGCAAAGGGTTCGGTTTATGCCCGGACTTCCGGCGGCAGCATTCGTGTTGAGGAAGTTTTCGGCGCCATCGACGCCTCAACCTCAGGTGGCAGCGTTCGCGCAAAAATTACCGAACAGCCACAGGACGATTGCCGCTTATCGACCTCAGGTGGTAATGTCATCGTTTATCTCGTGCGCGATATCAAAGTCGATATCGATGCACATACAAGTGGCGGCCGGGTTCGCACAGATTTTCCGGTAATAGTTCGCGGTAAATTGAAACGAAACACCCTGAAAGCAAAAATAAATGGCGGTGGCCCCGCACTCTATCTGCGCACTTCCGGCGGTAATGTTGAGATTAAAGAACTCTGATATGATTCGAATTCGATTGAGCCAGACCGGTTACCCGGCCGGTTTTTTTGTTCAAAATGGTAGTGATAAAGGGGTTGCGTCTCGCTGATCGAAACAGTATATTGACCGCTAAAATTTAGACGAAATGCCCCACAGGCTGCTGCGGATATGGCAGCCAGCCTCAATCAATGGCGCTTTACAGTTCAAATAGAACCATACCTGCTTGCCGGAGCAAAAATGAAAAAAATCAAAGTTGGGATTCTGGGGACTGGCCATCTGGGCCGCTTGCACACGATTTTATACAAGGGCGTGGAAAATGCAGAATTGGCTGGTGTCCATGATCTTGATCAAAACCGTGCCTGCGAAGTCGCTGCAGAAGCTGAATGTCATGTCTTCGCAGATTATCATGCGCTGCTCGCTGCGGTTGACGCCGTAAATATCGTAGTGCCCACAACTTATCATTTCGAGGCTGCAAAACAGGCTTTGCTCGCCGGTAAACATTTATTCATCGAAAAACCCATAACCACGACCATCAAACAGGCCGAAGCCTTGATTGAGCTGGCACAGCAAAATAATTGTCTCATTCAGGTGGGGCATATCGAGCGCTTCAACCAGGCGATGCGCGCACTGAGCAGCATCGAGGTGGCGCCAAAATTCATCGAATCGCACCGCCTTGCGACTTTCAATCCGCGGGGAACCGACGTCGCCGTCGTGCTCGATCTGATGATTCACGATATCGATATTATTTTGAGTCTGGTCGACAGCCCGGTAAAAAAGATCGATGCCAATGGTGTGGCTGTAGTTTCCTCCGAAGTGGATATTGCCAATGCCCGCATCGCTTTCGAAAACGGCTGCGTGGCCAATGTTACGGCCAGCAGAATCAGCCAGAAACAGATGCGCAAGATGCGAATTTTTGAGAGAGATAATTATCTCTCGATCGATTTTTTACAGGGTCTCAGCGAGCGTTTTCATCTCGTCAGCGATCAGCAATTACCGGCAGAAAGCGCAGCGATGATCATGGGCACGTTACAGGGCGAAAAAACGCGTCATATCCAGTATGAACGACTGACGGCGCCCAAAGGCAACGCGCTGCAAATGGAATTGCAGACATTTGTCGACGCCATTCTGAATGGCTCCACACCACAAGTCACCGCCCGTGACGGCGGCCGAGCATTGAAAATCGCCGGTGAGATTACCGAGATCATCGCTCAAAACCAGATTTAAATTTGTGAACGCAAAAAACGACAATATTCTCATTATTGCCGGGGAAGTCTCAGGTGATTTACACGGTGCGCGGGTGATTCAGGCGCTGCTGAGAATTCGACCCGGCTGTGCAGTCTTCGGTATCGGCGGATCCCGCATGGCAGCAAGCGGCCAGGAACAATTTTACAACACCAAACAGATGGCGATTCTCGGATTTACCGAAGTAATTCGCCATTTACCGTTTTTACGTCGAGTTTTTCGCCATCTCGAAAATGAGATCATCGCCCGTAAACCGGCCTGTGCCGTGCTCATCGATTACCCCGGTTTCAATTTGCGTCTGGCAAAAATTTTAAAAAAATACGGTGTTCCGGTGCTCTGGTACATCGCGCCGCAAGTCTGGGCGTGGCATAAAAGCCGTATCAAACAGATGGCGTATTTAGTCGACCACCTCGCAGTGGTTTTTCCCTTCGAAACTGCACTTTTTCAGGATGCTGGCCTGCCGACGACTTTTGTCGGTCACCCGCTGCTTGAAGTCCTTAAAGTGGAAATGAAGCAGAATGAGTTTTTTGAAAAAACCGCTCTCGAGGCCGCAAATAAAACCCTCGCCTTGCTGCCGGGAAGTAGAAAACAGGAGGTCGAACGTTTACTACCCGATATGCTGAAAACAGCTTCTAGAGTGAAAAAACAGGTAAAAAGCACCCAGGTTATCATCGCTCAATCTCCCAATCTGCCGGTAGAATACTACCACGATCTGATGAGTGACTTCCCTTCAACCGGGGCGCAGCTCATTCAAAATATCACCTATTCAATAATGAAATTCAGCACCGCAGCAATCGTGGCTTCCGGCACGGCAACGCTGGAGACCGGCTATTTTTCCACACCCATGGCCGTGGTCTACCGGGTTTCACCGCTAACATTTGCCCTTGGCAAAAGATTAGTACAATTGGAAAATATCGGTCTGATCAATATCGTTGCCGGTGAAGAAGTCGTTCCGGAATTTATTCAGAATGAATTTGAACCCAGGGCGGTAGCCAACTATATTTTAAAAATATTCACCGATACCGCCAGCCGCCAGGAAATATCAAACCGTCTATCAAAAGTCCGCCACCTGCTTGGAGAAACAGGCGCCTCAGAAAAAGTCGCCAAATTGATCGTGGGGCTCGCATGGCCGTAATAAAAAACCGCTTTTTCTTTTTGTTGACGACAATGCTGGGCAGTGTTTTAATTCGCCTGCTCGGGTTCAGTGCCCGCATCACAAAGCAAGGTTTCGAACATTACGAATGGCTCATCAAAGAAAAAAAAACATTTCTGTTTTGCACTTGGCATGGACGTATTCTCATCCCCATTTATCTGCATAAAAATCAAGAAATTGTAGCCATGGTCAGCCAGCACCGTGATGGAGAAATAATCGCCAGAATACTGAAAAGGCTCGGCTATAAAACCGTACGCGGCTCAAGCACACGCGGTGGGCAACGGGCGGCAATTGAAATGATTCGCGCGTTAAAAAATGGAGCCGCCGGAGCCATCATGCCTGACGGCCCCACCGGGCCGAGGCACGTCCTTAAACCCGGCACGATTACCATCGCGCAAAAATCAGGCGCCTATTTACTGCCTCTGACATTTAGCGCAAAAAAATTCATCCGGTTTAAATCCTGGGACCGGTTTACGATTTCACTACCGTTCAGCAAATGCCTCGCGTTTTACGGAGAGCCCATCGCCATTCCCGGGAAAATGACACCGGTGGAATTTGAAAACATCAGGCGACGCATTGAAAAGAAAATGATCGAACAGGAAGAGCTTGCAGATGTTTTTTTTACACAATAAAATGCTGCGTATTCTGCTCTGGCCGCTCTCTCTTCTCTACCTTACCGTAATTTTCATACGGAATAAACTATACGACACATCCATCTTCAAGTCATTTAAAATCAATTCGTTAGTCGTAAGTATCGGCAATATCAGCGTCGGCGGCACCGGCAAAACCCCGGTGATAATAGCGCTGGCAGAACTGTTGCGCTCAAAAGGTAAAAAAGTGGCGATATTATCGCGTGGATACGGCCGGAAATCACGCGGTGTGGTAATCGTTTCCCATGGGCGGGGGCCGGCGTGCAAAGTTGAAATAGCCGGTGATGAGCCGTTTTTGCTAGCGACAGAATTGCCCGATATTCCCTTCGTTGTCGCCGAGAACCGGATCGCGGGAGCGAGAGAGCTTTGCCGTCTTTTCGCCCCAGAAATCATTTTACTGGATGACGGCTTCCAGCACCGAAAAATAAAGCGCGACCTCGATATTGTTTTGATCGATTCAAAACGGTTGCTGTATAACAAAAGCCTGCTACCTGCCGGGCCCTATCGTGAGGGGCTGAGAAGTTTGCGAAGAGCGCATTTTATTTTGCCGGTTAATTGCTGTGCCGGGCAGATAATTGTCATGAAAATTCTTTGCAAGAAAACAGCAGCCTCACTGTATCCCACCGATATAAATTCTCAGCAGCTCACCTTACCCAACAGCGGCACAACCGCAGGGATGCAATTATTGCGACATAAAAAAGTGCTGGTATTTTGTGGCATTGGCCAACCGGAAAAACTGCGGGAAACACTCCGCCAGGCAGGAGCGGAGATCATCGCATTCATGACATTTCCCGATCATTTTGATTATCAGGAAGAGGATCTCGATAAGTTAATAAGCAAATTTAACAACTCTTCGGCAGAACTGATTATCAGCACTGCAAAAGATTGGGTTAAGATTAAGAATCACAAAGGCTTCAGGCAAGTGCCGGTTTGTCTTCCAGATCATAAAGCGAAGCTGTCGGATGAATTCATTAGTGCATTTCTCCAGTGGCTGCAAATAAGCGTAACAAACGATTGCCACAGATAAAACCGGGATAAAATTCAGGAAAACAAATACTTCTTGCAAGACTATTTGTAATTTTGTATAATATTCGAGGTTTTTTTAAATATATTTCAATCCCTGATCTGCATTGAGGCACATATAATCTACTTATTTTACAGGGAGCACCAAAACGTCGATAACCTGATATAAATAACCTCTGTACTCTATATTTAACGTGGAGCCTTCCTGGTGAGTAGCAATCTGAAGTACTCCATCCTCGTCGTGGACGATGACAAAAATATCGCCAAAATGATTGAGATCAACCTGCGCAAGACCAGGTTGTATGATATCAAAACGGCAAGTAGTGGCGAAGCCTGCCTGAAGATGATCCGCGAAGAAATTCCGGACTTGGTTCTTCTTGATATTCAGATGCCCGGCATCGACGGTATCGAAACGCTAAAACGCATTCGTGACTTTGATCCCCGCATTCCGGCAGTGATGATGTCAGCACACGGTTCCATCGAAAAAGCAGTGCAATCGATGAAGCTCGGTGCACACGATTTTATTTCCAAACCCTTTGCCAGCGACCGCCTGCTGGTCACGGTCAAAAATGCGATCATAACCAGCTCCTTACAAAAAGAGGTGGATACCTTGCGCAGCGAATTGCGCAGCCGCTTCAATTTTGGCAACATCGTCGGGCACAGCGGTAAAATGCAGGAAGTTTTTCGTTCCCTTGAAAAAATTATTGAAAGCAATATCACCGTGCTCATCCACGGCGAAAGCGGCACCGGTAAAGAACTCATCGCCCGCGCCATTCATTTTCAGAGCAAAAAACGCTCCGGCAAACCCTTTGTTGCAGTGAACTGCTCCGCCCTGCCCGACTCCTTGCTTGAAAGCTAACTTTTCGGTCATGAAAAAGGCGCTTTTACCGGGGCCTCCGGAAAACGTATGGGTAAATTTGAGGCTGCCAACGGCGGCACCATTTTCCTCGATGAAATCGGTCTGATGTCACAAATGACACAATCGAAATTGCTGCGGGTTTTGCAGGAACGTGAGTTTGAACGTGTCGGCGGTAACGAACTTGTTAAAGTCGACGTCCGGGTTATTTCCGCCACCAATGTCGACCTTGAGGAAGCGGTTAAAAAAGGCGCCTTCCGGGAAGATTTGTACTATCGCATCTCCGTATTTCCAATTGTTCTGCCGGCCTTGCGCGAGCGCAAGGAAGATATCCCGCTTCTCGCCGCACACTTCCTGGAAAAATATACGAAGCAGGAAAACAAGGAAATCGACGGCATCGCACCGGACGCACTGGAATTGCTGATATCCTATAGCTGGCCCGGCAACGTGCGCGAGCTGGAAAACGCTATTGAACGTGCTATTTTAATGGCCAGCACCAACGATATCTCACCAAAAGATTTGCCGAATTCAATCCGCGCAATCGGTGAGAAACGCATTATCGAAAAAGATTCAACATTATCAAGCTGGATCGAAAAACTGGAAGAGGAAGCGTTGAAACAGGCCTTGCTTGAATGCGAAGGCAATATTTCACAAACGGCAAAAAAACTCGGTATCGGCCGTGCAACGATCTACCGCAAAGCGAAAAAATACGGCTTACCGATGATCAAATAAATTGCCCCCATCTTTAATTTTCAAAAAGCCGGTATTTTTGAATACCGGCTTTTTTTGTTACAAACTGAACTGTTTTGCTACAGTATATTCTCAGGTTGAAACAGTTTGTCTCCTTTTCCAACCCCTTAATTCTCATCGCTTAGACCGGCAAAAAGACGACTCTCAGGCAACGGATGTTTCACCGGACTATTTCAAAATGAAACATGGTATAGCGTTTGCATAAATACGTTCGATAATTAATCCACGGGGCGATAACATTAACCAGAGAACAACACGAATGAAAATGACAAATCTAGGTATTCTCATACCGAAAATCTGCGACAGTACGTACTCCCAATCCGATTTGTATCAATTTGTAAACTTGGTCCAAAAGATTTCCCTCAGCTATTTAAAATACCAGGAAGTTATTGGAAAACACATTCGGTGGGAAAGACGCGAAAGAAATTCAGAATTGGAAGATATGGCCATCGATTGTGTAGCCGGGCTTTTCATGCGTAACGATGAAAATGAGTTTGTCCAGCTCAAACGCTATTTTGAACCCCATCTTGCCGGGATACCGGCCCCTGATGATGAAGAATTGTTGATTCTCTTGCGGCGCCTGGCCATCAAAAAAACCAAACAGGAACTTTCACGCATATTCAAAGAAAGAGACCCTGAAGGTGCAAAAATTATCCGCAACATCCGCGTCGCAGTTAAAAACTCAAATGATTTCGGTACATTCAAAGAAATGGGACGCGAGTATATATTTTTCCAACCGGCCGTTTTTGCCCCGGCGAATGATTGCGCAAATACACCCGTGCACACCGTTGGTGAAGACGAAATTCCGGATGACGAATACTTGCGCCGTGAACAGCCGGTCATCCCGGAAAAAACATTGCGAGATCTTTATCTTGAAAACTACACTCCAAAAGATCATGTTTCGACCAGCATTCGTAAAATGCTCAAAGTCACTACGGAAGAAGAAAAATTCATGAACTGCCTGCCGACAGATGCCATTGCCCGGCTTATTCGCTATACCAATTTCGAAGTTGTTCGTTCAAAACTGATTTCACAAATCGCGGTTGATTCCCCTCTCGATTATGTGCGCATGAAAGAAATCGAAGAGGCCAAACGCAATGTACTGGTAAAAATCAAATCGAAAATTCAGGTGCAATACGTCCACTCAAATAAAATCAGTCCGGAAAAAGGCGATATCTATTACCGCACGCTCGCAGATGTGCTCGATGACATCACCCACAACAAAAAGATAGAAAGTTACTACCGCCACCTGCGGAAATATGTCCCGGAACTGACCCAGAAGCAATATCGCAGCGACGAGCGCACTATATTCGAATATCTCGGCAAACTCACCAAAAAGTGGTTTCGTGAATATCTCAAAGATTTACTTTGATTTTGCACGCAAGATTATGTATGTTCAACGCAGGATACAGTATTCTAAGGACATGCATAATCTTTGTGTGATTGGATGGATTCTTCTTACCAAGCCAGGCGATTTCAAATTAGCTGCCCCGATTCTGACGTCATCGAAAAAATCCTGCTCCAGGCCTACAAACACCGCGTACTCATGCAGGTTTTCGAGGAGCATCTCATCACATGCTCAAGATGCCGGAAAACCGTCGACCGTATCCGCATATATTATGAAATACTGGAAGCGGAAATGAAAAAACCTGTATCCGCGACAGTCATCAAATTTGCGGATTCTCTCAGCCTGGGAAGAAAAAAATCATAAGATATTCCCCTACAGAAAATCGATTCATCACCTCCTTTTGATACCTGTCGAAGGCCGTCACCCTTTTTCTCTTGACTGATGCTGATAATTTTGCTTAATTGGGATATTTAAGCTCAAATTTTAATAATAATTGATCGATAACAGCAAAGAAATGATGCAAGATCTGAAAATTCTCGTTGTAGATGCCGACCCGAAAAATCTGCAAATCCTGAAAGAATCTTTCGAAGCCGCCGGCTTTGCCATCGATACTGCTATCGATGGCGAAAAAGCCTGGCAAATTCTCGATTCATCCCTGCCGGATCTCATCCTTTCTGAAGTCAATTTACCCGAACATGACGGCTTTCAATTCTTACAGAAATTGAAGCAAAATCCTGCCACTGCACAAATCCCCGTTGTTTTTCTCACCAACAGACGTGATTTGCAGGACAGAGTCCGTTCGCTGCGCGGTGGTGTAAAAGATTACCTCATCAAACCTGTTCACGTAAAAGAAGTCATCGCTCGCATCCGTATGATTCTACGACGGCTTGAAAGGGTGAAAAATGAAGAGCAGGATGCTGTCAATAAAGTGGTCGGCAGGCTGGAAGAATCCGGCGTCATCGAACTCATCGAAAATTTTGGTGTTGAGCGACGCAGTGGCATTTTGAATATTTATAACGAAAACAATAAAAATGGCGAAATCCACTTCCGTGGCGGCAGTATCGTCTACGCCTCTCTTGGCATGCTCAAAGCCGAAAAAGCAATTTATCAAATGCTACCTTGGAAATGTGGTCATTACATCATCACATTCAAAGAAGTGAATACCGCTGATTCCATTTCAGTGAGCAATCTCGGTCTGCTGTTGCAGGGTTTCAAACGTCTTGAAGAGCGTGAACGGCTGATTAAACAACTACCGTCTCTCGAAACGACCTTCGTGCTTTCCAAGCCGTTTCAGCAAATTATTTCCCGCAAAGAGCTGGCAGGCGACGTCGCAAAATTTCTCAACCTGATCAACGGCAAGCGAGATATTCAGCAAATCATCGACGAAAGTATTTACGAGGACATCAAATCGCTCGAACGTTTAGTCAAACTTTCAAGCCAGGGATTCATCATTCCCGGCAGCGGCCAGGAGGATGAAACGCCGCAAATAAAAATCAGCGGCACCGGCGAGCCTGAGCCGATCAAGGAATTGCCGCTTCCCGAACATGTCACCGAATCGCTGAAAAACCCGGAAATGAAAACGGAAAAGGCAAAATCACCTGAAAATCCCCACACTGTTCAACCACCGACAGACGATGACAGGCACTTGCCGGATTCCGTTGATCAACGGCCATTGGCCAAACCGGTTTTGAACGAACCGGATAAATATGTTGAAGACGATGATTTCTCGGCAAAAATCGATGACAACGCTGCGGCAGAAACAAGAGAAATGCGCATTCCATCAAAGCCACCGAAAAATTTTCCGTTATTAAATGGTTTCGATTCTGATAAAGAGGAAGAGCAAACAGATGATTTCCCGGCTGCTTCCGAAGAACCGGGAACGGATGCCCCGCCCATGCCCATGGAATTGAAAGGTTTTGCGCCGGATACTGATATCTTTGAAATCATTCAGGAATTGAAAAAAGACCGCGAGCTTTCCGCCGCAACAGCAAAAGCAGCCGCTGACGAAGAGCTACACCGCATCGAACCGCAAGTCAACGGCAATGGACACGCGAAAGAAAAACCGGAACTGCCCTCCCCCCATCCTGAACCGGCGAAAGAAAACCTCCCCGGCGAACCATTACCGCCGGATATTGCTTTTTCATTTCCCAGGCGCAATTATGGATTTACTTTTGCCGATGAAAAAGATGGTGATTCAGGTCAAATTTTATTTGATAAAGATAAATCCACACCATCCGCCGAAGATATGCCGGATGGTATCAATGCTGATCTGAATTTATTATCAAACAAATCAGAAATAGACGAATTATCATTCGAACCCGTGGAAAAGCAACCGGCTGAAAGCGGCAAAGATAAGACGCAGTCCGCACTGTCGATTTTTCCAAACGAGGAAACCGGACCCGAAATAAATGCCGATGATGCCAAATCATTAAACCAGGTATTTCTTGAATATTTGCCTTTTGCAGAAAATCAACCGGGCACATTTGTCGTCATCGGTGCGACACAAAAAAGCGCTGATCATCTCATTCGAAAAATGTCTAAAGTGACTATTCTCCCCTCCGGAGCGGAGAATAGTTTAAGCGTTGGGACGATTGCATTGAACAGCAATCGCTCCTTTAAATTGCTCGCCGTTTCCATGGAGCAACAATTCACTCAAATTCTCAACGGTATCCACGATAACCTGACCGGTTTTTTGCTGTTGTTCAATGCAAACGATAAAAGCCGGATAGAATATCTGAGTTATTTGTATAATTCACTCAATAAAAAATTTAAATTACCTTCAGGGATCGCAGTTATCGAAGAATCCGACAGTAAATCCCTGGCGCCATCCACGGTTCGAGACCTCATCAATGCTGATGAGAGCTATTTTATCACCACTCTCAATCCGGCTCATCTCCAGAATGTAACCGCATTCTTGACAGAAATGCTGCAGCATTATGCGGCACAAAAAGATCGCGAAAAGCATGAACTGGAATAATTGACATTAACCGACGCGGCGCATGATACGCAAAAAAATTTTTATTGCAGACAATTTCGAACACGAGATCAGCGAACTGCGCAGCTCCTTAAATGCCGCTGGTTTCGAGGTGCGTATCGTTGCAACCGCTGATAAAATAATGCCTGTAATGCTGCAAGTAAAACCACATTTAATCATCATTGAAACGCGTATTCCTGATCTTAATTTAAAATCACTACTTGGGCAAATCAAGGAACAGAGTGAATTTACCTTCACGCCTATCGTGCTCACCGGTACACCGCGTACGATCGATGAAAAAGTGGAGCTGTTTAAATTCGACATCGATGAATTTATCAGCAAACCGCACGAACCGGAAGAAACGATTGTGCGCCTGGAAACACTGTTAAAAGAAGCTGAACTGGCACGGCAAAAAGTGCCGGTTACAACAGGCGGTTTTAATGGTTCCCTCGCTGAAATGACGCTCGTCGACTTGCTGCAGACCCTCGATGTCGGTAAAAAAACCGGTGTGATCACTCTGCGCAACGATGGTAAAGAAGGTTTAACCTATGTGAATAATGGTGAAGTCGTTAATGCAGCTCTCGAAAATCTTGAAGCCAAACAGGCGCTATTGCGCATGTTCACCTGGACGCACGGCATGTTTTCCGTAAACATGAAAGCGCATAACGTTGAAAAACAGATATTTATGACAACACAGGAACTCATTTCTGAAGGAATAACACGGCAATACCGCTGGAAAAAACTATCCGGTGACATGCCCCCATTGCAGACGGTGGCACAAAAAATAACTCCGTTATTGTTAGATTTGAATAAGGATGAAATCCTCATTGCCGAGATGATTGACGACAAATCGCGCCTTATCGATATCATCGAAAGGAGCCCCTTCGATGACATTAAAGCACTGCGGATTTTAAAAAAGCTCTATGAGCGATCGGTGATCAAAGGTATCGAAAATTCGTTTAATAAAACCAGAGATGAAGCGGCATCTTTACTCGATTACACCACAACTTCACAACCGCCAGGGCGAATTGAGAATGCCTTTGCAAAAATTTTGAAGCATACGACTGAATCTCTTACCATGCCGAACTTCGACCGGCGGAAATCAGACCGCCGTATGGAGAACCGGACAGAAACCGACAGACGGCATGGCTATCGCTCGCACCCGGGCAATATTTGCCTGAAAAAAAGCGAGCTAATCATGCTGCGCAATAAATTAATCGCTGAAATTCAACACTCATCTTAAACGGTTGCAGGAATGCGAATCGGAGAAATCGCCGTTGTCGGCGCTGATGACGAGGACAGGAACCAATTTCTCAAGTCAATATGCGGCCCTGTCGAGACGATAAACCAAAATATCAGTTTCGGCAGGTATCGGATCAATGAGCAATTGCTGATCCATTTTTACGGGATATATCCGCAGGATGACCAGTTATCCCTCGACCTGATTTCACGGAAACTATTAGGCTATATCGTTCTTTTTCGCTGGGGAAATGTCAATTCATTTCGCCAGGCGCAGAAATTTGTCGATACATTCACACAGCGCTATGGTGCCAACGTCGTTGTCGCCGGCCAGGTTGAAAACAGCCAACCGCGTATGCCGAAAGAATTCGAATCCGGCATCCCCATCGACAAACAAGGCGTTTTTGCTTTTTGTGACATCAACGAGGGTAAGAGTGTGCGCAAAGTAATACTGGCTCTTGTTGATCAAATCATCGATCAGACAAAATAAGTTTTAGCCCCCACATTTTATTCCCCTGTTTTATCATTTTTTTAATGGAGCATAACCATGCAAGCCCAAATTTTGCCGTCGATTCTCGAAGCAATCGGCTCGACCCCGCTCGTGCAGTTGAATAAAGTCACAGGAGATATCAAAGCCCGGGTTTTGGCAAAAGTGGAATATTTCAACCCCGGTGGTTCGGTGAAAGATCGCATCGCCATGCGCATGATCGAAGCAGCCGAAAAAAACGGCACGTTGAAACCGGGTGGCACGATCGTCGAAGCCACCTCGGGAAATACCGGCGCCGGACTGGCGATTATCGCTGCAGTGAAAGGCTACAAAGCGATATTCACGATGGCGGATAAAATGAGCAACGAAAAAATCCGTTTGCTCAAAGCCTACGGCGCAGACGTCATCGTTTGCCCGACTGCAGTGCCCGCCGATTCACCAAAAAGTTACTACTCGGTTGCCAAAAAAATCGTTCAGGAAACGCCGAATGCCATTCTTGCCAATCAGTATTTCAATCCGAAAAATCCCGAGGCCCACTATTGGAGCACCGGCCCGGAAATCTGGCAACAGACCGGTGGTAAAATCGATTATTTTGTTGCCGGTATCGGCACCGGCGGCACGATCAGTGGCACGGCAAAATATCTGAAAGAACAAAATCCGCATATTAAAATAATTGGCGCCGACCCTGACGGCTCCATTTTAAAAGATTATTTTTACACCAAAAAAATCGTCAAAGATCATCCTTATAAAGTCGAAGGCGTGGGTGAAGATATTTTACCCGGCACTCTTGATTTCAGCCAGATCGATGAGGTGATCATGAAAAATGACAAGCAATGTTTTCAGGCCGCGCGCAAACTCGCGCGCCTCGAAGGCATTTTCACCGGCGGTTCAGCCGGCCTCGCACTGGCCGTTGCCCTGGATGTCGCTGCAGAACTGGCGGCGGATAAAACCGTCGTCGTTTTGCTGCCGGATACCGGTGAACGTTATCTTTCAAAATTTTATAATGATGAATGGATGCGCGAAAACCGTTTTCTCGATATTGTCGAATCCACAGTCGGTGAAATTCTCGACGTCAAACCCGGCACGCTTTCCCCTGTTTTGAGCGTGTCCAGCGAGACCAGCATTCGGGATGCGTTGAAAATCATGAACCAGAACAATGTATCACAACTACCCGTCGTCGATACCGGAGAATCCACCGGCAGCATCGAAGAAGGCCAGCTGATGGCAAAACTTTTTGAAAATCAGGAACGCATCGACGGATTAGTACGCGAGGTGATGGAAAAACCCTTTCCCATGCTTTCGGTATACGACCGGCTGGAAAAGGCAAAAGCACTTTTTGCCAAAAAATATCCGGCGATTCTCGTTGAACAAAACGGTGAAATCCGCGGCATCATCACCAAATCGGATATCATTTCCTTCATCGCAACTTAAAAAATTTATTGGCGCCGAAGCTGGCGGTAAACAGGATTTCCATCGTGAATTTAAATGATAGTTTTTTACACCTATGCAGGAGCCACTACAGATGAAATTTGCAACAGCAGCGATACATGCGGGGCAGGAAAAAGAACCGCGCACTGGCGCCGTCATTCCACCGATCTTTCAAAACTCGACCTATGCCCAGACCGCTCCGGGTGAACACACCGGATATGAATACGGCCGTACGCAAAACCCGACGCGCGAGGCGATGGAAAAAAACATTGCCGCGCTGGAAAGCGGTACACACGGTTTTGCTTTTAGCAGCGGCCTGGCGGCAATCTCGACGATTTCCCAGCTTTTCCAGCAAGGTGATCACATCATCGCTACGGAAAATGTTTACGGCGGCACCTATCGCTACTTCACCCAGGTCATAGGGAAATTCGGCCTCAATTTCAGTTGGGTCGATACCAGCGATCTGCAAAATATTAAAAATGCCCTCACGACGACGACGAAAATGATCTTTATCGAAACGCCGACCAATCCGATGCTCGTGCTGTCCGATCTCGCCGACATCGCGATATTCTGCCGCGAGCAGCAGATTTTGCTGGCGGTGGATAATACATTCCTCAGCCCTTATTTCCAAAGACCGCTGGAATTGGGTGCCGACATCGTGGTGCACAGTACGACAAAATACCTCAACGGCCACAGCGATGTTATCGGCGGCATCATCGTTGTAAAAGATGAAACTTTGGCGGAAAAATTTTCTTTTCTGCAAAATTCCGTCGGCGCTGTGCCCGGTCCGTTCGATGCCTGGCTGGTCCTGCGATCGTTAAAAACACTACCGTTGCGCATGCAGGCGCACGCAAAAAATGCCGGCAAAATTGCGGCTTTTCTCAGCGACCATCCGGCGTTTGAAACCGTTTCCTATCCCGATTTACCGTCACATCCACAGTATGAACTGGCACAAAAACAGCATCGCAGCAGCGACGGCAAATCCGGCTCCGCAGGCATGGTCACCTGTATCGTTGACTCCTTCGAAAAGGCACAGAATATTCTGTGCAAACTCAGGATTTTTACGCTGGCGGAAAGCCTGGGCGGCGTCGAAAGCCTCGTCTGCCATCCGGCATCCATGACCCATGCCAGCGTACCGCCTGAAATGCGCGCCAAAATCGGCCTGAGTGACGGTCTCATTCGCTTCTCCGTCGGCGTCGAAGACGCCGATGATTTGCTGCAGGATATCGCACAGGCCCTGGAAGGTGTCTGATGCGGCGCATTTTTGACCATGCGTTTTTGATATACATTTTCATTACAACAGGGGCGATAGCACAACAAAGCCCCTGGAAAAGCATCGACAGCGAATCCTTTCGTGTTTTTTTTCAAATGCGGGATTCGCTTAATGCGATTAAAATTCAGCAAATTCTCGCCGAAAATTTCTTTTCCATCAACTACGAAATCAAAGCGGAACTCACCAGCCCGGTACAGGTTTTTATCGCACCGACAAAATCGGGATTTCAACATCTAACCCGATCTGCTTTGCCCCACTGGAGTGAGGCCGTTGCCATTCCTTCGCAGCAAAAAATCATCGTCAAATCTCCTCGCTGGCATCGATCGAGCCAGCAACTGCAAACGATACTCAGCCACGAACTGGTGCATGTTTTAGTTGGCATTGCGACCGGGCACAACCGACTGCCACGCTGGTTTAATGAGGGCCTGGCGATTTACGTCTCCGGCGATTTGCGCTACATCGAGGGGAAAGAATTGCCCAATTCCGTCACTTCAGGACAGCTACTGAAACTCAAAGAAATCGATGCGGTGCTTTCGTTCCAGCAATTGCAGGCGAGACTCGCATATCAAGAATCCTTCGCAGCAATCAAATATATTGTCGATACTTATAGCCACACCTCACTGCCGAAGCTGCTGCAAAACACCGCAGACCTGAAAGATTTCCGGCGTGGATTTTTTAAAACTTTTGGCTTTTCGACCGGTCAGTTTGAGCGGGAATTTTTCCAGTATCTGGAAGAAAAATACAAATATTCCTTCTTTCTCGATTTTGAAACCTGGCTCTGGGCAGGCATGCTGCTGTTATTCTTTCTTGCTGTAGCCATTAAAAAATATCACAACCGGAAAAAAATCCGGCAATGGCAGGAAGACCCGCAGGAATGGTCGGCCGAAGATGAAAATTGGTAAAAAATCCATTGCATCGTCATGCTAATCATCGTATTTTTTCGCCCAATTATGAAAACGATAACATACTACCTCGAATATCTTGCTACCCGTTTTTTAACCGCCATTGCAGCACGACTGCCGCTCAGCCTGGCACGTAAAACCGGGCGAGGCCTGGGCTGCTTTTTTTTTGATGTTGTGAAAATCCGCCGTTGCCACACGATCAATAACTTAACTCACGCTTTCCCGCAAAAATCCACCGTAGAAATTGAAAACCTGGGCCGACGAACGTATGAGAATATCGGCATGAGCATGTTCGAATATCTACACCTCGTCGCAACCGGAAAAGATGGATTCTCGAAACTGGTGCATGTTCATAACGCTGTTTTGCTCGATACCGCACTGCGGGCAGGCAAAGGTGCCATTCTCCTGACGGCACATTTCGGCGGCTGGGAAACTGCTGCGGCATGGTTATCGATCAACGGTTATCCTGTTACTTTTATGTACAAAAAACCGAAAAACCCCTATATCGACAGACTGGTTTTGCAAAAGCGGCAATCGTGTGGCATGAAGATGGTGGAACGTAGCCTCGGTATTCGCACCTATCTGCAAGCGCTGAGAGCCGGCGAATTTACTTGCCTGCTCGCCGATCAGGATGGTGGCAGAAAAGGCATTTTCCTCGATTTTATGGCAAGGCCGGCATCGACACCGGTGGGCCCGGCTGTTTTTGCGCACAAAACCGGCGCACCGATCATCTTTTTCATTCTCCATCGGGATGAGCAAAACAACCTGCATCTGCATTTTGAACAACTAGACTACAATATCGATAACCTCGAAAAGGCAGACGCTGTGCGCACAGTCGCGACGGCCTATACACGCCATCTGGAAAGCTGGATCAGGACTTATCCCGACCAGTGGTTCTGGATGCACCGACGTTGGATGACCAAAGAGAAAAAACAAAAACCATGACTTGATGAAAAAAGTCTCTCGCCTGTCAACCTTTGAATTACACAGCAGTCAACAAGTTGTCCACACTTTTAAATGAACGAGTAAACACGGCCGCCGGGAAACTTAATAATCGACGGATATACTTTTACTCCGCAAGCATTCACACTACACGCCCCTGCAATTTTTTTCTTTCCCACAATTTATCCACATTACCAATGCTGATTTTTCATGATTTGGGAAATTAAAATAGAAACAATAATTTAATCGATTAAACAATAGAAGCTAAATTTTCATATCCTGCAACAATTCGAAACGACCGGCCAAATCAAGAAAATAGCTTCATAAAAAACAACGGGATAAAGCATAAAATTCGTTCTGCTTTCATAATATTTACTTAAAATAATCATCAATATAACTTATAAGACCAATAAATCATGAATGTTGTTAACGCCATTTTGTGGATAATAATCAGATTAAATTGTGAACAAGTTTAGCTTATCCACATTCAAACCGAGGGGCTTTCAAATTTGCGCATGGGAGGGGTTGCAAAATGATGAAATCAAGACAATTTTTCCAGTTTTTAACAGCTTAAAAATAAGAAAGTTAACATTAAATCAATATTTTTCAGATAACTTAAAAAAAGCTCTGCCATGTCGCGCAGATAGATTGGCTGAAGAGTTACGGCCCGAAATTAGCTCAGCAGTCCATTTTTTTAGTTGGATTGTAATAAATTTAATGCGTAGTAAAAAAAAATTTCCTATATTTGCGGACATTTTTTTAGCCCAGCCAGGCTATAACGTTAAATATCAAAATGTTGTTTAAGTATGCACACCGACGATACTCTAAATCTTTATTATTTTTCTTTGTAGATTGACCAGAAAAACGACAACCTTTTATCACAAAAATGATAAGTACACTATATTTTTATGCGAACCAGATTTATCAGCTTTCTTATACCCTGCCACTTTACCGCCGGGCCGGTGGCGTGTTCATCGGCCGCGATATCAAACGGTTGTTTCAGCTCAAAAAAAATTTGATAAATTACAACCAGTTTCCTGCGACGAAAACGTTTTTAAACACGCCGCCTACCTATCTCATGGATCGAAAAAAACTGCGCAACCTGTCTGGCGTCATCGTTTTTGCTTCCAATGCATCAAAAATCGTACGGCAGGAGCTCAAGGCTAAAACCATTTTTCTCGGCCACGGCACTGGTGATAAACCTTATCTCGTTAGTGAATCCAGATTGGAAAACTTTGATTTTCATTTTGCCTCCGGGCCTAAATTTCAGGCTATTCTGCACGATTCCGGCATCGACATTCCGGAGGATAGAATCATAAAAACCGGCAACTTGCGTTTCGATGATATCATTAACGGTGTCATCGATAAAGAAAAAGAGCTGGACCGTCTCGGCATTATCGACCGTGAGCGCAAAACCGTGCTCTACGCACCAACATGGAAATTCGGTGACGGCACGCTGCTCAAATACGGCTACCGTTTCGCCCGGGAAATCACTCAAAAATACAACCTGATCATCCGGCCGCACTACCAGGACTGGAGTTATATTGCAAAATTTCGCCAATGGGCATCGAAAAATAACATTCGTCACCTGTATTTCTCAAATCCATCGAACCTGGTTTCTGCCGATACGATGCGCGACTTCGCCGCTTCGGATATCATGCTCAGCGATACCTCATCCGTTTTATACGAATACCTGATCATGCGGCAACCGATCATCGTCATCCGCAATGAGTATAAAAATTTACATAAAATGCCGTCGGAAATGGACATCATGCAGCACGTGTCACTTTTTTCGGCTGAAGATGATATCATTACGATGATTGACGCCGCTCTAAAAGATACAGATTATCACCAGCGGCTGGAAAAACTGCTCAACACCTGTTTTTATTTTAACGACGGCAAAGCGGTGCAACGCGCACATGCGTTCATCGAATCAATCAACTCAAATTAAACAAAAGATAAACGATGAAAAAAGTATTGACTTACGGAACATTCGATTTATTTCACTACGGACACCTGCGCATTTTACAGCGTGCTCGGGCACTTGGAGATTATCTCATCGTCGCTGTTTCCACCGATGAGTTTAATGAGATCAAAGGTAAAAAATGCACTTATCCATATGCCCATCGTGCGCAAATCGTCGAAGCGATCAAATATGTCGACAAGGTCATTCCTGAACATAACTGGCGACAGAAAGCACGGGATATTCGTGAAAACGAGGTGGATATTCTCGTTATGGGCAACGATTGGCAGGGAAAATTCGATGATTTGAATGAACTCTGTCAAGTTGTGTATTTACCCCGTACAGAAGATATTTCGACAACTGAAGTGAAGCACCATGTTAAAAACGAGCGCTCGATTGCCATCAAAAAAAGTGCATAAAAATCAAGGGATTTGTACAGGCAAAACCGATGATCAAAGTGCTTTTCGATTTAAAAAAAGAGTATTATTTTAACTCGCTTTATCCGCTTTATAAAGAGCTGGCCAAAGATCCAAACTACGATTTATCGATCAACATCGGCAAAGATCAGAAACGCTTTCTCGGTATTTTTCTTATTTCGGAAAAAGGACGCATCACCGGCCGGTTAGAAAAAGAGGGCTATAAATTAACCGATAAGACCAGCGAATTCGACCTTATCGTCTGCGGAGACGCTTTGAAAAATCCGGAAAAATATGGCGATGCCATGCGGGTGCATCTCGATCACGGCGTCGGCATTAAAACTTTGCGCATTCGCAATATCGTGAAACAGCAGGGATACCACTACCACGTTTTTCTCGAAGGCCGCTACTGGTATGATTACATCAAAAGTTTAAACTGGCAGGACAAAGCTGATTTTTATCTCACCGGCATTCCCAAACTCGACCCGTTTTTCTGGCCACGACACTACGATAATGCAGCGCTGATTAAAAAAATGGGGCTACACCCGGAGAAAAAAACAGTGCTTTTTGCACCGAGTTACCGGCCCAGCTGCATTAATTTTATCAAAGAAAAAGTCGTCGAACTGATCCCCCGCTACAATTTACTCATCAAATTACATCCCTATAGTTGGAGCGGGAAATACGCACCCCATTCACAGCATCGGTTTTACGAAAAACTGGCGGCAAAACACGATGAGCTCTTTCTCATCCGCAAAGATGATTACGATATTTACCCCTATCTCAATTTGGCAGATACGCTCATCAGCGACACCTCGAGTGTAATCAATGAATTTCTCGCACTCGGCAAGCACGGCATCATCTACGTTTTGCCGCACAAAAAACTGACGCACAGCGATGGTATGCCCATCCTGTCCATCGATCCCAACGACTGGCTAACCGGCGCTTTTCCGCATATGCATTCGCAAGAGGGGCTGTTCGCTGCAGTGCAGCAGGCGCTCGATCCCACAGAAGAGATGAAAATGAAGCTGGAAGAATATCGCTATTACTTTTTTACCGGACTGGATGGAAAATCGGGGGAAAGGGTGAAAAAGAAAATCGATGAATTGCTGGGGGTGAAAAGCTGAGCGCGAATTCGACTGCAAAAACAAACTTACCCTCCCGGCACACCACCGCTTTTTTTCAGTAGCCAAAGCATACATTTATGAAAAACATCGACCGGTTCGCAGAACATCATCGGGCAGCCGCCTTCGATAACGGTCATATCATTTTGCCGTGCCAATTGCACGGCTTCGGCGGAAACACTGCCGGCGCCGAATGAGCGGTGCAGCCAGATTCGTGGAATACCGAGCGATATACATTCACGCACAACTGCCACACCAACATCAGGAGTCGCTGTCAGTATGACGCCGCTGATGGGTTGCGGCGCCGAGGTTAGATTCGGAAAACAGGGGGTACTGTCCTCAATTTCCCCGGCTTGCGGATGAATGATCAACGCATTAATCCCGACCTCCTGCAATTTGCTAAAAATATGATTACCGGGATTATTGCCTCTGCGTGAATAACCCACGATAGCGATATTTTTTTGCGCCAAAAAATCTTGCACGTTTTCAGCATATCCCATTTTTCTCTCCAGGTTATGGTAAATCAGTAATCTTCGGACTTGCCTTTTGAAGATTGCTGTAAAAACATCCAGGCCGGCAACGGCCGTGGCTCCGGTTTGCGTCCATAGAGAAAATCATCCATCCAAACAGCGATTTTACGAAAAACCGCTGAATTCCCCACTGCCCAACGAACAGAATTATGCAGCAGGTTATTGGGGTGAGAATAGGGACAAGTGCGAATGCAGCGGCCGCAATCGGTGCCGATGGTGCACCAATAAGTAAAACAGTTCTCCGAATTGATTTGCCAGCGTTCAACGCCGTCAATTTCTTTGCGCTCGGAAAATGGAATGGCTCGCGGCGGGCAAACATCGGCGCATTTTTTACATTTGCGGCAAAAGTCGATAACACTGGCATCCAGCTTTCTCTTATCCGCTACAAGTGGCAAATCCGTGGTGATCACCGCGATGCGTACGCGCGGGCCGAGTTCCGGTGAAATCAGTAAACCCATGCGACCGATTTCCCCAAGACCGGCATCACGGGCGACGAGCGGACAAACGACGCGATAATTGCCGTCGATATGCGCCCGGGCCGGATAACCGAGCCGGCGAATAAACTCGGCAACCTGGGTAGCAATGGCGCCGGAAATCAGATATTGCTGTGAAGATTCCATCAGTGTGGGGCCGGCCGGTGCAAAACTGAGCATTTCTTTATCCATTTCCACGGTCAGCGCGATCCCATATTTATGCTCGCACTGAATAGCTTCGCCATATTTCGGCCCGCGCCCGATGGTGCTGTAAAAGTGATAATCCTGCAATTCTGCAATTCCAACGGAAAGCGCGCCGATGGATTTGACCCACGATTTTACAAAATGAGTCATTGCAGCAGCGTCGATATCCACTTTTTCTGTAACCGGCTTGCCTTCAACCAATGCATGAAAACAGGCGACCGTCTTAAAATTGGCTTCCGCGACTGCAAAAGAAAGGGGGTCGTACAATTTGGCTTTTTTATCGAGCAGCCCTGGTTTGGTACGAAATTTATTGTCTTTCTTTTTTTTGTCGGGGTTAGCCTTGTAATATTCTTCAAAACGCTGCCTGTCGAAACGCAACAAGCGGCGGGAGAACATAATGTCGCGCTCATCGATACGTTTTTGCGGAATAGCGGCACCGTTTATTTTTTTTTGCCCAAAAGGCACAAACGGCAAAATCAAAAAGCCGGCAAAAAAGACGAGTAAGATTCCCATCACAAAATTTTGTGGCCCGAAAAGATTGAAAGCCAGCATAAAAAAAGGCGGCGGGGCGAAAAGCGCAACCAGCAGCGACCGCCGGGCTGCGAGATATTCTTTTTCGAAAATCGAAACGATGCAGGCCGTCATCATTATGATAAAAATCAGCAATCCAGCGATCAGGGCGAGCCAGTTTAAAAATATCAAATCAGCAAACACCGTTACTCCACATTTGCTTTTCCAAAGGTAAAATCACAGAAGTTTATCAAATCCAGCATTAGCAAGGAAAGAAATGAAGTTTCAGAAGCAAGAAAAAAAATAGCGCGGTTCATCCCGACACAGATGTTTTAAACGCTGAATATCATTTGCCTTTTGCCCGATATTGGTGAATCACCTGCAAAACGATCCGGGGTTTTAAATCACGCATGCATTTGAAATGGCCTTCGGGGCAGGCCGGGCCGCCGTTGTGACGGCAGGGGCGGCAGGATAAATCACGTTCGAGCAGCGTATCATGTTGCCGCAGCGGATAAAAACCGTATCGCCGCACTGTTGGTCCAAAAATGGCGACAGCATCGGTTTTCACTGCGTTAGCAATATGCAGCGGTGCACTGTCGTTCACCAGCATCAAATCGAGTTTTGCGATGATAGCAGCAGAACCGGTGATACTGTATTTGCCGGCGATATTGATGAGATTCTTATTGGTCGCCTGCTTCTGGATTTCAGCGCACAGTGTTGTTTCTCCAGGCCCGCCGAACAGCACGATCCGTACATTTTCTGCATGCAAGCAATCGATGAGCTCAATGAAATATTCTTGCAGCCAACGCTTGGTGAACCACACCGATCCCGGAGCCATGCCAAGCAGAAATTCACCCTTTTCCCGCATTGGTGCGATGAATTTTTGTGCCTGTTTTTCTTCCGCATCAGGCCAGAACAGTTCTGTTTGCCGGTCAAACTTTTCCTGTGTAAAAGCTTTCATCAGGCTGAGATAGTATTCCGTGCGATGCATCAATCCACCATGTACGATGGGGTCGGTGAGTAATTTTTGCCGCTTAAACCCGATGCGCCGCGGAATGCCCGCCAGAAACATCAGATTTGCCGAGGTCATATAGCTTTGCACCGAAATGGCACATTCGTATTTTTCCCGGCGCAAGAGCAGAAGTAAACGAAGGAAATGATAAATCTTGGCAAAAAATGGTTTTTTAATAAAAGGAAAAACCCTGTTGATATTTGGATTCTGCGCAAACAGAGCCACGGTTCCGACGTTAGATATGACATCGATCTCAGCCTGAGGGAAATGGCGGCGTACCGCGCGGATGAGCGGCGAGGTCAGGATAGCGTCACCGATGAACGCTGTTTGGATGAGCAGGATTTTTGTGTAGGGCATTTATTTTAAATTCATGTTTTGTGTATATCCGTTTTTTAATAGTGGTAATTTAGCTTTCAGCGCGCTCATTTGCCAGCAAATCTTTATAGAGTCCGATGGTTTGTGACACTGTGTTTGCAATGGCGAATTTTTCTACTGTCGCCGGAGCGTTTTTTGAAAACTGCCGGCGTAAATCTGCGTTATTAGTCAAATCCAAAATAGCCCTGGCCAGCGCTTGCGGATTTTGTTTGGGCACGAGAAATCCATTAACACCGTCCTGCACCGATTCCGGAATGCCGCCGGCATCGGTGCCAACGACGGGCAATCCCATCGCCAGGGCGTCGAGCAGGGAAGTTCCCAACCCTTCCCTGCGCGAGGCAGCGATAAAAATATCAAACGCCTGTAAATATGGTCCGATATCTTTTTGAAAACCGGCAAAAAGAAAACGATCGCCTAACGCAAGTTTTTTTGCAATTTCCCGATTTTTCACTTCATCTTTACCGGCGCCCACTGCGAGAAATACAATACGGTGATTTTCCTCAGTAGCGATTTTCGCAGCCTGCAGCAACGTGGGGTAATCCTTGTGGCCAACGATTGCCGCCACCGTACCGACGAGAAAATGATCATCAGGGATATTCCAGTGCGCACGAATAATTTCGTTTTTTTCTCTATCTGTAAATTTATTTAAATCGATGCCGCTATAAATCCGTACCAGTTTTTCCTGCGGTACACCATCGGCGAGCATAACATTTTTAATTTTTGTGGAAATACAGATGATTTTATCGACGAAACGATTTTTATATTTCCAAATACTGAAAGGCGATTTGCGCACGCTGAAATCCACCCGCCGGGCAGCGATTATTTTGACCGGCCGGTAAAATAAACGTGCCCACAACGCAATGGACAGCGCATGGGCGGAATGGGCATGCAGAATGTTGATCTTGCGTTTTTTGCATATTTCAGCGATGCGCCGGCCGGCGATAAAATCCAGCTCATTACGCATTCGCACCAGTACGAATTCAATTCCGGCTTCTTCACATTTTTGCGCCAATATCGAATTGGGCTGACAGGCGAGCAATGTTACGAGGTTTTTTTTACGCATCCCAGAGAGCAGGTAAAAAACCTGCTGCTGGCCGCCGCGCCATTCTTTCACCGAATCGAGATGCAGGATTTTTATCGCGTCAATTCCCATAATTTCAGATACTTTAAATACACGCCGAAGGCGGAGATCAGCGCTAAAACCAACCCTTCCAGCCCATCGAGAAAACCGGCTTGCAAAATATATATTTTTAAAAATTTAACTTTCCCGCGCATGACTGCAGTAAAAACCGAGGCCTGCTTGCCTTTTGCCAAAAGCTGCTGCGCGCCGAGAGTTGAATAAAGGTCGATTTTTTGGATGTGTGATTCAATCGTCGGGTAAGTATAATGCAACAGGCAGTCTTCGATATTTTTTTTCGGCGCTGCAATACGCACCGATTCATGCACTTCTTTTTCATTGAAATTGCCGAATTTCCGATTGAAAAACCGCAATGGATAATCACGGTTCCACCCGGAAAAACGAATGCGTTTGCCGAGATAAAAGGATCGTCTTTTGATATAATATCCTGCAGCCGGATTGGCCGTCTGCAACAATTGCTGTAAGGTTTCGCGCAATTCCGTCGTCATTTCCTCATCCGCGTCGATGGAAAAAATCCAGTCATACTTCGCCTGTTCGACAGCGAATCGCTTGGTTTTGCCAAAACCCATCCATTCTGTTTCAACAACTTTACAGCCAAATTCTTTACAGATTTTGACTGTTTCATCCACGGAGCCGGAATCGAGTACGAGGATTTCATCCATCCATTGCACCGATTGCAGGCAGCGACAGATATTGGCCTGCTCATTTTTCGTCACGATGACGCAAGAAATTTTATTTTTCATCAGCTTGCTTTGCAAATTGACCCACGAGAATTTTGTTCTTTACTCTACATGCAGGCATTAAAAATATAGCTCATCATAGTTTTTAAAACCGCCCAGCTCCCGGCCACCGCAGAGCCAGCGCTCCAAAAATGAGATACACCGGTATTTCCATGTCTCGTGTTTATGTTTATTACGGTTTGGATTGATTTGACCGTCGTATTGCAAACTGTCCTGCCAGTCAAATTTTTCAATCCACTCTGCCATCACCGCAGGATGTGTTTCTTCAAAATGAGCCAGCCTGTCGAGCGGGCCATAATCGAATTCGACCGGCATCGTCCGATCCATTTCCACGGCTTTTTTCATCCCCTTGTGATTGGTATTGATGTGGCGAATTTTTGTTTTCATCATTTTCGGTGGGCGCACCCAGCCATAGTGAAAAATCCTTGCATCGACACTGGCAACATTGAGCTTGAAAGTACCCTGCCGCTGCCGGTAACTCACACCATCGAAACCGGGTATGCGGCGAAAGGACTGCGCCGATTGCCACGAATGAATATCCGGGTTGTTGCGTATGATACGGATTTCTTTTTTATACCAGCCGTGTGAGGTGTGGAAGTGGTCAAAATCGCCCCAAAAGTGGAGGTAGTTAAAAAGCAACCCCTCGACCTGAGGTTTATCGAGCAACTCATCGCAGCGGCGCCGGATTTTGGGCAAATCGGATTCGTGCACCACCTCATCTGCCTGTAAATAAAAAAGCCAGTCACCGGAGCAGGCATCTTTGGCGATATCGGTCTGGTGGGCGTGTTCCATACCGCGCGGATATTTTTGCAGGTCCCATTTGGTATCGATAATCTTCACTTTGTCGGACTTTATGCTCAAAATTTCTTCACGACTACGGTCATCCGCCTCCGAATCGCCGAGCGCGAAAAAAAACTCATCGACGATAGGGAGAATGGATTCGATGGATTGTTTCACCGGATAGCATAATTTGGAGATATTCCGCCCCATGGAAAACCCGCTGATTTTCGCCTTGCCGGATATGGTCATCATTCGCCACCTGGATATATTTAAAAATTATAGCTATTTTCACTGAATAAAAGAGGTTAAGTTAAAGGATCAGGGCCTATAAAAAAAGATTTTTTTGGATAATAAATAAAAAATATATCCTTGCTTCAGGCAGCTATTTCTTTTATTTTCAGGCAACTCATTTCGTCCGGATACGAGTATCCAGTTAACAGTAAACGGTAAATATGCCCTCCAGCCGGGGATAGCTGTCAAATCAACAGCACATGCAAAAGGTTAAACTGCATTAATGAAAAATTATCTGCGATTTCTTGCTTTTCTCAAACCACTCAAATACTGGATTTTCAGTGCTTTCATTTTAACTGTACTGTATATTTTTTTTAACAGCGCCGCTTTATACATTACCGGAACGTTCATCAAAACCATTTTTTCACCCGCTTCACAGGGGAAAAGTATCTCCGCGGCAGCGCCTACTCCGGAAAAATCACAAACCCTCACGAGCGACGATTTGCTCTCGGAGATCAGCCTGAAAGATAAAGTAAAACGCTTCGTCGGTGCCCACGTGGAGAGTGATGATGAGGTCGAAACGCTCAAGCGCATCTGTATTATTCTGCTGATTTCTTTTCTGCTCAAAAATATCATGGCCTATGGCAAACGGATCATTACCGGATTGATCGAATTTCGCCTCGTTAACGATATTCGCGAGGCGGTTTACAGCCACATTCACCAGCTTTCGATGAGCTTTTTCGATAATACAAAATCAGGCGAAATCACCAGCATAACTTTCAATGATGTGGGGTCGATCAAAAACATGCTGCGCATGAGTTTCGAGAAAATCATCCTCGTACCCCTGGAAATTCTTGCCTATTTTTCATGGCTGATCATTCTCAGTTGGAAACTGACGCTGTACATCTTCATCATCATTCCGCTTATCGCCATCATCATCACGCAAATTGGCTCCAGCATTCGCCGCAAAAGCAAACGGATATTTGCCCAGGTCGCCGAGGTTCTGAACCTGCTGACGGAAAATCTCAACGCCATTCGTATCGTCAAAGCCTTTGCGACCGAGGCTTACGAAATCGCCCGTTTTAAAAAAGAAAACGAGAAATACTACCACCTTTCACTGCGGCAGCGGAAGTTGAGCGCACTCACCTCACCGCTCAATGAAGTCATCGGCGCATACATTGCCGTGCTGCTGCTATGGTTTGGTGGCCGTGAAGTCTTGCAAGGCCAGGGCCTCGAAGCTGACGATTTCATGCAGTACATCATTTTCCTGTTTATGATGTTTGCCCCGCTGCGCCAGCTTTCCGGTCTCAACAACACCATTCAGATCGGCCTCGGCGCCGGCGATCGCGTTCTGCGCCTGCTGGATACAAAACCACAAATCGCCGACAAATCAGACGCCCGGCCAATCACTGATTTTCAGCAGGGAATAGAAATTAAAAACATGACTTTTCGCTATAAAAACGACCTACCTGCGGCGCTGAAAAACATCAATTTATCCATCAAAAAAGGGCAGATGCTGGCCTTTATCGGGCCCAGCGGCGCAGGAAAAACGACCCTGGTCAATTTAATTCCACGTTTTTATGAAGTCAGCAGTGGTTCGATTTCAATCGACGGTTTTGACCTGCGAGATTTGCAAACCCGATCATTGCGCAAGTTGATGGGGATCGTCACACAGGAGTCCATTCTTTTTAATGATACCGTACGAGTCAATATCAGCTACGGGGTGGAAAATGCCGGGGATGAAGCGATCATCAATGCGGCAAAAATTGCCAACGCCTGGGAATTTATTAAAACGATGGAAAAAGGTCTCGATACGGTCATCGGTGAGCGCGGTGTCATGCTATCCGGCGGCCAGCGACAGCGTCTCTCCATCGCTCGCGCTATTCTGAAAAATCCGCCAATTCTCATCCTCGACGAGGCCACTTCCGCCCTTGATACGGAATCGGAAAAACTGGTGCAAGCGGCGTTAAACTCACTCATGAAAAACCGCACCGTTTTTGTGATTGCACACCGTTTATCGACAATTATCAGAGCGGACAGGATTGTTGTTCTGAAAGATGGCCGTATCGTCGAATCCGGCAAACATGAGGAATTACTGGCAAAAGATGGAACCTACAGCCGGCTTTACGAACTGCAATTTGCCGGCAAAAGCGAAAATGCCTGAGATTATTTCCCTGAAAAACTCGCGGCAAAATCAATCGGTGCAACGCGCGGCAAATTTACTCGCACAGGGTGAGATAATCATCGCGCCGACCGACACCTTGTACGGCATGTTCGCCTGCGCTCAAAACCACGATGCCGTGGAAAAAATATTCACACTCAAAAAACGGCGCCCTGATCATGCGTTGCCGTTAATTGCTGCAAGCCAGGAACAAGTTGGCCAATATGTTTTGTTTTCAAAAGCAGAACACCTGATCGCTGCCGCATTTTGGCCGGGGCCATTGACGATCGTTCTACAGGCGAGAAAAACACATGGTCTCGTCTCGGCATGCGTTGAGCAGGGTTTTATCGCGGTACGTGTGCCGGCGAATACATTCAATCGCGAAATTGCAGCGGCAACAGATAATCTGCTGACGGCGACGAGCACGAATTTTTCCGGCGAAAAACCGGCGAGCTGCGTGGCAGAAATCCAGCCGCTGATTAAAAATAAAGTTGCCGCCGTTTTTGATGCTGGTGCAAGTATCAACCAAACAGCATCAACGATTATTAAAATTGAAAATAATCGCCTGAAATTGCTTCGTGCGGGCCCGGTTTCGCCAGAACAGATTTACCAATCTACAGGAATTTCACAGTGAAAAATGAATATGGTATTTTATTCGTTTGCACCGGCAATACCTGCCGCAGTCCCATGGCCGAGGGATTATTAAAACTGAAATTACCTGCCGATATCGCAGTATTTGTATCGGTTCAATCTGCAGGTATTCTCGGGCTCACCGGATCACCGGCTGCGGCCAACGCGATAAACGCCGTGCATGAATACGGCGTCGATATTATGGGCCATGTAACACAACCGATCACTATAGATTTGCTGCGTAAGAGCAATCTCGTGCTCTGCATGGCGCGCAATCACCACGATTTCCTCGTCGATAAATTTCCCACATTTCGTGATAATTATTTCCTGCTTAAAAATTTTGCCGCAACAAAAAAAGTACAAAACCCCGATATTTTTGATCCCATCGGCGGTAAATTATCGGCATACAGGGAGTGCTGCCAAATTATCGACCGGGAAATCGAGCGCATATTACCGGTTATTTTGCGATTTATCGAGGGGGCATTGGCCGAGTAAAAACAAATCACCTATCAACCGGGGCACTGTAGATTTGCGGTTGAAAACACTGATATCTGAAACTCGGCTACACATTCCCGCGTTGAAGAAACAAGTGTGGTATAACATTTTGACGCGGGTGTTTTTATCTTTAAGAATTTAATTAAAAAAATGTGATTTGTATTTCTATTATTCCTTTAATAACAGATATTTAAACGCCATTACCCTGCTTTTAATTCACAATCTTTCGATAAAGATTCTCCCGTTTCGACCAATATCTGTAATGTAACCTCATTGCAGATTCCGAAAGGCCTAACGCATGATTTTTTTCACATCCCGAAAAGCACTTTTCACTATCATTTTTATGCTCTCATTCGCCGTCTTGAGCGCACAGGTAAAAGACGATGAGACTCTGGAAGCGATATTCGCAGCAAATGAGAATACGACGGTGAAAACCGATAGCAATGAGGAGATTTTACCCCCTCTGCGTATCATCGAAAACAATGCGTTTGACGTCGGCGAGCATTTGCTTTTCAGCATTCGCTACGGCCCCATCGTCGCTGGAAAATCGAGCATGTCGATTCCGAAGCTGATAAATCTCGATGGTCACCCGACTTTTCACATTCAGACCAAAGCATGGTCGAACAGGTTTTTCAGCAAATTTTTCAAGGTCGAAGATCAGGCGGATTCGTATATCGACCAGCGCGGTATTTTCAGTTGGAAATTTGAAAAAAAGATTCGCGAGGGACGGTATAAAAAAAACAAAAAATATATTTACGATCAGTATAATCACCTCGCTTATACTCCAAAAGATACGCTCGAAATTCAGCCTTTTGTGCAGGATGTACTTTCGGCGTTATACTTTATCCGCACTCAGCAATTTGAACCGGGTGATACGCTGCAAGTTGAAAACCAGTCCGACAGCAAAGTCTACCCGCTAAACGTCATCATTCACAAGCGGGAGACGGTGAAAGTCAAAGCTGGAAAATTTAAATGCATCGTCGTCGAGCCGGTTTTGCGCGGCGAGGGAATTTTTAAAGCGAAAGGCCGCATCATTGTGCATATGACGGATGATGAGAAAAAAATCCCGGTTTTGATGACGACAAAAATTTATATCAAAGGCTTTAGTCTCGGGGGCATCGTTGCAGAGTTGGAGAAGATCGAAGGCATTCCCGGTTATTAAGCCCTTTCTGTTTTCTTTAACTCACCGGCCGGCGGGCATTTTTTTACATTTCCCGGCAAACTTCAGTTGGATTTAACCAACCAAATCCTTTATTAAAAATCAGCTTTTTGCCATCAAAATGTGAGAAACCCGATCGCTGGGTTTCTCAATCTGGTCTTCTCATTTTTCAGGACAGGTTATCCTATGTCAAAATATCCAGTAGCTGATCTGAGTCAAATTAAACGCTATTCGATTTCCGGACGGCACAGCAAAGTCAATACCGGCCTGATGGGGCAGCATTTTCAGACCGGCAGCTCTTTTCAATCTTTCTTCGCTTCACTACCGGATATTCTCGTTGCAAAAGATTTGAAAGAATTTGTCGAACATGTAGCTCAGGCGCATATCAACAACAAAGCAGTCATGCTCATGATGGGAGCACACGCTATCAAAGTCGGCCTTTCTCCGGTGCTGATCGACATGATAAAAACAGGGTTGATCAGCAGTATTTCTCTAAATGGAGCCGGCGTTATCCACGATACTGAGCTCACACTTTTCGGCCAGACTTCGGAGAATGTGGCAAAAGCACTGGCCGACGGCAGTTTCGGTATGGTGGAGGAAACCGGTAAGATGGTGAATGAATTTATCGTTGCAGCCCATAAAAACGGACTCGGTCTGGGTGAGGGGGTGGGCAAAGCATTGCTGAAAAAAAAACCTGACAGCCTGCAGCGCAGCGTTCTGGCGAATGCTTACGTACACAATGTGCCGGCAACGATTCACGTCGCTATTGGCACGGATATCATTCATCAACATCCGGAAGCGGATGGCGCTGCCCTCGGCGCGACAAGTCATCGTGATTTCAAAATCTTCGCCGCACATGTACCGAAAATCAATGATGGCGGTATTGTGATGAACGTGGGCTCGAATGTCATATTGCCGGAAGTTTTCCTGAAAGCGCTAACGGTTGCGCGCAACATCGCGCCGCCGGTGAATAATTTTTACACCGCGAATTTCGACATGATCCAGCATTACCGGCCACGCGTCAATGTGGTGCAGCGACCGACGCTGCAGGGCGGAAAAGGCTACACATTTATCGGGCATCATGAAATCATGCTGCCGCTGTTCGTCGCAGCCGTGAAAGAACGGCTGAACGAATTGCGTGGATAGGCTCGAATTATACTTGCAGTGCATAAATATTCTCTCTATTATACGATAAGCCAAATACACACCTTTCTTTTCAGTTAGCTTCAGAAAACCAAATCCATGCCCGAACAAATCCGAATCATCGAACGCGACAGATCCATTATAACCGAGCTGGCCACAGTGCTGACGCAGGATGAGCATAAATTTCTACAGGCAACTGCCATCATCGTGCCCGGTCGGCGGCTGCTGAATTACCTGCATCTGGAATTAACCCGCAAACTGGGCGCCTGTATCCCGCCGAAAATTTTAACGATTGAATCACTGGGAAAAGTCTTACCGCACGTCTCCCGGCGGCAAATCGCCGCAGCAACCCAACATATCATCATCAATTCGCTCATTTGCGAAAATATAATCCCCTGCACACAGCCCGGCATGGAACCCGATATCGTCCGTTTTTTTGATGAAATTGCTGAGGCCGGGTTCGGCGCTGAAATTTTCGACCGGCTAACTGACTTGCTGCAGCAAAACCCTTTTTACGACGAACGCCATATCCGACAACTCACTGCACAAACGAAAGCATGGCAGCAACTTTATTCACGCTACCTTAAGTTTCTGCAAGAAAAAAAACTCACCGACCGTGCTCACGATTTACTCGAACGACTCACAGCCTGCGAGAATGGCGTGGAGCCAGGTTTTAAACAATTTGCCGAGCACTATTTTGTCATCGGCTTTGCCGACGCCACGGCTACACAAATCAGACTGCTCAAATTACTGCAGAAAAATGCAGCAACTGAATTTTGGCTGCACGGCGATTCGGCCGCACTGCAGCATGCGCTAACCCATAAGGACGCCCTGTCTCCCTACAGCCCATTAGCGCATTTCGTTGAAAAACTGAAACTGCAACCGGTGTTTGACGGGCAACAACACAGCACACCGCATTCACGGATTGCACGCAGGCTTTTCCGCATCAGCGATGACGTTTCCCCCGTCTCGGATGTTGAAATTCAGGTACATAAGGCTACTTCGCCGTTACAAGAGGTGAAAGCCGCTGTTGCGACAGCGCAAAATCTCATCCTGAAAAAAAATATCCGGCCGGAAAATATCGTCATCGCAGTGCCGGACGAGGCGGTTTATGGCGATCTGCTCTGGGCGATATGTGAAGAGGCCGGGCTGCCCGTGAACTACGCCCTCGGTATTCCGGCAGTACGCACACAAACCGGACAATGGCTGTATCTCTTGCTCGATATATTTGCCAATGACGCACCAATCGCCGTTATTCTCGATCTTTTCAACAATAAACTGGTCAACCCCTGGCTGCAAAGCATCGACAGTGAAATCGACAAAAACGATTGCATCCGCCATCTGCAGCACATCACAAAAAAACATCATATAACAAATGGTTTAAACCGTTTTGAGGAGCTGGCACATCAGCAAAAATACACTGATCTCTGTCAGATTCTGAGAGTCATGCTTGATCTCGCAAAACCCTTCACCGGATTCACCGAACGCAGCCTTGAAGAATGGACTGAAGTGCTGTGGAGCTTGACCGAAAAAACCGGGCTGCATGAATTTGTGCAAAAAAATCCGGGCGCTTACAATCTGGAAAACCGGGTTTTGAGCGGATGGATCAACGGCCTGCAGCAATTTTCGCTCGCCGGTGAATTTGTGCATTTAAAACTGACGTCGAAAAATTTCATCAATCTGGTTCTGCAAAATATTCTCAATGTCAAAATTCGGCCGGCTGGTCAGCCATTTATCGGTGTGCAAGTTTTAGGTATGCTCGAATTGCGCGGACTGTCACCCGAAGCCGTGCTCGTTCTCGGTAATTGCGAGGGGCAATTTCCCGCAGGGCCGCGACGCGAGCTCTTTTATTCCCAACCCCTGCGCAGCAAACTCGGGTTGACCACAACTTTTAAGCTGGAAAAACTCCACGATCAGCAGTTTTTCAATCTGCTCTGTGCCGCCCCCATCATTCATCTTTTTCACAGTAGCAGCTTTAACGAAGACCCGCTGGTACGATCGCGCTATTTGCAGCGCCTGCAGCTCTTCGATGAAAAAAATGTGCACAAAATTCATTTTCGTGCAGCACAGCCATATTTGCTCTACGGTGATCAACTGGCAGAGGAAATTCACCCGGATATGTCGTACCCAAACAGAGATGATCTGCGAGAATTATATGCCCAAATTGAAAAACGTCTCGACCAGGCGGGTCTTTTTCCCGGTAACCGGGCCGAAGTTTTATCCCATTATAGTTATTCGACGCTCAAATATTTGCTGCTTTGTCCGTATCGATTTTTATTGTCGCAACTTAAAATCTGTGATGATAGTTTGCCGAACGCCGAGTTGCAAGCCACCGATATCGGCATTTGGTTACATAGCGTCTGCCAGTTTTTTTTCACCGGCATTGCCGACGGCAGGCTGGCGCCGCACTGGCCTGACTTGCAAAAACCCTGGCACCATTTGATCAGCGATGAAAACATGGAACTTGCTTTATTACGCTTGCAGCGCATTGCACAAATCTATGCTTATAAACTCGGTGACCACCGCGAAGACCTTATTTTTATGGAAGATGTAGGCTGGTCGATTTTTCTGGCGCACGAGAAAGGATTGGGGCACATTGTACCGGGCGGAAATCATGTGGAATTTGAGCGAGAATATCCCCTGCCGGAAATCAGCGCCCGTACCGGTCGCGAATGCAGTGCTGCAATTCGCATTGACCGGCTTGTACAAACTCCACAGGCCAGCATCGTCATCGATTATAAAAAAACCATTCCTGTGACGAAAAACTTCGAAGCGGGAAAGGAACCACAATTACCGTTCTATTTTCATCTTTTACAGCAAGACGCCACCTTTGCAACAGAAGCTGAATGGCAGGGGCAGTACCGAGATTTTAAATCCGCGAAACCAAAATCATTTGCTGAATCCCGGCTTTGTACAGCCTGGGAAAATATCAGCAAAAAATGGCAGGCACGCCTGACAGACTTATTGGAAAATAATGCCGGTTTTACGGCGGAGCCCTCGGATGAAAGCTGTCAATATTGCACTTTCAGCGGCATCTGCCGCCACATGGAACGGCCTGATGTTGACAAACCCGGGACCACCTTTACGGATGCTGAGCCTGCCGAAGCGTAACGCAACCTTTCGGAGAACAGGTTTCAGCCTGTGCGGAATCTTTGACTTGCTAAACAGAAACAATATTCCCGGCGCAACGGTTGTTTCAAAATTCGACTTGTAAACTCGAGCAGCACCCTGCGAGTTTTTTACCCCTATACGCAACAATACAATGAATCCACAAGAAAACCCGCAAAACCCCTATCGATCGTTTATCGTCAAAGCTTCGGCCGGTACGGGAAAAACCTATCAGCTCAGCCAGCGCTATTTGCGTCTCGTGGCAGCGGGCGCTCATCCATCGGAAATTCTCGCGGTGACTTTTACCCGCAAGGCTGCCGCTGAAATGCATGACCGTATTCTGCACGACGCCATCACCATTCTTGCCGATCGGCAAATTGCCGGGCAAATCGATGGGCAGATGCGTGAGTTTTATCAATCAGCGGATGAACACGATCAAACCATACGCCCACCGCTAAAAGCTGTCGAAGCTGCCGAAAAAATCGTCTCTTTTTCGCAGATGGCAAAGATACAGACGATGGACAGTTTTTTTCAGGATTTGGTCGCGCGTTTTCCTATGGAAGCGGGATCGCACATTCCCACACCGTTCCATATTGCCGATAAAATCGAACTGACCGAGCTGCAAAATGAAGCTATTAAGCGCCTGTTCATCGAAGCGGACAAACATAAAGGCACGCTGCGCGAATTGCTCAAAATCTACTTTGGCGGCGAAGAATGCACACCACACACTTTAAAAAAACAATTGTTGGCAATCTATGACAGACGACTGTACCTTTTTCTGCTCAAACAAAGAGGTCTGTGGCAAAAATGGCAGGATTTATCGATACCCGGAATTGCCCCCTTTGCAAATTATTCGGAAGATGAACTGGTCGGATATGCCCGGAAAAATCTACAACCGCACGGCAAAAAATCAGGCCCTAAAACACAGCAAAAATTCGATGACGCCTGGCGACAATTCGAAATCTCACAAAACTTTGCATTAATTCGCCGACAATTTTACACCACAACGGACACAATCCCCATAGCAATTCAAAAAAAAATCGAACCGCGGGAATGTGCTGCGATTCATGATTTTTTTGCTGAAACAACACGCCGCCGCCTCAATACAACAGGTGCAACCATTCTTAAGATTTACGATTTCTTCGAAGCGATTTTCGAGCAATTACGCCTGCAAAAAAATCTCGTCTATTATGACGACATCACCCTCGGCGCATACCGGCTTTTTCACAGTGCAGAAAATTTCAGCGCCATGTATAACCTCTTTCTGAAAACCAGCCATTTGCTGGTGGATGAATTTCAGGATACCAATCAAATTCAATGGCACATCTTTTCGGTCATCTGTGAAGAGCTGCTCGCCGGGCAGGGTTTAGCAGCAGAGCGGGGCCTGCTACCCACCGTCTTCATCGTCGGTGATGCCAAACAGAGCATCTATGGTTTTCGCGGCGGCGATTACAAACTCTTGCAACAGGCTGCCGATTTTGTCAGTGAAAGAGGCGCTACGATCGTCTCGTTAGATAAAAGCTGGCGCGCCAGTGATTTTTTATTAGAGAAAATCAATCAGGTCTTCCAGGCGACGCAATTTGAAGGCAAACTTCAGGATTTTACAGCGCACACGACCGCCTGCCCCGATGGCAAGCCACTACTACCAGCTTGCGGCAGTTTAACAC
>JAJRYV010000133.1 GCA_024275575.1 bacterium
ACAATACCCTGATTATGGCTAACGGCTCCTATTCCAAACTCGATTCCGCAGCGATCGATGAAATAAATGACTGGATCGATAAGGGCAATACGTTGGTGGCGATTCGCGGCGCCGCCCGCTGGGCAATACAGAATAACCTGGCCTCAACCCGCACCAAAAAAACGTTGCCCAAAAGTGGCGGGGAAAAAAATAAACGGCGGGCGTACCGTTTCAAATTCAATGACCGCGGCGCCCGGTCCATCGGTGGTGCCATTTGCGCAGTGAAAATGGACTTGTCCCATCCTTTGTGTTATGGCTATTCATTCGATGAAATGAGTGTGCTACGCCGCGGTACCATGTTTATGAAAGCAGCAAAAAGCCCCTATGAAACACCGGTTGTTTATGCACAAAATCCGCTGCAAAGCGGTTACATCTCGAAGAAAAACCTTGAATTGCTGGAAAATTCAGCCGTCGTAGTCGCTGAAAAACAGGGTGACGGGCATATTATTTTGTTCGCAGACAACCCTAATTTTCGTGGTTTCTGGTATGGCACAAACAAGCTTTTTCTCAATAGTTTGTTCTTTGCCCCGGTGATTCGGTGATTCGGGAAATCTTTCAGCTATTCAATTGAATTATTTGTGGCCACGGCCTGCGTGGCTGCACTTAATCAAGACGTTCCACGCTCAACCAGCCTCTGCCAGGGCTATCTCAACATCAAACAGGCCCGGTTTCCTTATTCCGGATTTGGCCCACCTTTACCTCTTCGGTGGAATTTCATCAATTAAAAATTTATTAAAATCGCATACAGTTATTTCGCTCAAATCAACTCGACGCAGAGCGTCAGGTGTGTGAGTGATTAATATCTTTAAATCCCTGGCACAGCGCTAAAGGAGTGATAAAACCAGACGAATTAGAAACATAGTTAATTTCCTTCAGAACCTAAATTTCTTTGTTTATAGTTTTTTTATGAAAAGTAAGGAGGTTTTAATCATGAAATTGAAAATTTCAACTATTGGGCTGCTTCTGTTATTATTGGGTTCAACAATTTTTTCAGCGGAAAAACTGCGCGTTGTTAATTTCAGTTCAGATGTTCCCGGCATTACACCATTCTCTTCCTTTGATCCGGATTCGTATTCGGTCATCACTCAAATTTTTGATTCCATGATACATATCGATCTTAATGGGAAAAGAGTTCCGGGGCTCGCTCTATCCTGGAAACTGGTTGATAAAAAAAGCTATGAATTTGTACTGCGGCAAGGAGTGAAATTTCATAATGGGGAAGAATTTAATGCGGAAGCTGTAAAGTTTTCTTATGAAAAATTTATCGACCCTGCGACAAAAGCGGGAAATGCCTGGATATTTAGTACAATCAAATCTGTTGAAATTGTCGGTCCCTATCGAGTCCGAATTCACCTGAAACATCCGGATGGCATGTTTTTATTTCGATTGAGCATGTTTGGTGCCATTGTGCCGCCGAAATATGTCGAGAGAGTTGGTCTGGAGGCTTTTAATAAAAAACCAGTCGGTACCGGGCCTTTTCAATTTGTAAATTGGCAAAAGGGCAGTGAAATCGTTTTGAAAAAGAACCCAAACTACTGGCAGGCCAACATCCCGTTTTTTGATGAACTTGTATTTAAAATCCTTCCCGGGGATCAATGGCTTGCTGCGCTTGAACGCGGTGAAGTCGATGTGATTACAAACGTTCATTCCAGAGACCTGGCAAAAGTTGAAGCCAACCCGGACCTAAAAGCGATGAAACGATTGGTGCTGCAGGGATACTGGGTATTTTTAAAAAACGACGGCCCATTAGCAGATGTTAATGTACGGAAAGCACTGAACCTTGCCGTCGATAAGAAAAATCTTATCAAAGTACAGGGAAATGGTCTTGGCAAACCGCTTGCTTCATTAGGAAAGATTGGTGAAATCGGCAAGAACCCGACACTTAAACCCTATCCGTACAATATAGAGAAAGCTAAAAAGCTTTTGAAAACGGCAGGATACGCTAACGGATTTTCAATTAAAGCCATTGCTATTGAGCAGGCAGAACCCTTATCGAAGGCTCTTGTCAAAGACCTGGCAAGAATCGGTGTGAAGGTTGAACTGTAGCTTGTTTCACGGCCTGAGTGGACACAACGGGTGGTTGGCGGTAAAGCCTCCGGCAATCCCTATGAGGGACACATGGCGATAAATCTCGTTGATAATCCGATCATCGATCTGGCATTTCACGCCGGCCTGTTTCTCGCCTCGCCGAGCCCCTGGTCGTTAATGACTGATCCAACTTTCGATAAAAAATATATGTTCGCACTTTATATGGCGAACCTGAAAAAACATCTCCAGTCATTGAGGGATTTGGATAAATACATTCACGATAATGCGATGATGATTTTTACATTTCAACCGGAACGAATATTCGCTATGCGCAAAGGGATCAATTTGCCAAAAATCGGTATCAACGGCCATGTTGATTATTACATCTTTTCGCAAGCGACTTTAGGAGCTGCACAACCGGCACGTATGACTGAATAAGTCCCTACTCTCGACAAATAGAGCGAAGGCTTCCCCGCCGAACGACACGAGCTTTGCGCTGACTTCGCTCTATGCCTAATAATTATTGGCAGAACAGTTACATTGGTAATATGGCCGTTTAAGGCTCCATTTCAATATTTGGCGGGCCATGCTCTTTGCGTGAGAATTGTTGGGGATAAAAAGATGCAACAGGCGCGCAATTTATCTTTTGATTATTAACCGTTTTTTTTTATTTTAATACTGATACAAATAACGAACAGAATCTAATAACAAGAATATGGAGTCGCTAAAATGAGAAAAAAATTAATCGCTGCTATCGGCCTGCTCGTTATCGCAGCCGCGAGTTTTGCTTTCGCCATGCGGGACAATTCACCGAAAGATATGGATTGTGCCCCGACTGAAGATTGCAGCATGCAAACCGGCTCTTGTTGCGGTAGCAAATAAATTGATAAAAAAGTGAGGCACTGCCTCACTTTTTTTTTGCCCGATTCAACCAAGAAACAGGGGAGGTGTTTATTCAAATCTCAAAATACAGTCAAAAAGAGGTTTCTGTCCAACCCCGAAGAAACGTGCTCACCATCTCACCGGCCTTTTTTATCTTTATCCCGAACAACCGGCTGAAGCAGCAGAGAAAGTTTTGTTCACAATACCATCCTGCAGATCGATGAAAAATGATAGACCTTTTTCAATCCAGTTTATCGCCCTACGCGTTGCTGGTTTGATTAATCTGATTTGCTATTTTCAAATTGCCGGCGCCGGGGATCTGCGTCAGAAAATGCCTTTTTTTTTCACCGTACATGCGGTGCTGGCAGCCAGTTTTTTATTTATCGTTATCCTCACGCATAAAAAAGGTTCTTTAAAACTAAGCAGCAGTACCGCTTCTTTGAATCAAATTTTCACAAATTCCTGGATTCTTATCATTGCTTTTGCAACAGTTTATCGAGTTGCTTTGTTATTCGATTACCTCTATCTCACGGATGATATTTTTCGTTACATCTGGGACGGCCGCGTTTGGGGTCATGGAATCAATCCGTATCTCTACCCACCGGCACATCCGGCGCTTTCGCCTGTTCGGGATGTATTTGTTTTTCCACAAGTCAATCACCCATTTATCCCGACGATTTATGCACCGCTTTTGCAAATTCTTTTCCGCGTTACAGCCACCATTTCCAGCAGTTTACTGGCATTCAAACTGCTGGTCGTCTTTTTTGATCTGGCGAATATCGGCCTGATCCTGATTTTGTTAAAACGCTGGAATTTACCGCTGCACCGGGTTGTTATTTACGCCTGGAATCCGCTGGTCATCATCGAAACTGCCGGCAGCGGCCACATCGATGGCATCGGCGTCTTCTTTCTGCTGCTGGCTCTCTATTTTTTTGAGAAAAGAAAGGCGATGCTTACCGGTTTCACTTTCGGACTTGCCATTTTGGTGAAATTTGTGCCTCTCTTTCTTATCCCGTTTGCGCTGCACCAGGGGAAATGGCGGCGGCAGATCGCAATCACCCTTGCGCTGGCGCTCACGCTTGTCATCGGCTACTCCCCATTCCTCGATGCCGGAACCGCACTCTTTAAAGCGATGTTTATCTACGCTGACAAATGGCGATTTAACGATTCAATTTTTTATCTTGTTTATGAATTTATCGACGTGGCACTGCCCGATACGGCGGTAAAATTATATATTCACGCAAAAGATATGCTGCCTGACGCTGAAACGATGCGCAGCCTGCGGGTGGATTTGGTTCTGCTGCTCAGCAAAGGTTTCGTGGGTATGATTTTTCTTTATCTGCTCGTAAGTCTGTTTCTCTCGTTGCGCACTGCGGGTACGATTTGTGCGCGAAAATTACTGCGGATATGGCTGATCATTTTCGGGGCCCTGTGTCTGTTAACGCCGACGCTGCATCCGTGGTATTTGCTCTGGATTTTGCCGGTGACGGTCTTTATGCGGGGAAAAGCATGGCTCGTTTTAAGCATAACGATTTTATGGAGTTATGAGATTATCTTCCGCTATGCAGCAGATGGGATATGGCGGGAAAATGGTTGGGTAAAATTGGCGATTTTCCTCCCTTTCTATTTCATTTTATTTTATGAAACAGGTCAGCAACGACATATTTTGTATTCGATTTTACGCTGTTGTTTGCCGCAAAACTGGATGAGACGAAGTGAAAATAAAGTATAAAATTCATGCCGTTCGTCTGTTAGTGCGCATCCGGAAGCGCACTTTTTCTGTCATTCCGGGCACTATTTTTTAGTGTGAGAAATCTTTGCTGTTCTCAATGCTGAAGATTCCTCCGCTGAAAACGCGTTGAAATGACAATCCCGGATGGAACTCTTTAAAAAAACAGACCACGGGCGATGAGATAGGGGATGAGCAGATAAAGAAAAACGTCGCGTACAAGGTAAAAGAGAAAAATGCCGAGTAGCATTTTCCAGCCGATACTTTTTATAAATTCACGCAGGCCTTTTTCTTTCAGTTCTGATTTTAGCTGCTGAATTTTTTGGGGGATGAGAAATTTTTTAAGCTGCATATTTATCAATTCAACAATTTTATTTCAATAAGTGGTTTTATTCTACTTTGATATCACCAAAAAGCAACAATGTCGAAACGACCAGTTGTGTGGGAGAATTCTTAAAGCTTTCAGACGCCACTGACCTGTGTACGAACAAACCACTACTTTTCATATCTCGAATTACGATATCACCGGCGGTACATTTGCCGCGGATCAGCACCGGCAAATCATGCGGCAGACGCAGATGAATATCGCCGAAAATGCCGTCGATGTTCATCTGCCAGCGCCCTTCGGCGAGCTGCATTTCCCGGGCATCGATTTCGATATCGCCGGCAAAACAGAAAAAGGTGGCGCCGGTAAATTTTTTGGCGGTAATTCTCCGGTTTATATCACCGAAACTGCGGGATTCGTAGACCTTGCTGGTCCCGTCCGGTTGCACAGTTTCGGAAAAATTATATGGCGCAAAACGGTTGAATTTCATTTTATTGTTCTGGGCTACATTTTTTGATATTAGAATTTTGATGCCGAATGCAATCAAAATTAAAGGCCACCAGGTAAAGATGAGATCGGAAAGACGCCAGATACCCAGCCGGTCAAAAAGCAAGATAGCGCCTATGAAAATAAACACGAGTCCTGTGATGAGCACCGACTTGCTGATTTGTTGATTTGCCGCCACGCGTGATTTCCTCAAATTTTATCGTTTTTTTCTTTTTTTCTTAAAATAAAGCTCGATTTCCTGCGTCGTCATGCTGTTGAGAACCTCGTTTTTGCTGAGCCATCCTTTGCGGGCGAGGCCGACGCCGAAAAAAATATCGGCCAGTCCATCGGTTTTGTGCGCATCCGGGTTAATGGCCATTTTAACGCCTGCTTCTTTGGCCTGACGGATGAGACGCCAATCCAGATCCAGCCGATAGGGATTGGTGTTGATTTCGATAGCGACACCAAGCTCAGCGGCGGCGGTAAAAATTTCGTGGTAATTAAGCGGATAACCTTTGCGGCCCAGCAAAATACGGCCGCTGGGATGCCCGAGAATGGTCGCATAGGGATTTTGCATCGCTTTCAGCAACCGGTCAGTTGCCTCAATTTCGCTCATCTCCAACTTGCTGTGCACCGAAATAACCACGTAATCCAATAGCGCCAGCACCTCGTCAGGCAGATCGAGGCGGCCATCGGGCAGGATATCGCATTCGACGCCGTGAAAAATGCGGAAATCGCTGAACCCGGCATTCAAGGCAGCGATTTCTTCAGCCTGTTGCTGCAAACGCTGCGCATTCAAACCATTGGCATAAACCGCAACTTGTGAATGATCGGCGATACCCAAATACTGCATATTCAAATCGTGGCAGGCCTGCGCCATTTCCGTGATTGAGTTGAGACCATCACTCCAGGTTGAATGGTTGTGCAAAATGCCGTGTAAATCGCTATCGGCAATGAGTTCGGGCAGTTCATTTTTCTGCGCCGCCTCAATTTCACCGCGGTCTTCCCGTAGCTCCGGCGCAATGTAAGCCATATCAAAAGCCGCAAAGATTTCTTTTTCGTCGGCGCATTGCAGCGAACTGCCATCCTGTCGGAAAATACCGTATTCATTCATTTTCAAATCGTACTTTTTAGCCTCGCGGCGCATGGCCGTGTTATGTTCTTTGGAGCCTGTAAAATGATGCAAAACAAAGGGGTACGCTTGTTCGGAGACGAGTCGTAAATCGACCTGCAAGCCATCTTTGGTCATAACGCTGCTTTTTGTTTTTCCGTGTGCAACAACTGTTTTACTCATTTCCAAATCGATAAAGAATTGCATTATTTCGGGATGACTTTTCGGGTCGGCGGCAGCGACGATATCCACATCTTTCACTACTTCTTTGGCACGTCGCAGACTGCCGGTGATGTCGAGCCGCTGAATATCCGGGTGATCAGCGAGAGCTTTGCTGAACTGCTCTGCCACAGCTTTTGCCAGATGAATGTGATGCTGCCCGAGATGTTTGTTGACAAAATCGATGCCCTGCAGGATTTTTTCCTGCGTTTTCAAACCGAAACCCGGCAGCCCGGCGATGCGGTTGCGCTTGCAGGCGATTTCTAATTCCGGCAACGAGGTGATGCCGAATGTGTCGTAAAGGACTTTGATTTTTTTCCCACCCAAACCCGGAATGCGCAACAAATCGAACATCGTTTCAGGGAATTCAGCACGTAGTTTTTCATAGTATGCCAACGAGCCGGTTTCGACCATTGTGGTGATTTTTTCCACCAGTGCTTTGCCGATACCTTTGATTTTAGCCAGCTCGCCTGATTGAACGAGTTCGGCGACATTTTCTTCACGCGTTTTGAGTATGCGGGCGCCGTTTGTATAAGCGCGCGATTTGAACGGGTTTTCGCCTTTTAATTCCAGCAGAATGGCGATGCGTTCGAGTGTATTGATGATTTCTTTTTTATCCATTGGCAAAATATTTCGATGAAACGAAATGATAGCTTGCAGCCGAGCGATGCCGACTTTAACCTCAGTTAAATTAAAAAGTAGTGGAATAAACGACATTTTGCCAAAAAACGCAATTGGAAAGAAATCGAGGGCAAATGAGCAGCAGATGAGTTTTAAAAAATAACGTTAATTCCAGGTGGGAGCAGGTTGGTCATTCCTGCCCAGGCGTCAGGCTGACGTGCAGTGGCTCGGCCGGTGCAATCGCTTCGGCAGATGCCGGGATGACATCATTTTTTTTCTCGGCGGCGGCAAGCAGTTCCTTCTCGTGTTCATCGAAGACGTTTTCAACCTGTGCCAGTAACGTTCTTACCCTCAAGGTATTGGAGCGGACTTTGTTGAAATGGCCATTTGAATAGAGTTTTTCGAGTTTTTCGAGCTCGGCTTTTGCTTTCATCAGTTTGAAATGGATCAAGTCGTGTTTGTTCTGATCGATATAGGTCTTGTTGGGGAAGGATTTTAATTCGGTGGCGTAGCTGGCAATTCTGGCTTCGAGGGCGCGAATGAGCTTTTTGCTTTTTTTCTGCGCCGTGATTTTGCGTTTTTGATAGGTTTCGGAAATGCTTTGCAATTTGACGATCGCCAGTGCTGCGTTTGAAGCGGCTTGTTTTTCCTCGTTCACTTTAAGCTGTGTGTGAGACTTTTCGATCAGGGAGCGAATGCCTTTCAGTTCCTCATAGACATAATAAATGGCATCCGAATTTTCGAGAATTGTAAGGCTTGCAACAGCTTGTTCGAGTTCGTTCTGTACTGAATTCGCGCAGGAGAACAAAACAAAACTCAAAAAAAGGCCCATTGCAAGGCTAAACCGGGAAGGGAATCGTAAAACCATAGGCTTCCTCTCGTTGCTAATGGACGGCAGGTACCCAAAAACCTGCGGAAAATGGTTGAAAGAGCATTTTACGCTGCATGCATAGTTGGAAAATCTTGATGCTTTCACCCGTCTGTCGCATCTAAAAAGCGGGCACTTTTTACGTCAGACTATTTGGAAGGAATTCAAGAAGATAGCTCGCATACCAATATAACACGAAAATGAAGTTTTTGCAAATATTATTTTAAAAAAGATTAACATATCTCTCAAAAAATTAAGGACGTATCGAATTGAAGCATAATTTGAATTTATCCGCAATTTATTTGATCAAAAATGTTTCAAAATAAAATCATTCGCCGCTTCTTTGAGAAAAAGATAACTTCCATTATTAAAATCTAACCACGTTCGGATATTAGCTTCGGATTACGCTGATCGCACACAGATATTTTTTTATCGCGCCAGTTTTTTCAGCAGGCCGGCGAGTTCAGAATGAACGATCCGCGCCGTTTCCGGCCCCATGGAATTACCCTCACCATACGGCGAACTTTTCGTATCATATAAATAGGGGGGGGCCTCATCCCACTCGCTTTGCGGGATGATGTAGCCGATTTCATCATTTGCCAGGCCGATGATGAATTTATATTTACCCGGCATCAATTGCCGCAGCGGCGGTATTTCGATTGCCGCTGTTTTGATATCCTGACCGGCCGGCGTTTCGATCCCACCATTGACGATTTCAGGGTAAATTTCACCGGGTATGCAGGAAAATGTCGCCGGGCCAATAGAAAAAGCAGCGATTTCGGATCGCACTTTTAACCAATGTGGCATCGAACGGCGAATGACCCCCAGGGCTGCTGCAAGACGAAAAAGTGGATTCTGCAAGGGGATCCTGATCGTCTGCACTTGCAGATCGATACCCCGCAGCAGGTCGAATTTCTCCGCCGAATTTTGCATGGCGCGCAAGCCCAGCAGCGCCAGACGCTGTCCCTGCGCACGAATTTTAGCAGCCGAAGCTACCGTGTAGACGGTATCTTGAAAAAGGTCGGCGATGGGTGTTTTCGGCCGTGTTGTCATCAAACCGCCGATGGCGCCATTCATATAAACTGCAATGCCGCCAAATCCATCGGCGAGTTTGTTTTGTCCATCAAAGATCCCGTTTTCAATCGCTTCGCGCACATGATGAGGAAAGTCTGAACTGAGTAAAAGGTTGTCCGACCAAAGTGTTTCCGGGTGGTTAGCCCAGGCGATCAGGGTGCCGAGGGTGCTATCCGTCTCCGCATCAAGGGCCTGGATGATCCGCAGGCCGGGATCGAAGATGTGCGGCTTGCGTGTGTCTTCGAGCATGGGAAGCGCGCCGGTTAAATCTTGTGCAAAGCGAAATTTTGCCGGGCGCAGTTTCCCGCAGGCTGCAATAATTGATTTAACAGCCTGATCTTTCACAAACTGCGTGTATTCCGGATCAACGCCAGTTGAAAAATAGCTGCCGCCCCACAGACCGAGCATATCCACAGCCTCGTGCGTATGTGTGCTGGCAATGATAGCGTAATCGATTTTGCATGAATCCGGCAGAGCCTTGCGCACATCGACGACATCATCATGCATAAAACCGATGAGGTCGAGAATGACGATGGCCAATCGTGTCTGTCCATCATCGAGAATAACGGTGCGTGCCCATTGCCGATCGAGTATGCCGTTTGCTGCGCGGCGGTTACCGAAACCGGCGATCCAGCGCGCATCGAATTTGCCGTTGCCGTTGCCGTCCTCGAATTTTTCGCCTTTGTCGGGTTCATATTTGGCGTTGTTATTCAGATCCGTCCAGCGATCCGGCACTTCCGGGGTGATCGATTTTGCGGCAAACCCGGCATGGATTCGAACGGGATCGTCCGCGGCTTTTATTTGCAGATTTAGGTCATACGCAGGGTGTTGATCGCGTGTATTTTTCCAGGCAAAAATGATAAAAACCAGCAGGCAAACGATGAAAGTGAGTGCGATAAAGGCGAAAAACTTTTTCAGCATGAGTGCTCCGTATATTGAATTTTTCCCAATAAGCTATTGTTTCTTCAAGCTTAAAAATGTGAGTAATATGTGTAAGCAGTGCTACTGCCACTGCCACCGCAAAATTAAACTTGAAGCGCCACTATTTTGCGCCGACGATTTTGTTGAGAATCCAACTGACGATGGTGACGAGAAAAGCGCCCAAAACAGCCGTCTCTAATGAAACGATAACGATGCCGTCGACAAGATGGCCGACGAAATAGAAAAGCAGGCCATTCAAAACGAAAATAAAAAGCCCAAAGCTTAAAAATGTCAGTGGCAGAGTCAGCATGACCAGAACCGGGCGGATGAGTAAATTCAGCAGGCTCAAAATCAGGCTGGCGACAACCAGTGATTCCAGTGAAGCATATTGGATGCCTTCGACGAGTTTTGCCACAATTAGAATCGCCAGCGTCAGGACAGCCCAACCGAGGATATACTTTTTCATCGGAAAATCCTTAGTGTTTCAATCGATGGTTTGGAACTTTGTGGTGCGGGATGTGTGGTGAAATATAATGGAGGCAGGGGAAATTAACAAGAAAGAAAACCCCGGCGTCGCCACGCCGGGGTTTTTATCTGCTGAAGCATCAAGTTTTAAAAATCGGTTCGAGATGGCGGATAGTACAGGGGTGGCCGCCATTCTGATATTCGCAATCATTCCAGTAAAAACACTTCAGTGAGCAAATCGGTGCTTTTTCCGCCAGTTTCAGATCAGGATAAACCTGTTTTTCTTCTTCGAGCAGTTTTTGCATTTTGCGTTTTTGCCACAGGCTCTGAAAGCGTGACTTGCCGAGCAATTTATTTTGCACCAGTTTCGCCATATCTTTCGAAGCTTTTGATTTGGGATCGCGCAGGAGAAACGGTTTGAGTTCGCGCACGGCATCACGCACATTTTCATCGAAACTGAGATAGCCGAGGTATTCAACGTCAACGCCGAGCAAATCTGCGGAAGCAGCCTGAATAGCCACACCCTCGCGCACATCTTCCTGATGCAGCAGCATGTTGACCACGAGTTTCGGCCTGAAGGATTCCAAAACCTGCTGAAAGAAATCAGCCGCACGCGCATCGATTTTTCGCACTTCCTCAAGCACGGCCGGAATCGGCATTTTCATTCGGCCGGGCCGTATGACATCCTCTTTTTCAAGCAGCTCGACGACCTCTTTATTGCCGTGGAATGCGCGCTTCAATTTGCGCATTAAACAGATTTTAATAAAATTGAAGCATTCCTGAACTGAGGTGGGGTCCGGATTGGTCACCACGATTCCCTCATCAGCCGCGAGGAAAAAATCGATGACGTTGTAGGATGATCCGGCGCCGAGATCGAGCAAAATATACTCTGCATCGACGCTGCGCAGCTCGCGGATAAAGCGCAGTTTCTGGGAATATTTTGGATTTGCCAGCCCCAATGTGCCGCAGGCGCCGCTGATCAGACGCAATTTCTCGATCGGCGTTTCCAGCGCAATATCGTTCAGGCTTTCCCGGTTTAAAGTGTAAAAATCATAAAAAGTATATTCCGGTTCGATAATGCCCATCATCGTGTGCAGGTTGGCACCGCCGAGATCGGCATCGACGAGCACAACTTCACGGCCGAGGCTCGCGAGGGAGACGCCAAGAGCGCTGGCAAAGACCGATTTGCCGACGCCGCCCTTGCCACCACCAATGGCGATAACTTTATTTTCGATGAGTTCATGCGGCATATCTTCAGAGAAAATGGAACGCAGTTCTTTCAATTGTTCGGCATGTACCCACTCAGAATTATCGTGATGCCAGACATAATCCGCAGTGTTGAATTTCCCTTTTTTAGCCAATCCGCGCAGCTCGTGCCGGGAAAACGGCCCATATTGTTTATCATCGACCCTGATGAAATGAGTATTCATAAACGATCCTGAACCCTGTTTATGTTTATTCTCTACTTTTATGTTATTTGAAAAATTTCCAGCTCAGCCAATCTTCCAACGTCAGATTGATGCTTGTTTGAATTTAACTACAGAATTAAATACCAACTGAATAGCAGAATTGCAGATGAGGGATTCGACGAGTTCGGAATTATCCTGCGCTCCCGGCAGCAAAATCAATTTTCTAACCAACAGCGCAAAACGCGGTAAAAAGGAATATGAATAAATCAGCACGGGCTTGTGTTATAATCCGTGCTGCCGGTGAGTAAAGTCCGGAAAATTGTTGGCCGATCATCAGTTTAACAGCATCTAAACTGAAACTTCATAAAACAACGATCTGGCAAATATTAAGGAAAAATTATGGCACAACGCGTTGCTGTACTGGGTGCAAGCACAAAAAGAGACCGCTATTCCAACAAAGCCATTCGCATGTTGCGTGAATATGGCCATCGGGTTATCCCGGTCAACCCGCGGGAAAAAGAAATCGAAGGCCTGCCCGTCGTTGCCGATGTTTCACAAATCAAAGAAAAGCTGGACAGCCTGACGGTCTATCTCAATCCAAAAATTTCTGCAAGCATGGCTGAGCAAATTATCGCGCTGAAACCGGGCCGGGTTATTCTAAATCCCGGCGCTGAATCGCCGGAACTGGAAAAGAAATTGTACGAAAATGGTATCGAATACCTTCACGCCTGCACCCTGGTGATGTTGCGCACCAGCCAGTTCGATGCCTGAGCCCTATTTCAATAAATGAAGCTGTCAGAGCGCGTTATTGCACATTCTCTCCCATCCATGCTTTGACAGCTTTTTTTATCTTCATCACAAGAACCTGCCTGAACTTTATAGATATTAATTGACTCTTTTCGCTCAGTGCATTAAATTCACCTCAAAAAAAGACTGTAAACCCGTTTCACAGATTTCAGCAATTGCCAGGCAACTTTGAGGAGCAAAGCCGTGTCAAATAAACAATTCCGAGTTGGCGCCATCGATCACGTTGAGCTGTTTGTGCCTGATCAATACGAAGCCGCAAAATGGTATGCCGAAGTACTGGGGCTGGGTATTTTACCGGAATTTGAATTCTGGGCGGAAAACGGCGGTCCGCTGATGTTATCCAGCGATGGCGGCAAGACAAAGATTGCTCTTTTTCAGGGTGAACCGCGAGGCATGCGCAAAACCGCCGGCCACCACCGGGTTGCATTTGGCAGCAGTGGTGCGGATTTTATCGCATTTCTGCACCGTCTGGAAACGCTGACGATTTACGATGACAACGGCAATCAGGTGGAATCCTGGGATGTCGCCGATCACCGGAAATCTTTTTCGATATATTTTTGCGATCCTTACGGTAACCGCTACGAGATCACTTCCTATGATTACCAATACATTCTCGAAAATTTACCGGAATTGTCTGTCTGATCTTTATCTCAACAAATGCAAATTCACTGCGGAGGGAATACCGATCCACTCTCCCGCCTGATCCAATCTCTACAGATTATCCTGTGAAAAAGCGATGAACCGAACCGACCGTCTTGTTGCGATCGTCTTGCTGCTGCAGAGCCGCCGACTTTTGCGGGCGCAGGAAATTGCCGAGCATTTCGAAATTTGCGTACGCACCGTTTATCGTGATCTGCGCGCTTTGGAAGAAGCCGGCGTGCCCATCGCGGCTGAAGCGGGCGTCGGTTACAGCCTGGTGCAGGGCTACCATCTGCCGCCGGTGATGTTCACCCATGAAGAGGCCGGCGCCTTGAGCATCGGGGGGAAGTTTGTCGAACAGCTCACTGATGCGACAGTGAAAAAAAACATGCAATCCGCCCTGCTGAAAATTTACTCTGTTTTGCCGCGCGATAAACAGCATTACCTTTCCACTTTGCAGGAAACGACGCGAATTTTTCCCCGTTCCACACCGGTTTTTGCAGAACGCGACAACACGATTATTCAACTGCAGGAAGCCGTCGCGCGGCAGAAAGTAGTGAAAATATCTTATTTCGCGCAATACAACCAGCAGGAAACCGAACGCAATATCGAACCGGTCGGGCTATTATATTATGCTGATAACTGGCATCTCATCGCCTGGTGCCGTCTGCGCCAGAATTTCCGTGATTTTCGTCTCAGCCGCATCCGCAAGCTGGAAATTCTCGATATCGATTTTCTCGCTCGCCCTGATTTTAACCTCGCAGATTACATACGCTCACTGTATGAGATTAAAAATGCCGTCGAAGTTAAAATCAAATTTCCGATCGAAGCGACGCCATATATGCGCAACCGTGAATTTTTCGGTTTTGTTGAAGAAGAAATTGACGGCGATTTTACCACGATGACATTTCTCGTCGATTCCCTGCAATGGATGATGCACTGGCTGCTGTCATACGGTGCTGCCGCGGAAATTCTTTCTCCGGAAAAATTGAAAATGATGCTGCTCGACGAAGCTGAGAAAATTGTTATGCAATACAACCATCAAAAAAAAGCAAAAAAAAGCGCATAAACTGATTCCTCCTGACATACACCTGTCACACGCCTGTTTTATCTTCTGCTCGCAAATGCAAATCATCTAACTAAAAACTGGAGTATATCATGATCAAAGAAGGAAAACTGGCTGAACTCGAAGCCTGTCGCAAGTTTTTCAAACGCAGCACCTCAACACTGACCGAAGCCGAAGCCACATTCTCTCCGAAAGAGGGCATGATGTCATCGGCTCAACTCATCGCGCATGTCGCACAGACGTTCGAATGGTTTATCGACGGCGCATTCGGTGCGGACGGTTTCAATACCAATTTCGACAAACTCATGGCTGAAGTGATGGCATACGATTCGGTCGAAAAAGCGCAGGCCTGGTTCGACAAGGCGCATAAGTATTTCTGCAGTGTTCTCGAAAGCAAAAGAGACGATGAGCTGATGACGCCGCTGAAAGATACCAGCATCATGGGCGATGCGCCCGCGGTAGCGGTTGTCGGTGCGGTGATCGAACATACCGCTCACCACCGCGGTGCACTTGCGGTTTACGCCAGGCTCTGCGGCAAGGTACCACCGATGCCTTACATGGACGAATAACAGGCGCATGGTTTTGCCCGAGCCGACAAACCCGGGCAATTCATTTTTTTGATCAGGAGAGAAAAATGGAAAAAACAGACATTAAAAAAGTATTGAAACACCTGTATCAACCCTCAAAAAAGCAGTTCAGCAAAGTCGATGTGCCGGAGATGAATTATCTCATGGTTGACGGTATTGGCGATCCCAATACTTCGAAAGAGTTTCAGCATGCTGTCGAAGTGCTTTACGGCATGGCTTACACACTCAAATTTATGTGCAAATCAGGCCCGGTGGCGCAGGATTTTGTTGTACCACCACTGGAAGGCCTGTGGTGGACGGATAACATGGCCGAATTTTTCCGGGGAAATATGGATAAATGGCAGTGGACGCTGATGATCATGCAGCCGGATTTTGTCACGGACAAAATGGCGGCTACCGCAAGAGATGAATTGGCTGCGAAGAAAAATCCTGTCGCCCTGCCAAAGCTGCGCTACGAAAGATATGCCGAGGGGAAATCCGTGCAAATTTTGTACATCGGGCCCTATGCCGGGGAGCATGAAACGATTAAAGAAATGCATGCACACATCGAAGCGCAGGGCTGGAAACTGCGCGGCAAACATCACGAGATTTACCTCAGCGACCCGCGACGGACAGCGCCGGAAAAATTAAAGACGATCATTCGCCAGCCATTTAGCTCTGTATGAAAAAATAAATTCTATCAAACAGAGAAAGTTGATCGTGCTGTCCAAATTTAGAGATCATTTATTTAAGTCACTAATATGCACGGAGGAACGCTGATTTTAAAAATTTGGAGATCACATGGCCGAGCCATTTAAGGAAATTTTTAACCGATCATTTGTTAGAGCACTCGCCGAAGCCCTGCAAAATGAATTGCCGGCATTTGCCGCGCCGGAATTTTGCGCCCGGATTATCGACGAAAACTGGCCTGGCCGCGAGCTCAAACAACGCATGCGGCACACCACGGAAACACTGCATGCTTTTTTACCACAGGATTATCTGCAAGCGCTGGACATTTTGCTTAGCGTGTCCCGGCGGTTTCATGGGTTGGCGCATATCGTTTTCGCCGATTTTGTCGAGTGCTACGGGCTTGAGCACTTTGCACCATCCGTCAAAGCACTGGCCATACTGACACAGAATTCCAGTTCGGAATTCGCGGTTCGCCCATTTATAAAAAAATATCCTGAAAAAATGATGCAGCAGATGGAAAAATGGGCGGTTTCTGAAAATGAACATCTGCGGCGGCTGGCCAGCGAGGGCTGCCGGCCACGCTTGCCCTGGGCGATGGCGTTACAGCAATTCAAAAAAGACCAGGCGCCGGTACTGCGAATTCTCGAAATCTTGAAAGATGATGTCGGCGAATACGTGCGCAAATCGGTCGCCAACAATCTCAATGATATTTCGAAGGATAATCCCTGGCTGGTTTTGTCAACAGCGAAAAAGTGGTTGGGGCAAAGCAGCCGCACCGACTGGATCGTCAAACACGGGTGCCGTACTTTGTTGCGCGCCGGCAATACGGAAGCGCTGCTGCTCTTCGGATTTCAGGAACCGGCGAGAATTAAAGTGGAAAACCTGCAAGTTACGCCGCGGGTTCCCATGGCGGGAAGCGTCGCTTTTTCCTTCGATTTGCTGACGATAAATAAAATTCTGGGGAGGTTGCGGTTGGAATATATCATCGAATTTACCAAAGCCAACGGCAGGCGGACGCCGAAGATTTTTAAAATATCGGAAGGAGATTTTTCAGTTAAGCAGCGAAAAATCACAAAATCTCACTCATTCCGCCCCATCACCACACGCAAATACTATCCCGGCAAACATGGGCTGAAAATCATCATCAATGGCCGCGAGATGGCGGCGGCAGAATTTTTTCTGGGTTAATTTTTGTCGTTCTTTTTCTGTTTGAGCAAACCGATCGCCGCCCCCAACGCGATACCGCTGCCGACACCGGCGGCGATATTGCCCAGCGCTACCCCCACACCAGCGCCGATGGCGAGACCGATGCCGACCCATTGGCTCACTTTACGATTTTTTTCGCTTGCTTCACATGCCATCATTCACTCCTTTTTTTTAAATTAACTGCTCATCGTAGTCGCCGCTATGATGGGCACCATTGTCGCCACGACGATCGCCGCGTTCAGCGCAGCGATCGCATCGGCCGCAGCTTTGCCGCTTTTCTCGCCGTCAATAATTTGTTTGATACGTTTCTTCTGCTGTCGCAAGGCTTTTTTGTCAAAATTGGCATGCAGCAAGTGGGCGCTGTTGGCCAGAGAAATGAGCACCACTGTGCGCGGATCGATATCATTCGAGTCGGAAAAAATGGCGTTCTCGATGCGTTCTTTAATAGCGCGCTCGGGCAGCGGGTTCAATTCGGGATAGATTTTTCGTGTGAAAATAAACATGATTTGATCTTCGCCGGCCCGCAGGATGCCGCGGCGGCATAAATGCAACGCAACCCGGTGTTTCAGTTTTTTGATGCCGGAAAATCGCGATACCCAGGTTGCCATGGAAGCACGCCGTCGTGCAGCGGTGATTTTCTGTAAGCATTCATCGAGCAATGGATCACCCAGCGGTGTCTGATCGACGAGTTCGATGATGTTATTGCGCCGTGTCTCATCGATTTTAATGCGATTTTGCAGCAGCAATTCGGCCATGATGGCGCCACTGAGTGCAAAAGAATACATGGCGCCGGAAGCGATAGTGCCTTCTTTATCACGCAGTGCCAGCAGCATGATTTCTTCATAAAAAAAGAGATTTTCCATTTTTATCTCCACGATTAATCCTGGTGGATTATTAGACCTGCCAAGTTTTTAAAATCTGGCAGGTCTCTATAAAATTTCCAGTAGTTCCACCTCAAAAATCAGTACTTCGTTGGGCCCGATGATCGATCCAGCGCCGGATTCGCCGTAGGCCAGTTCAGGTGGAATGACCAGCCGGTATTTGCTGCCGGTGTTCATTAGTAAGAGCGCTTCTTTCCAGCCTTCGATCAAAACAAAAACCGGAAATGTGGCGGGCTCTCCGCGGGCGATCGAGCTGTCGAAAACGCTGCCGTCAATTTTTGTGCCCACGTAATGCACAACCACTGTATCTTGCAGCGTGGGTTTCGCTCCCTGGCCTTCGATGAGAATTTCATATTGCAAACCGCTTGCAGTGGTGGTGACACCCTCTTTTTGAGCATTTTCTTCAAGATATTTGGCGCCGTCATTTTTTGCAGAACTGACGGGATTTTTCTCGCCACAGGCAGCGCTGAACATGATCAGTGCTAACAGTAAACCTGATATCGTGTATTTATTCATAAATATTCTCTTTCGCTTTTGTAAAATTTGTTTGAACTCTTACCATCCATGTTCTGATTTTTTTTCATCTATCGATGTCTGTTTTCCGTTCCCGTGCTGCCAAATCCACCGCTGCCACGTGAGCTTTGCGGTAATTCGGTGACCAGTTCAAAATCGGCGCGCACGCAGGCATTGATGATCATTTGCGCAATGCGGTCGCCGCGATTTATAGTGAAATCATGCTGTCCGAGATTAATCAAAATAACGCCGATTTCGCCGCGATAATCCGCATCGATAGTGCCGGGACTGTTTAAAAGCGTGACGCCGTTTTTTAGCGCCAGGCCGCTGCGCGGGCGAATTTGCGCCTCCAGGCCCGCCGGCAGTGCGATTGCGAGTCCGGTCGGGATGAGCCTTCTCTCGCCAAATTTCAAGGTGACCGGCTCTGGGTTGGCCGCGTGCAAATCAAGACCGGCGGCAAACTCGCTCATATATTGCGGCAGCGGCAGGTCGTCATTTCTCGGGAGTCTCTTCAGTAATACTTTCGTTGTCATCGCCGGATATTTCTCCAGTTTATTTGATTAATTGCCGCTATAAATTTCGGTATCATAGCCATTTTTTTCGAGATATCTTGACTGTTTTTCCGCCTGCGAGCGGGTGACAAATTTGCCTGTCAGAATCAAATATTTTTTGCTGTCTTCATCAAAGGTGATGTAATTATTGATGCGTTGGCGGCGTAACCGGCGCGAATAATCTTCACATTCGTATCGATTGCGAAATTTTTTCAGCGTCACGGCATATTGGCCCTGGCGCAGTTCACCATAGGTTATCGGCTCGTTGCGGAAAGCCAACATGTTATTATCATCTTCGGTGCTATCGATTTGTTCGTCTGCCGGGTGTGGCTGCTTGCGGTTGTTCTGCGAAGGCCTATCTGCGCCACGTTTCTTTTTGCGGTCATTTTTATCGGCGCTGTCTTTGCTCTGTTCTTTTTCACTAAAGGCATCTTTGCCTTTTTTGATCATGCCTTTAAATTTATCGCAACCACTACCGGACACAGCCAGCGCGAGCAACAATATCAAAAGCCATCCTTTTTTGATCATTTTATGTCCTCCTGAGATATTATTCATAATAATTTCAAACCTCGCCTGTCAGGATAAATTCCTGTAATTATTCAGCTCAGGCAAATTCGTCGGGGATTTAACCTTTATTATTCTCGCAGAGATGTTGTGGCGCAAAAAAAAGTATCTGTTCAGCCGGCACAATTTCTGACGATAGAGTGAAGCGATGTCCTGAACTTGCCCTCGCCGGGCGTAACGCTCGTGCCGTTCAGCGATGACGCCTCCGCTCTATTGATCGCGAGTGAGGCTGAACAGATGCCCTATTTAAATTTATATAGTGCAGGTTAAGTTCGAACGCTCACTCATGAAGGAATCCTGCGCCTCAATCAATTTTTTTCGAATCGATAATATACCACTTGCCCCGGTCTTTTTCCAGGACCCAGATATATTTTGACTCCGAGTGTCGCTTATTCCCCTGGCTGTCCCATGAATCCATTTTCAGCAACAAGCCGAGTAGAATATTTTCCTCTTTCTGTTTGACATTAATCACATCGACATCAGCCTTGACTTTATCCGCCGTTGAAAAATACTGCTGCCAGTAGGTCCCGTCAAGATTGGGATCGAGTTTACTTAAAGCGCCGAAATTCTGTCCTTCGATTGCCCCGATATAACTGATGATGAGATCGCGTAACGGATTTGGTTTACCATCCTTTTTCTTTTTATCGGTGCTTGCCTTCGGCGGGGTTTTATCCTCGGCGGGTTTCTGAATTTTTTTTACGGCAGGCGAGACAGATTTTTTCTTTGCAGGTGTTTTTTGAGCAACGGCGACCGCTGCCGGTTTCTCTTTCGCGGCAGCTGAAAAAAGCGCTTGCGATTCGCCGAATTGCATGGCCGCCGCCGCATACTCTGCATTCGCGTAAGCCGTCCGCGCCGATTTTTCACGTGTTAAAGCCTGCTGATAACTGGCGCCGGTCTGGTTGATTTTAGCGACACTTTCTTTGACGACCCGCATGCCGGCCAGGGCTGAATCGGCTTTTGTTTGTGCTAATTTTAGCGCTGCCGCCTTTTTTCTTTCTATCTCTGCAGCAGCCGCGGGTTCAGCGATATTCTCTTGCCCTGGCAGATTCACCTGTGATGATTGTGCAGAGGCAGTGAGGTTATTGTCAGTGTTGCCCTGTAAATAATGATATCCGGCGTATGCCAATCCAGCGATAACGATCGCCGCGGCGCTCACCGGCAGCCATTTAGGTGTTTTTTTTGCTGCGCCGTTCGCTGCTGCTTTCTTTTTCTGAACTGGTGGAACGGCAGCGCCGGCGCCGGTGACTTTTTTCAAATCGTCGGCAAATTCCTGAATGGTTTGATAGCGCTCAGCAGCATTTTTCTGCATACTCCTGGTGAGGACACGGTCGAGTTCCGCCGGAATCGAAGCATCGACCTGGGTTGCCGGGATAAATTTTTTTTTGACGATGGAATGCAGCGTCGCGGTGTCATCTTTCCCGGTAAAAGGATATTTGCCGGTGACTAAGCGATATGTCAGCACGCCCAGCGCCCAGATATCACTGCGGTGATCGACTTCGGCGCCGCTCACCTGTTCCGGCGACATGAAAGTGAGGGTGCCCAGGGTCATGCCCGGTTTGGTGATGCGTGTCATGCCCGCCTGCTTGGCGATGCCGAAATCGAGAATTTTTACCACATTATCCGGCGTAATGATGATGTTCGCCGGTTTGATATCACGGTGCACGATGCCTTTAGCGTGCGCCTGGCTGAGCCCGGCAGCAATTTGTAGTGTTATATCCACGGCCTCGGCAGGCGGCAGTTTTTTGCCGCGTATTTTTTTTGCCAGATTATCGCCGTCGTAATAGGCCATCGAGATGAACAGTTTGCCGTCTTCCGTTTCGTTGAATTCGTAAATCGTGCACACATTGGGATGATCGAGATTGGAGGCGGCGCGGGCTTCGAGTTTCAACCGTTTAATGGCAGCCGGGTTGAACAACAAATCCGAGGAGAGAAATTTGATCGCCACGGTGCGGTCGAGGTTGAGGTCTTTCGCTTTGAAAACGATCCCCATGCCGCCTTCACCGAGCTCCTGCAAGAGCTTGTAATGGGTGATCGTCTGCCCAACGCGAACTTTCTTCTGTGTTTGCGGCGTTTCCATCGTGCCCATGTTGTCCATACATTCCTGCCGCAAATTCAGCACTTCTTCATCGTCGGGCATGAAAGAAAGGATCTTGTTAAATTTTTCCAATGCGGCGGCAGTTTTATCAGCATCAAGCAGCAGCTTGCCCTCGCCGATGAGCTGATTGCGTAGCGCGCTTTCGTCGTGACTTTTGTTCATCGCCATATGAAGCGCCTGAATGATCTGCGCGCAATCAGCGTAGCGCTCATCAATATTTTTCGCCAGGCTTTTGTGAATAATTTCCTGCAAATCGGTGATAAAGCTTTGCTCGTCAAGCGTCAGTTCCGGCGGCTCTTCGTGGGTGATTTTGTACATGATGGTGACATACTCGCCGTCGAAGGGTTTCGTGCCGGTGAGCAATTCGTATAAAAGCACGCCAAAGGCGAAAATATCGGAACGATGATCGATGGCTTCACCCTTGATTTGTTCGGGTGACATGTAAGCCGGGGTGCCGACGCGGGTTCCTTCCTGGGTCAAATTGCTCGAGGTCGGTTTGGCGATGCCGAAATCGATAATTTTGACTTTGCCGTCGGCCAGAACTTTGATATTTTCCGGTTTGATATCACGGTGCACGATGCCGGCTTTGTGGGCATATTGCAAACCCTGGCAGATGGATTTGGCAATATGCAGTTTTTCCATCACCGTCAATGGTTTTTTCTCGTCGATCAAATCGCGCAGATCGGGACCATCGAGAAATTCCATCACGATGTAGGGTTTGCCTTCGATTTCACCAACATCGTAAATGATACCGATGTTTTCGTGGGAGAGTTTGCCGGCGGAACGCGCTTCACGATAAAAACGTTCCAGAGTATCGGTCAAATCCAGTGCTTCTTCCGAGATGACTTTGATGGCGACATCCCGGTCAATCATGGGATCATAAGCTTTGTAAACCACACCCATGCCGCCCTTGCCGAGTTCGCCTTTGATTTCGTATTTGCCGATTTTTTTCATGATTTTACCCAACGCAGAGAAATAATTGAAATACCGCAATTTATATGAACACGCGTATTATATGTTAATCGAATCCGCAATGAAAAACAAGTTTTTTCCGGCTCACACCCGGAGATCGCCTGCGCGTTCGTTCGATATGGGTTGCATAATTCAATCAGGATTTGCACTATTTAAGAACATGAGAAAATTCTTGCAAAATTTATTCGACGCATGGTGGAAGTTCGGGCTGGGGTTCTTTCTCGGCGCCTTTTTGATGTTTACCGGCTTGCATTTCAGCGGTGAAATTTCCGCTTTGATAAAATCGTCTTTTACCCCTGGAAAAGTGGATCAACTGCCGCCCTCAGCACAACTACCCCTGCCGATGAATGACCGTATCGAGGCGCGCATCAAATTTTTTCTGCGCCCGGTGATGAAAAAGGAACTGCTCGACAGCTACCGCCGTTCCGGCCGGTACATCAAAATGATCGAATCCGCGCTCGCCGAATACAGCCTGCCGCGCCAACTGGCCTATCTGCCCATTCTCGAAAGCAGTTTTTTACCCCATCGCAGGTCACGCGCCGGTGCTGTGGGGTTGTGGCAAATCATGCCGGCAATGGCCTCCGAATACGGCCTGAAACGCAATCAATGGTTTGACGAAAGACGTGACCCAAAGAAATCGACACTTGCCGCCATCGAATATCTGCGTTTTTTATTCGACCATTTTAAAAACTGGGATTTTGCCCTTGCTTCCTACAACTACGGCTATTCGAAAATCGGCCGTGCCATTCGCCGGGAAAAATGTGAAAATTACTGGCAGCTCAGGCACATTCCCCGCGAGACCTACAATTTTGTGCCCGGTTTTTATGCCATTTCGCATATTTTATCGCAACCGGAAAAATATGGTGTAAAACTGCCGCAGCCGTTTGCTCCTTACGCGATCGATACCGTAGCTATCAGCGGCTCCGTCGCGATCAGCGAAATCGCCAGGTTGGCCGGCATGACAACGCGGGATCTCAATGTTTTAAACCCTGCACTCACCGGGACAGTGATCCCCAGGGGGCGCTTTGTCCTGAGCCTGCCGAAAGCAGAAAAAACGACTTTTCTTAAACGATACAAAGAAAACCCACCGTTGCGATTTACTATTGTCACGCAGTTTTACAAAGTCAAAAGAGGGGATAATCTGTACAAGATCGCCAAAACCTTCGGCACGACAATCAATAAAATAAAAGCGGATAATCGTTTGCGCAGCACCCGCTGGATTCATGCGGGGCGGGTTTTAAAAATCCAGACGATGGAAAAACTGGCGCCCGACAGCACCGCTTCTGATTTGATCGATGCAGGTGTTGAAATCGAAGATAGCGTGCCGGTAAAACTGCGCCTGACCTATCAGGCGGAAAGAGAGGGCATCGCCCTGGAAACCATCGCCCGTTATTATTCGGTCACCAGCGATGAAATCCGGTTATGGAACACCTGGCTCGAAGGCGAACGGCTTGCCAAAGGCGATGAAATCATCATTCTAAAAGAAGAAGACCGGGTGGAAATATACACCACCAAAAGGGGAGATTCGCTGTGGGATATATCAAAAAAATATGGAGCGCCGGTTTACCAGCTCAAACGCTGGAACCAGCTTAAAAGCTCGCGTATCTATCCGGGTGCACAGTTGTTCGTGCGGCTTAAATGATTTTTGGGGGCAAAATGAGTGGTTTTGCATTTATAAATACAATGAGTTGGAGCTACCTTTTAGCGACTATTTGGCAAGCCATACGCCATTGCAGGCTTCAGTGGTGGAATCAGCCTAAGCAGAGACACTTTAGTTATACTGACAAATCCTGCGTCGCTACCTCATCGCTGTGGATTTTGATGATTTTCACCGCGATGGCTGTCAGATTATCCATCGCGCCTTCAGCATAGCATTTTTTGCGAATGGCTTTGAGCATTTTATTGAGCTCAGCCGGAAAACGCTTGCTCACAGCCTGCAGGTCCGCTTCGCTATGGTAACGTGAGACACCGTCGGAGCAGAGCAGGAACAGATCGTCTTTTTTTAAATTGACGCGCAATATTTCCGCATCAACGGTTGCTTTCACGCCGAGCGCTTTGGTGATGGTGTGCTTGTTTTTAAACCCTGCAGTACTGATTTTCCTGCCTTTGTTTTTATCGAGAAATCCCTGCAATTTTGAGTGGTCTCTGGTCAATTGCGTCACTTTACCCGCACGAATAATATAGACCCGGCTGTCACCGACATGCCCCACGATCGCCTGTGTTCCGGTGATGACCACCATAGCGATGGTGGAGGCCATGCGGGTGTTTTTTTTCTGTGCAATAGTGAGTATCCCCCGGTTGGCCGCCGAGATTAATGCTTCCACTGCCAGTGTCGCATTGGTTGGCGCCGGTTTTTCATCGGTGATCATGCGTTCGATGATGCGCATAGCCGTTGTGCTGGCAACATTTCCTGCATCCAGGCCGCCAACGCCGTCGGCGACGGCGAAAACACCTTTGTTTTCAGCAACGAGATAGCTGTCTTCATTCACCGAAGTTTTGGGATTGAGGCCTCTATCGGTGATGGCAGCCGTCTGCGTTTCAACCATCATCTTGCATCTCCCGCAGCCCGTTGCGGTGTGAAAGGCCCATGAGAAACCCGACGATCAGAAATGAAATGAGAAATGAAAATCCCCCCCGGCTGATAAACGGCAGGGTGATGCCGGTCAGCGGAATCAGTTTGATAACCCCTCCTATGTTGACGAAAACCTGTATTGCGATCATGGCGGCAAATCCTGTTGCCAGCAATTTTTCAAAATCATTTTTCGCGCGTAGGGCAACGCGGATGCCGAGAAAAAACAGCAGCAGATAGAGCAGCACGACCAACGCCGCGCCGATAAAACCCAGCTCTTCGGCAATGGCTGCGTAAACAAAATCGGAAACGATGAGCGGGATATTGGTGGGGTATCCCAGTCCCAGCCCGGAGCCGGTGAGACCTCCGGCGTGCAGGGCAAAAAATGAGTTCATGATTTGATAAATTTGATCCCACCACGCCGCATCGTGTGGCAGCGCCCAAATATCCGCCCAGATCTGAAAACGCTTGAGCGCATGCGCCGGCACCAGCCCCTCGAGCAAGAGGATGATTTTTGATGACAGCGCGATGAATGCGATACCGCCGAAGAGAAAGCGGTATTTTCGTGTCACCACAAAAATCATCACGATCACCAAACCACCGTAGATGATCACCTGACCGAAATCTTTGAGCACGATAAAAAGAAATTGCGGAATCAGCCAGATGAGCATAAACGGCCCCCAGGTGACGAGAAAACTTTGCAGGCGTTTGCCTTTGAGCACGACTTTCTTCTTCGTCAGTTCTTCTTTGAAAAGAGCAAAATAACCGGCGAGAAAGATGATGATGGTGATTTTAAAGGCTTCCCACGGCGTCATTTGATAGACGAAGCGGCCGCGGGTTTTCACCTCGCTTAAGGCGACAAAAATGACCAGTAAAAAAACCGTCAGCGATACCCAGAAAAACGGCCGCGCCAGCAATTGCATGAAACTTTCCCGTTCACATTTTTTGATGATAAAAACGATGGAAAACAGCGCGACCAAATAAGAAATGATCAGCCGCGTCCAGCCGGGGATGCGGGAAAAAAATTGTTGCATCGTTGTGCTGAATTCAAGTTCATCTAACTTTAAAAGCTGTTTCGCCTCCTGCTGAATGGACTGGATGCTGCGTTCATCTGCACCGGCAGCCGTCGAATCCTCGGCTTGCAGGGGCAAGATCGCCACCGAATCGGGCTGAGCCTTTTTTAATGCAGCAGCGCTATATTGTTTGATCAGCATTTTTTGAAAATCAGTATTGATCGCTGCACTGATGCGATATTGCACCACAAAACCGATGCCCGTGAGCAGAGCCACAACCACGAGAATGGTGAAATCGCCTTTGTAGCTGGATTTGAGTACAAAGTAGACGACGAAAAACATACTCATCATCAGGGTGTTGCGGATGAGCACGATGGCGCTGGGATCGTAGCCGCGGGCGTTGCCGGCAATATACACCGCGAACATGCCGAGAACGGTGATGAACAATGCCAGCAGTAGGCCGAATGCCGGATTGAATTTACTGTTTTTCGACTGCATCATTGGGTTCATCAAAATATCCGAGTTCATGGGCTTTGAGATAAATTTGTTTGGCCACCGGTGCCGCCGCAGACCCGCCATAACCGGCGCCTTCTGCAATGACGGCGATGGCGATTTTTGGGTTTTCCACCGGTGCAAATGAAATAAAGACAGCATTGTTGACGATTTCCACCGCAGTGCTGCCATCTTCTTTTTTCACCATTTGATTGACTTCCGCTGTTCCGGTTTTACCGCCGACCTCGACTTCTTTCATGCGCATGCGCCAGGCGGTACCGCCGCGTGCCCATACCACTTCACGCATCATTTTTCGCATTGTGACCGCCGTCTTAGACGAAATGACCCGGTTCCATTGCTGTGGTGGTTCGTCCAATTCCAGCCGCGGTTTCATCAATACGCCGTCGTTGGCAATAGCGGCGGCGATCATGGCCAACTGCAGGGGAGTGGCCAATACTTTTTCCTGTCCGATTGAAGACCAGGCCAGCTCGTGTGCTGTCGGTGTTGCGGGAAATGAACTGCGCCGGGTGGTGAGGATTCTCAGCAATTGCGGCCGCGAGGTGTTCCATTCGACGGCGCGATTGAAACCGAATTTTTCCGCAATTGTATGCAACATGGAATCCCCGACGACAACACCGAGATGGGCGAAATAGGCATTGCTGGATTTAACCAGCGCGCGTGTCAAATCGATTTTACCCTGGCCGCGCCATCTTTTGCCGCGTTTGGCCCAACTGATTTTTTCATGATCATGCACCCTTTTGCGTCGCACTCCCGGCGGCCGGTAGCCTCGGCCATCCAGCGTCCAGACCGGCCTGATGCCTTTTTCCAGTGCCGCTGCTGCAACGATCGTTTTGAAGGTCGAGCCGGGCGGGTAACGCCCCTTGAGCGCCCGGTTGTAAAGCCGTTTGCCGTCCTCGTCGGTGACGATGCGCGCCCAGGCGGCATCCACTGAAACCGAATCGGGGTGAAAACTCGGTGCACTGACCATCACCAGCACATCACCGGTCGCTGGTTCCAATGCGACGACAGCGCCTTTATTTGCCCCAAATGCTTCATACGCCGTTTTTTGCAGTTCATAATCGATGGTGAGAACGATATCGTTGCCCATCGGCTGCAGGCGAAAATATTGATTGTTGGTAAATGTTTCTTCTTCAGCAGCATTGTCGCGGGTGCGCCCCATCAGGCGGTCAAAATAGAATTTTTCCATGCCTGCCTTGTCGCGTTCGACGTCGGAATAACCGATGAGATGGGATGTCGCCTCGCCGAGTGGGTAATATCGTCGTGGCATGCCGCCGTCATTCGCTTCGGTGTATCCGGCCAAAAGTTTGCTTTCATCGTGAGTGCGGTCGTAAATTTTGCCTTTCACCGTCGTTGCTTCGATGATCCACGGGCGCGGATCGTGCAGTTTCCGGGTTTCTGTAAAATCGGGATTGGAGATAAAAAGCTGCCAGTAGGCCTGATAAAAAAGGAGCGCGGCAAAGGCGAAAATAAAAACCCACAAAATGACCGATATCTCTTTTCGGCGCAGAAAAACAAAGACCTCGCCGTAGCTGGAAAGCGTGCTGTAAAACAATCGCAAAAGGTAGGCGCCGATAGCAATAAGTAAAAAATATTTCAGGATAATTAAAACAAGCAGCATGTGAATTACTCGATGGTTAAACTCATAATGACCGGGTCTTTTTTACAGAATTTGATAATATCCCCGGGTTGAATCTGACGGCTGCCCTGCACCGCTGTGGTTTCATCGTTGATGAAAGTACCGTTGGCGCTGCCTTCGTCGACAATCGTTATCTTTGATTCGGAAATGAAATAGAGTGTGCCCTGGTGTTTGGAAATATTTTGATACGGCAGGCAAATGTGCGCGGTAGAGAGACGACCGATTTGATAGGTATTGCCCGGCGAAAGTTGCCATGTTGTTCCCTTGCCCTGCCCGTCGAGAATTTTGAACAAGAATTGTTTCGTCTGCCGGCTTTCTGTAATCTCCGGAGAAATGGCGCCTTGGATGTCAATCGATTTTGCAGCAACAGTGGACGACGAGGTGATCTGCAAAGTGATCTTGGCGGTATTGAGCACAAAATCCCGTTCAACCACATATTTATGGATGCGGTCGATCATATTTTTTTCAATTTTTTTGATATGACGCGCATGTTTGATAAAAACAGTGTTATTCACCGCGATATCAAAAACATCCGGCGCGATAATGCGGTCGGGATCGGTGATATCGAGATTGCGATCGATGTTGTCTTTGATCTCGGAAAAAAGGCGCTCCTGATCCAGCGGATCGACCAGGCGCCGAAAAATGCCGTAAACCCCTTTTTTCACATTGCTGTCGATGTTTTTGGAAATGCTCATGGTCAGACTCGCGATGGTTCAATGTTCTAACCCTGTCAGGGTTGTTTCTTAAATCAATTCGGAACAATCATCAACGTATAATTCAAAATCTTGATCTCATCTCCCGGAGAGATAGCTACTTCCTTTTGCAATTCCAGCTCTTCGCCGTTGAGCAACGTGCCGTTGATTCCTGTCGGTAGAAGATAAACGTTGTTATCGCGCAGGTGGATGACCGCATGGGAGCGCGAGATTGAGAAGTCCGCGCTTTGCAGCACGACGTCGTCTTTGCTGTAACGGCCAATGCTGGTGGATTCTTTGGTGAGCGGGATTTCCTCTTTGTGGTTTTCACTTTCGACGATCAGAGTGTATTTTACCTCCGGCGGCGCCATCTGCACGATCGTCTTTTGCTCGTCTTCGGGCAGCAGTGTATCTTCGTTGTCTTCGATCACAGTCGGGCGAAAATCATCATCACCTTCAGCAACAGGCTGTGCTGGAAGCGGTGCAACAGGCGCCGGCGTCACAGGCTGTTGCGGCGGTATTTCCGCGCTTGTTTTTTTAATATAGTGGATGATTTTAAAACGCCCTTTTTCCAGCGAGGGGTCGGTCTTAAATTCGATGACGATGGTTTGCTTGCTCTGTTCCGGATTGATTTTCCGCATTTCGTGAAAAAGCTCTTCCCGCAGTTCGCCGATAACCACGTCCTCAACATCGATTCTGAGTTTGCGATCAATCTCACCGAAGGAGATCACATAATAATTGGGGATGAGAATTTTCCTGCCGACCACATCCACATTCTGTTTCATTTTCGTTTTTAATTTTTTGGAAATTTCTTTGTAGGGGATGCGGTCATTGCCCGCTGTCTGCTCCAGTTCCGACGACGACTCTTCATCATCGAGACTGGCGACC
>JAJRYV010000134.1 GCA_024275575.1 bacterium
CATGATCGTTGTCATCGTCGCGATCGAGATAATCGGGCGTGCCATCGCCATCGGAATCCTGTGCATCTGCCGGATCGCCATCAGTATCGCCGTCGGCGAATTCATGAAGAGACCCCAGATTATCACCGTCATCGTCATAATCACGCCAGTCAGCATCACCATTGGAATTGACGTCGCCATCCCAATCTTGCAAAATCGCTGCCGGATTGTTTATGCCGGCATTCACCGGGCCGAAGCGCTGGTCATCAGAATCAACGGCATCATCAAGCCCGTCGTCATCTGCGTCAATTCCTGAAAGTTGCGGCAATCCGGATTCAAAATTATCGTACAGTCCGTCATTGTCGCAGTCAAAATCGAGATAATCCGGATCGCCGTCGCCGTCTTTATCCACCGGCGACAGGCCGCTGAATCCGTACGCATCATCGATGCCGTTTTGATCGGCATCCACCCCTGACGGCGCTTGATAGCCGGTTGTGCTTTGCGCCTCGATGTTATCGGGTATGCCGTCGTCGTCGGAATCGAGATCGATGCTGTTCGCCAGCCCGTCATTGTCGAAATCCGCCGATCCTTCGGTATTGTCGAGAATACCGTCGCCGTCATCGTCTGCATCAGAGTCATCTGCAATGCCATCGCCATCCCGGTCAGGGATATTGTTATCGGCATCAAGATAATCCGGCAAAAGGTCACCATCGCCATCGCGGGCATCAGCGGGATCGCCGTTGTTGTCCGGATCGTTACCCTCATCTTTGGAAAGGGCGCCATCGCCATCATCATCTGTATCGCGAAAATCAACTTCACCGCTGCCCTGTGCATCATCATCCGAATCGCGTAATTGGGTTGCAGGGTTCACAATTGCAGCATGCGCTGGCCCGAATTGATTATCATCGGGATCGATGACCGCATCCAGCCCGTCCTGGTCGGCATCGCTGCCGGAGGCTTGCGGCAAACCGGATTCGTACATATCAAAAACGCCGTCCGCATCGGAATCCGTGTCGCGAAAATCCGCAACGCCGTCATGGTCGCTGTCGACGGGAATCAATCCATTGGTGCCGTAAGCATCGTCAAATCCGTTTTTATCAATATCCTGCAAGGAAGGAGGAATAAAGTTAGCTGTTTCCTGTGCTTCGATATTATCAGGGATACCATCGTTGTCGCTGTCGAGGTCGAAACTGTCGGCAAAACCGTCACGATCGAAATCGACTGAGCCGTTCCCTTCAATGCTATCAGGAATGCCATCGTTGTCATCATCCGGATCGCTGTGATCGAAAATACCATCGCCATCGGTATCTTTTAGCGGGCGGCAATTATCATATTCAAAAATAATATTACCATTATTGGGCAGCAAAAGTTCGGTTCTGACCCCTGTTGCCGCAGCGCTGGTGGCGCCGGGGCCGTCCTGAACACCTGTGCTGAAATCGGTGGGGAATTGACGAATACGTGTCGTGTCATTATTCCAGCGTTGCACGCGAAAGCTTTTGTCGCTGTCGAGTTCGTAATAATCCCAGTTCGTGTGATCACCCGGGCCGACATCAAATGTCCGGCCAGTCGCCGACCAGTCGTTCCAGTTGCGGCGGTTTTTGAAAACAAGATTGAGAAAAATACGTTTTCCGGCTTTGATGACCGTATAGCGTGCCCAGGCGGTACCATTGGCGAATTTAATATAACTATTTTGGCTGCGGCTATCGATGCGCCAGCTTTCCGTCTCTCCGGAAAGCGGCCCGAAACTTGTGAAAGTCAGACCGTTCCCTCCGGCACGAATATCACAAACCCGGGCGCCGGATGAGGGCAGCTCACAACCGCCGGCGTCCACCGGCGTACCGAACGGTGTATCCGGGCATTGATCATCGGTGTCGGCAACTCCGTCTTTATCACCATCCGGCGGACTTTGCCTTTGCAAATCAATTTTTACCGCATCGATAAAATTTCCGATCGAGACACTTCCGCCGGCACTGGCAACTGACCTGAACAAGAAACGAGTCACCGGTTGTCCTGCGGGTACGGTGTAGATGCCGCTGTATTGTTGCCAGGCAGAATTTCCGGTGCTGAATTGACCCGAAGCGGATTCATTTCCCGGCGCACCGATGAGCAGTTCCAATGTATCGACACCCAACCTGCCGCGATGAAAAAATTGCCAGCTAAGGATGTCGCCCTGGCGTGTTTCGAGATCCTGGAAGACGCGTCCTTTTTGCGTCGCATTGACCTCGAGAAATTGCTGCCCTGCAGCCGCGCTAACTCCGAGATAAGGCGATGACCACAGCTCCAGCAATTGATCAATCGCCAGCGTTTGCCACCCCGGGATGCGGGCCGAAACAATCATCTTTAGTGAATTTGCCGGGATTTGAGGTTGCTCAAAATCCCCGTTATACAATAACGGAGGATCGCTGGAATCATGAGCAAGCCGCCCCGCTGCAAATGGCACGGAGGCCGTATTGGATATCGAGTCACCAAAATATAAAAAGGTGAAACTGAATAAAAAGAGTAAAAACAAGACTGTTTTTTCATCTCTGCCCGAGTGAGAGTATTTACTGAAAAAACCGTTGTATTTTTTCATCGAAAGCCCTTTCTGTTTGCACAAATTAATCACAATCACTGCAGGTAGTTTCAGGCCTGTGGTGCATTGCAGATTCACATCAAGAAGTTTGTCGGCGATTTTTTTTTTTTTTTCAGCAATGTAACAGCATTCTTGCAAATTGACAGCAGGATAAAAGCCCCAGGGAATGCTGCGTTTTCAGTTTTTCAAAAAGGGTTGACTAATTCATCACAAGTGCTTATGATATTTCTCAAATTAAAATCCAGACAAAGGATGCTAAAAAATGCAAGTTTACCTCGATCTGCTCAAACACATTTATGAAAACGGTGTGGAAAAATCCGACCGTACCGGCATCGGCACACGTAGCGTTTTTGGTTATCAAATGCGATTTGATTTGTCCACGGGTTTCCCGTTGGTGACGACAAAAAAAGTGCATTTGCGTTCCATCATTCATGAACTGTTGTGGTTTTTGCGCGGCGACTCGAATATAAAATATCTCAAAGAGAACAATGTTTCCATCTGGGATGAGTGGGCCGATGCAAAAGGAGAACTGGGACCGGTTTATGGCGTACAGTGGCGCTCCTGGCCGGTAGCGGATGGCGCAAAACTCGATCAGATCGGCAGGCTTGTCAAACAGATAAAAAATAATCCGCATTCACGGCGGCATATCGTCAGCGCCTGGAATGTGGCGGAAATCGATAATATGGCGCTGCCGCCCTGCCATGTTTTGTTTCAGTTTTACGTTGCAGAAGGCAAGCTCTCCTGCCAGCTCTACCAGCGCAGCGCGGATATTTTTCTCGGGGTACCATTTAACATCGCCTCATATGCGCTGTTGACGATGATGGTGGCGCAGATCACCGATTTGAAACCCGGCGATTTTATTCATACATTTGGCGACGTCCATCTCTATTTGAACCATCTGCAACAGGCGGAATTGCAGCTTTCGCGACAGCCTTTTGCTCTGCCGCGTATGCACATCAACCCGCGGGTGAAATCGATTTTTGATTTTAGGCTTGAAGATTTTACTTTACAGAATTACCGCTGCCACGCACACATCACGGCGCCGATCGCGGTATGAAATTGCCGAATGACGACTTAGCCTGCTCTATTCATAAACCTTATTGTTTGCCTGCGGAGTGCTTTACCTTTCTGCAATGCGAGTTGCAGTCCATAAAGGGGCTGCACTCCGGCGTTAACAAATTATCTATTAGTCTGAATAGTTCTCACGCGGAGACGCAAAGCAGGAAAAGAAAAGGTTTAAATAGTGTCCATCCGGGTTTCCGTCATTCCGTCATATTTTTAGCCGAAACGAAGTTCGGCCAGCAACCATGAAGCAAAATCCGTTTTTTGTAGCTTCAACCAGGCGTGGATTCCCGATAAAATCATTTGGGAATGACGTGTAGAGATACGTTTTCGTTCACGCACCAAATATGCTATCCATTCGGGGCATAGTTGGTAAATTAAGAGCGTAAACTATTTGAAAACAATGATGATATAACGTCCGCTGCGGAATGAATCCCGCAGCTATTTAAAAAAATTGCCGGAAGGCGGCTCAATTATCAAGCTCGTTTCGGCGAGGTTCGGTTTACGTCGCGGCATATTTCAATATGCCGCGGGCGTCTTAACCCCAATAATTAAGGGAAACATGTCCGTTTCAATCATCGTTGCCCTGGCGCGCAATCGTGTCATTGGTGCGAATAACCGATTACCCTGGCGATTATCCGATGATCTCCAATTGTTCAAAAAAACGACGCTGGGGCATGCGATCATCATGGGGCGAAAAACCTGGCAATCCATCGGCCGGGTTTTGCCGGGACGGGAAAATATCGTTTTGACACGCGATCAAAAATTTCAGGCACCGGGCTGCGTTGTCGTCCATTCCCTGGAAGAAATTTTGAAGAGCAAAAGGCCGGAAGATGAATGTTTCATTATCGGCGGGGCCTCGCTTTATGAATCGGCATTGCCAATCGCGTTTAAACTCTATCTCACAGAAATCGACGCTGTTGTCGAAGGTGATGTCTACTTTCCCGCGTTTGATTACGACGAGTGGCAGGAAATTTATCGCCGGAAATTTGTAAAGAACGAAAAAAACCAGTATAATTTCACTTTTCGAATTATGCAGCGAAAATAAGAATTGAATTGTTTGGGAAAATCATGCTTAATAATAAAAAAGAGATCGGTATCGCTTTATTTGGATTTGGAACCGTTGGCCAGGGGGTGGCGGAAATTTTTCAGTTAAAAAAAGAAAAGATCGAAAATATTTGCAGAAAAAAACTGCAGATAACAGGCGTTGCGGTTCGCAATATGGGGAAAAAACGGACGATTTCACTGCCGCAAAATATCTTTACAACCGACATCGCTACACTGATCGCACAGGAAAATGTTGATATTGTTTTTGAATTGATGGGCGGGATTAAGGAAGCAAAACGCTGCGTTTTACAGGCATTGCAGGCAGGGAAACCGGTGATCACAGCAAATAAAGCTTTGCTTGCCGAACATGGCAAGGAGATTTTTACCTGTGCCCGGGAAAATGGCCTGCCGTTGGGATTCGAAGCTTCCGTCGCTGCCGGTTTGCCGATCATCAATATTTTGCGCAATGACCTGGCGAGCACACAAATCATCGAATTGCAGGGCATTATCAACGGCACGACCAATTTCATCCTGTCGCAAATGCAGGAGAAGGAGCAGTCTTACGATGAAGCCTTTGCCCTTGCCCGCAGCCTGGGTTATCTTGAGGCAGACCCGAAGCTCGATGTCGACGGCTGGGATGCAGCGCATAAGCTGGTGATTCTCGCTTCTATCGTTTTTCAAAAGTATTTCAGTGTTGATGATGTCGATCGCGAAGGGATTTCAGGCATCACAGCGGAAAAAATGCGCGCAGCACGAGCTGCGGGACAGGTGATTAAGCTCATCGCCTCGGCACGTGCTGAAAAGGGTGAAATAAAATTGGCTGTTTGCCCGCAATCTTTGCCCGAAAATCACCGCCTTGCCACTGTCGATGGCGGTATGAGCGCCGTCTGGCTGCGCGGTGATCTCATTGGGGAATCGTTTTTTATCGGGCCTGGGGCAGGGGCTTTGCCCACGGCCTCAGCGGTGGTTTCGGATTTAATCGCTATGTTACGCGACCCACAAATCGCCGGATATGGTTTTTGACACGATGATTCGTTGAGCCTGCATGATCAGACCCGCATTTCAGATGTGGTGACTAGTTCGATAATAAGCAATATTGTGCCAATGCTTAGCCTGCATCATTCATGAATTCTGGGAAATAACCTGATAATCAATTGATTTTAGTTGACCTGAAGTATGGTTAAAAACTTTATTTTTTATTAAAAAACAATCTCACCGAGTCACTGAGACGCAGAGTTTTGTTTTTAAATATTTAATACTGTTTTTCTCTGCGCCACTGCGTCTCCGCGAGAACAATAAAGGTTAAAAATTATAGACGAAATCGACGTAAGGGGCAAGGAAAAACTTATTCGCACCAATGACTGACCACATGGCAAGATCCACCGACATGCGTTCACCAAACAGGCGAATACCGAAGGAAACCAGCGGGTTATCGACCTCCGGGAAAATCCAGTTTTCGCTGACCAGCGACAGGCGTTCGGAGGTGCGCGTTTCGAAGCCAAGCATGATCATCGGTTTATCGGCCAGATCGCCATCTGCGAATCCGTAACCCGCGCCGACGGTGAAATTGGCATCTTCGCCACCGAAGGTACTGACGCCATAGGCGATGCCCACCACACCATTATCATCACCCGGCACATTGATCACCAGTAGCCCACCGGCAATATTGAGTTTCTCTGATTGCAGCAAGCCAGCTTTCGGGGTGAAATAAAAAATTTGGCTATCGAGGCCGATGCCTGGAATCAGTGAAATGCCACCGCCGATAGTGAATATATCGGATATACCAAAGGCAATGCCGGGGAACAAGACGTAATAATCTGAAAAATAGCCTTTGCCTCCACCGACCATTCTGCCGGTGGGAGCGAAAAACAGACGGGTATTGTTGGGGTTGCGGAACCAGAGATCGCCATAATCACTCTTTGTGTACTCGATTGTGCGCAGCGACTTGATATCCTTTTTCTTGATCGGCAGTAAACCGAGGGATGATTTGAAAACGATTTTATCATCACTAACGCCGACGATACGCCCTTTGAGTTTAACACCGTCCATCATTTCGAGAATCTGGACGTCGTTGGAATCGGGAATGGTATATTCTCCTGCGTATGGTTTCGCCTGCTGGGCGAAAGCAGAAGATGAGAGAGCAAACAGGAAAATGATAACCGGGGAAATGAATTTCGTAAACTGCATTACTACCTCCATTGGCTAAATGAAAGATGTGTGTTTGCAGGATTTAAAAAGTTCACTGCTGAATCTCAGGTGGGTTCTGCATAAATTTATATCCGGCAGCATGCATGGTGAGAAGATGGCGCGGTTCAGCCGGGTTGTCTTCAATTTTTTTTCGCAGTGACAAAATGTAATTATCTACCGTACGTGTTGTGGGGAAGGCCTCGTATCCCCACACTTCTTCCAAAAGGGTGTCGCGGGAGACGACCTCGCCTTCGTGTTCGGCAAAATATTGCAGGATTTTCAGTTCCTTGTTGCCTAACACGATAATTTCGCCGTTGCTTCGGCTCATTTCCTGCTTTTTAAAATCTACGTGTTTATCACCAAAGGAAAAATTCACGATGGTTTTCTGGTGTTCGCCGGTTCGGCGCAAAATCGCTTTAATGCGTGCCAGCACTTCGCGCACGCTGAAAGGTTTGGTGACATAGTCGTCGGCGCCGAGTTCGAGAAGTACAACTTTATCGAGTTCCTGGCTTTTGCTCGTCAAAACGATGATCGGTGTTTTTATGCCTTTCGCCCGCAGGTCGCGGCAAACTTCTTCACCGTTTTTTTTCGGCAACATTAAATCGAGCAAAATCAAATCGAGGTTTTCCGTTTGGGCGCTTTCAAAACCACGTTCGCCGTCCCGGGCGGTGAGTACCACATAATGTTCTGATTTTAAACTATCGATCAGCCCCGCCATGATGGCCGGATCATCTTCGATGATCAATAGGCGTTTCATCCTGTTTCTCCATGGGTAAAAACACGGTAAAAATGCTGCCTTTCCCGGGTTGGCTCTCCACTTTGATGTGGCCTTTGTGGGCCTCGGCGATCGTTTTGACAACCTGCAATCCAAGGCCTGCCCCGCCGATACGTCGTACGCATTCATCCGGCGCCCGATAAAACGGCTCGAAAATGTTTTGGTGTTCATTTGCTGCGATGCCGATGCCCTGATCGCTGACAGCCAAGATAGCATAACCATTTTGCTGCGATGATGCAACTGCTATTTTTTTCGCATCGCCGGAATATTTCATCGCATTGTTGACCAGATTATTGATGATCCTGATCAGACTGTCCGGGTCGGCGGTGACCGGTAGAGAATGTGGCGACAGGTCGATCTGCACCTCGAATGCTTCCATTTTAAAAATATAGGCAAAAGGTCTGAGGGCTTTGTTGATTATTTTGTTTAAGTCGAGTGACTGAAATTGAAAGGTTTTGCTGCCGCGTTCGATTTTGGCAAAATCCAGCACTGTGCCGATGAGGCGGTTGAGCCGATCTGCCTCGCCATCGATAATTGTCGCATATTCTTTAATTTTTTGTTTTGAAATCGTCTTGTTTTGCAGCATTTCAGCAAACATTTTTATCGCTGTCAGCGGCGTTTTTAATTCATGTGTGACTGATGAAATAAACTGGCTTTTGGTTTTGCTGAGCTCGGCCAGCGATTGCGCCAATTCCTGCTCACAAATCAGTTTTTGCTGCAAGCGCAGCCGGCCGATCGTTTCTGCGGTCTGGTGGACGCAGGCGCGCAACAAATCGATATCTTCCAGACTATAGCGAAAACCGGATTTTTTGGGTCCCAGAAGTAACACGGCCTGCGGTTTTTTGTTTTCATCTGCCAGAAAAAAAAGCAGCGCCGGGGATTGGGCGGACGTTAGTTTCAGTGCCCATTCGGCGTAATCGGCGCGCTGTTCGAGAAAGTTAAAATTAGCGAGAATCGGTTTTTCAACAACGGTGGGTGTATGCCATAATTCAGTATTCTTCAGTGTCGGCGGCAAATGGGAAGAAAAGACAAGCTCACAGGTTTTGCCCTCCGTTTTATATTCATAAAAACCACTGAACTCCGGTAAAATATTTTTTTCAATATGCTGCAGCAGAATTTTTCCGGTATCGCTCACAGCTAAACAATGCGACAATTTTTCATTTATTTGCAGCACGGCCTCGCGGTAATTATAACGCACACGGAAAAAAGTTTTATCGACCAGTGTCTGGATTTTTTGCCGCAAAGGCTCAAAAAATATGGCGATGATGGCTGCCACAATCGCAGAAGATGCGACGGACAACTCGACGGTAAATGTACTGACAAAATAGGCCAGGGCGCCAATCACAAGCGTATAAATTGTTGCGATGATCAGAAAAATGATCGCATAAACCACGCTGCGATTAAAAATGATATCGATATCGAGCAAGTGATGGCGCACGATGGAAATAGCAAAACTGATGGGTACGACGGCACAGATGAGCAAAACGAATTCTTCCGGCAGCAAACCGTGCGACAAGACAATTTGTGGAACCGTCCAGAGAAAAATGATCGCAAAAGCACCGATGGCCAGGCCGAGCAGAATCCAGCGCAGCCTGCGCCGGTCTTCTTCTTCCGGCGCGCTGAAGTAGGAATGCACGAATTGCGCCAGAGCAAAGAGCAGGCCGGCGGAAAAAAGCACGCGGAAGATGTTGAACCAGAAAGTAAAACGGTCATACCATTCAAATGAAAGCCGGATTGTTGCTATCGAATAGGCTATTGTCAGCCAGGGAACGGCGGTGATATACAAGCCGGATAGTAGCCGGGACAAAGTTTGTGGCGGGAATTTTTTCTCACGCGGATAAATACCGGCAAATTTCAGAAAAAATATCGGCGTTGCGGCATAGGCGCTGAGATAGATGAATTGTAGAAATTGCGCGACTCCCGGCAATCCGAGATTATAGGATCGCCAGGGGAAAAAATACATGATGGCGATCGCCAGTAAGTTATAGTAGAAAATCCGTGCTTCCGGTTTATCCGGCCGTTTCAAGTTCACAAACAGACCCAGGGCGAGAAAAAGCAGGCCGAAAGGGATTGTGATGAGGAAGTATCGCAAGGAGTAATGCGGCCGGAGTATGGCAATCGTGGCATACTCAAAATCATCGTGCAAAAAGCGCAGCGTCACCTCATCACCATTTTTTTTGCCGTCGATGAGCAATTCGAGTGAATTTAAAGAATGGATTGCATAGCCGTCACAGGTGATTAGCAGATCACCCGGAGTGAGTTGGCTGCCCGGTGTTTGGGAATCCGCAATTTTGAACTGCCCTGATGCTGTTTGATCGAGAGCAAATGGCAAAGCCGGTCTCTGCAGGCTGAACCATGTTCCGGCCAGACATAAAAGGCCCACAACGAGCGGAACCGATATTTGGTTAAATGTGATTTTCACCGGAGCAATATGATTTAGTGGTGGTAGCAATATGACTGATATTTGTAAATATGGTGGAAAAAGTTGTTAAAGGCAATAAAAATAAGGTAAGAAATACGGCGTCGCATCGATATTGCAGAGCGTGGTCAAAATTCAGAGATTATTTGTTTTAAAAAATCAGACTTGAACAAAAGCGGAGCACACCCCGGACTTTATGTCGGGATGTGTTCATTATCTTGTATTTTGGCGGGCGCAATATCATTTTCATCGTCATTTTCACCATTTTTATTCGGGTAAAGGCCGAGGTCTTTCAGCTTGTCGCGGAAGTGACCGCGGTCCATTTGCGCTAATCGTGCGCCTTTGCTGATGTTACCGCCAGTTTTTCGAATGATATCGCCAAAATATTGTTTCTCAAAAAGAAAACGCGCCTCACGAAAGGTTTTCCCCGTAAAAACATTATTTCCCGACGGGTCATTTTCTGCGGCAGTTTTTTCCGCGATATTATCGAGGTGAAGCGTATTGCTTTTTTCGAACAGCATCGCACGGATGACGATATTTTCCAGCTCCCGCACGTTGCCGGGAAAACTGTAGCGTTGCAGTTTTTCCAGGGATGATGTGGCAATTTTTTCAATCGATTTGCCGTAAATCCCATTATAGGTTTTAATAACATGATCGACGATCAGGGGAATGTCTTCCGTGCGTTCGCGCAAGGGCGGGATATTGATCACGAAGCGTTCCAGCCGGTGATACAGGTCCTCCCGAAATGAATTTTCTTCGATACTTTGGAGCAAATTACGGTTTGTCGCGGCAATGATACGTACATCGGTCTGCAGCTCTTCTTTGCCGCCAATCCTTTCGAAGGATTTGTTTTGTAAAATACGGAGAAATTTTGGCTGCAAAATACCGTTCAGTTCGCCGATTTCATCAAGAAAAATGCTCGATTGATGCGCCCGTTCAAATTTGCCAATTTTGCGCTGGTCGGCCCCGGTAAAAGCACCTTTCTCATGGCCAAACAATTCGCTTTCTGCCAGGTTTTCCGGTAAGGCACTACAATTGACGATGATGAGCGGGTTTTTTGCGCGTTTGCTGTGTGTATGCAAAGCATGGGCGACGAGCTCTTTGCCGGTGCCGGTTTCTCCCAAAATGAGCACCGATTCGTCTGTTTGCGACAGGGCTTTAATTTCTTCGAAAACCTGCATAAGCCCGGCGCTTGCACCGATGATATTGGAAAACTGGTAATTCCGGCGCGCTTCCTCCAACTGGAAATAAGATTCCAGGTTGCGGCGAAAATACTCTATCGCCAGTTTGATTTTTTTATCCAGAAGATTAAAATCGATAGGTTTGCTAAAAAAATCGAACGCCCCGTTACGTCGGGCCATCTCCGGATCATAGAGATTGGTATAACCTGTGAAGACGATGATGCAAATATCCGGATAGTCCGAATGCAGCTGTTTGAGCAGCTCGTAGCCATCCATATCCGGCAGTTTCAAATCGAGAAGGATGACGGAAAAATTCATCTTTTCTATGGTGGCGAGCGCTTCGGCTGCATTACCGGCGTGGGTTGTTGCAAAACCGCCGCTGGTGAGCCATTTATCGATTTTTTGCCGCATTTCCGGCTGGTCATCGATAATTAAAATTCTGTTTGAATTCATCTCTCCCTCATATTTTTTGATCCAGTCCTATTGTGATTCATCCTGTAATTTGTGCTTTTTGAATTTTTCAAGCAAGGTAGAAATGCCCGTAGAAATAATGCTGGATAATTCATATCCTTCTTTGAACAGAGCGCATATCATGTGATCAAATCAAACCATCGCTGGCTTTTTATACTGCTCAGTTTTTTTCAATATAGTGGAAACAATCTGGTGGATATTATACCAAAAATCATTATCGAGAACCACAAAGCAGTCATAAGCAGTTGTGTTTATTGCCTGCGGCCTTGCTGTTGCCGAGGTCAGGATCACCGGTTTCCCCGGCAACGCACTGCGTAATTCAGCAATAAAATCATCTGCAGTACAGGTGGCGGAATGGTCCTTTTCCAAATGGTAGTCGATGATTACCAGGTCAAATTGAGTTTCGCTGCATTTTTTAACACCATTAAGTCCAAGCATTGATCCGGTTACGATATACCCATCGTTGTGCAAATGCCGCTTCAGCTTTGACAGAATGGATTTGTCGTCATTGATAACGAGAATTTGTGCGGCGCGGCTTTTCCGCAAACCCTTGTCATCGCTGTGCCCGTTTCTTCCTGCCGGCATGATGTTTTGGTCCGGAACCGGCAGTTCGATCATAAATGTCGTACCTTTGTTCTTTTTACTCTTGAGCCGGATTTTACCGCCATGCTCACTTTGCACGATGCGTTTTGTCAGGGCAAGGCCAATGCCGAAGCCCTTGTTTTTAGTGGTGATAAACGGATCGAAAACACTGTTGAGTTGGTCCTGCTCAATGCCGCAGCCGGTATCGATTATGGTGATGATATAGCGATCATCTTCCAGCCGGCCGCTAACCGTAAGTTTGCCCCGGTCGCCCATCGCATCCACCGCATTGGTGATCACATTGAAAATAGCACGGGTCATTCGTGCTTTATCAACTTTCAGATAAACGGTTTCTGCCTGCACGTCTTTATTCAAAGAAATGGTGCGCCATTTTTCAATACCGAATAAAGCCAGTGCATCATTGATGAGTTGTTTCGCCGGGACGAGCGCAAACTCGGGTTTTGAGCCGGTAGATCGGTTGTTGATATCCACTGTAAATTCTTCGATGCGGTATAAACTGCCCGAAATATCATCCAGGGCGGCATCGATGTCGCTTTGTCTGATGGTTTTTTCTTTTGCCAGTTTATGCAGCCATTGGGTTTCGGAAACGATATTGGATAAAATGTTTTTAATATCGTGCGTCAGACCGGTGATCGCTTCTTCGATCGCTGCTTTTTCCAGTGCGTTTGAAAGTCTGATTTGCGTCTGTACCAGGCCTTCGCTGGTTCGTGCGTTGTGAATGGCTAATCCTGCTTGGTGCGCCAGCCCGTTGAGCAACCGTAAATCGACATCGGTGAAATCATCGGGTTGGTTGCTTTCCATTTTTATGAGGCCTACGACGTTCTCATTGAACGGCATTGGTAAAATCAGCGCTGATTTTACCGCCGGGCTGCTTGCTTTATAATGAAGATTGTTTTGTGTATGCATGACGCGTTGTGGTTTTCGCGTGCGAATAGCAATACTTTCGAGGTCTTCGAATGCTTTGGTCTGATGCGAAAAAATGAGCTTATGTGTCAGTGGATTTATCGAAATTTGCACACCGGAAGTTTGGCTGCCCTCATCGAGCAAAAAGACCAAGAGGCTGCGATGCCCATTGCCCAGGGCGGCTTGCCCGACATTGCAAACGGTGCGCAAAACGGTTTTAATGCCAATACTGGAATTGATGGTTTTGCCGATTTTGTATAATGCTTCAGTTTCTTTGTAGCGTGCCTCATTGGTATCGCAGAGTTTGCCGATGGTCAACGCAACCGCTGCATTGGTCGTAACCGTCATCAAAGCTTGGCTATCGTTGGAATCAAAATCTTCGGGCAAAAGGCTTTGGATGCACAAGGCGCCCAATTTTTGATCGCGAAAAAACAGGGGCACTGCGATTTCCGAACGCGCATCGGCTGTCAGTTTTAAACTTTCCGGGGTCAAATCCATCTCGTTTTCGATGATCGCTTTGCCTTCGCGCAGGCAGCGGGAAACCGAGCTGGAGCTCAAAAGGGGCAGCTTTTTTTCGATTTTCAGTATCTGCAAATTTTCATCACAGGCGGCGCGCAGGCAGAGCTCGTCTTTCTCATCATCCTGCAGAAAAAGAAAAGCCTTACGGTTGGCGCGCCCGACCATGATCAGGCATTCGCGAATAGAAAGTTCTATGATTTTTTCCAACTTGTGCTCATGGCTGATGGCCTCGCCGATACTGGTTAGTGAAATGACCTGCTGTACCTGCCTTTCGGCAAGGCCGTATAAGCGGTATTTACGAATGGCGGAGGCGGTGAGCGTCGCCAGCGTTGAAAAAACCTTATGCTGCATTTCATCATAAAGTGCCGATCGGCGGTCGCAAATCACCAGGCAGCCGGAAATTTCGCCGTCAACTTTCAACGGCAGCACGACCATCGCTTTCGTGGTCTTCCAGACCGGCAGATAGTGGCCTGATTTCTGTGCATTTGTTGTGATAAACGGCTCCCCTGTTTGCAAAACTTCTCCGACGATGTCGATTTGTTCATCGGGAAATTCCGGAGGCGGAAAATTGTAGGCAGGGGCGTCTTTAGCAAATTTATAAATGAATTCACCGTTTTGCTGTTTGCGAAAAACGATGTAATTAAGACTCGAATTGGTGATGTGCTGTACGGTTCGTAATATGGCTTCAAAAGCATTGCCATATTCGATATTGGAATCGAGGAAATGAATGAGGTCTTCCAGTAGTATGACATATTTTCCATATTGTGAAGTGCGGTTCTGCAGTGGCCGCGTGCGAATGACCAGCGAGAGTTGCTGGGCTAATACTTCCAGTATTTTAACTTCACTCTCGTTAAAAGTGGAAGGCTTGCGCAGCGTTATGTTCAACACGCCCAGAACCTGCCCTTCCACCGCCAAAGGCAACGAAAGCATGGCGCCGAGATTATGCTTTAATGCGCTGCTCTGCCCGACATAATCGGGGCATTCGACGGTATTGGTGATATCATGGATATAGCGTGATTGTCCTGTTGCTGCAACTTTCCCGGCGATTCCCTCGCCGATATTGAGACGAAAACTGCGCTGCACATCCGGTTCGATGCCCACTGAGGCTTCTACTTTCAGGGTTTCAGTTGTGGGGTCGAGCAGCATTATTGAGCAATTCTGCACACCGCGCAGTGAAGAGCTCAGGTGTGTCAAAATTTCGTCATAGGGATTTGCCGAGTTCAGGGCAGCCATGATGGCTTCGCTGTTAACCTGCAGCGCCGTCAGGGCGCTTTTTGCCTCGATTTGTTCGGTGATCACATTGAAATAGAGCTCGCGGGATTTGCGAAAATCACCCTTTTTGAAAAATTGATCGGCGATGCGTTCGCTGGTAAAATAATCCTGAAATATTTTTTGGAAGATCGGATTACGGATAAAATAGTTACCGTTTTTTTCGACTAAGGCGCCGATGCTCACCAACGGCTGTAAATCACGATCATAAAAATGCCCCTGTAAAACGCCATTTTTAAGCACACGCACGATATTTTCAATAAAAACTTCGTTTTTTTCCAACCGCCATATGATGTTGTCGACGACGCTGTCACCTTCACGCAGAATTTCTGCAATGATGCTTTTAGCGCTTTTCAGGCTGAATACTGGTTTTATATCCTCAAGATTAGCTGCTTCCAAAATTTTAGAGCAGATTTTTTGAATGAGATAGGCCATGCCGCAGGTCTGTTCAAAAATGAGCTGGATAAAGCCGTGCTCAATTTCGATATTAAGCTTTTCGGCGATGCTGCGCAGCTGGTGCTCAACCTGTGAAAATGAAAAATCCTCCAAAAAAATTCGGAAAGTACATTCTGTAAAGACGATTTCGTCACCAAGCTGTAAATTATTGCGCCCCAGGCAGCCGGCGATAAAAAACTGGAAATGCCGGTTGCCTTTTTCGTTTTCAAATTCATGGGAAAGTCGCAGCAGTTCGTTTAAGACGTAGTGTAAAAAATGCCGGGTTATCGCATCGAGCCCGTCAAAAATAAAAATGTATTGCCGGTTGCGCATAACGGTGCGGTCGAGTTGCAGAAAATATTGCGACAGGCAGGTTTTTTTATTATATAGTTTTTCCTCAAATTCAGCTTTTCGCCCCTTTGCCGGTGTGAATTTGCGCGCATTGTTTTGAATGATCTGCCGCAAATCGAAAAAGGAACGCAAACGATTGCCGGCAAAATTAACATGGATAAAGTTGGCATTGGGATGGGACGATTTATATGCTTTTTTCACGGCAGCAATAAAAGTGGTTTTCCCGACTTTCCTGCCGCAACAGGAAGAAAGCCACAGGCCGCGATCGAGCGCCGAGCATGCTTTGTTGATCTCATTTTTCCGTTTGATTAAAACCAGGTGGTCTTTATCGACATGTAGAGCACGTTTATAGATAAATGGTATTTTGCACATCTTCATTGCTCCTGAATGCTGGCTGCCAATTGGCGGAATGTACCCACAACTTCATCGTAGGAAACCGGTTTTTTCAAGTAATGCAGAACGTTCAATCCCCGGATTTTTTCGCTGATGAGATGGTTTGGTACGGCTGTCAGAATGACGATTTTGATATCTGTGGGACAGCCGCGAATGAGGCCGGACCGGATATCTGTGAGTAATTTCAAACCGGCTTCTCGTTGCCGGATGGGTTCGCCGTTGGTTTTTCCGGCGGAGAACATGATATCGAGAGAAAGCAGGTCATATTTTTCGCGATTCAAAAATTCGATAGCCTGTTGATAGCTTTCTGCTAAATCACAGATGATATCGCTGCGACGTAATGCCGGAAAATACGCGTCAACCCCCCAGGGTTCATCTTCAACAAACAAAATACGCGTCATTTTCTGCTCCTTTTTTGTGCTTTGGGCAATAAAATATTGACCGATGTCTGATAATCCTGAAAGTCACGTATTTTATGCCGGTTGTTCGACATGGGTTTGCTATCAACATAGATCTGGCCGCTGTGTTGTTCTACGAAATCTTTGCATATCTTCAAACCGATTCCGGTGCCTGAAATATAACGGCGTGAATCCCGGGCTTTACTTCTTAAAAAACCCTGGAAAATTTTTTCTTTCTCATCCGGTGGAATACCCAATCCGCGGTTGCTGATCGTCACCAGAATATGTGAAGAATGTTCGTACCCTTTAATGTTGACCAATTGCCGGTAGTGTGAATATTTTACAGCGTTTTCGATGACGTTGCTCAAGACCTGTTCAATCTTGGTTTTATCGATTTCAATTTTCGGTAATCGCCTGATGTTATCGCGCACGGCAAAACGAATCCCGCGTTCCAGCGCGCGTAACTTGTAGTTATCCACACAATTCATGATGATTTTAAAGATGGAATGCTTGTGGAAGTCGCAGCCATCGCTGATGCGTGTTTTTTGCGTCAATGAGAGTGAATTATCGACTTGCCTTTTAGCGCGGTAGACTTCTTCCTGAATTATCTGAATGTATTTATCGATTTCTTTGCCGCTGTAGCTTTCCTGCAGGTGATCGCGCAGGCCACCGATTTGTGTCAAAATATTGTGCAAGGGGTTGCGGAATTCGTGTGCGGTTTCAGCGATCGTCGTTTCCAGCCGGTCGATGGTGAGCAGGCCGTGGATGTTGCGCAACGCAATGGCGGATTGAGCGGCAAATGCGTGCAGCACTTTCATGTGCTCCTGCACGATTTCATTATTCTGATGTCGAATTTCTTTATTATCCGAAAGGTCTATTTGCAAAACGCCGATGGGCTCTCCTTTGGCGATCAGTGGAATGACATATTGCGAATTGATTTGCGCCCGTCGGACAAGATTTTTATCACAGCGCAAATCCTTGCCGCAATTGGCGATAAATTCGGCTTTTTTAGAACGCAGGATTGCCGCACAGATATTTTTATCTGTCAATCGATACTTCGAGTGCGGGAGAATTTTTTTCCAGTTATCACCCAGGGCATATTTCCCCTCAATTCGTTGCGCATCCCGTTCGACGAGGGAAAGCATGCCCTTGTCGAAACCAACGCTTTTCAGACCCTGAAAAATATGATGAATCGCTTCTTCTTCAGTCGTCGTATTGAGCAATTTAATGCTGGCTTCATTCAGCGCATCGAGTTGTTTTTCCAGGTTCAACCGGACTTTGATGTCATCTTTGAGCTTGTTGTGCAGTTCGCGGTGAGCCAGTGCAAGTCCTGTCTGCCTGCTCAAATGCTCAATAAATTTTTTCTCATCTTCAGTGATTTCTTTGCGAAAATTTTTTGAATAACCTACCTCGAGTGTGCCGATGATCTCACCTTCTTTCAGGATGGGTGTGATCAGCCGTACATAATTATCATGATTGAACTCATTATAAAGATATTCATCGAGCCGTTCATCATAACGATCGATATAAAATTGCTCGCCGTGGCGAACGACCCACGCCTGAATATCTTTGCTGTCGAGGGAGTGGTTTGCCAACCGAATAAACTCGCCGTCCACATTGCGTCCGTGCACACAACTGATGGTGTTTTTTTTCTTGTCGATCAGTGAAATCCAGGCAAACTGAAAATCCAGATATTTCGTTACTGCATCCAGCAGGCTTTCGTAGACGACTTCATTATCGATCTGGCTGCTCACCGTGGTTTTCTGTACACGTTCGGTCGCTTTTAAACGTTGGATGAGTCTGTTCTTTGCTTCGAGAAGATTCGCATTATACAGCGCCACAGCAGCCTGGTTGGCCAAAGTTTCGAGATAGGAAATATCAGCCTGTGAAAAGGCATTTTTTTCCGCACTGTCGACGCTAAAAACCCCTAACCTGCATGAATTGCCAGTCTCGTTATCATGATAGGTGATCGGAATGATGATTTTTGAACGAACCGCAGGGAAAATAGCGTTCCATTTGATTTTTGGGTCAGCATGCACATCTCCGGTGTAGTAAGGCTTCTGGTGCATGAAGACATGGCCGGTAAATCCTTTATCGATCGGTGTGCCCACCTCCGGGCATAACTCACCGGGGATTTTGGAGCTGAGCGCTTCGAACTTTAGCAGGTTTTCATCTTTGCTGTATAATTTGAAATAGGCCCGGTTGGATTGTGGAATTTGCAAACCAAACTCGGTAACCTGCAGCAGCAGCAGGTTTGTACTTTTTAAATCGAGTAAGGCTTGACCGATTGTCAGCAAAGCACGGGATTTACTCAGATCTTTGGCGATGCCGATGCTGCCGTTAAAACCACCCTGCTCGTCTTTGATTGTGCTTACCGAAATGGATGCATAAACAGGTTTCCCTTTTTGATTTGATAAAATAGTCTCATGGTTTGAAATATTGCCATCCGCACTGTGGCGCAATTTATTTTTGATCTCCCGCGCCCGCTCCAAATTGCTATTCGTCTCATCGGAATAATAAACGAGCGTTACACTTTTGCCGAGCATATTGCCGAACATCGATTCTGCGCCGGGGTTCATGTAGGTGATTTTGCCAAATTTGGAGCTGACAATCACCGGGTCCGGGGTCGAGTCGATAATTAACCGGTGTTGTTTTAATTTGTTGAGCATGTGTGATTTCACAAAAGATGTTTGCACATTTTCACTAAAAATTTGCAAAAGCGGCAAATCAAAACTATTTGTGAAAGCTGTGGCCCTGCCCGAGATGTCGTGGGAAACAGACTTGTTGTAAACGACGATCATGCCGTCGATATTACCTTTGCTGTCGAAAAATGGACAAGCGATGGCGGATTTGACCGGCCCTGATTTTAAAAAATTGAGCGGGATTTCACCATTTGCATGGGCTGCTTTGGCAAAGCAGGAACGAGGGGCAATAAATATTTTTTGTGATTGCAGGGCAGGCGAAATAATGCTGCTATCGTTATTTCGCAAATTTTTTAAGGGCAATGTTTTAAACAACTGCAGTTTGCCGGAACGATTATAACCGGCATAAAAAGATGCCTCCTCTTTTTTTAATAACCAGAGACAACTAAACTGCGCGTCCAAAAGTTGTCGTGTCTTTTCTCCGACAAAATCGTATTGGCAGGATAATGATTTTTTTAATGGGTTAATCGCCAGCTGATCGATCAGATGAGCTAATAGTTCGAGCTTTTTTATCACATAGTCGACATCCCGGAATGCATTTTTCCCATCGATGAGTGATGCACAAACCCGACTGGCCTGTTCGATGACCTTTTTTTGTGCATAGCCGAAATTCTTCTGCGCCGATATTTCAAACAATAAAACCCCGAGAATTTCCCTGTTCGCCGTCTCGACGGGGAAAAATAACTTATGTTTGTTATTCGCAGATTTGTAAAATGATTTGAGTTGTAGATTTTTATACAATCGGAACGGGATTTTGAGGTCGGTCTGTTGAAGGGATTTTGTGATTCCTGCAGGAAGGTGCTGCACCGGCAAACAGCATTTTTCCTGACATATAATTCGCCTTGATTCGCATTTGCTTGAATGAAGACAAAGTAGATTTTTTCCGTCGTCGTCTATTTGCAGCAAAAAAACTGCTTCGGTTTTGAGAATTGTCAGCAGCGATCGGAAAAGATCGTGCAAGAGATAACGATCTGGATTTGCAAGGTTTCGGATCATAATTGCCCCATTTTAGATCTAAACCGGTAGTTGAGGAAAGCGTGGTGCGGGTTTCTGCTTACTTTATAAAATAGTTTGTTTAAATTGCATTGCAAGCAAATTGATGCCGAATGATTGGCATTGACGCTGCGAAAAATATGCCGGGAGAATGGTGGATTGTTATAACTCATTGATTAATAGTTTGTTAAAGTCGATGTTCTTCTTTTGCTGGATAAAAAAAGTGATGGAGATTTGCCCCACGTGAGTGGGTAAATCCCCATCACTGCTTTTGTGATACTTGGCTCACCCTGAAAATCTGGCCGGTAACTCCCCTGGGCTTATCGTGCCTGGGCCTGTCGCTGCTTTGGCTCCAGTGTTTTTCGTTTTTCGGACCCGGATGAATCCTGTTTCTCTAAAATTTCACCAATTCGATTGATAGCCTGTACAATGGAGTCACCAAACTGATTGAAATTAAAGTGAATTTGCACTATGCCGGAAGTCATCAGGTAGTAGACCACCAGGTAGCTGATCACAACCATTTTTACTGCACTTTTCATTATGGCCTCCTTTGCCTTGTAGTGAATGTAGGCATGGCTTCGTTCTATATTTATTCAAATTGAGTGCCATAAATCACTAAAAAGATATAAACGTCTTATATTTCTGCAGTTATGAGATAATTTCTGAAATATTCTTTTAAAGATAGTGGTGGGGAATTGCCCCGGTTTTGGGGTGTAACGGCATCAGTATTAAATCGAGAAAAAACTGTTATGCAAACGTTTTATCCCCGTAACTGGCGCACTCTTTCGTAGAAAAAGATCGCCGCCGCAGTGGAAACATTGAGTGAATTGACTTTCCCCAGCATCGGTAGAGCGGTGAGAAAATCACATTTTTCCCTGATCAGGCGATGCAAGCCCCGCCCCTCCCGGCCGAGCACAAAAACGGTGGGTATTTTTAAATCGAGCTGCCAGAGTGCGGTTTTGCCGGTCATATCTGCGCCGACGAGCCAGAAGCCGCTTTTCTGCAGCGTTTCCATGGCACGCGCCAGATTGGGAACCTCGGCAACCGGCATATGCAGCGCCGCACCGGCGCTGGCTTTAATCGTTCCGGGAGATAGTTTTGCCGACCGGCGTTTCGGAATGATCACACCATCGATTCCGGCACCATCGGCAACGCGTAAAATGGCGCCGAAATTGTGCGGGTCTTCGATGCCATCGAGCAAAGCAAGCGCGCGGTTTTCCCGTTTTTTGAGCTGGTTGAGCAAATCCTGCAAGGAAACCGCAGCCCGGGCTTGCAAAAAAAGAAGAACCCCCTGGTGATTTTCCCCACCACTTTGCCGGTGCAGCCCTTCTTTGTTTATGCGTTTTACCGGGATATTTTTCTTCTGCGCCAGGCTGCTAATCTTTGCGGCAAATTGCTTTTCAGCGCTTTCCAGAAGAAATATTTTAGAAATAGGCAAGCCGCTTTCAAGCGCCTCGAATGCCGGCCGCCGGCCGATAATTTTTAATTCAGACATGGATTCCTGCTAATCAAATTGGCGAATGGTGCGAATGACTTCACCGGGATTATTCAGCCACATAAATTCATTGTAAGTGTCTTCAAAGCGAAACATCGCAGCAATTTGCCGATAAATTTTCAAGTGTAAATCACCAACTTTTGCGGGCGTCGCGATGATAAAAAACAGATGTGACAGACCACTATCCATCGCATCAAAATCGATACCGGTTTCCGAGCGGGCAAAGGCTACGACCGGGTTGCGAATATAGCGCGAACGCACATGCGGGATGGCAACACCATTGACCAGTGCCGTGCTGGATTTGCGTTCTCTGTTGACAAAATCACGGTGCAGTTTGCGCTTGTGCAGAACATAATTGTTTTTATCGAGTAAATCGACAAATGCCTGTAAGTATTTTTCCTTCTGCATTTGCTTCCATTTGGCGAGATTGAGATCGGGGTTATCCGGCGGCTCCTCCGGCGGTAGCAAATTCAGCTCGATCATCTCTTCCAGCATAAGTCGCGCAAGGTTCATTTTCTCTGATTCCATCGTTCAAAAAATTTGCAATTGTTCAACCCAGGTATACTCGTCGGGGATTTAAGCCCACACGTTTACCCATCAAGGAATCCCCTGACAGAGTCGATAGTGAGATTCTACGATTGACAAGCAAGAAGAAAGCCCCGCCAGGCAGATATGGTGAACAGATACCATAAAAGTTCGTTGAAAATTTTTAATTTAAAAGATTGTCGTAAATACACCAGCTTTTTGTTTAGATAATTTCAAATATAGCATGTGAATAAATAAACAAATCACGGCTCGTTATTTCGGGTGGAATCAGCTTTTTATGGTTTTTTGAACAGGTCTTTCAGTTTCTTTTTCACCTCTTTTTCAAGTTGACCCTTTTGCTGTTCAGCGGCCCTTTTCATTTTTGCCGTTTCAGCAGCCAGGCGTGTTTTTAATACCGCCTCTTTTTCCGAGAGTTTTTTCTTCTGCGTTTCGATACTGTTGTTAATTTCATTGATCTGATGCTCAAATTTTAGCGTTAATTGATCGAGAGTCACCCGGGCTTTTTCACCGGAATTGTTTGCCGATTTACGTACGCGGTTTTCTAATTGCTGCCGCGCTTTTTTTATTTTTTCACCTAAAATCAACCGCAATCGCCGGGTTAAAGCTTTATCGATATTCGAATTGATACGTAAAACCTGCGTGCCGCCTTTTTCAGCGATCATGGCATCGATGGTCAATTTTTGAATGCCATCGAGTACCTCTTTTATCGTTTTGCCGATTTGATTTTTTTTGACTTCCGCATAATCAAACTGAACAGACTGTGCCTGACCCTGCAAATTCAATTTCATGCTTGCGCCTGTGAAAAAACCGGTTAAAGCAAAACTTCCTGATTTAGCTGAAATTTTCGTCGGGAAATTTATTCTTTCCTGCAAGCTGAACGTGCCAGGTTTTACTGCAGAGGCCTCGAGCCAAATGGAATCGGCCGTTATTTCTCCGAGGTGATCGAAGACTGCCCGCAAACTGAAAATCTCGTCCATCGATTTGTTGATTTTTAAAGCAAACTGCGTCGGTCGGCCAAATACCGCAGGTTCATTGGTCAACCCCAGAATTGTGCCAGAAATATGTTGTTGTGGCAGATTGTCGGCGCCTGTTGATGCAGAAAGAATTATCTTTCGCACAAGAAAATTTGGGAATTTGCGATAAAAACGGAAATGGATATCCTGTCCGGCAAAACGCTGCGGCTCGGGTTCTTTTTGGGCTTCAAATAAAATTGCGGCTGCCGGCATATAGCGCCGGGCAAGCACGATATAACGCATGACGGATTTTGCATTTTTGATGAATGGTGCACCGAAAAGCAATAATCCGATGTCAGTGGTTTCCAGCTCTTTCAGGCGCGCCATTTTTTTTACCCGCACGATATCGGCCTGCAATTGCCGTTGGGCGTTCGCATAGCGTTTTTGGGCATTCAGTTTTAACCCCATCAGCGATGATTTGTCGTTTTGTACATTGGCTTGCAAGGTTTCGAGTGTATTTTTTATCTTAGCGAGTTGCTGCAAAGTTTTTTTAATTTTAACCGGATCCCGTGTTTTTTCGATCTGCACAGCAGCGATTTCATTTTTTAGTGTACGAACACGATCTGCGTATTTGCGCTCGTTTAGCTGTGCTGTTGTTGCGGTTCTCATGCTGTCGAGCTCGCCGATGAGAGATTCGTATGCAGAAATGCTTTGCAGTTTGTCGGCCTGAACGAGTGAATCAATATCGAGCTTTTGCCTCAGTTGTGAAAAATCGAGGGCGGGCAGTGATTCCATCCGTGCTTTAATAGCGGATTTGGTTTTGGCAAAAGCGCCCTTCTGTGCGGCATCATCATCAACTGTTTGCGGCAGGCTGCCGTCTTTTAAGCGGGCAGTGCCGCTGCGAACGTCCAGCAATTTCAGTTCGCTGATGATGATTTTCCCCCAGAACAGCGGTAGGAATTCGAGCGCGAAATTCGCTTCTCCAGTCTCGATGAGGTTTTTCATTGGATGGATTTTATCAGCGACCTGCAATCGCCGCCAACCGCATTGCAGATTGAATAGCTTGATGTACATATCGTCAAATTCGACACGAGCGCCGAAAAAGAGTTCGCCGGATTTTTCAGCCAGGCGCTCGATATATTTATTTTGGGCGAAATAGTAAAGGACACCACTAAACACCGCAAAAGTCAGGAGGAGAACAAGGGCATTTTTTCGCATTATATATCCCCCAATCGTTGTAATTTATCGATCCATCTGTAAAAGGAAGAGGCTTTGACGGCCTGCACGATTTTCAATTTTTGAACGTGCTCCGCAAATTTATCCCGGTAGATGATAACCAGTTTTTTCATCGCAAGATAGACAGGGACAAACAAGACGAGCGCGCTGGCCATGCTGCCCATGACGACGGTATTATAGAATTTTGTCAGTGGTGCGATCGGCAGATTATAAAGCATTTCCCAGAAATTGTGCAACCCCGGAATTTGTGCGAGCAAGAAGAATCCCAGGTCATGAAAAAATGGATCAAACAGTACCGCCAGCAGGCTGGTCAGCATCATGGCGACAAATCCCGCAGCGAGGTTGACATTAAACAAGAGCAAAACCAGCCACAAAAGTAAACTGTGCAGGGTAAAAAACGGCATCAGTCCGATGGCAAATCCCAACGAAAACCCGGCTGAAACCTGTCCCGGAGAATCACCGGTGCGTAGCGCTTTAAAAAATTTGATGATAAAATTCAGCCAGAACATGGGTGACCTTTCTCAGTTCATTTTTATAAACTGGTTCGGTGCCTGCTATATTCAGCAAGGCAAGTGGTAGCGGTTCTAAAACGTACCCGGCTATTCAGCGCGTCAGGCGGGCGCTGAGCTTGCCGAAGCGGGAATTTGTTGTGCACAAAGAGGGTGAACCGCGGGCTTCAAGATTAACAATATGGGTGAAATCCTGGCACTGCAATGTTTCTTTTGATTCCATGCTCGCCCACTATGGAATCCCCGATGAAAAATATGGCGAGATTTTACGAATGTCAAGCAGGAAGTAAATCCTGTCAAGTAGATTGGCTGAAATAGATACGAAAAAACGTAGTATCAGTGCAGTATGCCAGGCGGTGGCTGAACCTGTCAATTTGTGACAGTAAAGCGCTCGGGTAAATTTATTTTGCTTTTTATTGATTTTATCGCTGAAAAAAGCGAAGTTAGCATCGAAAGCAGCAATTTAAATTCTTATCAGATTCTCACGCAATCAGCATAGATTGATGAAAGATTCAAATTCAAACCAGGAAATGCTGCAAAATAGCTTCGAACAGGGATTGCGCAGCACTTTGAAAGGCGTTGTTTCCAATGTCTTTCTTGCGATCATTAAAATTCTTTCCGGCATTATCGGTCATTCATACGCCCTCATTGCCGACGGCATTGAATCGTTGCTGGATGTATTCAGCTCGATTATCGTCCTGGCCGGAATAAAAATCGCTGCAACACCGGCTGACGAACATCACCACTATGGCCACGGCAAGGCAGAATCTCTCGCGGCGATGGTGGTTTCGATTGCCCTTCTCGCCGCAGCGATGGGGCTGGCTATTCAGAGTGTGCGTGAAATCAATGAACCCCATCACGCGCCGGCGCCTTTTACGCTGGTTGTGTTGCTGCTGGTCATCCTCATCAAAGAGCTGCTTTTTCGCTATGTCGATGAAGTCGGCGACGAAATAGAAAGTTCGGCCGTCAAAGCTGATGCCTGGCACCACCGCTCCGATGCGATCACCTCTGTCGCTGCTTTTATCGGCATTTCCATCGCGCTGCTGTTCGGCAAAGGCTACGAAATGGCCGACGACTGGGCTGCACTGGTGGCCTGCGGCATCATCGCTTTCAATGGCTACCGGCTTTTACGCATTTCGATTGTTGATATCATGGATGAAGTGCCCTCACCGGAGGTGGAAGCCAATATTCTTAAAATTGCCGGTGATATCGAGGGCGTGATGGAAATCGAAACCTGCAGGCTGCGCAAAAGCGGTTTCGGTTATTTCATCGATATGCATATCGAAGTCGATGAAAACTTATCGGTGCGGGCAGGCCATGAAATTGCACATACGGTTAAAGATACGCTCATGAGCGAATACCCCAACATTTTTGACGTGATGGTGCATGTTGAACCCTATCCATTCAAGCCACTTTAGCGCTATGGACAACTGATGATTTTTCGATACCTTTTGCTAGCTTTCCTCTCTATTTCAGTTGTTGCTGCTGCGGAGAATATCGGGTTGCAGGCACAACTTTTTGCGGATATGGAGGACAGCCGTCTCGATGATTTTACACTCATCGAAGCGGCTTTTATTTTATCGGGCGTCCAATCGCCGGATAGTTTGCGAAATCATATCAGATGGTATGAAGAAATGGTACAAAACATTCGTGCCTATAATTTTGATTTGTTCGACAAACCGGCGTTGGCACAGAAAATTTTTGCCATCATGCACAGCAATATTCTCGGCGAATATGAGCGTGAATCGACGACTTTGCTGGATATTATCCGTCGTAAAAAATTCAATTGTGTTTCGGCGACAATTTTATACAATCTCGTTTGCGCCGATCTCGGCTTAGAGACGAAAGCATTCGAAACCCCAACCCATGTCTACACGATTTTTTCTGATTTTGAGCGCCGGTTCATCGTCGAAAATACCAACGCGATGGGGTTTAATATCATGAAAAATCTGCACACCTATTCTCAATTTCTGCTCCAGTATTACCCGCATGATCGCCGTCTGGAAATCGGTCTCGACCAGCTTTACGCTTATGAAAACAGCCGTGGCCGGCCCATCGACAACACGGAACTCCTGGGCCTGCTGGCCTATAATCAGGCTTATTTTGCCGCCCAAAAAGAGGATTTTGTTGCGGCCTATGAGTTCGTGCTCACAGCACAGCAATTTAATGCCGATAGCCGTTCAAATATCGAATTCGAGAAAGGGTTATATTTCAGGTGGGGCAGTCGTTGTTTTCGTGAGCGCCGCTTTTTCGATGCTTTCTCCGTTTTTGCCGATGGTTTTTATCGCTATCCGGAAAATGCGGATTTTGCCCAAAATACGAGGGTTGCATTTCTCAATTGCCTGCAGCAAAATTGGCAGAACCGCAACTGGGCGCAAACACGGCAGGTGATCGGTGAAATCCTCGAGCTCGATATTTTGCAGGTTGAAGAGATGAAACAGATAAAATTTTATTTTGACAGGTGGTCAACTTATTTTGCTCTGAAGCAAAAAAAAGCGCCTCTTGATGAGTTGAATTCTCTTTTGAAGAAGATTGAAAATGATTTGCAGAGATGATTGCACACTGCGATTTGTAGGGATTTCCCGCATCAGTTTGCTTTAATTTCTGCCTTTCGCTAACAATTCAACATAATTCTACGCAAAACTCGCAAATTTCCACTAAATATTAATACATTGGGATATTCTAAAAAAAATCCTGTTTATCAGCTTTTTCCAGCTTCAGTGCGAATCGATTGCAGGTACTGATGTATGTTCATTCAGGCTGATAACTTTTATTTTCAGGAGAATCATTAGTATGGCACTTTCAAACCTTGCTTTTTTGGATGTTTTTGAACTGGAAGACGGACGTTATCGCGGTGCAATTTTGCTGACTTCCCCTGATGCTGCGCCGCTGGAATTCTATTTATCAGAACCCATTCGCCCGACGGAAGAAAATAAATTATACTATGGTGCCGTGTTTGAAGAGCATTTGCATGTGAGCGTCCTCGGCAATCCACTGATCAATCGCATCCAGAAAGAACCGGATGTGGTGCTTATTCGCAATCCGTTTTTGGAAAAAGTATCAAAATCACAGACCCTGGCGCTGGCCCTGGTAAAAGAACCGGATGTGATCGAAAAAATAGTTGAAGGCAATAAGGAGCGCACAGCCGAGATTGAAGAAGGCATCAAGAAATTTGCTACCGAATATGAGCTTTTTGAACCGTTCGAACGGATTCGAAAAATCGTTGAGCGTTTTCATAACGAGAATCCTTCCATCAGACGTACCCGGCCTGCTGAGAAATTGAGCAATGCCGTCGAAAGCGAAATGCAGTAATCGCCGTCGATGCTATTACCTGCCCTTGCCCAGGAAAGCTGAGATCAAGCCTTATGGATTTTCCCATCGGTGTAAAACAGAAGAATCAACACCTTCGCCCTGACACCTTGCGCTATACGGCCAAAGGAAAAATGCCGGCCGCGACCGTGAAACGTATCTATTTTATGCGTTTGCGCAAACGGCCATACCGGGAAATCGGGCTTGCCCTTTTGCCTCCGGCACATCTTTTTCCCTTTAAACCCGCCCGACAATCCGTTTATCATAAAATTGATGAACTCGCTTTGCGCAATTTGCCGAAAGCGCGCAGTTTTGTGCCCAACATCCCGGATGATGAGGCGCATTGCCGGCAAATTCAGATTCCCCGGCAAAAAGCAAAATGCTGGCAGGAAAAAATCACCGAACAAACTGCGTTCTGCAACCAGGTATTTTTCCCGGGAAATGAAGCCCGTTGTGAAATGTACATATTTAAGCAGCCGGCAATATCTTGTTTTTCGTGGCAAAAAATATTGCCGGCTGCCGGAACGCAGCAATTGACCCCGCAGAGCGAAATTGCTGAAGGCCACACTGACGATATTGTCTCAAAAGAAAGCGAAACAATCGCTGTTACAGCAGCAAAAATTCTCCGGGTTCCCCTTGCTCAGCGGCAGGCCGCCTGTGCCCATTTTGCTTTAAAGGAACCTGAAATCACCCGGGCGTTTACCATCCCGATGCTGGTTTTACCGCCACAAAGGCAGATCTACAAATTTGTTTTTGGCTTGTCGGCGCTGCGTTTTTATAGTCTCAAAGCCCATTTGCCGGAACAATCTCTCGAAGATATTATCACTGTCGAAGCGCAAGATTTTTTCATGCTGAGCCCGGGTACAATGCAACCCTGCCCGGCGTATGAAATCCGGGAAGCTCAGGCATCGTTAGCTTTCGATGATGTTTCAGCATTTACAGAGACAAAAATCGGTGGGGATATCAGGTTGGACCCGGAGCTGCAACGGATGTTGACCGGAGCGGCTGGTTCGTCATCGGTGGATATTTTGCAGACAGGGGAAATGGCGGTGAGACAGGCGCGGCGATATGAAATTGTTGAGCTCGATGAAGCCAAAACCTACCGCATTAATTTTAGCGGCAAAGCAGCGGCGGCGAAACGTCAACGCTTGATCGAATTATTTCAAAATCCGCCGATTTTTTGTGACAAAAACGAAGATGAGTGGCGGTTTTTCCTCGATCTGCAAAATATGCCCAATATCAAAGCCGTCTTTTTAAACAATATCGAAGTACCTGCCGAAAACCCCGTCGCCATCGATCTGAACTCAAATCATATCAAACTCTTATTGCAGAACAACGGCACGTTTTCAGCCAAAATCGGTGGCGACAGTTCTTATTACTGGTTCCGCCTCGATGAAAAATTGCAGCGAGGGCAACGCGAAGAAAATCCAACAACAGGCAATTATCTGCTTATCGTTCCCCAGGATTGGAAATGCGACAATCCGGAGGCAAAATGCTTCAATGGCTTGCCGCTGCAACAGCTCGGGCTCGATCACTGGAAAGGTTATCGTGTGCGGGTGAACAGCAGAAACAGCGAATTCCCCAAATTCCGTCTGTTTAACGGCATGACCCGCATGTGCCGCTGGCTGACGACGGGCCTGGGGGAAGATGATTAAAATTTCAAACATACGCTCCACAAACTGCTTTTTTTTATCTGATTGAACCCTCTCCCCGTTCCAGGTTTTATTGACGGAACATTCCTTATCGCTTTATTTATTTTGCCACAATATCAGCAGAGTCCCGGAAATGATCAGTTCCGGGGCAACTTCTCTCAATATAAATATAATCCTGACGAACGCTTCACGATATCGTGGCACTCGTCAGTTAGTCGGTAGAAAACCGTTTCAGCAAATTATCGCGATAGGTTCGTGTCAGCGTTAGTTCCTGCCCGGATTCGAGCAGGATGAGGTAATCGCCGTGTGCGTCCGACTGCAATTTTTTAACGCGGTCGATGTTGACGATTTGTGATCGATGAATGCGGACAAAAACCGCCGGGTCCAGTTTTTTCGTGATATTATTCATCGTTTCGCGCAACAGGTGGGTTTTCCTGCCGCTATGCAAAGTCAGATAGTTTCCTGCCGCTTCGATCCAGTCGATTTCACTCACCTTTAAAAAGTAAATTTCCGCACCGCTTTTGAGCATCAGGCGTTGCAGGAATTCCGGTTTGCGATCGAGCTCACCAAGGAGCTGCTGCAGGCGACCGGTTATGGTGGCGGTCTCGTCCCGGGATAAATTTTCCCGTACGCGCATCAGGGTTTTTTCGAAACGCTCGGCATCAAACGGTTTGAGCAAGTAATCCAGGGCGTGATGCTCAAAAGCGGTTATGGCATATTGATCGAACGCCGTGACAAAAACGACCAGCGGCGGGTTTTGCATGTGCAGGTTTTGCAGGATCTGAAAACCGTCAATTTCCGGCATCTGAATATCGAGAAAAAGTACATCAGCATGTAACGACGGCAGGTTTTGCAGCGCATCTTTGCCGTTGGCAAACTCACCGACGATTTTGATATCCGGATTATTTTTTAAAAAATTGAGGAGTTTTTTTCGTGCAAAGGGTTCGTCGTCGACAACGGCAACTTTGATGATTTTCATATTTTAAACCTGTTTAAACCATGGCGAGGTGTGATAAGGAAAAGTCAGGCGAACACAGGTGCCGCCTTTGTGTTCGCTGGTGATTTTAAAACTCTGTTTGCTTCCATAGAGTTTTTGCAGGCGATCGACAGTATTGGCCAACCCGACACCTTTTGAATAGAGACCTGCTGCAGGACCCGAAAACCCCGGGCCGTTATCCCGAACGACGATTTCAACCTGATCTTTTACTTTTGCCGCCGTAATTTTAATTTCCCCGGTTTTTACCGAGGCCTCAAGGCCGTGTTTGATGCTGTTTTCAACCAATGGTTGCAGTAATAATGTCGGTATAAAGGAAGATTCCGCCGCCGCGTCGATGGCGTAACTGATGCTCAGTCTTTCCTGAAAGCGAATTTTCATGATTTCGAGGTAGAGCTGCAGATGTTCAAGTTCTCGCTTTAACGGGATTTCCTGGTCGCCGCTGCTTTCGAGGGTCAGGCGTAATAAATCGCTCAACTGGCGAATCATTTTATCTGCAGCCGGCACGTCTTCATAAATTAATGAGGATAGAGTATGCAGCGTATTGAAGAGAAAATGAGGCTGTAATTGTGTTTTCAGGGCGCTTAGCTGCGCATTCGTCAACTGCGTTTCCAGTTGTGAAGCATGAAGCTGCCGCTCACGGTATTTGCCATAGAAAGTAAAACTGCTGCTCAGACCAAGAATGAGAACATATAGGAAAATTGATTGCCAGATATGCTGCATGGCACTGACAAACATGCGGGGATGATTAAAGCCCTGCATGAAGAAGTTTTGCAGCGGCCCGGGTCGTGGCCGCATTCGCGGACCGAATCCGTATGGCGGCAGACCGATATAACGTTCGATAAGAAATTGCAGCGCATTCATATAGATCAATGAAAAAATGACCAGACCGGCAAAATGCACTGCGATGACGATATAAAACTTGCGTTTGTCAAATGGGAAACAGACGCTTAAAAGCAGAACGAGCGGCGCCAGCAAAACCGCGATATAAATCGAAAAGGTAATCTGCATCGTCACGTGGCGCACAGGACGTTGCAGTGTAGTGAAATAATCGCTACTGAGGATGTGAGCAAAAAACAAGTAGCCGAGAAAGAGCCAGATTGCGATAAACAGCGTTACTTTCTGCCGGTTCAGGGCGTGCAAGCGCAATTTTTCATTGCCGGTGTTTGTACTTTTTTTGATTTGATTATTTTTCAATTTTGACAATGCCATATTGGGTTTTGTCGATCATATTTTTTTTACCCGACGGGAAGCTATCTGGAATATAAAAAACAGGAAATTATGGTGCAATCGAATCTGCTATTGAGTTGCTGCAGGCAGCCGCATAAAAATAATTAAAAATAACGTCCATTATTCAAGAATTCATCTGTGGCATGCGATTTATATGTAATAAAACTTTTGAGGAATAACATGAAAAAAATCAGGCAGGATTTTCACATCAAAGCATCAAAAGAGGCTGTTTTTCGTGCGCTTACCGATCGTTTACTCTTTGAACAATGGTCTGAAAGCAATGCGATTATCGATGCGCTCATCGGGACGAAATTTTCAATATTTAACGGATATATTACCGGCGTCAATCGCGAAATAGTGATGAACGAACGCATCGTGCAGGACTGGCGCATAAAGTTTTGGGAAAAACCTTCCCTGGTCAACATGACGCTGATCAAAAAACCGGACGGCACTAAAGTGGAACTGCGCCATGATGGCATTCCTGACGCTGATTATGTCGCCATCCAGCAGGGCTGGAACAAGTTTTATCTCGGCAAAATCCAGCGGTTCTTTGGCGAATGAATCGCTCCGTTGTTTATTAAATGGCTGGTCGTTCTTCACAACTGTTTAGTAATGCACCCACACCACTGCTGGCTTAATCCAAAAGTAACCGCAGGGTTAAACCTTTCAGGTTTTCAAAGCCTGAAAGGTTTAAAGTGACTTAAAAGTATTCCTCGATAACCATTCTTTGCGGGTTTGTTTTCGGAAGCTGGATGTTGGATTTTCAAATATACATTCCGGCGATTCACAGTTCCAAAACTTCCAGCTTCTAACCTCCGGCCTCCAACCTCACCAATCCCCCCCAGGATAAACTCTTCCGGCCTTTTCATTAAAACAAAAATTCCTGAAAAAAAACCACAATGTGATAAATGCCGTTCTTATGCCGCAGAGTACTGACCGCCAGTGGTGAAATCAGAAATCGCCATTCGCGTGTTTTTTCCTTGTGTATGTAAAAAATTTTACAGAGGTTAATTTGTTTGATTATGATAACTTTGTCCCGATTCGGAGCAATGTCTGTCGGCGCAAATCTTTCCCTCATTTTCGCCAAAGAAGTGTTACCTTTTTACCGCGACTATCTCAACAAAAAAAGCCGATAGCGATGCTTTGCTGAAAATCTTCACCGCGGCGCAGAAAGATGGATTGCAACTGCAGGAACCGTACTATAAGCGCGTGCTCCGTGGTTTTTTCACCGATTCGCACTCTGCAGACCTGCTGATTTGCGGTGAAACCACACGTGGTTTTAGCCACCGATATTCACAGATCGAACGTTTCACACACTACCGTGAAACGTGAGGCCTGAAAATCTGTAACTTTTCCCCGGGGAATTCTCGTGAAAGATTTTTTATCAGCTATTTACACACAAAGGAGGAATCATCATGAAATATCGCCTTTGTTTTCAATGGGCTTTTATTTGCGCTATTGTTTTTTTGCTCACGAATCCGGCAGCAAAAACGCAAACGACAACGACAAAGCGTGGGCAAGGGATGCTGCAGGATTGCGCCGCTGTACCGCTCAGCTCTCGCGGTGAATTCCGTGCCGCCGCCCGCCTCACAGCACCGAATATCGCTTTTTTCAAAGACGCGGCAGTCATCCTCGAATACGACAGCATCGATGATGTGCACACCGTTTGGGACTCGCTCAATTATCCCGACAAACGCCTGCAATCTGGCCATTTTGACTGGGATAGAATATTGCAGGATTTAGAAACGGTGATCGATCCTGCCAATTACAGTTTTGTGGCGTTGTACACGGTCAACGAAGTGACCGGCTGGATCTGGAATGGTAGCACCACCGGTATTGCAGCGAAAAATATCGGCAGCCTGAACTCGCTTTATAGCGGCCGGCCGCCGTGGAATTTCAGTGGTACCCGTGCAAATTGGAAATATTTACTGGAAATTCCGCACATGAATTCAGTCGATTTCATCGAATCGCAGGATGTGAATTTGCCCAACGCAAACAGTACGCTAACCCTTTTCCATGAAATTGACCACTACTGGGGTGTGAAAATTACGGCGCAATCCGCCGTCGGCCCGCGCGAATGGAATGCGGCGACCGATCCTGTGGCATGGCTCGCCTCCTGTTGCGCCCACTGGACCTGGGTCTGGGAAGAACCCGGCATGCCGGGTATCATGTACAGCGGCCCTAGCAGCAATAAATTCAATGCTTTTGATCTTTATTTTATGGGGCTGATGGGTTACAACGAAGCCAAAACTTACACCCATCAGGTTTATGAGGAACCGCGCAGCGAGCCGCCAATTCTGCACGAGGTCAATCTTGACAGCCTGATTTATGCGCTGTCGCTGGCCGGTAGTGGATTTTACGAGGGCGACGGCCGCCGCATTCCTGATCTCGACCCCACGGCACAAAATTTACGCACGCTGCTGGTAATCGTCAAAGGCAAAGCCGATGAATTTACGCCCTACCAACGATTTTTGCTGGAACAAATGGCTGAAGCCATTCCTGCCGACTGGCAGACAGCCACCTGGGGACGTTCGGCCATGAGCGTCGGCATCGACGAAAACGGCAACGGCGCTGCGCCATACCAGGTTATTCTGGCCCAGCCTGCCGATCTCGGTTTTGTACCGGAGGAGGTGGTCTATCTCGAGTGGGACCGATCGCCTTTTGCCGCCAGTTACCATTTACAAGTGTCAGAAAAACCGGATTTTTCCACCACTATTATCGACGATAATCAGCTCAGCAGCACCAGTCTGGACGTGCCCTCGCTGACTGAAGATACGCCGTATTACTGGCGTGTGCGGGCGCGAAATGCAACTGCGGACTGGGTGTGGTCTGAGGTGCGCTCATTCGTGCGCGGTGCGGTTTCCATCGAGTTCGGGATTTTTGTCGATAATACTGCCGACAGCGGGCCCAATTCCCTGCGCGATGCAATCGAACAGGCCAATGCCTACATGGGGCCGGATACAATCCGTTTTGCCATTCCGCTGTCCGATCCGGCTTATACTGCCGGGAGCGGCACATGGACAATCTATCCTCAAAACCCGTTGCCGGTCATCACCGACGACAGTCTGGTGATCGATGGCTTTTCCCAGGCTGATTTCACCGGGCAGGACAACAATCCCAACGGGCCCGAGATCGTCATCAACGGCAGCCAGTCTGCCCAGAACTATTGGGGTTTGCGCATAAACAGCTCCGCCAATGTGATTTCTCATCTCGTGATCAATGGCTTTGGCAACGGTCCCGGTATCGAGCTCATCGATGCCGCCGCCAAAAATAATACAATCACCGATTGTTATCTCGGCACCGGGGCCAGCGGGATGGCCGCCGTCCCCAATATGCAGGGTATTTATTTGTATCAGGCGATGAAAAATACCATCGGCGGCACCATGAACGATGGCGGCAATTTGATTTCCGGCAACAGCAATAATGGCATCGAATTTTTTGGTGAACAGGCGGCTGAAAATACCATCAGCGGCAATTTTATCGGCACCGACCGCACCGGCGTGGCTGCGCTTGCGAACGGTTCAATCGGTATTGCGCTCTACGCAGCAACACACGATAACTGTGTCGGCGGTTTGCTGCCCGGCGAAGGCAATGTGATCTCCGGCAATACCAACGACGGCATGCGTATCGGCGGTGATGGCAATGTGATTTTGGGCAATTTTGTCGGTACTGATTCTTCTGGCACTGTTGCTGTGGGCAATGCCTGGGACGGCATCGGCATCTGGGCCGGGAAGGGCAATAAAATCGGCGGCAGCGAAGCCGGAGCGGGAAATCTCGTCTCGGGGAACGGCAAACTCGGCATTTATGTGCGCACGGCAGACAATATCATCGTTGGAAATAAAGTTGGCACGGATATTAGTGGTAAGGCTGGGTTCGACACAAAACAAGCTTCAGGAATTGGCGTCGGCAGCGGTGCCAAAAACAATACTGTCGGACCGGATAATATCGTTGCCTTCAATTACTGGGGCGTGCAGGTCTGGGCCGATAGTTCGGTGCAAAATACCATAACACAAAACGCAATATTTTCTAACGAAACAATCGGTATCATGATTCGCGACGGCGGCAATCTCGAATTGGCGCCGCCGGTGCTCACGAGTTTCGCCAATGGTGATTTACAGGGCACGGCACCGGCCGGTGCGAAGGTGGAAATCTTTTCAGATGCGGCTGATCAGGGCCAATATTATGAGGGCTTTGCGACTGCCGATGCTACCGGTAATTTCAACTGGCAGGGCACGGCGCGAGGGAAATATTTTACCGCCACCGCTACCGACGCAGCCGGCAATACCTCGGCTTTCAGTGCACCACTGCAACCCACGACGGTCGTGGAATTTAGCTCTGAATTGCCGCAGGAATTCTCCTTGCAGCAGAATTATCCAAATCCGTTCAACCCGGAAACGACGATCGCATTTGCCCTACCGCATCCGGCGATAGTAACGTTGAAAATATTCAACCTGCTGGGCAATGAAATTGCTACGCTGCTACAGCAGCCGTTGTCCGCCGGAAATCACAAAGTGACTTTTAAAGCCGAGAATTTATCCTCCGGTGTTTATTTTTATCACCTGCAAGCCGGGGAGTTTGTGCAGACACGCAAAATGGTTTTACTATTTTAAATAAATACTTTTAAATTGAGCCCTTTACTGCACATTCCAGGTCGCATTGACTCGTCATTCATGCTTCATTTTTTTTAAAACAGGATGAGAGATGAAAAAAGAAACCAAACTGGCCATCGGAATTATCGCTTCCGTATGCCTGCTGATCACCCTTGCGGTTTTGCAATCTATGGAAGCGAAATTCCTCGAATTGCCGGTCCACTGGATTGCTCTGGCCATCGCGCCGCTGGTGTTGGCTTTGTTTACCGGCGGATTTATCACCCGCTTCAAAGGTTTCGGTCTCGAGTTGGAAACCACCTTGAAAGCACCGGTGGCTTCTCTGGATTTAACCGCCTCCGATGCGGTGGCTGATATCCCGGGTGATGAAAAAAGGAGCTACGCCTACCTCGACAACCTGCCGAAAGAGAAAAAACTCGCGGTAAATTGGCTGCTTTTGCGTTCCGGCCGGAAGAATTTTTATACGGCTCAGGGTATCGAAACCTACGTGCGGGAATTGCCCAATATCAAATATTTTGAGGTGCGATCAGAAAATGATGACTTTATTTGCTTTCTGCCGATGGCGGTTTTTAAAGATGAAAGCGACCATCTCAGCGACCGCTTGCACCATGAAAAGATGCAGCAGCTCATCGAGGCAATCGAAACGGATAAAGTGCCCGAAGCTTTTCACCGTTCGATGATCACGCTGAAAATTCAAAGCGACCAGAGCCTCGTCGATGTCTTGCGTACCATGCGGGCGGAAAATGTGGGTTTCGCCGCGGTTGTCTCCCCCGCTGGAAACTACCTGGGCGTGCTATTCGCCGCAGAAGTGGAAAAAAGAATTGCGGATATGGTACTCGCTGCGAGCGGCAACTGAGGGTGAATAACTATGAGATTATTGATGTAAGCTACTGATAGGCGTGGATTTATCACTGATTTTAAGTTACGGCTTAGCAAGCTATGCTACCAGATATCGGCAGGGCTTAATCTAAAAGTAAATCATCTGAATACAACGGTAATGCAACGTCTGCTGCGGAATAAATCCCACAGCTATTTTTATATAAACTTAAAAATGCTGAGTCAACTGGATAACCAGATGGAAAATACTATTGGCTGTTTGCTTTTGGTTTTTGAATTACATTCAGGAATATTCTTGCATTTCCGCCAATTTTCTCTATATTGACTGCCAAATAGAGGCGCTGCAAAAATCAGTAGCTGCCCGGTTTGAAGTCCAGGCTTCGCATAACCGGGTAGTGAAAGGGTTTGCAGCCGAAACGATTGTTTTCTGGAATGCAATCGTTGGGTCGTGCGATAAGATCGCACGGACTGTCATCCTTTCACCGGATGGAGCGCTATTGAGGTAACCCTGATTTTTTAATCATGTGGGTTGGTTTAGACCGGTGCTCGATCCGTTTTAAATCAACCCATTTTTTTTATGACTGTCAGCGACTATCTGAAAAAACTCATCGATATTCCTTCCCCCACCGGGGAGGAGGCGCGGCTGTGTCGCCAATTGCAGCAGGACTTGCAGGCATGGGGATTTGAAACCGGCCTGCAGAAAGTGGATGCCGGGCGTTGCAATCTTTTTGCTCTTTCCGCTTCCGAACCTGAGGTTCTCATTTCCTCCCATCTGGACACGGTACAACCTTTTTTTGCAGCAAGCGAACAGTCCGGCAGAATTTACGGCCGTGGCGCCTGTGATGCCAAAGGGCAAATTGCAGCGGCTGTTTTTGCCGTAAAAAATTTGCCGCAAATTTTTCGGCGACGTGTTGGATTATTATTTGTTGTCGGGGAAGAAACCGACAGCATCGGTGCAAAAACAGCGGTTAAAAACGCTTTGACCTGCAGATTTATTCTCAATTGTGAACCCACCGGGAACAAACTTGCTGCCGGCCAGTGTGGCTTTCTTGCCTTCAAATTGACGGTGCAAGGCAAAGCGGCACATTCCGGTTATCCTGGGAATGGCGATTCGGCGATTGAAAAAATTGTGCAACAATTGGCTCATCTGCAAAAGTATGATTGGGGCATCGATGAAAAATTCGGCCGGGCGACATTTAATCCCGGCAAAATAAAAGGCGGAACAGCGGCAAATGTCATCGCAGCAGAGGCGGAGGCAGAATGCTCTGTCCGGGTAGTTACGAGCTGCGACAACGTACAGGCACAACTTGAATTGTTGTTAATGCCGGGAATTGAAGTGCAAATTTCAGCACGCAGCGAACCTGTGCAGCTCTTTGTGCCGCCTGGTTTCGCAGCGGCGACTGTCAGGTTTGGCTCTGATGCGGTGCATTTTTCAAAGGCCTATCAAACCCTGATGCTGGGTCCGGGATCGATTCTAAACGCCCACACGAAGGATGAGTTTATCGAAGTTTCGGAGCTGGAAGATGCCGTCAAAATATATCAAAATTTGCTCGAAACCCTTTTATCAATGATCTGAATTCTAAAGGAAAGGCAAAACGGTGCGATTAGGCATTATCGGAACAGGGCGAATGGGCATGGCCGTCGAAGCAGTCGCCGAAGATTCGTCTCATGAAATTGTATTTCGCTGCGATGTTGACAATCAATTGACAGGTGAACTTGCCGCTCGTGCTGAAGTCATCATCGATTTCAGCACTGCGCACTGCATCAAACAGAACGTCGAATCGGCAATGAGAGCGGGAACGCCGTTTGTCACCGGCACCACCGGCTGGCAGGAGGAGCTGGGCGCCGTGCAGGCGCTGGTGGAAAAATATGATGGCAGTTTTCTTTACGCGGCAAATTTTTCCGTGGGCGTCGCCCTGTTTCGGCAGTTGGTGCAGCAGGCAAGCCGGCTTTTTTCTGCGTTTGAAAACTATGATTTTGCCATTCGCGAAAGCCACCACAACGGCAAACAGGATTGCCCCAGCGGCACCGCGTTGATGTTGGGTGAAACTGTTTTGCAGCATTTACCGCGCAAGCAACGGCTGGTTTTCGGCAACCAGGATGGCGCTATCGCAGCAGCGGAATTACAAATCAGCAGTTCGCGTTTCGGTGCTGTTCCCGGTACGCACAGCATTTTTATCGACAGCGCTGAAGATTTTATCGAGCTGAAGCATGTTGCCCGCGGGCGCGCTGGATTTGCGACAGGCGCTCTGCGTGCGGCTGAATGGCTGCAAGGGAGAAAAGGTTTTTTCACCCTGGAAGATATGCTGCACACTTTTACAACTCAAAATTTTTGAAAGGATAAACAGATGAATGAACGAATTTTCAGCGGTTGTTTTACCGCTATCGTTACCCCGTTTGATGCGCATGGAGAATTCGATGAAAAGGTAATGCGCCAGCTTGTCGAATGGCAAATCAGCAGTGGCGTCGATGGGCTCGTCGTCTGCGGTACGACCGGGGAAAGTGTGGTGCTCGATCGCGCCGAGACGAGGCGGGTGATCGGCACAGTGATCAATCAGGCCAATGGCCGTGTGCCGGTAATTTGCGGCCCCGGAACAAACAATACGGTCGATGCGGTGCAGCGCTCAGTGGAAGCGCAGGAACTCGGCGCCGATGGCATTTTGTCGGTGGGGCCTTATTATAATAAACCGACACAGGCCGGTTTTTATGCTCATTTTGAGGCCGTCGCCGGAGCGGTTTCGCTGCCGGTGATTTTATACAATGTGCCCGGCAGAACGGGATCGAATATTTCCGCAGAAACGACTTTGTCCCTGGCGCAAATTCCCAATATCGCGGCGATCAAAGAGGCCTCGGGAAATTTCGGGCAAATCATCGGAATTTTACGGGACCGGCCGGATGATTTTTCCGTGCTCTCCGGTGATGATGCCTTGACTTTGCCGTTGATCGGTGCCGGCGCTGATGGTGCCATCTCCGTGGTTGCGAATGAAATTCCGAAGCAATTCACGGCGATGGTGCAGGCTGCATTAGACGGTGATTTCCCCACGGCACGGACGATACAAAACCGTTATTTCAATCTCATGCAGCTCAATTTTATCGAATCAAATCCCATCCCGGTTAAAACTGCGCTGGCGCTCATGGGAAAAATTCAGGAGAAATTTCGCCTGCCGTTGGTGCCGATGCAAGCGGAGAACCGGGAAAAACTGGAGACGGAACTGGCCTTGCTCGGGCTGGCAAAATCCGTTGAAAGGCTCGCGGTTTGATGGTGCGTTACGCTGATTAAAATCATTTCGGCAACCCTTTCAGGTTTCAAAAACCTGAAAGGGTTTGCCTTGCAGTTACTTTTCGATTAAGCCCGCAGTATTGCTGAAAAGTTACGTTTTTTGCTCAAACTTTAAAAAAGAAATCGTTATGACAACTCAAGAAATAAAAGTCGAAATTGAAGATGCATTTCAAAACAAAACCGAACTTTCGGTAAAACTGCAACAGGCAATGAGTTTATTTTTTACCCGTCTGGAAAATGGTGAAATCCGCTCGGCGAAGCCGACGGATTCCGGCTGGCGGGTCAATACCTGGGTGAAAAAGGGAATTTTACTCGCTTTTCGCCTTGGGCAATTGCATGATTATTCAATAAATGAGCACCTCGTATTTTTTGATAAACACAACATTCCGCCGCAGAAGTTCACGTTGCGGGATGGCATACGCATCGTGCCGGGAGGAACGACGGTGCGTTCGGGCAGTTTTGTGGCAAAAGGCGTGGTGATCATGCCACCGGCGTATATCAACATCGGCGCCTATGTCGATGAAGGCACGATGGTGGATTCACATGTGCTGGTGGGTTCGTGCGCGCAAATCGGTAAAAATGTGCATTTGAGCGCTGCAGCGCAAATCGGTGGTGTGCTCGAACCCATCGGTGCGATGCCGGTCATCGTCGAGGATAATGTGGTTGTCGGTGGCATGGTTGGTGTATTTGAGGGCACAATCGTACGTAAAAATGCCGTTCTCGGCGCCGGCGTAATGCTGACCCGCTCGACGCCGGTTTATGATTGCGTTCATGAAAAAGTTCACCGGGCGGAAGGCGAAACGCCGCTCATCATTCCCGCAGGTGCAGTGGTCATCCCCGGCAGCCGGCCGCTGAACATGGCCTTCGGCCGGCTGCATCATCTTTCCGTTCAAACACCATTGATTGTCAAATACCGGGATCGCAATACGGATGCAGCGACCGCACTCGAAGATGCCTTGCGCTGATTTTGTGATTTTTGCGATTGCTTGTCAAATTCGTCGGGTGGCGTGCAGTGCAGTCGGCAAAAGATTAATAAATATAAAAATCAATTTTCCGATACCTTTTAGAACAGATTATGCTGCAGTGTAAAGACGAGAAATTACGGCGGTAAATCTTTTTTAAGGTTTGAGAATTAGAATTTCCCCGGGAATCACATGTTCACGAAGTTGCTTGTGATGATAAACTACAACAGATGAAAAAGAGATATGCAACGAATTTTAATAATTGAAGATGATCCTGATATTCGGATGATGTTGAAAAAAATGCTCGAGCGTGAAAAGTATGAAGTCGCCATTTCGAGCAATGGTGTTGAGGGGCTGAAAATATATAATGAGGCGTCATTTGACCTGGTGATCACCGATCTTGTGATGCCGGAAAAAGAGGGGATAGAGACCATTGCTGAACTCAAAAAAATAAATGCAACGGTAAAAATAATCGCCATTTCAGGCGGTGGCTATGGGGGGCTGGAAAATTATTTGCAGATGGCCAAAGCTTTTGGCGCCCACTATGCTATCGCCAAACCATTTGAAATGTCGACATTGCTCGCAGCAGTGCGAGATCTTTTTCAGCAAAAGTAATAGTTCCGGCAATTTCATAATCCGGGAAAAAATATCTCCCCCAAAAATCACGTTATTTGAACTCCCTCGTTCATTTCACTTGAACCGTATCGTACAGTTTTTGCAAGCATAATCAAGTCAGGCGATTATTAACTTTATCAAAAATAATAAGTTGTCTGAATGTTGTCTTTTTTGGCATATTCATTGTTAAAAACAGGGCAAAAGCAGAAATCAGATTTGAAAGAATATCAGGAGGTTAAAATGAAATCGAAAAAGAATGTTTTTCTGGTTGGCGCCCTATTGCTGCTGCCGTTGTTGCTGGAAGCCGGTCCACGACTTTATATAAAAATTAAACCACCGGCCCGGAAAGTTATCGTCATCAAACCGGCGCGACCGCATCGCAATGCTATCTGGATCGGCGGACGGTGGCATTGGAACGGAAAAGCGTATCTCTGGAAAAAAGGCTATTGGACGCATCCGCGCAAAGGGTTTGTCTGGGTGCCCGGCCACTGGAATCACAATCGCCATGGCTGGCGTTGGATCGATGGCCATTGGAAACGCGTTTGATTTTTGCAAAAACTCACCGGGAGAAAAGGACGTCACCCGGTTTTATATACATCCTCAGTTCCTCCCAAATCCCAAACCCCGGCGCAAACCGGGGTTTTTTATCGGGCACAAATTTCTTTGACCTGTAGCACTTTATCAAAATTATTATCAGCATCCAGGCCTAACTTCTGCTTTAAATCATTTTTTGCCACTGTAAACTTCACACGATCTTTATCGCCGAGCGGTTTGCCGGCCAGTGGTTGTATTTTCAGCGGGTTGATCGCTTTGCCTTTGTAATACATGGTGTAGTGCAAGTGGGGGCCGGTGGCGCGGCCGGTTTTTCCCACATAACCGATAAGTTGGTTCTGCGCGACTTTTTGCCCCACATAAAGCTTTTTGGCAAAGCGTGATAAATGCCCGTAGAGTGTGACATAAGAGCCGTTTTTATGACTGACTTTTATGCAGTTCCCATAGCCGCCAAACCATCCTTTAAAAATAATTATTCCATCTGCGGCGGAAACGACTGGCGTGCCGGTCCGGGCTGCAAAATCAACGCCGGTATGGGCGCGGCGGCGTTTTAAAATGGGATGGAAGCGGCTGCGTGAAAAATAGCTTGAAATACGCCGGTAATTTAATGGTGATTTGAGGAAAGTTTTTTGGAAACTCTGACCGTTGGCGTCATAATATTTCAGGCGTCCGTTGTTATCGGCAAAACTAAAAGCGATGAGCGTCGTATCTTTTTGCGCATAAGCCGCAGCGAGAATTTTGCCGTAACGCAAAAAGGTGGGCAGCCCCGAATTTTTATCGAACACGTACTGTTTTTCGAAATAGATGCCGAATGAATCACCGCGGCGCGGATCGAGAAAAAAATCGATATCCCACTGGAAAATATCGGAAAACGCCATGATCAATTCCGGTGATTCACCGGCCTTGAGAACAGCCTCGTAAAGTGTGGTTTCGACTGAGCCGACGAGCAGTTTTCGTTCTTCGATTATGGGCAAAGTATCGAGTGTCGCGATAAAAATACCGAGAGAATCGACGAAAACTTTTATTATTTTATCGATATCCGGCTGGTAGGCAAGGGATGAAACTGCACCGTTGCTGTCGAATCGAATCTTAAGTTTTTCTCCGGCGCGTATCTTGCGTGGATTGAAAACAGAAGCAAAGGCTTCCATGAGCGGCTGGATCTGTGACCGTGGGACGTCGTTTTTGCGCAGAATTGTGCCGAGAGTCATGCCGTAGCGCACGCGCACCAGCCGTGAATCATGAGACCAGGTTTTGTCGCTATTATTTTTCGGTGCTGCCAATACTGCTGTTGACTGGTTGAATAGAAACAGTAACAGGATGAGTTTTATGGATGCCATTATTGCTGAAAAATCCCTTTCATCGCAAAATTTATTTAGTTTATATTTTTTGGGAAACCGGTGCAATTTTAGCGCGCACAGGTCAAATGGCGTCCACCATCGATGTTCAGGGTCACTCCTGTAACCCAACCGGCAGCATCGTCTGCGAGGTACAATATGCCGGAGGCAATATCACGTGGTTCACCGACTCGCCCGATGGGATGGGTCGTCTTGCTGTGTTCGAGAAATGCGGCGTATTTTTTTTCATCCATGCCGCTGCGGCGGTGTAAATTAGTCACAACCACGCCGGGATTTACCGCATTGACGCGGATTTTTTTCGGCGCCAGTTCCATTGCGGAACAGCGGGTCAATTGATCAACTGCGGATTTGCTGACAGAGTAGGCGATAATGCCCGGGAAGGAGCGTGTACCGACAACACTCGATACATTGATAATATTACCCTGTGTTTTCTCCAGGTGCGGAATGGCGAATTGCATCAGGTGAAAAACAGCGGTGACGTTGATATCCATCATTTCATTCCAGGCAGCCGTCGAAGTATCCTCAATCGTGCCCGCCGCGATAATCCCGGCAGCATTGACCAGTACATCGAGCCTACCGAAGTTTTGTACCGTTTTTTCAATCGCTTGCCGCACCTGTGATTTTTTGGTGACATCACAATGCAACGGTAGGGCTACTTTTTGCGATTTATTCAACTGTTGCGTTAAATGTTCGAGCTCAGATTTATTTCGTCCTAAAAAAGAAACTGCGGCACCGCCTTCTGTGGCCAAAACTGCTGTTTCCCGGCCGATGCCGCTTGTGGCGCCGGTTATCAAAAAAACTTTTCCTCGAATACTCATTTTGCTCTTTTCCTGTGTTGTGAATATTTATGTGCTAAAATTAGCAACTTATTAAGTTAAAGTAAATAATTATTCATCTGACCCCTGAATAAAAAAAAGCCCTCCAATTTATTGGAGGGCCTGAGAAGGGAGGATATGATACAGGAAAATGAGGATTCGCTATTAAATCGTGTTCTCCCTCATCTTTTGTTAAGGGGCAAAATTTTTTTTCAGCCACGTCAACCAATATTTTCCAGGTTTTCGCCTTCACTAATTCTTGATTTTTGCAAGTACTGCATGGCGATATGCCCTAAAAATGCCGCAAAAGTTCCCATCACCAGTGCCGCGATGAATGCTCCGCCAGCCGGCAAATCGATACGTGAAACCGTGACGCCGGTCAAACCGAAAAACACCATAAAATAGACGGCATTTCGAAAGCTGAGGAATTTGAAGACATTCCATACTCCTTTGGTCACAGCATTCATCCCGGTGCCCGCTTCCGGTTCGACCTTTTCGCCGGCTTCACTCTCCAAATCGGTGAAAAGCAAAACGATAAGAAGAATCCCCCCGAAAATTAAACAACAAAGGTAGAACGTGATCACTTTTTTATCCTCATTTATTTCTTTTTTTGTTGTTTTAACCTCGTCAGCTCATCTTCAATAGCTTTCTCTTTCTCCAGCTTTTCGAGATCGATATCATCCTGCCGGCCGAGGTCTGCAATTTCCTGCGCCGCTTCTGCATCAGCCTCGAGTCCGCCAATCGCCTCTTCATAACTTTCCATTGATGCCTGCCAATCTTCAAAGCTTGAAATTTTGCCCGCTGCATTTCGTACACTGTCCACTGCTTTTCCGGCGGATTTCTGAATACGCATCTTGGCTTCCGCCGAGCGCTTTCTGCGGATCAATTCTTCTTTTTTGCGTCGTGCACTCTGAACTTTGTCTTCAAGACAAAGAAGTTCATTTTTCAGTTTTTCCGAAACGATTTTCGCATCCTTTAATTCTTCAGCCAGGAGTTGTTTCTGTCGTTCTGTATGCAGTTTTTTTACCAGAATTTTACGTGCCAAATCTTCGTTGCCCTCTTCAATCGCCAGACCGGCTTTATTTGCATAATCTTTGGTGAGATTTTCCGCTGTCAGCAGTTGTTTCTCGATTTGTTTTTCCCGCGCGACGGCGCGAACTGTTTCGCGGCGCATTTCGATGATACTCTCTTCCATATCGCGAATGATCTGTTTGACCATGACTTCGGGGTCCTCCGCCTGATCAAGCAGATGATTGATATTGGCTTTCGCCAATTCGCTAACGCGTTTAAAGATTTTCATAACAGCCTCCAGTCGGTATGATTAAGATAGAATTTTCAAATTGGAATGCCTAGCTAATGGCAAGCATAGTGCCAAACATAACCTATTGTTTTTTAAGGGTTGATAAAATGAGAATATGGGAATTTACGCCAACACCTGGTGGATTACACCAGTAATTCTCCGAGAGAAAATTTTTTATAATAGTGGCGCAATTGATCATAGGTCATGCCCAGTTGTTTCGCCGCTTCCCGCTGGTTCCCCGACACATCCTTGAGCGTGTTGAGAAGGAGTGATTTTTCAAAAGCGCGCACCTGTTCCTGAAAAGTGCCGCCAATGGGTTCGATCGTCGTGATTTCAAGAGGCAATTCTGACGCATGAATGACACCGTCGGCATCCCAGATATAATGGCGTTCGATGACGTTTTTTAATTCCCGCATGTTGCCCGGCCAGTGGTAGGCTTGCAGCGCGCGTATGGCTGCCGGTGTGAACTCTTTTTTCTCCATATCCGGCATTTCTGCATGCAGATTTTTCAGGAAATGGTGAATCAGTTCAGGAATATCCTCACGCCGCTTTCGCAATGGTGGCAAGGTGAGTTCGGCAAAAGCGATACGATCATAAAGATCGGCAAGAAATTCCCCTGATTCAATCATTTCATCGAGATTTGCGTTCGTTGCCGCCAGAATCCGGACGTCCACATCAATTTCTTCACTACCGCCGAGACGCTCAAATTGTTGATATTCCACAACCCGCAATAATTTTTCCTGTGCATCGCGGGACATGTTAGCGACTTCATCTAAAAAAAGCGTACCTCCGTCTGCGAGTTCGAGTTTTCCCGCGCGGCTGCTGGTAGCGCCGGTAAATGCGCCTTTTTCATGACCAAAGATCTCTGCAAGAAAAAGCTCATCATGCAGCGCCGCACAATTGACCGCGACAAATTTGTACTCGCTGCGCCGGCTCAGGTGGTGAATGTAGTGCGCCAGCACCTCTTTGCCGGTGCCGCGTTCGCCCCGAATTAAGATCGGTCGGGGTACGGTTGCAAATTTTTTCGCCTGTTCGACAACGGACAGAAACGCCGGGCTGCTGCCAATACCGGGAGAATTTTTATCACCATTGGGCAACATGGGGTCTTCCTATCTATGTAATTTGGAAGTTACTATCTGTAAAAGTTAACAGAATTTAGCAGAATATGCAAAGCAATCAAGGGAAAATAGATTTTATAAATTAGCTGATAACTTTCTGTCGTTTTGCTAATATGGCGGAAAATTCACCTTGCGGGAAAATTTACTATGCCTTATCTTTAGCTTCTTTTTAGGAATTTGCTGATTGACGATATAAGAATCTTGGAGGAAAAATGAGTTCGAATGGTTTTAATTTATTACAGGGGAAAAAAGGCATCATTTTCGGCCCGCTGGACGATAAAAGCATCGCATGGAAAATAGCAGAAGTCGCCTATCGTGAGGGAGCGGAATTTGGTATTTCAAATATTAAAGTCGCCCTTCGCATGGGGCAAATCGATGAATTGGCGAAAAAGTGTGGTGACGCTCCGGTGATCGTTTGTGACGCCTCTAATAACGAGCAACTCGATGCTGCATTTACGCAACTGAAAGAGAAGTTCGGCAAGCTCGATTTTATCGTACATTCCATCGGTATGTCGCCGAATGTGCGCAAGAAAAAAGACTACATGGATTTGAATTATGACTGGTTTCACAAAACCCTCGATGTGTCCGCCCTTTCTTTGCATCGCGTAGTCACGCAGGCACTAAAAGCCGATGCGCTCAACGGAGGCGCTTCTATCGTTGCCCTGTCCTACATTGGCGCCCAGCGGATCTTTACAAAATACGGCGATATGGGCGATGCCAAAGCCTTGCTCGAAAGTGTCACCCGCAGCCTGGGTTCACGGCTTGGAGAAAGGGGAATACGGATCAATACGATATCGCAAAGCCCGACTGTGACGACGGCCGGTAGCGGCATCGTCGGATTTAATGCCATGTATGATTTTGCCGAAAAACTCTCACCCCTCGGTAACGCCAGCGCTGATGAATGCGCTGATTACGTACTGACACTCTTGTCCGATCTGACCCGCAAAGTGACGATGCAGAATCTCTATCACGACGGAGGTTTCAGCTCCATGGGCATCAGCGATGCTATTTTTGAAATGATGTACGGGGATAAATAAATATTCTGAGCCGAAACATAAAATAATTTAGAAATAGAGAGCTTTATCAAGCTCTAAAACTATTTGCGTTTTTTACTTTTTCGGTCAATTTTTTTGAGATAGACCGGTCATCCTCTGGGGGATAGGCCGGTCAAGCCTGTTCGGTTTCAGCGGTCAAGTTCGGTGGGATCGGGCAGTATGCTGGGAAACTCGCACGTACAGTTCTTGGAGGAAAATAACTGGTGACAATAGTCGGCATGGTCCAACCGAATTTTTGCGAAATTTCGCAGGCGTAAATTTCTGCCGAAATGCCCGTTTCAGCGCAAGGTTTTAAACCCTTTTTCAATTTCTGCCGAGATTCTTGCGGCGACTTCTTCAAACGAGCCGCGCCCATCAATTCTGCTGACGCGATGTACTTGTTTGTATTTTTCGATCACTGGTACGGTTTTTTCTTCGTGTTCCTGCAATCGCTTGACAATTTTTGCGGTGCTGGTATCATAGGGCATGCAATCGGTGGTTTTGCTGCGTGCATCGAGACGATTGATCAAATCGAGCGTCGGCACCTTGAGTTCGATAACCTGAGACAGGCAGGAGTCATGTTTTTTCAGCAAACCATCCAAAATATACGATTGCACCAGCGTTCGAGGAAAGCCTTTGAAAATAAATCCACGCACGCTGTTGTGCTTTTCCAGCTTTTTTTCGATCAATTTCACGACGGTTTCATCCGGTACGAGCCGGCCGTTTTCATAGAGCATGAAGATTTTCTTTCCAATTTCCGTTTGATTATTGACTTCCTGCTCCAGCATTTTGCCGGTGGCCACATATTCGAGCCTGTATTTATCTGCGAGAAACTCCGCTTGCGAGCCTCGCCCCGAACCCGGATAGCCGAATATAACGACGTTGAAAAGCCGTTTGTTTAATTCGGATGAAATAACCTGCTGTATGGTTTTATTGACCTTCTCAATATCTACACTGCCGTCGATTTCATGATAGATGCCCCGTTCCTGAAAAAAATGCTGTACGGGCAGAGTTTTTTCATAATATTCTTGCAAACGATTGCGAATAACTTTTTCATTATCATCGTTGCGGCCGGAGGTCTCGCCACGTTTCAACAACCGGGAAACGGATTCTTCCACCGGCACTTTCAGGCTGATAAGACAATTTAAGGAGGTATTCAATTTGATCATCAAACCTTCGAGAATATACGCTTGAATATAAGTTCGTGGAAATCCATCGAAGAGGAAGCCATTGGCGTCGGAGTTGTCGGTGATTGTTTTTTCGATGATTTGCACGATGATTTCATCGGAAACCAGACCGCCGGAAGCGATGATATCCTTTGCCTGCAGGCCGAGATAAGTTTTATCGGCGATCTCCTTGCGCAGCAGGTTCCCGGTCGAGATATAAAAAAGGTTGTAGCGTTTGATCAGGAATTCTGATTGTGTGCCTTTGCCTGCTCCCGGGGGGCCAAACAACGCGATATTTAACATATTTCGACTCCAGTAAAAAATCTAAACACAATAGCAATTCCATGAATCCCGGCCAAAAATGAGGCACGATCACGGTAGTTATCCTGTATCAGGAGATAATCAGGCAATATCCCCGGCTTTCACATTTTAATATCGTTCAAAAATCTTATTTTAACAAGTGTGATTTTACAGATTGATCCTTTGCCGGAACAGTCATCGTAGGGCGTTCAGCGCCCACCTTTGCCGCATAAATATGATGAAATTCTTAACAACAGGCAAAAGCTGAGGCTACCTCTTTTCACGGAATGAGCGGAAAAGGGGGCGAAATCACCGTGATATTACAGTGTCAGGAAAATTCAGCTCGTATAAAATTGTTGTTGGGAATTTTAGAAAAAATGAGCGATCATGAAAAATGATTTTCCCTCTTTGCTTTTTTGGCTAATTCAAATTATCTTTACTACGAAATATTTTTTCAGCAAACAAAACCGGTGAGCGGAAAAATGCAAATATCATTTTTTTCTGAGGCGATTCCCCTGGTCGAAGAAGCGTTAGGACAGTTGCAGCGCTTCGAATTTGACGCCTGCCTCAATTTGCTGCAACAGGCGCAGGAAATCGATCCGACAGTTGCCAATGCCGAGTATTATCGCGAGATTGCCCTGTGGTGCCGGGAAGGCGGATTGACAGCGCATTCGACAGCACAGGAAATCGTAGAAATCTGGCAGGAATTGAAACATCAGATGACCGAGGTGGGAGGCGCCGGCGTTGCAATTCGGGAGAAATGTAAATTATTTGCTCAACGCCTGCGCATACTTGATGATTTTGACCGCGATGGATGCGTGGCGGATTGCGATTATTTTCTACACGAGGGCGCCTGTGCGCTGCATGACGACAAATTTCAGGCAGCCTACGATCTCCTTCTCGATGCCCTGCAAACGCAGGTGGACACGATCCCGGCACGCTATTGGGGCTATTTCGGTGATGCGGCAACGGCGTTGCATAAATTGCCCGAAGCCAATACCGCCTATGTGAAATTATTGGCGAACGATCCCTTCGAACTCGACTGGACAACTTTAAAAAATAAAAACTTGCGCGCTGTTTTTTCAGAAATCGCCGGGGCTGAAACGGTTGAGGCCGCTTATGGCAAGTTGCCGTATTTTGCTTGGGTTAATGAGGCGATTTACCTTCCGGAAAGAAATACTTTTATCCCGGAAATATTGCGCCGATATGCTGATCACCCGGAAAGTTTTGCAGAGTTACCGCGTGCACGAAAAACCTATATTTTCGCGCTCTATGCTTTTGATGAGCAGTTGCATAAAAAACGACCTGTTGACCTTGAACGCAGAAAAGTTATGCATAATCTCGCACCGGATTTATTCACTCATTATCTGAGATTTTGTCATAAATAATTCCGGCTTCGCTCGCCACAGTCACCTTTGAAAACAGAAAAAAATGATCGGAATAAAAAATGAACAATTCCGACAGAGAAAACCACTGGCAAGGCATTTACCGAGGTTCTGAGCTGGAAAACCGGGGCTGGTATCAGCCGGTGCCGCAGACTTCGCTACGCCTCCTGAAAAACTGCCAACTGCCCAAATCAGCGAAGATTATCGACATCGGCGGCGGCGACAGTCTGCTGGTAGATCATTTGCTGAAGTTGGGTTATCGCGATCTTTCAGTGCTCGATATTTCGGCTGCGGCGCTCGAACGCACACAAAAGCGACTCGGCCCACAAGCTGCAAAAGTAAACTGGATTGTCGGTGACGTCACCCGATTTGATACTGATGAGCGTTTTGACTGCTGGCACGATCGCGCTGCATTTCATTTTTTAAATGAGGTGCAGGAGATTGAAAAATATGTGCGAATAGCGCATCAATTATTACACCCAGCAGGCCGGCTCATCATCGGCACATTTTCCCCTCTTGGCCCGGAAAAATGCAGTGGGCTGCCGGTATCCCGCTATTCGGAAGAATCTCTGACTCACTGTTTTTCGCCCGGATTTGATAAAATTGAAAGTATAAATATCGATCATCAGACGCCCGGCGGTACGAAACAGAATTATATTTTTTGTAGTTTGAGAAAGTCCGAGCAGAATTGTGACGAAAGCCAGGACAAGCGCTAAACCAGAGACAACAGCATTGCAGATGCAGAAGGAATCAGGAATTACAGGAGTTTTGCATGGCAGAAAAAATCAGGGTGGGTATCTTATTCGGGGGCAAATCAGCAGAGCATGAGATCTCGCTGCAATCAGCAAAAAACGTCATCGATGCTATCGATCGCGAAAAATTCGAAGTTACACTCATCGGCATCGACAAATCCGGTCGTTGGTATTTGAATGATGCCTCGCAATTTCTGTTGCATGCAGACGATCCCAAACAGATAAAAATGCAGCATTTACAGGAAGAAATCGCCCTCGTCGCCGGCCGCGAAACACAGCAATTGGTGCGTTTGTCAAATACTGAAACCCCCGACGCTCTTGATGTGGTTTTCCCCATTCTGCACGGCCCCATGGGCGAGGATGGCACCATTCAGGGTCTGTTGAAATCGGCTAACGTTCCTTTTGTCGGCGCGGGCGTGCTCGGTTCTGCCGTGGGCATGGATAAAGATGTGATGAAGCGCTTGCTGCGGGATGCCGGTCTGCCCATCGGTAAATTCCACACGGTTAACGTTTTACAAAAAGGCGATATTATATTTTCTGAAATGGTCAAAAAACTGGGTTGCCCGGTGTTTATCAAACCGGCGAATATGGGTTCATCAGTCGGTGTGCACCGCGCAGAAAATGAGTCTGAATTTAAAGCCGGTCTGGCGGATGCATTTCGCTATGATAACAAAGTGATCATCGAAGAATTTATCGATGGACGTGAGATTGAATGTGCCGTACTCGGCAACGAAAATCCGGCGGCATCGCTTCCCGGCGAAATCATTCCGCACCATCAATTTTATTCTTATGAAGCAAAATACCTCGACGAGACCGGCGCCGGCCTGCAAATCCCTGCAGAATTGCCGCAGCCGCTTGTGCGAAAAATTCAGCAGAAAGCTATCGCCACTTTTCAGACGCTCAATTGTGAGGGACTGGCGCGCGTCGATTTTTTTCTGCAGAAAGACGACAAGATTGTTGTGAATGAGATCAATACCATGCCGGGTTTCACACGCATCAGCATGTACCCGAAATTATGGGGCGCCAGTGGTTTAACCTACGCGGCATTGATCGAAAAACTGATCGCTCTGGCTATCGAAAGATTTGAACGCGAAAAACGCCTGCAAACCGAGGTTGAATTGCTTTGATTTGTCGTAGTGGAAAATGGACGATCGGCAAAATATTTACAGCTTTATGACAATTCCATGACATATTCGTTTGCACCCATATTTTATTAGAACAAACCAAGTTCACCATTACATTCAATATGGAGCGATGAAAATGTCAACATGACCAGAGTTGCAGTCTTTTTGCTTATATTTTTTCTGTCAAAAGCAGTTGTTGCGCAAATTCGGCACAGTTCAGCGAATTCTGATTCCCAGTCCGCAACAAATAATTATTTTACGCTGCAAGACTCGATTAACCTGAACGCATTTTTAATTACCGGCCGGAAAAAAGATAAATTAGCCGGCAATGCCATAAAATGGACTCTGATCGGTGGTGTCCTGGGATTAACTTTTGCCGCTATCGTTGTCGAAGATCAGAATGACTGTTGTATTGGTTGCGCTATGATTTATGCTTTGGCCCCACCGATCGGCGCAGGTGTTGGATTCTTGGCGGGAATGATAATCGGGATTAGTCAAGCTGGAAAACAAAAAACCAAGGTGAATACGAGCCTGATAAAAAAAGTGCCTTTGCAACAGATCGGGTTCATGTTTCCCTATCCGATGGAGGACAAAAATCAGCCTTTTCAAGGTCGGAGCATCAAACCGGAATCGTTTACCGAAATTTAAACCCCAATCCGCTTTTACCGAATAAATGGCAATTGAACTACGCTATAACCACTGGATACTATTCCTACAAATAAGGCAGGCCAAACATTGGCGATAAAATCAGGTTGGAAGCGTCCGAAGAAAAACTCGGGCTTACAGCCATGCATATCGATCATAAAAAAGTGCTCTCCTTTTTGTACGGCCTTGAACTGGGGGTTGCCGTTCTCCGGCCAAACTATATTTATGGCAGTGATTCTGAAGAGTCCACAGACCCCGAGTATGCGCCAGGTCGGATTCGGTACATCAATGTAAAAAGAACCCGTGCGTTGTATTGTGATATGATCGTTGGGGCGAACTTGAATTTTTGCGAATTCTGGAGTTTAGAGTTTCAAATCAAATATGAACCATTCGGTATTTACAATCGCGCCAAACCTGAAAACAGTATCATGACCGATCATATCGTAAAATATTTAATTGGCTCCAGCATTTATTTTTAATGCGGAGCCAACGTTTATCGATTTGAAATCCACCTTTATTATTCTCGCGGAGATGCAGTAGTGCAGAAGAGAAAAATAGCATAAAATATTTAAAAACAATACTCTGAGCCTCAGTGACGGTATCTGTTCCGCGTGCGCGCGAGAAGCGCTATCCTGAGCTTGCCGAAGCGATATCCTGAGTTTATCGAAGGAAGCATGTTTCGGACAAGTGAGAAGATATCCCGCTTCGATATTTAGGCACGCTTAGCACAAACAGGCCCGGCGTCCACCTGATGCGCTGAACAGATACCAGCAACTCGGCGAAATGATTTTTTAAATAAAATATTAAGTTTCCAACTGGGCTTTCGAAGAACTACAATGAAATCAATTATTTATCAATCCTTTTAAAGGAATTTGTGAATAATGCAGGTCTAGCCCGACAGCCTCGAAAAAGAAGGCCCTTGTCATGACTACAGCTGCACCGCCACCTTTTCAGGAATTGCTGTTTCATTTTATTAAAATTTTTTCTATCATATTTTTTTAGATGGATGACTTTTAATTTAAAAGGGCCTGTTTTTATGTTTCAGAAGCGAATATTCCAGTGTGCCGCACTATTTTTTGCCTCAGTATTTGTCGCCATAGCCGGAGAGAAAAAAACGATCGCTATCGGACCATATGTGCAAAATGTAACTGACAAAAGCGCTGTCGTGTGTTGGGCGACGCTTTCCGGTGTCTCGACCGTGACTATGCCCGATGGCAGCGTGCAAACCCTCAACCACTACCAGAACCACGAAATGCTGCTTTCCGGTCTGCAAGAAAATACGACTTATACATATAATGTGTTCGGCGATGGCAGTGAGGCCGGCAGGGGGCAGGTGACGACTTTCCCCAAAGATATTGCGCCGTTCAAATTCGTGGTTCTCGGCGATACCCGCTCGCGCCATGAGGTGCACAAAAAAAACATCGACCGTATCATTGCAGAGAAACCATTGTTTGTGGTGAATACAGGTGATCTTGTCGCCGATGGACGACAAATTCAGCACTGGGAAAAATTTTTCGCACTGAACAAAGAACTGCTGCGTTCGACGCCATATTTCCCGGTTTTGGGGAATCACGAGAAAGATTCCAGATATTATTTTGATTTTTTTAACCTGCCGGGCAACGAGCGTTATTATTCGTTCAGTGTCGGCGATGCTTTTTTTATCTTTTTAGATACAGAGGGCGAGGATTATCAGACCCCACGCTATCTCAAAACCGCAGCCGGCAGGGAATATTTCTGGGCCAATTATAATCGCCGATATTTTGAGACACAGAAAGCATGGGTAGAGCATCAGCTTACGTTGAACAAAGATGCCGGTTTTGTTTTTGTGTTTTTCCACCAGCCGCTTTTCAGTGTGAAAAAAAGCCGTGTTGCCGATGCCGAATTACGGCGAAAATTCTGGGGTGATATTTTTGAGCGCCATGGCGTACAGGTGGTGATGAACGGCCACGACCATCACTATCATCATGCATTGCGGGGCGGCACGCATTACATCACCACCGCTGGCGGCGGCGCCGGGCTTTACGAGCCGGACACACCGCAGCCGGAGACGCAAAAAATAGCAAAAATTGAACACCTCGTCAGCGTTGAAGTCGGCCTTGAAAAGTCCGTACTGACCGCTATCGATATCGATGGCAACATCATCGAAAAAATTGAGTTGCAGCGACGTTAACACGGCGATGGTTTGACTAATCAGGGAATTGACTGAAAAGACGGCACAGCAAAAATGGCTCGACTGGGCACAAAAGATCCAGGCCATCGCCCAATCCGGGCTCACATACTGCAAAGATGTTTACGATATCGAGCGTTATGAACAATTGTGCGTCATTGCTGCAGAAATGATCGCCGGGCATAGCGAACACGATTTTTCATCTGTGCATGCGCTCTTTAAAAATGAAACCGGTTATGCCACCCCCAAGCTCGACTGCCGCGGGCTGGTTATGGAAGATGAAAAGGTTTTGCTTGTGCGTGAAAAATCCGATGGCAAATGGACCCTGCCCGGCGGCTGGATTGACATCAACGAATCACCGCGACAGGCCGTGGAAAAAGAAATTCGTGAAGAATCCGGCTTTACCGCCCGGGCAATTCGCCTGCTCGCTGTTTACGACAAGCATCGCCATGCCCATCCGCCGGATATTTTTCATAGTTATAAACTGTTTTTTCACTGTGAGATCGAATCCGGGGCGTCACGCAGTGGCCTTGAAACCGACGGCGTCGAATTCTTTTTACCGGCTGCGCTGCCGCAACTTTCTACCGGCCGTATTTTACCGGAACAGATTCAACATCTCTGCGCACGCCTCAAAGCCGGGATCTGCGATACTGAGTTCGATTAAAATATCCAGGCATAAGCAATAAAATTAAGTTTTTTTAAAAACATCTCACGCAAAGCCACAGCGTGCGTAACGGTCTGGTTTTTTTATTTAAATCTTTTCTTTGCGTGCTTTACATCTCTGTGTGAGAATTATTCAGGATACCAGTTTTGTCAGCAAAAGTAACCATCGCCGAAGTCGCTAAACGTGCCGGTGTTTCCACCATGACAGTGTCTCGGGTGCTCAACAATACCGGCCCGGTGAAAAAAGAAACTGCGGAGCGCATCCGGGCAATCATTGCCGAACTCAATTACCAGCCCAATCTCGTCGCCCGCAGCCTGTCCAGCAAACGTTCGATGATGATTGGCATCATTATCAACCGGGTGAAAAAGGTCTTTTTCGATAATTACATCGGGCAAATCGGCAGCGGTATCACAGATATTGTGCAAGAGCGCGGCTACCGCGTTATGTTTTTCCCGGTGGAAACCGACCGGGAAAAAACCTCCGCCTATCTTGATATCGTGCGCAGTCATGTTATCGACGGGCTGATTATTTTGCGTTCAAAAACCGACAATCCTCATATTCAAATGCTCGCTGATAACGAGGTGCCGTTTATGTTGGTCAACCACAAGAAATACAAGAAAAACTACAATTTTATCGACACCGAAAATATCGAGGGAACCAAAACGGCCATGCGGCATCTGTACACGAACGGCCATCGGAAAATCGCATTTTTTGCCGGCAGCATGGATGAAACCAACAGTATTGACCGGCTTAAGGCTTACCACACCGCCGTGAAGGAATTGCGACTTGTGGTGAACGAGGAATGGGTGCGTTACGCAGAATTCGACAAGCAGAAAGCTTTCGAGGAGGCCGGCAAGCTGCTGCAATGCACGAATCGGCCGACGGCAATTCTCGCCTCCGATGATTATATGGCCATCGGCGCTATGGAGCGCTTGCAAAAAGAAGGGCTGCGCGTTCCGCAAGACATGGCGGTGATCGGCTTCGACGATGTGGAACTGGCGTCGTATGTCAAACCCTCATTGACAACCATCCGGCAACCTCTGACGGAGTTGGGGAGAGTGGCCGCGGAAAACCTGCTGAATATGATCGCCGGTACGCAGAAATCCCCGGTGCATAAATTTCTCAAACTCGAATTGGTGAAACGAAATTCGGGATAGGAAGCCGGCTGCGGCATGGTATGTGTATCACCTGTTCATGCAATTCAATTATAAAAATAATTGAGCGTGTCGCAAATGGCAGATGAATTTAAGTCATATCTTTATAATTGAAAAAGCTCGAACGAGTCGCCAACGCAAAGGGGTGCAGAAAAAAGTCTCTGTTCAGCGTGATATACTCGTCGGGGATTTGAGCCCACGCACTCACCCATAATGGAATTCCCGGCGGAAAATATGGAGGCTCTATAAATGACAAGCTGAAATTAAATCCCGCCAAGCAGATTGACTGAATAGTTTTCCTGAGAATTGAGACATACTCAAATCATTTTCACACCGCGATTTATCCTGCCGCCTAACCTGATCTATTCATAAACTTTGTTGTTTACTCTCGGAGTGTATTGCTTTTATGCAATGCGAGATGCAGCCCATAAAGGTGCTGTGCTCCGGCGTTAACAAATTGTTTATTAAATAAATGCAGGTTTAGATATTATAAAGTCATCATTAATGCACGCGAAAAGTTTTTTCCTTTTTAAAAAAATGTTGCATTTATAAAGAGGAGTTCTTATCGTATACATGTTAACGATAACAGTTAACGATAACATGACAGTTTTTCTCTACTCTTGTAAAGTGCAGTGCCTGTTTACGGAGGAATTGATGTTGCAAAATAAATTTTGCTGCTTAGCTTTTTTAATTTTAACTCTTATAGCGCCTGCACTCCTGTGCGCTGCGACAGATAAACCCGTGACTCGTGCGCTCAAAAAGTGGCATATCGTCTCTTCCATCGAAGTGGAAGCCGGCGGCGCCCGCCTGAGCCGACCGGGTGCATCACTCCAGGGCTGGCATCCGGCAACCGTTCCCGGAACCGTGCTGGCATCCCTCGAAAAAGCCGGCAAATACGACAGCCTCTATTTTGGTAAAAATCTGCTCAAGGTTGAACCCGAACAATTTGAACAGCCGTGGTGGTACCGCACCAGCTTCCAGCTTCCTGAAAAGAAAAATGAATACCACAGCTTTCTGCATTTCAAAGGTGTCAATTACCGCGCCGATGTCTGGCTCAACGGCCGCCAAATCGCTGCGGCGGATACGCTGGTCGGCGCTTTTCGCTTTTTTGAATTCGATGTAACCGCATTATTGAAAACCGGCGAAAACGTCCTGGCGGTCAAAGTTTTTCCGCCCCGCCCGGGTGATTTCACCATCGGTTTTGTCGATTGGAACCCGGTGCCGCCGGACAACAACATGGGTCTGTGGCGCGAAGTCGCGCTGCTGACGACCGGCCCGGTTTCCCTGAAAGATCCCCAGGTGATAACCGATCTCGACTTGCGCAGCCTGCGCAAAGCCGGTATCACGATAGTCACAGAGCTGATCAACCACAGCGCCAAAGCGGTTTCCGGGGTCCTGAGCGGCGACATCGAAGCCATCCATTTTGAGAAAAAAATAAAACTCGCTGCTTTCGAGCGCAGAACCGTGCACTTCACGCCGGATGAATTCCCCGGCTTGCTGATCAAAAAACCGCGCCTGTGGTGGCCGAGCAATCTCGGCGCAGCCAATTTGTATCAATTAAATCTGCGCTTTTCGCAAAAGGGCAGGCTATCCGATAAAAAGAATGTCACTTTCGGTATTCGCCACGTTGCCGATTATGTCAACGACGCTGGGTACCGCGGCTATAAAATCAACGGCAAAAAAGTCCTGATCAAGGGGGGAGGTTGGGTCGATGATTTGCTGTTAGCTGATACATACAAGTCCATCGCAGCACAGCTCAAATATGTGAAACAAATGAATTTGAACACTGTGCGTCTCGAAGGCTTTTGGGGCAAGGATGAACGTCTCTACGATTTATGCGACAGCCTGGGGCTGATGATTATGGTCGGCTGGAGCTGTCAGTGGGAGTGGGAAGAATATGCCGGCAAACCCGCTGATCAATTCGGCGCCATCAAGGAACCGACCGAGATGGAACTGGTGGCGCGGTCGCTGCGCGATCAGGTCACCTGGCTGCGCAACCACCCCGGCATTTTTGTCTGGTTGGTGGGCAGCGACAAACTGCCGCGTCCGGCGCTGGAGCGAAAATATGTTGACGTGCTGAAAGATGTTGATCCGACGCGACCCTACCTTGCAGCAGCGGGCGGCATCAATAGCGAGGTGAGCGGGCCGACGCGGGTGAAAATGAACGGGCCTTACGCTTTTACACCGCCGGTTTACTGGTATGCCGACACAGCCAACGGCGGCGCTTTCGGTTTCAATACCGAGACCAGCCCAGGAGCGCAGGTGCCGCCGCTGGAAAGCATCAAACGCATGATTCCGCCGGCGCATCTCTGGCCCATCGATCATTATTGGGAATACCACTGCGGCCGCAATAATTTCAACACGCTGGAACGATTTCAGAAAGCACTGGATCTGCGCTACGGCAAATCCACTGATGTGGCCGATTTTGCCCGGCGGGCGCAGGTGATGAATTACGAGCTCATCCGGCCGATGTTCGAGGCTTTTGCCGTCAACAAACACAAACGCGCCACCGGCATTATTCAGTGGATGCTGAATTCGTCCTGGCCGGAAATGTACTGGCAGCTTTACGACAGTTTCCTCAATCCCACCGGCGCGTTTTACGGCACGCAGAAGGCCTGCAAACCGCTGCATATAATTTATAATTACGGCGATAAAAGCATTTATGCCGTCAACGATTACCTGCGTTCCTTTGGTGATTTGAAGGCGGAAGTATCTGTTTTCAATATAAACTCACAGAAAATATACACCACTTCCCATACTTTCAGCTTGCGCTCAAACCGCTCGAAACGTATCCTACCGGCGTCGGATATGCCGCTCGACAGCATCGCTTTATCAACAACATATTTTCTCGATTTATGCCTGCTCGATTCGGAGAGGCGGGTAGTGGATCGCAATTTCTACTGGCTGTCACGGAAAGCGGATATTCCCGATTACGCCAAAACCGAGTGGTATTATACGCCGATTCGACAATATGCCGATATGACCGCACTCAACGATTTGCCGCCGGCCACGGTGAATGCTGCGGTTGAATTTGCCGATGTCGGTTCGGAGAATGTGACGGCGCGGGTGACGCTGAGCAATAAGTCGGACGGTATTGCATTTTTTATCGAAAGCCGCATTGTCGGTGAAGAAAGCGGCCGTTCGGTGCTGCCGATATTCTGGAATGATAATTACATTTCCCTGCTGCCCGGTGAAATCCGCCGCTTGCAGGTTGTTTTCAAGCATGATGATTTGAATGGTGAAAAACCCGTTTATAGAATGAGCGGCTGGAATGTCGCTTCGAGCAGCCACAAAACGCGCTAAACTATTTAAAGGATAAAAAGGACTGCTGAAAATGAAGCGCCAGTTGAATCAATTGTGCTCCATTGTAACACCGGTTGTTTTTTTACTTATTTTCTGTGAGTTTTCCCTGGTTCGCCCCCTGGCTGCCGGTGCAAGACAACCGAACATCCTCGTTGCTTACGATCAATTCAGTCCGAATTCCCGGCATGATAAAAACGGTGTTGTCGCGGCGCTAAACCGGGCGGGAATCATGGTCGAATTAATACGCACCGATCAGGTTGATTTGACAACCAGCGAAATGTGCCGGCATGCCGGCGTGGTCTTGTGTGAATTCATTTTAGACGCTTCCGAAGTCGCTGATGTTCGCGCCTATGTGCAATCCGGCGGCGGGATATTCGTTACCGGCAAAGCGGCGAACGGTATTGAAAATCTGCTGGGCCTGAAAAATTATAGCATCAAAACCCATGACGGCGGCAGCGAAATTCGATTCACTGCCGATCATCCGGTCAGTTTCGGCGCTTACTGGAATGGCCCGAGCATGCAGCACCCGCCGATGCCGCAGGATGAAATTCCCGGAATCAGTCAGTACCGCTATCCCGGCGCTCAATGGCCCGGTTACAAAGTTACGGTGAGTTCCGGCACGGTCATCGCCCACTGGTATCCTTATTCCGAATCGTGGAAAAGCAGCCGCCGGGAAGCCGCCATCGTGGTCAATACTTTTGCCGCAGGCAAGACTGTCTATTCCGGTGCGCTGCCCGGCATTTACGCTGATCCGGCGTGGAACTGGCCGCTGAACTGGCAGCATTTTATCGTCAATGCGGTTGAATGGACCAGCCATGATAATTACCTGACCGAGATCGGTTTTTGGCCAAAGGGCAACCGCTCGGCTTTTGTTTTTTCCAGTGATACGGAAACCCCGGACATGGCCACTGCTGTGCCGCTTATTCTCGACTTGTTCAGCGAGCTGGGTTTGAAAAATTATGGCACTTTTTACGTTGTCGGACAGGCCGGTGGGGATGAGGGCACGCAAGGCGCTGTTGAACATCCGCAGGTCGTGCAAATGATCGCCGCGCGCGGCAGCGAAGTCGCCGGCCATGGCGACGTGCACACCGGTTTCCTACAAGGTACGTTGGTCGATCAACAAACGCGGTTACAGGCGATGGTGGATATTCTCAACCCGTTACTGGCGCCATATGGCGAAGTCTGTCGCGGTTTTCGCGCCCCGCATGTGGATTTCACCCGCGAGACCTTCGAAGCCGCCAAACGGGTCGGTCTGCTTTATGAAAGCAGCGATATCGACGTCTGGTCCGAAACCACTTTCCCGACGTTCAACAAAATCTGGGAAGCGACGCCGACCATGCCTATGGACTGGTTTCTCTTCGAGCATTTTAAATTATCCGACTCCATCGCGCTTGAAATTTTCACCGACAAATTTGAATACACCTATGCCAAACGCAGCATGTTCAACATGCTGACGCACCCCTGGGTCATCGACGGGCATCTCGAAGTGCTGCGGGATCTGCTGCAGGCTGCCATGGGCAAAAACGACGTCTGGATGGTGCGGCAGGATAGATTGATCGAATGGTGGCGGCAACGGTTCAAATTGTTGCTGGTCAATTCTGTTCGCGCGGGCACACGCCTGCGGATGCACATTGCGAATTCCGGCGATCAGACCGTGATCAATGCCGCTGCGCTGTTGCGCCTGCCGGAAGGCAGTGCAGCGGAAAATGTGCAAGTCCGCCTGGCGGGGCAGACATTGGAAATACGCAACCGCCGTCATAATGAAATGGATTTTATCGTCGCGATTATTCCCATGATCAGCGCCGGTGATACCGTGATGATTGAGTTTAGCGGTCTTACCCCCACTTCAGTAAAATCATTTAAATCCGGGGCGCTGAAACCGTTTAAAATTTACCAGAATTTCCCCAATCCATTTAATCCGGAAACGGAGATTCCATTTGATCTCGAAAATGAGGAATATGTCCGTCTGACCGTCTTTGATGTGCAGGGGCGGCAAGTTACAAACTTGCTGGATGAGCACATAAAAGCCGGGCGGCATTCCGTCGTTTGGAATGCCGGCGATGAACACCCGAAACCGGCCAGCGGTTTGTATCTGGCGAGAATGCAGGCCGGCGGACAGACGAAAAGCATAAAGTTATTGTTGCTGAAATAAGGAAAAAACACCCCATGGGCCCATGAGGTACTTTAGATTTAATCGTTGTTTTTTTTTAAACCAACATATTTTAAATCAAAAAAGTCAGGAGGGTTTTTAAGGATGACAAATCAAAATTGTTTTGGATGGGGAAAAACTGCAAAGCAGGTGGTGCGGGCAATCGTTTTACTCTGTGCTTATATGTTGATTTTATTCGTGAATGACATTTCTGCTCAGGATCCACGTTCCTGGCAACATGGCGTCGATTTTGTGCCTCGGGGCAATGGTAATTACTGGCTCATCTGGGGTAGTTCCGGCAATCCGCCAACGGGCGAAGATCAAACCGGCAGTTGGATTCATGATATTTATTACTCGAACATCAACCCCGCCAATCCGGTCATCAGTCCGGTAACACTGATTTCCAAACCAGAAGCGCAGGAACCGCCAAGCTCCGCCGCCTCCGATGCAGGCACGATTTATATCACTATGGAAGACGGATGGAACGCCCAGAACTCTATCGCACAGCGTTACGGCGTCTATTCACAAAATGATTTGAGCGACGTCATGCCCTATCCGCAAATGGTGCTCGATGGCGGTCATTCCGGGCACGTCGCCGCAGTGGGTTCCGATTTTGTCGTGGTTTATTCCGACGGCTGGATCACCGGCGGCGGTTATGTCAATAACGGCTCCGGCGACGATATCTATGTGGAAGTCTACAATCAGAACGGCGTTTGGCAACGCACCGACGACGTCATTCTCGGCGCCACTCGCGACGACTGGCCGCTGATCGCCGGATCGAACAACCGGGCGTTGATGCTCTGGGAACAGGTCGTTGCCGGACAGGATTATTCACCAATTTTATATGCCGTTTACAATCCGGCGAACGGTTCGCTGGTCAAGCAGCCGACGCAACTGGAAAACTGGGTCGGTTTTTATGCTTATGATGTGCAATACCTGCCCACTATCAACCGCTTTCTCGTTGTTGGCAGTTATTGGGATGGTGGCGGTTTTGCCTATCTCATCGATAACAGCGGCACGGTGGTCACCAACGATCTCAGCCTGCCGGACATCCCCAAAGAAGCGCAACTTGCTGTGCGCCAAACCGCCAATGGCCTGAAGGTCGCTTATCCGCGCTATCCCAGCGGTCTCGCCGTGCTCAAAGTCACCAGCTCCAGCATTTCACTCGATCAGGAAATCAACGACAGCTACCAATGGCAACAGCCACTGGGCATCGACGGCATTTTTGTGGATGACGACAATGTTTATGTGGTGGCGCTTTCACAATCAGGGCTGGTGGAAAAGCATTTTTCGTTAAACGGTTCCGGCGGAACCAGCCCCAAACTGGCTACCGGTATTATCAACAACGTCGGCAGTTCCTGGAAGACGGTTAATCTTTCACAAAGCTATAACTCGATGGTCGTCGTCTGCTCGGCAAACTATTCATCATCCGATGACCCGGCGGTTGTGCGTGTGCGCAATGCCTCCGGCAGCAGTTTTCAGATGAAGGTGCAGAATCCCGGCGGGACATGGCTCAGCGGTTACAAGGTACATTATACAGTCGTTGAAGAGGGCGTGTACAGCCAGGCTGCGGACGGTGTGCAAATGGAAGCTATGAAAACCACTTCAACGATCACCGATCGTAAATATTCGTGGAGCGGTCAGTCCCTCTCTTACAGCAATTCTTACAGCTTTCCCGTGGTTGTTGGGCAGGTCATGAGCGCCAATGATGCAGATTGGTCGGTTTTTTGGGCGCGCGGCAGCAGCCGGGGAAACCCGCCTAGTTCATCCCGGCTCTATGTCGGCAAACACGTGGGTGAAGATTACGACAAAACGCGCGCCAATGAAACGCTTGGTTACATCGTTATCGAAGCCGGCAACGGCAGCATCGACGGGGTGAGCTATACCGCAGCCACGGGTAGCGATATCGTGCGCGGTATTGCCAGTTCGCCGCCATATACTTATTCCCTGAGCGGTTTGGCTTCCGCCAAGGTGGCTGTGGTTAGCCCGGCCGCTATGGACGGCGGCGACGGCGGCTGGCCGCAGCTCTACGGCAGCACGCCATTGACAGCCTCGAATCTCAAGCTGGCGATCGATGAAGACCAGATCGGGGATTCCGAGCGCTGGCACACGACGGAGCAGGTGGCCTACATTGTTTTCAGCTCCAGTGTGGCAAAAACCGGTGGTTTGCAGGAAGCTGAAGAAACGCTCTCGACTCAGCCAAACGATTTTCGTCTGCTGCAAAATTACCCGAATCCGTTCAATCCATCCACCAATATTCGTTTTAGCCTGCCGGTAGATGGGCGCGTCACCCTGGGCATTTTTGATGTGCGCGGCCGGCAGATCGCAACCCTGGTTGACGGCAGGTTGCAAGCCGGTAACCATAATATAATCTGGAACGCGGCTGCGGGAAATCAGGCCGTGGACAGCGGTTTATACATCGCCAGGTTGCGTAGCGGCGGCCGGGTGAAGAGTATTAAATTGCTGTTAATTAAATAAAAAAACATGCGACGCACTTGCCCGAACAGCGAATGATGCATTTTATGAGTACTTCACTTCTAACACGTAAAGTGCGTCGCACCTTGAATGCGGAGAAACAAGGGAGGTACGATGCACTTCAGCATGCAACTATCGATGCACCTGGGATATACTTTGATATTTGTTAGAAAAGTGCGTCGCACGTTTGTGAAAACCGGAGCTGTATCAAAATAAAATTTCATCGTACTCATAAACCACCTACTTTATGGATTTTAAAATGCAAATCATCAAATTTCTTCGCAACCTGGTTTTTGCGTTTAGCATCGCAGCGCTATCTTCCTTTTCATTTGCCCAGGATTTGCGTGAGTACCAGCACGGCATCGATTTTGTGCCGCTGGTGGATGGTACTTACTGGCTTATCTGGTCGAGCTCGGGACATCCGCCCACTGGCGCCGACCGCAACGGCAGTTGGACCCACGATGTTTACACCTCGCATATCGATCCCGCTGATCCGAAAATCGGGCCGAAAATCATCATCGCCAAACCGGAAGCCCAGGAGCCGGCCAGCTCCGCCATAAACGATGACGGCCATATCATGATCACCATGGAAGACGGCTGGAATACCGACCGTACCGTCGCCCAACGCTACGGCGTCTACGACAGCGCCCTCAGCCCGGTTAAAGCCTATCCCAACGATGTATTTGACGGCGGCCATTCCGGGCACGTGGCGGCGGTGGGCAAACATTTCGTGGTTTTCTATTCCGATGAATGGGTCGATGGCGGCGGCGTCGATGATCTCGGCTCCGGCGATGATGTTTTGTTGAAAGTTTATGATTCACAGGGGATACTGGAGAAACAGCGCGGTATCGTGGTGGGGAGCCGCACGCGGGACTGGTGGCCGCTGGTAGCCGGCGGCACAAGCAGGGCGCTGTTGCTCTGGCAACGTTTTGTCGACAACCAGGAGTTTGTCGATCTGATGATAGCGGTTTACGACCCCGCCACGGGCAGGATAGAAGCCGGGCCGAAACGCATTGAGCAGCAGGTAAAATACTACACCTATGATGTGCAATACCTGTCCGGCCCCAGCCGTTTTCTGGTGCAAGGGGCTTTCAAAGCAGGCGGAGGTTTCGCCCACCTCATCGATGAGAGCGGTGATGTCATTGCTTCAGATACGACGCTACCCGCTTTGGTTCGGGAAGCACAGCCGGCAATTCGCATGATAAATAGCGCTACAGTCGTACTTTACCCGAGCTATCCCACCGGGTTGATGGCATTGACTGTAACCGATTCCAGCATCGCTCTGCACAGTAAAATTTCCGGCGCCTATGCTTGGCAGTACATGGGCACCGACGGCATTTTTCTCGATGACGAAACCGCCTGGTTCGTTTCTTTTTCGCGCCGGGGTTTGGTAGAGCAGCGCTTTGACAATATGAAGTTAGCAACGGCGATCAATGAAGAAAATTCAGACGAAAAAAAATCATTTGAATTCAAACTTGGACAGAATTATCCAAATCCATTTCATGAGCGCACCTGCATTCCCTACTCTTTGAGTAAAGCCGCGTATGTTTCACTCTCGGTTTTTAATGTACGCGGGCAGGTCGAGGACTTGCTGGCTTTTGGCCGGCAGCAGGCCGGCAGCCATGCTGTGATATGGGAAGCGACGAACCGGGCCGACGGGGTTTATTTTTATCGCCTGCAAACGGCTGAGGGGTGGACGGATACCGGACGTTTATTGTTATTGAAGTGAGAATTTTGAGCCGGGGTGAATAAAATCTGAGAATTACGAGGAGGAAATGAAGAAAAATTATTACATCGTCGGGCTGATTTTCCTGACATACGCCGTCATTTCATTTTTGACGAACATACTCGGCCCGTTGATTCCGGACATCATCGATGGTTTTGGATTAAGCCTGACCCTGGCCGCATTTTTACCGTTTTCATTTTTTATCGCCTACGGCGTCATGTCGATTCCCTCGGGTGTGCTGGTGGAACTCTATGGCGAAAAACCGGTGATGACTGCCGGGTTTTTGTTCGCTTTTGTCGGCGCCGCCGCTTTTGCCGCGCTGTCCAATTATGAAGCGGCAATTCTGTCGCTGTTCATTATCGGCATCGGCATGGCCATGCTGCAAGTGGCGATCAATCCGCTGCTGCGCGAGGCCGGCGGCGAGGCGCAGTTTGCGTTTAACTCGGTGCTCGGACAGCTCATTTTTGGGTTGGCTTCCTTTCTCAGCCCGCAGGTCTATTCGCACCTGGTTACCAGCCTGAAAAACGGCGCTGCCGAACAGGATATCGTCGTGTCCACACTGGCACAGATCGTGCCGGTCAATCTGCCGTGGATCTCACTTTATTGGGTGCTGGCACTGGTTTCGCTGGCCATGGTGTTGATCATCGGTTTTTCCCGCCTGCCGAATGTTGCGCTGAAAGACGACGAACGGCCAGGCGGCTGGGCGATGCACAAAACGCTTTTCAGCAATAAAACCGTCATCCTTTATTTTTGGGCGATTTTTGCCTATGTGGGCACCGAGCAGGGGGTGGCCAACTGGATTTCCAAACATCTCTCGCTCTACCACGGTCTCGATCCGCAAATAGACGGCGCCAACGTGGTCTCCTATTTTTGGGGCATGATCACGGCGGGCTGCCTGGCGGGGCTGGTTTTTCTCAAGCTCTTTGACAGCCGACGCGTCCTGATCTTCTTCACCGGCGGGGCGATTATTTGCCTGACTGCGGCGTTGTTCGGGCCTAAAACAGTGGCGCTGCTTTGTTTCCCTGCCGTGGGTTTGTTCATTTCGGTGATGTGGTCGATCATTTTCTCGCTGGCGCTGAATTCGCTCGATAAACACCACGGCTCATTTTCGGGAATTTTATGCACGGCTATCGTTGGCGGAGCGGTGGTGCCGTTGGCCATCGGCTGGTTGGGTGATCTCGCCGGTCTGCGCTTCGGCATGTTATTTTTATATGTGACCCTGGGTTACATTTTCAGCATTGGTTTCTGGGCGAAACCCCTGATTAAAAACAGGACGATTTTTTAGTCTGAATTATTTTGGTTGAAGAGGGAGAGGTGATATGCTACAGAACACTTTTATCGGCGTCGATTTAGGCGGAACTACTGTGACGGCCGGCAGGGTGGAAGGTGCAGCGGTGGTGGAAAAAGAGACCCGGGCAATTACTGCGGACGCTGCTGTGGAGACGGTGCTGGAGGAAATCATCAGCGCTATCTCGCGGGTCATCACTCCGCAAACCGCCGGCGTCGGTGTCGGCGTTCCCAGCGTCGTCGACGTTGAAAAAGGTATCGTCTATTCTGTGGTCAATATCCCCTCGTGGCAAAAAGTGGAGTTGAAAACAATTCTCGAAAAAAGATTTGACCTGCCGGTTTTTGTCAACAACGACGCCAATTGTTTTGCCGTCGGCGTTAAATATTTTGGCGCCGGCAAAGGCGTCCGCAATCTCGTCAGCATCACCCTGGGCACAGGATTGGGGGCCGGTATCGTCGTCGACAACCGGCTGTATAACGGCGCCAACTGCGGCGCCGGTGAGTTCGGCTGCATTCCCTATCTGCAGCACGATATCGAGTATTACTGCAGCGGCGGCTGGTTTCGCCGGCAACACGGCGTCGAAGGGCGAGAGCTCTGCCGGCGCGCCGAACAGGGCAATGCAGCGGCGCTGAAAATTTTCTCTGAATTTGGCACGCATGTCGCTTCGGCCATCGCAACAGTGCTCTTCGCCGTCGATCCCGAACTCATTGTTCTCGGCGGTTCCGTCAGCGGGGCATGGCCGTTTTTTAAAGAATCCATGTGGCGCCGCTTGCGCGTATTTCCATTTCCCCGCACGGTGGAACGTCTGCAAATTACGGTTAATTCGAACACGGATATGGCGGTTTTGGGCGCAGTCGCCCTTTTTCGTAATTCAAATTGAGCGATTTTGGCTTTAACAGACTGTTGCTGACGACAAACAGTCAAACTCTTGCAAAACAGTTGCTTTTAGATTGAGTCCGCAGCGCTGCGGCAGGGTTGCTGAACCGCTACCAAATCTATTTTGGATTTGGCATGAATTTGTGAACAAAGATAAGAAGCATATTTCAAAATAATACGGAGGGCATTATGCAAAAAATTGTTGTCTATGTTTTGCTTGGTATGAGTCTGGCTGCACAGAGTTTTGCCGGAACGACAGGCAAGGTTAGCGGCGTTGTCACCGATGGCGAAACCGGAGAAGCGCTGCCGGGCGCCAATATCATCATCGAAGGTTCGACGATGGGCGCAGCCTCGGATATGCAGGGGCGTTTCACCATCCTCAATATCCCGCCGGGGGTGTACGTCGTCAAAGCCTCGTTTCTGGGTTACGCCGCGCAAAGCCGCAGCGCTGTGCGGGTGCTGATCGATCGCACCATCAGACTCAACTTCGAGTTGATTCCCCAAGCCCTGCAAACGGAAGAAATCACCATCGTGGCGGAGCAGGAAATGGTGCGGCAGGATGTTTCTTCCAGCCTCACCAATATTTCAGCGGAAGAAATGCTGGAGCTTCCGCTTAACGATTTGGCTAAAGTTATCGAATTGCAGGCGGGCATTGAAAAAGGCATGACCATCCGCGGCAGCAGCATCGAACAGTCCGATTTTCTTATCGATGGCTTCAGCCTGCGCGATGAGCGCAATAACGAACCCATCACCACCGCTCTGCCCATGGCCGCCATTGAGGATATGGCCGTGATGTCCGGCGGTTTCAACGCCGAATACGGCCTGGTGCGTTCTGGTATTGTCAATTCGGCGATTAAGGAGGGGAAACGCAGCAGTTACACCGGCAGTCTCAATATCAGCGCCAGCCCGCCGGGGAAAAAGCATTTCGGTCTTTCCCCTTTCGACCGCAATTCTTTCTGGCTGCGGCCCTATTTCGATGATGCCGTTGCTTTTACCGGCACTGAAAACGGCGGCTGGGATAAACATACCCGCAGGCAATATCCGCGTTTTGTCGGCTGGAACGAGATTTCCCGCCGCACGCTGGCCAATAACGATCCGACCGATGATCTGTCGCCCTCGGCAGCGCAGCGGCTTTTTGCCTGGCAGCATCGCAAGGAAGGCGCCGGTACAAAAACGGATTATAATGTCGATTTGGGTTTCGGCGGGCCGGTGCCTTTTATCGGCAAAAAACTGGGCGGCCTGCGCTTTTTTACCGCTTTCAGAAAATTTCAGGATGAATACTTGGTGCCGCTTTCCCGCGATGCTTTTACAAACTATTCCTGGCTGATGAAACTCACCAGTTCCATCAAATCCAATATGAAGCTGAGCATTACCAGTTTATTGGGTCAATCAGCCGGTACCTCCAGCGATCCCGAGGCCGGAGCACACAGTTTTCAATCGGTGGAAGATGTTGCCGGCGGCCTCGCCGACGGTTATTTCCGCAATACACGTATGTTTTCCAACAGTTTTTTTAGCAACACCAATACGAACTACGGTATGTTTTCCGCCAAATTCACCCACACTTTAAACGCCTCGTCATTTTATGAAATTAGCCTGCGCCAAACCCGCAAGAAGTACAGCGCCGGGCCGGTGGCGTTGCGCAACACTGAAGCCACGAACGAGATTTTCCCCGGCTACTTTGTCAACGAGGCCCCTTTCGGTTATGTGGACGCCTCGGTTGATGGCATCGCCGGGCTGATGATGGGCGGACACATCGGCGAAGCACGGGATTTCAGTGAGATCGTCACCACCTCCGCCGGCAGCAAATATACCACGCAGCTCAACAGTCATAATGAAATCACCGCGGGTTTTGAACTGACACACACCAGCCTCGATCTGGAATATGGCGGTAAAAACAGCCAGTTCCCGACGCTGGTTTCGTGGAACGAGGTGAGGGAAACGCCGCTGCGGGCGTCGCTGCATCTGCAGGACAAACTGGAATTCGACGGTTTTGTCGCCAACCTCGGCATGCGCCTTGATTACAGCGATCCCAACACCCAGTGGATCGCCACCGATCCCTACAACCGCACTTTTTTTTCTGATAAATACCGCCCGGCGGCGGAATCCGGATTTGATTTTAAAGCGGTGAAACCCAGGCTGACGTGGAGTCCGCGGGTCGGCATTGCCCACCCCATTTCCAGTACCGCCAAGTTTTATTTTAACTATGGTCATTTCCGCCAGTTGCCCAGCGCCGAAGGCATCTATGAATTGCGCCGCACCGGGCTCAACCAGCTCGTTTCGATCGGCGACCCGACTTTAGACCTGGAAAAAACCGTCGCCTATGAACTGGGTTACGAGCAGGAATTATTTAGCCTCTATCTCCTGCAGCTCTCGGCTTATTACAAAGATATCTCGGCTCAGCGCAGCTACGTACATTATGTCGATATCACCGAAAAAGTTAACTACTGGAAAGAAGAGAGCAACAATTACGAAGACATTCGCGGCCTGGAGGTGACCCTGCGCAAGCGCGGCGGCCGCTGGTTTTCCGGTTTTGCCAATTACACCTACATGGTCAGCAGCAGCGGTTATTTCGGTTTCGAGCAGCTTTTCGAAAATCCGGCGGAACAGCGGGACTTCAACGCAAAAAACCCGCAGCAATGGAAACCGGTGCCCCAGCCTTACGCTCGCGTCAATCTCGATTTGCATGTGCCGGAAAATTTCGGCCCGGAGATAGCCGGCCTGCGGCCTTTGCAGGATTGGCGCATGAATCTGCTCTACAACTGGCGCTCAGGCTGGTGGGATACGTGGAATCCCAACGACCGCGCCGGGGTGATCAACAATATCCAGTGGGCGGATTTTCACAATTTTAATGTGCGCCTTTCCAAACCATTCAAGATGAAAAAGCTTAATTTGATTTTCTTCGCCGATATCAATAACCTGTTTAATACCAAACGTTTCAGCGGTTTTGGTTTTTACGATTTTCAGGACCGCCGCGATTATTTCGATTCACTGCACATGCCTAAAAATGTGGCTGCGGAAATCGGCAGCGTTTTCATTCCCGGCGATGACCGGCCGGGTGATTATCGCAAAACCGGCGTTGATTTCGTATCGCTCCGGCCCATCGGCAGCATCGACGTGCTCACTAACCCGGCTGACGGGCAGATTTATTACGACATGGCCACGGGAAATTATATGGAATTTGTCGGCCAGAACTGGTCTGAAGTGAACGGCAGCCGCATCAAACGCATTCTCGATGATAAAGCTTATATCGATATGCCGAATATGAGTTCGTTTACCTTCCTGAATCCGCGCGATATTTTTATCGGTTTAAAGCTTTCTTTTAATTATTGATGACAGCAAATATGGGCGCCAAAAAAAGGATTGAAATTATGATAAAATACAGAAACAGAACATGGCCGTATTGTGTGCTTCCGGCGATGTTGGCACTGCTCCTGTTGATCGGGCGAGCCGGTGCGCAGGAAGTGAAATGGATTCAAGTCGGGCCGCTGCATAACTGGTATATGGACGCCGGCAGCGAACCTGAAGAAGGGCGTACCGGCAACGCCGGCGGCAACGAACAGCAGGACGGCCTGCGCTGGCCTGCGCTTTACCGCTGGCAGGATACCATGGTCGGCAAGTCGCTGTGGATCGGCACGGCCGATTACACCGACCCTGTAAGCAACGACCATTATGACCACAAAGTCGTGGCCGTGGGCCCGCGCTCTCAGGCAATCGATACGGAGTTTACCCTGATGCCGGTGGAATTTAAGCTGATCGGCAGGTTTGATCATCCACTGGTTTTGGTGGACGGGCTGGTGGCTTCCGATCTTGCATTTACCGACCGGCTGGATGAGGTGGATGAAAACCTGCCCACCGACCGCATGATTATCAACAAAGTCAACAGCGCCATCGGTATTACCATGACCCGCAGGATTTACTACAATTCACAGCAGAATCACAATAATTATTTCATTTACGATTACGTCTTCAAAAATACCGGTATCATCAACCGCAAAGGCACGGTGGCGCAGCAGACGTTGAAAGACGTCGTATTTTTCTTTCAGTATCGCTATGGCATCGGCCACGAAGCCTGGCAGGAAGGCGCTTACCCCGACGAAGTGAACTGGGGGCGCAATGTGGTCAATGATGCACGCAATGAAAGCCCGATAGATGTCGGGCCGCCGCCAATCTGGGGTGAAGACGCACCGCCGCGCTGCCTGTTTTCCTGGCATGGTCGCCATTCCGGCCTGCCTTTCGATAATATCGGCGGGCCGTTTATGCAAACAGACGGGCACCTGTCGGCGCAACAGTTTGTCGGCATTATCACACTGCATGCCGATAAGTCTGGCAGCGATCACAGCGATGATCTTTTTCAGCCGGTCACAACCCAGTTCCAGGGCGCCGACGATGGAACGATCCAGTACGGCACCGGCACGGCCGCACAGTTCAACCGTACGGAGATGACCTCTCGTTATCTGGCGATGACTTCCGGCCATCCTCCTGCTGGTATGCGCCATGCCGACCTGGTGGGCGATAACCCCGCTAACGAATTCGGCACCGACGCCGGTGGTTACGTGCAGGCTCAGGGTTTCGGACCCTACACCTTGGCACCCGGCGACAGCATTCATCTCGTGCTCGCTGAAGGGGTCGCCGGGTTGAGCCGCGAACAGTGTTACGCGATCGGCGCCCAATGGCTGGCGGGCGTCAAAGGCGCTGCCAATAACTTCACTATGCCCGACGGCTCGACGACTTCCAACCCCGATGAATACAAAAATGCCTGGGTGTTCACCGGCCGCGATTCGCTGTTTCAAACTTTCGAACGCGCGCAAAGCATGGTTTCCACCGGCATGAATGTGCCGCAGCCGCCGCCACCGCCCAAAGTTTTTGAAGTCAATTCCGGTGGTGACCGCATCGCCCTGAACTGGGCGAACAACGCCGAAGAATGGGACAATTTCAGAGGCTACAAAGTCTACCGCGCCGTAGGCAAGCGCGACAGCACCCATTGGCAGGAAATCTTCCGCAGTGAAAAACCGAACATCGTCAATGAATACGACGATACCAGCGCCATCCGCGGGCTCGATTATTACTACTATATCGTGTCTTTTGATGACGGCTCCACCAACACGGTCGCTCCGGGAACGCCGTTGGAGAGCAGCTTGTTTTACACCCTGACCAGCGAACCGGCTTCGCTGCGCCGCCCGGCAAAGGAAAATCTCAACGACATCGTCATCGTGCCCAATCCTTTCGATATCCGTGCAAAGAAACTGCAATTTGGTGAAAATGCGCCGGACCGGCTGGCCTTTTTTGGTTTGCCGCCGGTATGCACCATCAAAATTTTCACCGAGCGCGGGGATTTGGTGGAAACCATCGAACACACGGACGGTACCGGCGATGAATTCTGGAATTCCATTACCTCTTCGCGGCAGGTGGTGGTCAGCGGCGTTTATATCGCCCACATCAGCTCGCCGGACGGGCGTTCGGCGGTGAGAAAATTTGTGGTGATTCGGTAGGCGTTCAGGTTGCAGGCCAATTATAAAAACAGGAGAAATCTTCAATGATAAAAAAAATATTTTATCTGGGCTTCGTATTCGTGCTCATGCAGAGTTTGGCAGCACAGGCGCAGGAGAACCAAAAACTGGCGCAGACCGGTTTGCAATTCCTGAGTGTTGAACCGGACGCCCGCGCCGCAGCCCTGGCCCGCTCCGTGACAACGGCCGGTTTGCGCTCCAACTCTCTCTTTTTTAACCCCTCCGGTCTAACTGCAATCGACAGCCGGTTCGATTTCGCTTTTAACCGCTTTGAGTGGATTGCCGGCATCACCCACAATGCTTTTTCGTTGGCCTTCCGACCGTGGCAGGGTAATTACGGTGTTTTCGGCCTGAGCCTGGTTTCGGTGGATTACGGCGCCATCGTCGGCACACAGCGGGCTGATAATGAGCAGGGTTATATTAAAACCGGCGATTTCAGTCCCTCGGCATTTGCCCTTGGTTTGGGTTATGCCCGCGCTATTTCCGATAAATTCTCGGTTGGCGGGCAAATCAGGCTGGTGCGGCAAGACCTGGGGCAGAGCCGTATTCCGGTCACCGATTCCACCACCACAAATGTTGGCAATGAGATTTCACCGGTTTCGGTGGATTTCGGCACGGTGTACAAAACCGGGCTCAAAAGCCTGAAATTCGGCATGTACGTGCGCAATTTTTAGCAGGAGATCGAATTTGCCAGTGAAAGTTTTCAATTGCCGCTGGAATTTGTTTTCGGCATTTCTTTCGATGCTTTCGACCTGTGCGGCGGCTCCGAGACCCAGAAGCTGAACCTCTCTTTCGATGCAATGCATTACCGCAGCCATCCGGAAACGATCAACATCGGCGTCGAATACGTGCTGTTGGATCTGCTGGCGTTGCGCAGTGGTTACCGTTCCAATACCGAGGAAAATGCTTTTTCTTTCGGATTCGGTTTAAAACGATACGGTGTTGCGGTGGATTATGCCTACACCCCGTTTGGCCTTTTTGATAACGTGCAGCGGTTCACCATTCGTTTGGCGCTGTGATTTTTTTGACGGGATATAAAAGGAGCTTTGAAATGAAAAACAAGATACTGTGGCTGCTTATGTTGCTCATCACCGTTTTCGGTTGCAACGCTGATCAGCCTGCCGCTGTTTTCGACCCGGACAATACCGGCAGCCCGACGCCGGTGGTTCGGGCAATTGAACCCGCTCGGGCCGCTTTTGCCGGCGTGCAGCAGTTGCTAATCAAAGGGGAAAATTTTTCGCCGGACCGGCAGCGCAATATCGTCTCGGTCAATGGTGAAGTCACCGCAACCCTTTCAGCGAGTGGAAACGAGATGACGGTGGTCGCGCCGTTGGTCATCGGCGATTCATTGACCATCCGCGTCGATGTGCGCGGCGCTTACGAACCTGGCCTGTTCGCGCCTTACGATCTGAAACCGCCGTTCAACACTTTTTATAAATTTTCAGCGGAGGAAACGGTGCTGGATATCGCCTTCGACAACGCTGGAAATCTATATGCGCTGGTGGTCGCCGGCAGCGATCGCAGCATCGTGCGTTTTTCTCCCGACGGTGCGACTCGCGAGACTTATGCCCGGGTGACCGTGCCGGTTGGCCCGCCCTCGCTGAAAATGGCGCCCGGCGGCGCACTGATGCTCGCCCGCAAGAACAACCGCAAGCTCTACCGCATTCCCCCGGGCGGCGGTTCGACGGAATTGTTTGTGCAACTGCCGAAGAAGGTGATCAACTTCGATTTTGATTCGGACGGCGCGCTCTACGCTGGCGGCAAAGGCCATAAACTTTACAAAGTGTTACCCGACGCCTCGTTTCAGGAAGTTGCAGATTATGGGGACATCGTCATCGTCGCTGTGCGGGTGGTTGCTGGTTATGTTTATCTCGCCGGATTTGTCTCCGAGCAAACACCGTCGGGTGTCGTGCTGCAGCAGAATATCTGGCGCCACGCCATCACCGTTGACGGCGTCGGCGAACGATTGCCGGTGCTCGACTGGACAGCCGAAATCGGCGACGCGGTCATCACCTCTCTGACCCTCTCGGCTGATGGCGAGCTGTTCATCGGCAACGACGGCGATGATCCTATTTTTGTACTGCGTCGGAATGGCGCTGTGGCGCCTTTTTTAGCCGGTCTGTTGCCCGGCCCGGTAATCATGTGCAGTTGGGGAGACGGTGATTTCCTTTATTATATCAATCACCTCATTTCTCCGCCGGAAACGAAAATTGTGCAACTCTATGTCGGCAAAGGCGGGGCCCCCTATGCCGGACGAAATTAAAAAATACCGGCCTTGCAAAGATTTGCCATCTGTGCAAGGCTTCATCGGAACCATAAAAAAAGAAAGGCGGTGATCGCGGCACTCTAATTGTTTTTAGTTCATCACTTATCCCCTAAAACTTTGGAGGAAAAAATGAAGGTTTTGTACAGTATTCTCATCGTATTTTTTACAGTAACCGCTTTGTGTGCTCAGGTTCAGCTCGTGGAACCGTTCGACGGCGGCATCACTGAATGGCAGGATGAATGGTCATCCGGTGACGGCCATGCGAACATGAGTTATGACTCCACTCTGGCAGGCCGTGAAGGCGCGGCAGCGCTTAAAATCGATTGGCTGCTGGATGTTGTGGATTATGGTGGCGGCATCAGTTTTGCCCACAATCTTGAACCCGGGGACAATTGGGATTTCTCCAACCACAATTACCTGGTGATCGATTATTACGTTGAAACGCCCGGCACCTCCGAGCACGCCGACAGCATCGCATTCTCGCTGGTGCTGCGCGACCATCACGACCAGGCAGCTTACGACGCCAATCCCGGCGCCGCTGATCTTTGGCGCTATGACGATTTCACCGTTTTTTACAACGAAGTCGGCTGGCACCAAATTGTTGTGCCGCTGGAAGAAAGCGATGACGCCACCACCGGGCTCGTACACCAGGGTGATGATTACAACGGCCAGTTCGATCCCGAATTCATCAAAGGTTTCTATATCGAATGGGGAACATGGAGCACATCACTGGTGGATACTACAGGAACGATCGCTGATTCCGGAATCGTCTATTTCGACAACATGCGTCTCACCACCGAAATACCAACTGGCGTGGCTGACCGTGCGGCGTCGGTTATCGAAACTTACCGTCTGCAGCAGAATTATCCCAACCCGTTCAACCCGCAGACGACGATTGCTTACAGTATTCCTGCGACCGGCCATGTTGTGTTGGGCGTCTACAATATGATCGGCCAAAAAGTGGCCACGCTGGTGGACGGCGTGCAAAATGAAGGGGCGCATACAGTGACCTTCGACGCGCAGCATTTGACCACGGGCGCCTATTTTTATCAGGTTCAGTTCAACGGACAGGTGCAGACCCGCAAAATGACACTGCTCAAATAAGGAAAAGATGCGACGCACTTGCCGGAGCGTGCGTCGCATCTTTGTTAGGCTTATTTTTTTTAATTCCGTACTTTACCGTAGAGTAAATGTATCTCGTTCAAGTTGCTTCAAAACCAACCCTGACAGGGTTGACAGCAATTTCAAGTCTGGATTAAATTGAAGTTTAAACGCAGTTTTACTTCTTCTCGAACCCTGTCAGGGTTAAATCTCATAGAAGGTGAAGAATGAAAAAAGGAATCATCCTGCCGATTTTACTGCTCGTGCTCACGGCGCCGGTCTCGTCTCAGAATCTCGACCCGCTATGGGATATCTGGAAATATGAGCATGGCATTACCATGGAAGAATTCACCACCGCAGCCGGTGATGTGAATTATTACATCACCTGGTCGAGCTCGGCGGGTGATGCCTGGGGGCATGATATTTTTAACCGCATCGTCTCCATCGACGCCGGCGGCAGAGTGCAAACCGTGCAGAGCGACAAGCGTTACATTGCGACCTGGGAAGCACAGGAGCCTGTCAGCACCTCCATCAATCCGGCCAATAACATCATCTTTACTGTATTTGAGGATGGCAGCGATTCCCGAATTCCTGATGAGGCTGTCAATGTGCACGGCCAACTGCATTTGCCCGACGGCACGATTATCAAAGAGAATTTTCTCATCGCCGGGGGGGCGGATGCGCAGCATTCTGCTGTCAGCGGCCATGTGCGGGGAAAATTTCTCGCTGTTTATGTGGATGATGATATGGGGAACAGCGGCGTCAGCGCCGTCAAAGTTCGTGTCTATGACGACCAGAGCGGCGACTCCCTGCAAACCGTGAACCTCACGCCGCTGACAGAATACCACTGGTGGCCGGTGATCGCCGGCACCGATAATCACAGCCGCGCGCTCTGTGTATGGATTGTCAATACGCAGTATTTGAACGCACGCTTGATTTATGAGCGCAACGGCGAAATCGCTTTGACGCCGAACAAGCGCATTCTGAGCGGGGTGCAATTCGTCAACCAGCAGGTGAACTGGCTGCAGAACATTTCAAAATTCGTCGTGATTGCCAAAAAATTAAACAGCGATGAAAGCAAGCTCTGCCTGATTGATACCCTGGGCGACAAACTTTTAGAGCAAACCCTTGCCGGCGCAGTGTTTCAGGAAGCGAAACCGGCGGTGAAATGGGACGCCTTGGCACAGAGCTATATTTATGTTTATCCCACCGGGAAAAATGATCTGAATATATTAAAAATCAGCGAGGGAGATATTGCATTTCAGCAGAAAATCACCGGCAACAGCAACCCGACGCTGAAATATTATCAGTGGAAAGAAACCGGTATTTGGAGTGCGTTCATCCGCAGCGCCGACGGTGCAGACAAGTGGGATGATCATTTTATCGCATTATTTGCCATGGGTAATTATGCGACCAACGGCGTGCATCTCATTCCTGTGCACATCGCGGCGAATATTCTCATGGGGGTGAAAGACGCAGGACAGGCTGAGCGTTTCGGCCGGCGGATGAGCCTGCGGCAAAATTATCCCAATCCTTTCGGCAACACAGCATCGTCCCGCCAGGTGGAGCCCGCGATGACAACCATCGATTACAGCCTGGCTGAACCGGGAGTTGCCGGCATTAAAATTTACGACATCCGCGGTCGTCTAATCGCCACCCTCGCCGAGGGTTTTCACCCTGCCGGTGATTATCAGGTCAGGTGGTCTGCAGTTGGGCAGGCGAGCGGGCTTTATTTTTGTCAATTGCAATCAGGCGAGTTTTCGCGGGTGATTAAAATGATCGTCCGGTAGCCGAAATTCCCCCGGGGCCAACCCGAGACCAGGGGCATGGTGGTGCGAGAGGCGCACTCCGGTTGGATACAGCCGGAGCGCCGAATCGATTATGCACTCTTAACTTTCTGTAAGCAGATTTATTACTCACTTGTCTTATTGCAACAATAGCATCCTTTTTGTAGAAATGAATTCTCCGACTCTTATTTCGTAAAAATACGATCCGCTGGCGGCTCGTCTTCCGGTATCATCCCTGCCATTCCATAGCACTGAATAGGCACCCGCCGGTTTGTTTTCATGAACCAGACTTCGGACTTGCCGTCCCAATAAATCATATATTTTCAGCATCACCTGGCCACTGTGGCCTACGGTATAATTGATCGTCGTTGACGGATTGAATGGATTGGGGTAATTCTGTTGCAATTGAAATGTGCGTGTATCGGCCGGCGGTGCTGTATCGACTGAAGTCGGCACACTCGGGCCGGTATTATCGATAATGAAGTTGATCATCGCGCTGTTGACCCCACCGTTCCCGCTTTTTGCAAAAAACTCTGAGCCAGTATGCTTCATCTGCAAGGCTGTCCGTTTCGACGTGAAAAATATAGGGTGGAGCTGTCAATTGCTTTATCACAACAACAATTGGAGTTGTTTCAAGAAGGATCTTTTTTACCTCGGAGTAACCAAGCATAAAGGTGACCGTATCGATACCGGCGCTGTTTATTGTCCCTACATCGGGATTGAAGGCTGTCGCCTTGTTGTCGGCGGGCACTTTAAAACCGACCACTTCAAGTGTGAATTATTTTAGTGGTTTTATTATTGATAGTGTTTTAATCATTTATTTTGGTTTTTGCAATTGCTTTAAGTCTATAGCTTTTTCCGGGAATTTTAAGGAAATGTGCTTCTTTCAACAGCCGATCCAGGATTGCTGAAGTTGTCGCTGTATCACCAAGAATTTTGTCCCAATTTTCAATGGGTCTGTTTGTAGCAATGATATTAGCACCCTGATGGTATCTGCGATGAAAGGCAACGACTTTAGTTCCGTCTAATACTTTGACCCATTCGGCATTGAAATGCACATTAACGGTTTGGCCGAGATAGTGATGAGGAACGGAGTAATAAGCTTTGGCGACTTCGATGTGCCCGTCCGGTTGGACTTTGCGAGTACCGATTTTGAAATATTGAAAAAGTCTGATTGGTAGCGGCTGCAGGGCTTTTTGTTCCGTTTCAGTGAAGAGCGTCCAGACTTGTTTTTTGGTAGTGCCGTGAATGCGGGTTCGCGCCCATGTCCGGTTCCAGTTTCTGAGATGGGCATTCTGGGCTTGCAGGGATTCGAATTTCAGACCTTTTAAAGCATTGTCTTTGGTATAACCCACGCCGGATTCGGTTTTTCCTTTGTGTTCGGGTTTGCGCGGTAAACAGGGTAAAGGAGCAAAACCGGCATGTTTTGCAAAGGCTGCATAAAGTGGGTTGAGCTCCGGCTCGTAGAGATGCGCCTTGAGCACACCGGCTTTGAGGTTGTCGAGCCGGATGAGTTTTGGCACGCCGCCAAAGGCTTCGAAGGCGTGCTCGTGGCAGCGAATGAAAGTCTCGACATCTTGCGTCCAAACGACTTCTTCATAAGAATGGCGAGAGAAGGACAGCACTATTTTGAACTCCCAGGGCCGAACGTAGCGACTGTTCTTCAAGGTTGGTGCTGCCTGCCCAAAATCAACTTGCGCTTCTTCGCCCGGCGCTGTATGGATGCGGGCGAAAACTTTGGGCGCTTTCTTTTTAAGCTTTCGCACATAGCGTTTGACACTGTCATAGCCGTGGGGGAAAACATTTTCAACCACCAGGTCTTGATAAATCCGTTGCGCGGTTAAATCCTGGCGTAGTTTCTCGCGAATGATTTTGTCATAGGCTTGCGCCTGGCTAATGCGAGCAGGCTTTTTAAGCGCTGCGTTTTCGGGCAATCCATCGTCCAAACAGTTTGCTTGAGATGACTTTTCGGAAAAAGGACTCGGTGGGCACTTTGGTCGGTTTTAAAATGCCCACAACTGGTCGGTTTTAACCGCCCGCCGACTGGAAACCGTCCTGGTCAATATCTGCAAAACGGATGTTGTTCGGGTAACCATTGTAAAAATTGAGAGTAAACGGCTCGGGATCGAGTTGCCAGTTTGGTTTGGAAGCATTGCCGGTGTTCCAATAGAGTTTTAATCTGGAGTCGAAGTGTGTAATGGCATCAAGGTCATGGTCATTATCAAGATCGGCAAAGGCAATAAACTTGTTACCGATAATCGCGTGCATAATTGAATCAGCTTGCGCCCAGATGACATTGCCGGCGTTTCCAGTGTTTTGCCAGTATCTGAATGTGTTTGTATGATTATTCGGCAGAATCAGATCGGCTTTTCCATCGCCGTTCAAATCCGCTAAAGAGGGGATCTCGTTTCCGGTAAAATCTGGTATCGGATCAATCCCCCAGCCGGGGCGATTTTTAAAACCGATCGCAGTATTCAGACCTCAATTTTGGTACATACGCATGCCAACCGAGTCCAATACGACTAAATCGAGCCAGGAGTCACCATCGATATCTCTGAGATCAATTCCGGCAGAACCAAAACTCTGAGCGCCGCCGGGATTAATGAGCAGATCATCCCGCACCCACTGCCCGTGTTGAGCGAAAACCGGCGTGATTATCAGAAGGTGAATCAATAGCAACAAAAGGAGATGGTTTTGAGAATATCTAAACGAAACATGATTTTTTAGCAAACCACGGCTGAGGTGAACGACCATGAACTGCGGCACATTAATTTTTGAATTGTTATGTGTTTTTAACAGATTTCAGAACAAAATAACCAACAATTCCCGACATGAATGACCCTGCGAGTATGGCTAATTTATCTGTGTATTGAAAAATACTATCGTCTTCGAACGCTAGTGAAGCTATAAATAAACTCATCGTAAACCCAATACCTGTAAGCACCGATACCCCATAAAGATGCACCCAGTTACCGTCTTTTGGAAGTTTTGCCAGCTTAAGTTTTATTGCAAGCCAACTGAAACCGAAAACACCAACCTGCTTGCCGATAAACAGCCCCAATATAATGCCTGTTGGCACGGCGCCGGACATTTGGCTTAGAGATATTTCAGTGATATTTACACCTGCATTTACGAAAGCAAATAATGGCAGAATGAAAAATGCAACCCAGAAATGGAGGTTATGTTCTATTTCTTTCAGGGGGGAAATGGGTTTTTTGTTTTCATCTTTGACATTCAATGGAATTGTAAAGGCCAATGCGACCCCGGCTAATGTCGCATGGACTCCGGATTTAAGAACACTTACCCATAATATTGTGCCGACAATAAAATAGGCGGCTTTTTTTGATACACCGAAGAGATTAAAAGTGATCAAAACAGCCAGCGAAATGATGGCAATTGCAATAGATAATGTGGATAGCTCGGTAGTATAAAAAATAGCAATTATAATTATTGCCCCTAAATCATCAATAATAGCTAATGCCATTAAGAATATTTTAAGTGAAACCGGAACTCGATTACCCAACAGAGAAAGGATACCCAATGCAAAAGCAATATCGGTTGCTGTCGGTATTGCCCATCCACCAACAGCAATTGGGTTGTTTTGATTGAATAATAAATACACTGCTGCCGGAACAACCATTCCGCCAATAGCAGCCATTCCTGGTAGTGCAACTTGCCCCAAAGAAGATAGATGGCCTTCCAATATCTCTCTCTTGACTTCCATACCAATTAACAAAAAGAAAATGACCATCAGACCATCATTTACCCAATGATAAAGTGTCTTGTTAAGATGCAGTGCGCCAACTCGAATTTCTACAGGTATGTGTAAGAAAGAGGCATAGAGTGATGACATTCCGCTATTGCTTAACGCAAGCGCCAAAATCGTTGCAAATATCAACAAAATGCCGCTTGCAGATTCTTTTTTTATAAATTCTTCAATTGCTTTCATTTAATCCCTGTCTCCCTGGTCAAGTGCAATCTGTGGTGTGTGCCCGGTATGGCATCTGTTCAATATGTGTCAGAGAAGCGTCCCCTGAGCTTGCCGAAGCGAGACACAATCTCCCTGCAGAACTTGGCTTCTTCAAATTCAGCGTCCGCCTGATGCGCTGAACAGATATCCGGTATGGCTCGTGTGTATTTGATTATACTAAATATACACAGATTTTCCAGAGGGTGCAAGTTCTTATAAACAAGTTTGTCACTCCTGGTAGCCATAATTTTGCAGCAGCAATTCCGGCGCACTGAATTTGATGGAGTTTGTGGTTCGTGAGATAGCTGGAATTTCAAAAGTACCTTTCACCAGACGGATACATACCTTAAATTGACGGGGCATACCCGTGTGGAAAAAATGGCTTCAGCCAATAAAATTGCAAAAAGAGAGACATTCAACTCAACTTCGCCAAAGGGTTGCATTCCGCTTAAATGTTTACTATATTTTTACGATCAAATCTTTATCCCCGTTAAAAACCCAAAGTGGAGTCTGTATGGGTCAGGAATCCCCGCGGAAAGCGCAGAGTGCGGGCGCGTCAAAAGTATTTTCCAAAATTCAAGCCGACCGATTCAGTCGTTATTTTTTGTTCATCGTCATTATTTTTTCTGCTCTCCTGTTTTTTAAAATCATGAAATTTTTCCTCCTGCCTGTTTTTCTTGCCGCCATTTTCAGCGGTTTACTCTATCCTTTTTATGAAAAACTGCTGCGCTGGACCTCTGGCCGCAAAGGGCTGAGCGCTTTCCTGACATGTATTTTTCTGATGCTGGTGATCATCGTGCCCACTTATTTTGTCATCGATGTGGTGCGGGTGGAAGCGGTGCAGCTCTACCAAACCCACGAACAGACGATTACTGAATTCAGGAACAAGCTGCATTCGGGCACCTGGGGCGAGATCGTCAGCAGCACACGTGATCGCTACGGTATCAACCTCGAAGAATTCGATATCCTCAACACCATCAAAACAGCACTCACCGGGGTGGGGAATTTTCTCGTCACCGCGGTGAACAAAACCTGGCAGGGTACTTTTCAGTTTCTGATGGATTTTCTCATCATGTTTTTCACCATGTATTATTTTTTCAAAGACGGCGATCGGCTCATCGATTATTTGAAATATTTAAGCCCCCTGCGGGATGAGCATGAAGATCGGTTGATCCGGCAGTTTAATTCCATCTCCCGTGCCACCGTAAAAGGTACCCTGCTTATCGGCCTGACACAGGGCGGGCTCGGGGCATTGTTGCTGTGGGCTTTCGGCTTCAAGTCTCCGGTCGTATTCGGCATGGTGATGTTCATTCTGTCGGTCATTCCCATGGTCGGCGGTTGGCTGGTGCTCTATCCGGCAGCTATTTACGAACTCGTTCTCGGTCACTACTGGCAGGGGCTGGCGATCGTCATCATAACAGCAGTTATCATCAGCAACATCGATAATTTCATGCGCCCGAAGCTGGTCGGCCGCGATACCGGCATGCATGACCTGCTGATTTTCTTCTCCTCCATCGGCGGTATCTATGTCTTTGGAGTTATGGGTTTCATTCTCGGCCCCATCATCACCGTCCTGTTTATGACCGTTCTTGACATTTACAGCATCGAATTTAAAGAACAACTGGACCTGGCGCAGGACACGGAGACGGTGAAAAAAATCGAACCGGCGCAAGAGCAGGGTGAGACGACTTGAGCCTGTTGCATCATACCGCGAACCGCATAAAAGAGAACTACTGTATTTATTTTCACCATTTTTTACTTGATTTGTGAGTTAAAACCTGTTATCATATCGAGTTATTTTTTTCAAAATTGAGCTCTGCCTCACAGCAACCTTTTGTTGTCGCCTTTCAAACCGGCCCCAATATCACGTTCTAAAACGCCGACAGGTTTTTTAGAACCCAGTCAGGGTTGCATGGAAATCAACATAAACGAATGAGGATCATGGAACATATTCAGTATACTGAGGAAAATATCCGCTCGCTGGACTGGCGTGAACATATCCGCATGCGGCCAGGCATGTATATCGGCAAAACCGGCGACGGTTCGAGCCCCGATGACGGCATTTATGTGCTGGTGAAAGAAATTATCGATAATTGCATCGATGAACATGTGATGGGATTCGGGCGCACTATCGAGATCAGGATATCGGACCATAAAGTAACCGTGCGCGATTATGGCCGCGGTATTCCGTTGGGTAAAGTAGTCGATTGCGTTGCCAAGATCAATACCGGTGGCAAATATGATTCGAAAGCCTTTAAAAAATCCGTCGGTATCAATGGCGTCGGTACCAAAGCCGTGAATGCTTTATCGAATTTTTTTATGGTGGAATCCATTCGCGATGGCAAGAGCAAAGTTGCTGAATTTCATCAGGGCGAGCTTACCAAAGACCATAAAATCGGCAAAACCGTGGAGCGCAACGGCACCCTCATCACTTTCGTCCCCGACAGTACTGTCTTTAAAAATTTTCGTTATATTCCCGATTTTCTCGATAATCAATTATGGAACTACGCCTACCTCAACTCCGGCCTGACAATCAATTTCAACGGTAAAAAGTATTATTCGAAAAACGGTCTGCTCGATCTGCTTTCACGCAAAACCGAATCCGAAAACCTGCGCTATCCGATCATTCATCTCAAAGGGGATGACATCGAAATTGCGGTGACACATTGCGGTCAGTATGGCGAGCAATACTACAGCTTTGTCAACGGCCAGTATACCACCCAGGGCGGTACGCACCAGAGTGCTTTCCGCGAATTTTTCGTTAAAACCGTGCGTGAGTTTTATCAGAAAGATTTCGATGCGGCGGATATCCGGCAAACGATCGTTGGGGCGATCAGTGTGCGCATCGAAGAGCCGGTATTCGAATCACAGACGAAGACGAAGCTTGGTTCCGCCAATATTGCGCCCAATGGTCCGACGTTGCGCTCATGGATTAATGATTTTCTTAAAAAAGCGCTCGATGATTATCTGCACAAACATCAGGATATCGCCGATGCGCTGTTGGCGCGTATTCAGCAATCAGAAAAAGAGCGCAAGGAAATGGCGGGTATTCGCAAACTCGCCAACCAGCGCGCCAAAAAAGCCAATTTACATAACAAAAAACTGCGCGACTGCCGGGCTCACCTCAACGACAAACGCGGTAACAAACAACTCGAAACCACCCTGTTTATCACCGAGGGCGATTCTGCCAGCGGGTCGATCACCAAATCGCGCAATGTCGATACCCAGGCGGTTTTCAGTTTGCGCGGTAAACCGTTGAATTCATTTGGCCTGTCGAAAAAAATCGTCTATGAAAATGAAGAATTCAACCTGCTGCAACATGCGCTCAATATCGAAGACGGCATCGAGGGCCTGCGCTATAATAACGTCGTCATCGCCACCGATGCCGATGTCGACGGCATGCATATCCGGTTGCTGCTGTTGACTTTTATTCTGCAATTCTTCCCGGAACTGGTGCGCAGCGGGCATTTGTATATTCTCGAAACACCGCTTTTTCGCGTCAGGAACAAGAAAGAGACCATCTACTGTTACGATGAAAATGAAAAACAGGCTGCTATCAAAAAAATCGGCAAAAACGCCGAGATCACCCGCTTCAAAGGGCTGGGAGAGATCAGCCCCGGCGAATTCGGTAATTTTATTGGTGAGGATATCCGCCTGCTGCCGGTGCTGCTGGATGAGAGCGAACCCATCGAAAAAACTTTAAGCTATTACATGGGCAAAAATACGCCGGCACGACAGGAATTTATCATCGAAAATTTGAGAATTGAAAAAGATTTAGCGGATAAAAAAAATGGCAACGAATGACATAAAAACTTCCGGCAACGGGAATAATGGCGATGTGCTGCACGACCTGATACACGTCGATGGATTATATCAAAACTGGTTTCTCGATTACGCATCATACGTCATTCTCGAACGCGCCGTGCCCGCCCTTTATGATGGATTGAAACCGGTGCAGCGGCGCATCCTGCATGCGATGAAAATAATGGATGACGGTCGATTTCACAAAGTCGCCAATATCATCGGCCAGACGATGCAATTTCACCCGCATGGTGATGCCGCGATCGGTGATGCGCTGGTCAATATGGGGCAGAAAGAATTGCTCATCGAACCGCAGGGAAACTGGGGCGATATTCGCACCGGTGATCGTGCTGCCGCGCCGCGCTATATTGAGGCGCGGCTGTCAAAATTTGCACTCGAAGTTATTTTCAACCCACAAACGACAGCGTGGCAGCTCTCCTATGACGGCCGTAAAAATGAGCCGGTGCTGCTGCCGGTCAAATTTCCGCTGGTTCTCGCCCAGGGCACCGAAGGCATTGCGGTGGGGCTGGCGACGAAAATTATGCCACATAACTTTATCGAGATCATCGATGCTTCGATCGAGGTGCTGAAAGGCAATGAAACAGCGATTCTGCCGGATTTTCCAACCGGCGGCCTGGCTGATTTTTCCAATTATAACCACGGGCAGCGCGCGGGCAAAATTCGCGTACGCGCCAGGATTGAATCACACGACAAACGACTGCTCATCATCCGCGATATCCCCTACGGCACCACCACCACTGGTTTGATGGATTCCATTGTTAAAGCCAATGATAACGGCAAAATTAAAATCAAGAAAGTCGTCGATAATACGGCACAGGATGTGGAAATTCAGATAGAGCTGCCCTCCGGCGTCTCCCCCGATGTCACCATCGATGCGCTCTACGCCTTTACCGATTGCGAAGTTTCCATTTCACCGAACTGCTGCATCATCATCGATGAAAAACCCTGCTTTATGAGCGTCGATGAAGTTCTGCGAATTTCCACGGCGCAAACCATGCAGTTGCTGAAAAAAGAGCTGGAAATCCGCCTGACCGAATTGGCTGAAAAATGGCATTTCAGCTCGCTGGAAAAGATTTTTATCGAAAATCGCATCTACCGCGATATCGAAGAATGCGAAGCCTGGGAAGCTGTGCTTGCGGCAATCGACCGAGGGCTGGCGCCTTTTAAAAAGCTGCTGAAAAGGGAAGTGACGACCGATGACATTATCCGGCTGACGGAAATTCGCATAAAACGCATTTCAAAATATAACACCTTTAAAGCAGATGGGTTGATCCGGTCACTGGATGATGAAATGAAAGAAGTGCGTCATAATTTAAAATATCTGACCGAATACGCAATTCGGTATTTCGAACGGCTGAAAGAAAAATTCGGAAAAGGCCGTGAACGACGCACCGAAATTCGCAGATTTGATACCATCGCCGTACAGCAGGTGGCGGTGGCGAATCAGAAGCTCTACGTCAACCGCGCAGATGGATTTATCGGTTACGGGCTGAAAAAAGATGAGTTGATCAGCGAATGCTCCGAACTCGACGATGTAATCGTGTTTTTGCGCAACAGCACTTTCAAAGTCGTAAAAATCGCCCCGAAAGTTTTTATCGGCAAAGACATCATCTATGCCTCGGTGTGGAAAAAAGGCGATGAGCGGCGCATCTACAACATGGTTTACCGCAATCTCGAGAACGGCAAATCGTTCATCAAGCGATTCGCGGTCAAAAGCATAACCCGTGACCGTGAATACAATCTTGCAGGCAATGCCGGTGGCGCAAAAGTGCTCTATTTTACCTCAAATCCCAATGGAGAAACCGAGGTCGTCACGGTGACGCTGAACAGCCGCTGCCGCGCGCGCAACAAAGTTTTTGATCTCGATTTTGCCGGGATCGCTATTAAAGGCCGCAGTTCACAGGGGAATACGGTGACTAAATATCCGGTGACTAAAATTGTCCAAAAAAAGGTCGGCGAATCCACTTTCGGCGATCTCGATATCTGGTACGATCCGACGATTGGTCGGCTGAACACCGATAATCGCGGAAATTTTCTCGGCACTTTCGATTCGCACGATCTCATTCTGGCACTGTACAAAGACGGCAGCTACCAGCTTACAGAACCCGAATTGACCAACCATTACGAACACGAGGCGATCGAGATTCTGTTGAAATTTGATGCGAAAACAGTGATCACAGCAGTTCATTACGATGGTGCGAAAAAACATCATTATGTCAAACGTTTTCGCATTGAGACACAGACGCTCGGCAAGAAATTCAGTTATATTTCAGACCATCGCAACTCGCGCTTGCTCTTTGTTTCTGTCGCCGACCAGCCGCATATCGTACTCGATTACGAAAAGGGACGCAATCGGGAACGCCTGCAGGAACTGATCAATCTCACCGAATTGATCGAGATCAAAGGCTGGCGCGCTATCGGCAACCGTCTGACGATGTATCAATTCGTCACCCTCAAACCCATCGAAATTCATCTGCAAAAGGAGAACCCGCCCGGCGAAAAAAATCGAAAACCGGATGGACATGCATCCGGCAATGGACAGATCGAATTGCTATAAAAAAAAGCCCCGGCACATGTGCCGGGGCTTTTTTTTATTTTGCAAGAATAAGGGCGCATAGCAGCCTCTCAAGTTAAGCCCGGGAAATCACGATGTACTAATACAGTACACGATTCATCCGGAAAGGCCGGGACTTTCACACCAACCTTCGGGAGGCGATCATGCAGCACCCACTTTTTAACTTGGAAAGAAGAGACCGCGATCGTAAAAAAATCTGGAAAAATATTGCCTTTGAGACAGATGAAGGCTGGAAGGTTGGTTTTGCGAGAGATATAAGCGAAACCGGTATCAATATCATCACGAGCAAATTGCTCAATCCGGGCGACATCATGGTCATCACAATGCAAAACTTTCTCAATCTCGAAAAACGTGTCATTTTTGGCAAAGTCGCATGGAGTGATCCACACAAGCTCATCGCCGGGACCAGCCACCGCGCCCCGGCGATGGGCATCGAATTTTTCGAATCGCAGCCGATTCAAACCCTTGGGGCCATCGATGAACTCGATCTGGCGATGAGACTTTTCAACGCTGAAGAAATGGCGCCTTCGGAAGTTGAAAAACAAATATAACAAAATTAGCCGTTGCAGGCGTCTTCTTGGCGAATGTCTGATAACGCTCCTGTTTGTTCGAACGAATTCATTTGTCCACCCCTCGATATGCTCTGTAAAAAGCATCAGGGTATAAAGGCACTTCACACCAGCGCTGAAAGCTTAATTTTTCCGGGAATCCAGTCATTTTCCGTAATAATCGAATTAAAAGCATACCGTCAAAAAAAATTAGAAAGAAATCGTTCCATTTAACTTATTTTTTTTTATAATAATAGAGAAACGATCAAAATTTTAATAATCGTGCGCTTCAGCGTGGAAATGGATAAGTCTTATATAGCTCGACATCGTGGAAAAGCCTTGATTTTTAATCGGGCTGTTTTTCCTGTTTACCTGAATTTTTTAATCCTTTTGGAGGAAAAATTAATGTGCCGAATAAAGCAGACCCTTCTCATAATTTTACTCAATCTGAGCCTGGTTTTGTCATTGCACGCCCAGGATAAAGAAACTAAAACAACGGCTCAGGGAGAAGCTCACCAGCATGAAGTCGTACCCCAGGAAGAGGTCGATGCGATTACCTCGAGATTGATTGCTCCCTGTTGCTGGAGTGAAACCGCCAATTTGCATAAATCACCGGCAGCAAGAAAAGTGCAGCAGGCTGTTCTGAAAGGACTGCAGGATGGCAAATCTGCGGAAGAAATTAAAGCTGCACTGGTTGCCAAATATGGCGAGCGAATTCTCGCCACTCCGAAACTGGAAGGCTTCAATTATTTGGTTTTCATCCTGCCTGTAGCAGCACTTTGCATTGGCGGTATTATCGTTTGGGGGTATCTTAACCGCTCACAATCGATTGAGAATAAGGGAGGCGTGAAAAAGAACAAATCGAGCGATAGTTATTCATCACAGATCGAAAAAGAACTGCAAGATTTCGAAAATTAATGCTCGTACGATTTTCACAGGCTGCGGTGAGAAGAAGACGGGGGCGGTGCAGGGGAAATGAATCGAAGCCGGGCGATGCGATGAAATCTACGCTTAAATAGTGCGCATCCGGGATTGTCATTTCGACGTCTTTTCCAGCGGAGAAATCTTCAGCATTGAGCGCAGCAAAGATTTCTCACACTAAAAAATTGTGTTCAACTGACAGAAAAGGTGCATTCCCGGACGTGCACTAAATATCCTGGTCGGTCTTAGCATACATTTTTTCTTTTTTCACTCCGGAGTCATATCGGTTTTTATTGAAAGAAATGCTTATTTCCACGGGCAGAGGGTGAATTATATTTGCGCATAATTAAAAGGGATGGAGAAGATGCAGCTCGTTGATAATTTAATTGCTGTCGTGCTTGCGGGCGGACAGGGAGCGCGGCTGAGTCCGTTGACAAAAAACCGTTCAAAACCAGCGATGCCAATCGCCGGTAAATTTCGCTTAATTGACATCGCCATGAGCAATTGTCTGCATTCCGGTATTCGGAAAATGTTTGTTCTGACCCAGTTTGCTTCAGAATCCCTGCATCGGCACCTGACGCAAACCTACCCATTTCCGCCGTGGTCCAATGGTTTTGCACAGATTCTCGCGGCGCAACAAACGGCCGATAATACCAACTGGTATCAGGGAACCGCTGATGCTGTGCGGCAGAATCTGACCTATCTCGGGGCGAAAAATTTTGACTACTTCGTCATCCTTTCCGGCGACCACCTCTATCGCATGGACTACCGTAAAATGCTCGATACTCATAAAGCGAATCATGCTGATGTAACGGTTTCGGTACTACCGATCGTCAGCGAAGACGCTTACCAGTTCGGGGTGTTGAAAACGGATAATCAGGGGAAAATCAACAGCTTTTATGAAAAACCGGACACTGCTGCTTTGTTGCAGGAATATGCGCCCAATATGCAGTGGGTGCGCGAACAGGGTTATGAGGGTTCCGACGCCTGTATGCTGGCTTCGATGGGTATCTACATTTTTTCCCGCGAGGCGCTTTTCGCAATGCTCAGAAATAGCGATGCGAGCGATTTCGGCAAAGGCATTTTTCCCGAAGCCATTAAAAGCCACCGCGTCTTTGCACATTACTTTGATGACTACTGGGAAGATATCGGTACGATTAAGTCATTTTATAACGCGATGATCAATCTGACCAAAGCCCGGCCGAAGTTCAATTTTTACGATGAAAAGCGGCCGATTTATACACATGCGCGTTTTCTGCCCGGCGCCCAGGTCGATTGCTGCGAATTGCATGAGACGGTGATTTGTGATGCAGCACGCATCGATCATGCAAAAATTTCTGAAACTATAGTCGGTGTGCGTAGTGTCGTGCAGCAGGGGTGTATCCTCCAGGGCGTAGTGCTCATGGGCGCTGATTATCTGGAAACGCAAACGGAAATGGCAGGGTCACAATCAGGTGGTAAACCTGCGGTCGGTATTGGTGAAAATTCCGTCATCGAAAAAGCGATAATCGATAAAAATGCGAGAATCGGACGCAATGTGCAAATGCGTCTCGCCGGCCGCTGCCGGGAAAAGGTTTGTGATAATTATTCTATCCACGATGGCATTCTTGTTGTTCCCAAAAATGCCATCATCCCTGATAATTCGGTAATTCTTTAAACGCTTAGGGAGAAGAGCCCGGTTTTGTGCTGAACCGGGCAGGTTAATTTTGCAGCTATTTTAAATTGTTGCTTTTAGCAAATTCCGCAGCATCGACCGGTAACTTGCTGGAAAATTCGATCCCCATACTCGGCGCAATCCAGTTTTTTGATTCGAACGGCGAGAGCTCGCTTTTCCACTTCACCTCACCCGTCAGGGTGCGGCTGCGAAAAGTCCCCGGTTCATCAAAACTCACCTTCACCTTGCTGCCCGTATCCAGTGGGTGCAGGGTGACGATGTGAATCCCTGTATCACTGATGTCGGTAGCGATACCGCGCTCCCAGGTCGCGTTGTGATGAAATTGCAGGCTGCACCAACAACCAAATCTTTCAGCGTTGCGTTTGTCCTTAAAACCAATTTGGTTGGCTAAAACAGCTTCTTGCATATTGTTTCCTTTCTTTGACTTAGCGAAATTTCGTACGCATCGGTTCCTTTGCCAATGTCAAAATTCAAGATGACCTCAAATCTTACTATCGGTGTCGTGCCGGCAAAGCATAATACCGAATCATCGGTTTTTTGTTAATTCATTTTAAAAAGGACTGGAATTCTTTATTAAACAGCAAATGAAGTCGATGTTTGTAACAGGTTTTTCACGGCTTGTAAACGGGTATGCGGGCCCGGGGATTAATTTTTAAGGAGTTGCGAATGGACTTATCGTATAACAGCGCGGGCGGCGACCGTGTTACACGGGTAGAGGCGGATGTCGATTTTGATGAACTACTGGAGCGCGTCGGCGGTGATACTGAATTTTTGCAGGAATTATTTGATCTTTTTTTGGAAGATAGTGCAGGTTTGCTCGATGAAATCAAAGAAAATATTGCCAAAGGCGATCATGAAGCGCTATCGCGAACGGCTCACAAACTGAAAGGTTCGATCGCCAATTTCGCGCCCACAGGCCCGGTGTTTGACGCGGCCAAATCCCTCGAATTTATGGGCAAAGATAAGGATCTTGGGAATGCTGACAGCAGCTATCAGGAATTGGCTGAGCAACTTAATACACTACATGCAACAATTCGGCAATATGGTGATAGTTTGGCAAATGAGTAAAAAAAAGTGCAGCCATTTTTGACTGCACTTTTTAAATTCATCTATCGGTTCTGATCAGGCCTTGCCGGCACTGCCGAGCACATGTGTATTTTTATCAATGATCACTTTTTGGAGTTCATCCCGGGCCGGGCCGAGGTATTTTCGCGGGTCGAATTCGGCCGGTTTTTCATTGAAAACCTTGCGAATCATCCCGGTTACCACGAGACGACCGTCGGAATCGATATTGATTTTGCATACCGCGGATTTTGCCGCTTTGCGCAATTGCTCCGCCGGGATGCCAACCGCTGCCTGTAGTTCACCACCATTATTGTTTATCAGTTCGACATATTGGGGCAGTACCGAGCTCGCACCATGCAATACGATGGGAAATCCGGGAATGCGTTTCTCGATTTCTTCGAGAATATCGAAGCGCAACGGCGGTGGAACCAGCACCCCGTCTTCATTTTTTGTACACTGTTCCGGTTTAAATTTAAAGGCTCCGTGCGAGGTGCCGATGGAAATCGCCAAAGAATCCACACCGGTGCGGGTGACAAAATCTTCCACCTCATCCGGCTGCGTGTAAATGGATTTTGCAGCCACAACATCGTCTTCTATCCCGGCCAGCACACCGAGCTCACCTTCAACGGTGACATCAAATTCGTGGGCATATTCCACGACCTTGCGCGTCAGGGCAACATTCTCTTCGTAGGGGTGGTGTGATCCATCGATCATAACGCTGGAAAAACCGCTTTCGATGCAGGAAACACAAAGCTCGAATGTGTCGCCGTGGTCAAGATGTAAAGCGATGGGGATATCGTAGCCTTTGTTTTTTGCCATTTGTACGGCGCCTTCGGCCATGTAGCGCAGCATGGTTTGGTCGGCATACTTGCGGGCACCGCTGGAAACCTGCAGAATGACTGGCGATCTGGATTCTCCGCAGCCGTTGATAACCGCCTGGATTTGTTCGAGATTGTTGAAATTATAAGCCGGGATAGCGTAACCGCCGCCGCCGGCTTTTTTGAACATTTCCCGGGTATTGACAAAACCGAGAGCTTTGTAATGTGTGGCCATATTGGTACCTCTTTATCGATTATTGATCATATTGGTAATGTGAAAAATCAGGGACTAACGTCTATAAAGTATTTTATTTTAACGACAAATGCAAGTATCTGTTCAGCCATAACTGAATGTCCCCCGTTTTTTAGTTGATCATCGATTTAAAATCATTTGTTTCACGCAAAGCCGCAAAGCACACAAAGAAAAGCGAGTCTCTCTTTGCCTATCTCAGCGTTTTCGCGTCTTTGCGTAAGAAGAGACCAGGGTTTTTCTGTTTATTAGTTTCTCAGGTTTCACAGAGTATTTTTTGAGTTTACTTTAAATACAAAGTGAGTGCTTTTTGTTATTCGGAGTCAATTTCAAATTACTGAAAATAAAATAACCGGGATTTAAAAATGTGACAACATCTGTAATTCTGTGAACGGCTGATGAAATACAGCTTATTTTTATCAACCGTCGCAATCTGCGTGGTCTCATTTTTATGCTTCCAGCATACCGGGTTTTTGTCGCCGATTGCCTGTAAAATCATTCTTTGCTTTGAATTTACAGGAACTTGCGTTATCTTTACAATTCTAAATTACGTGGGTTGAATTCTCGGATTATTTTTATGCCAGGATACAAATGAATTGGGCACAGTTCAAACGGGACTATGCTTCCGCCGGATTGAAAGGATTGCTTGGTGATTTTTTCATCCGTTTCGTCAATCTTTTTACAGTTTTTAAAGTCTTGAACTGTCTATCGATTGAAGAAGCCGTACTGCACCCGGAAATTAAAGGACTGCACTTGCAGTATCGCGACAAGTTTTTATCCGCCAGTGAAGTGGAAGCCTATATGCGTATTGCCATCAACCGCATACCTGAATATGTCGCCGAAATGGGTATGAATAAAAAAGATGAATGCCTGGGGCTGCTCGATAATGGCAAGTTGATCAATTATTGCTGGTATTCCGATTTGCCGACGCGGCTTTGTCCCGACCTCGAAGTGCACTTCAGTCCGGACTACAAATATGCCTACCGTTCGTATACCATCGTACCTTTCCGCGGTCAGCGGTTGCAGGGGTTGAACCTTTATCGTGCGTTGAAATTCTACCAGAAAAAAGGCTTTAAAGGGGTTGTCGCTTATGTTGACAGCAATAATTTCAACTCTATCCGCTCTCTCAATCACCTCGGTTTTCAATTCTTTGCACGTATCATCATCCTGAAAATTTGTAACACTTATTATATTTTTCAGCCGCGGCAGCACAACCCCTATTGCTTTGAAATCCATCTCACAAAAAGCGCAAATCTGAAGCGTAAAATTAAAAATATCGTTTACGGATTCAGATAATCCAGCAACTGTAACTCGACATATTCTCTCGATGCCGCATCCTGATTTTTTCCCGCATAAGCAACCCACATACGTAACGCTGTCGCGTCATAAATGATATTAAGCAGATTACCGCCTTCAGCGGCCAGCCGGCGCGATAATGCGATCATTTTTTCTGCATCAAACGTGCCGCTGTTTTCCTGTAAATTTTGCAGCGCCGCCTGGTTATCCATGGTGTAATAAATACAATCGGGTAAAACGCCGGGCACGGTGTTGTCATTTTTATCGGCATCGCTAAACCTGCGTAATTTAACCGTATCAGGTGTTGATATCTGGTATTTTACCGCGCCCATGCTTTCCGGTTTGCCATCACTGACATAAAAAAAGTAACGCTTGATCAGGGGTGCGGTCTCGATCATGGAGGCGGCTTCCTGCAACGATTGCGCATCGTACAGTATTTGCCTGAAAAGAAACGAAAAATGGACGCCGTCGACATCGAACGGCGCTTCGGAGTGGGGGGATTCCCCTTTTTCACCGAGAACGATGCCGCGTTCATTCATGCCGGAATGGGCGCCGACATAACCGGCGAAGGTGGCTATCGTGTGCGCCTGCCCTGCTTTGGGTCGGTAGATGACGATCACCGGATAATCTTGCAGATGTGCCTGTTTAATAAAATCGAGATTGCGCAAATGATATAAATGGCCGTCGATGCTGGCTTTTCCCCAAAGGGCCACACCGCTGCAGGCAAAATCGGCAAGAGCCGGAATGGCATGGGCGCGTTGAATTTTCACGAGAGGGAAACCGCTGCCATCGGCCAGACCGCGCATTTCTTCTTTGATGCGTTCATCGATGTGTGTGGCGAGAATTTCCCATGTTTTATCGAGGGTGCGTTCGCTGAAGCCTTGCGGTTGCTGCCCGGCAAATTCGAGAAAACCGCCCAGGCAGGCGTTGATTTTTTCCCCGAGTTTTTGACCGAGCTGATATCCCATTTCGTAAGCCGTACCACTGACAACGATGACCGGGATTTGGTCGGCGCCGGAACCGATTGTTATCATTGTTGCGCCGGCAGGTTGATTGCCGGAATCACATCCGGTGATCAGGCCGGCGCCCAGCAGAAATGCGACAAGAAGTTTTTTCATATTAATTCCTTTCGAGATGAATGCTGATCGAATGATAATATTTTTTGCAAAAAAATATATCCGGTGAACCTCGTCGTCGACGCAAGATCGCAGGATGATATCGTCAATATCTCTTTATACAGCACAGTATTTCAGGTAAATATAATCATTTTAATAAAAATCAACCATTCTCATTTTGAAGCAGACACTGTTTCTGACGCTTTTCAGGCTGTATCAGATTTGTAAAAAAATGTATCTTCAAATGTTGTTTGTAACATTTTTATTGGATTTTAATTTAGGCTTAATATTTTTAGACACCTGCCAGATTTGCGTATAAGCGGCCATTGATGCAATTTAATGATAAATAAATCTCATAGAAACTGAAGTTTATATTTCGTGTCACGTGTCAGGGTTTTTTCTCTGTATACTGAACAGGTACCAGGCTTCAGCAGCGATTGTTAGCAACAAAACAGAAATGTTAGTTTTTTATCGACAGAATGATGCAAACGATTGCTTCGTTGGTCTATGGGATGATATCAGGGGAAGTAAAAGTCGGAGAGAGTGGAAAGAAAATGGTCTAAATCCTGTGAGGATTGCGCATGAAACGTTTGTTATGGATTTTAGTCGCGGTTGTGCTGGCCAATGTGCCGGTGCAAACCTTTGGAGGAATTACCGGGAAGATTAGGGGAACTGTTCACGATGCAAATACTGGAGAGCCGCTGCCTGGTGCGAATGTCGTCATTGACGGCACTTCCTACGGGGCGGCAGCAGGAGGGGATGGCAGTTTTATCATACTCTATTTACCACCGGGAAAATATACTGTTCGCGCTTCGATGATCGGCTATAAAACATCAGTTAAACAAGATGTTAAAGTTGAAGCCGACCGCAGTACGCACATCGAGTTTTCCATGGTCGAGTCGGTCATCGAAGGCCAGGAGGTCGTCATCATTGCGCCGGTGGAACTGGTCAAATTAGATGTTTCGGCTTCGGAAACACGGGTAACCCAGGCCGATATGGCCAACACACCGTTTTCCAACCGTATCGAGGACGCCATCAGCTACCAAGCCGGAGTCCAGGGAAACCTGATCGAAGGCGAGCTGCAGATTCGGGCCGGCGACGCCTCGGAAGCGGCTATTTTAGTAGATGGCTACTCCATGGTCGACCCCAATTTTAACCGCTCAATTGTCACGATTGCCCCGAGCAGTGTCGAGGAAATCAATGTTATTCGCGGTGGGTATAATGCGGAATATGGTAAAGCGCGTTCCGGCATTATCAATATCGTGAGCAAAACGCCGTCGCAGGAATTTCGTGTGGATCTGGATTATCAGTTGAACCCCGCCCGCCAGCGCCATGCCGGCAGTAGCCGCTACAGCGCCAATAATTTTTGGCCGCAGGAATTGTACGGCAGCGAGGCCGCCTTGAACGAATACTATGTTATTCGGACCGAAGGCATAACGCCTGATACCATCCGTTGGGAAGGCTGGAATGCTTATGCTGAAAGATTGCTGACGGATTCCAACCCGGATAACGATCTGACCGCAGAAGAAGCGAGGGAATTGTGGAACTGGCGCCACCGTCCAATCAAATATGATGACGAAACAGGGCATAATATTGCTTTAACATTGAGCGATGGTTTTATCATCACCCCCGACTGGAAGCTGAGTGTTATGTCGACATTCTCCTGGGAAAAGCGGCCCTATACTTATCCGCAGCCCATCGACGCCTATCAATCGAAAACGATTTTGTATAAAATTATCAGTGATTTTGGCAACAAGCACAAATTTACCCTGTTTGGTACACACAATTTGACCAGCACGGTGACCAGAAATTATGCCACGAGCAACTGGGATGCTTATGATGAATTATCCTACAGCGGCGGTTCAAGCGAGATGTTTTATGTTGGCCGCAAACCATTGGTTGATCGCAAGGCGACCATGCTGGGTTTAAAATACCAGTATCTGGCTTCGGAAACGCGGTTTATCGAAGCGGATGTCAGTTATTATGGTTCCAGATGGGATGTGCGCCATTCGAAGAAAGCCAAAGAAGAAGACGGACGTTATTTCCACGGCAGGCTCTATCTCGACCCGCAGTCGGGCTGGATTCCTAAAAATATCTGGTCGGAAGAAAAACAGGACTGGGAGATCAACCCGCTGGCAAGAGCGGATGATGGAACCAATTACAACATGTTTGGCGGCGGCGTCACCTGGGATGATTCCTATGGCAATAACCTGAATATAAAGTTATCGATGACCGATCAGTTCCATCCGGCACATGAGCTAAAAGCCGGATTGGAGTTTACTTCGAATAAAATTGTGCAGGATCGCAAACATTGGCATGATGATGATCCGACAAAAGAGTTTTTAACAAATTATGATGTCAAACCGCTAGAGATCGCCGCCTATATTCAGGATAAAATTGAGTTTCGTGGCATGGTGGCCAATATTGGTTTGCGTTTTGACCGCTATGATCCCAACGGTATTTTTTATGATGTTCACCGCATTTTGGAATATGCGACAAACCAGGAAGCTTATGATGCGGTGAAAGCGGATAGCTTTTTTACCAGAAAAGCCAACGCAAGCTGGCATTTCAGCCCGAGAGTCGGCGTCTCATTTCCCATAACCGAAGACAGCAAAGTCTATTTTAACTATGGCCATTTTGTACAAATGACACAAAACGAGGCTTTGTATCCGACAACCCTGGATGGAGAAAAATACAGGGTTCAATGGATGGGTAATCCTCATCTCAATTTCCAGAAAAGTTACAATTTTGAGCTTGGTTATGATCAGAATGTCTTTGATCAATTTCAGGTTCACATCGGGGCATTTTATAAAGATTACAGCGATGTGGAAAGCGGCATGGTTTACGCCCATTCCAGCCAGGCGCTCATCACAGAATGGGCGGACCAGCGGGAATACCGTGAAATTCGCGGACTGGATATTGAAATCCGTAAAAAATCCGGCCGTTTCTTTACAGGTTTTTTCAATTTCAATATCACCAGCAAAAGTGTCAGCGATCTCTCGGTGCCCGGTATCAGCCAGATTCCGGTGATCACCGATGATCCTGCTCTGGGCGTGAACGGTGAGTTGAAAGGTGTGCCGCGGCCGGAAATCGTCGAGCTCGTACCTTACGGCCGCGGTATTTTCGTCTTTGCCACGCCGCGAAAATGGGGACCGAGGCTTTGGAACTACCCCATTCTGCATCGCACTTCGGCCAGCTTTTCACTTAATTATACCGGGCCGCAGTATGTTCGGCATCCGGACAGAACTTTCCGCGAACAGCATCCCGATGTGCAGTTCCATACTTTACCTATTATCTCAAGCAATTTGCGCCTTGGACGCGATTTTGATGTCGGCAATGGCTCCAGCCTGAAATTCTATATGGATATCAGTAACTTATGGACATCCAAATACCGTTATCCTCCGGGCGGCCAGGCTGGAAGGGATTATTATAACGACCTTTATGAAAACGGTAAAAAAGATCAGGTGGGTACGGATGAGGTTTCCGATAAACGGATTTTGCGCACCCACAGAGAAGTCAATTATGCTGGAGCATTCCGTTCTTTTATCATCGGCATGCGTTTTACTAAATAATTTTGCTGATCAACATCACCCCGAACAAGTAACCGGAGGGATTATGTTTTCAACAAGGCATTACCCTTTATATAAAAATAGATTTAAAATTTTTATATTCCTTTTCTGCCTGATTTTTTCGCAGAATTTATCAGGCCAGGAAATCAAAAGCCATGAAATCGGCCTGCTGTGGGACACCATGTTTGCCACCGGCACGATTCCCGGATATGCACCTATCGATGACCGCATGACCTACCCCGGTGGTGATTTCTGGCTGCAAACCGGAAAAAATCTGGTCGGCCGCGGCACCTGGATCGGCGTGACTGACTGGACTGACCATACCGGTGTATTTCATCCGTCCTATGTTTAAGAAGGCGGCTTTGCCAATGACGCCGCCAATGGGTTTACTTTTCCAATTTCAAATAAAAAGAAAATTCGTAATCGATTGCCTAATGTTATGGTCAATGGCACGGCCGACGTCCGTGTGCTCGATACCCGCGAAGGAAGCTCGAAATCTTTCAGTCTGAAAGCAGATGAAATGATCGAAACCAAATGGGCCACCAATACAGGTATTTCCGTGCGCCGGCGCAGCTATGCTTTTGCCAACCAGAACCATAACAGCTATATTATCCTAGAATACCGCTTTACCAACGACGGCAATACGGATATCGATACCAGATCAAAAGAACTTGCCGGGCAGGATTTAAAAGGGGTTTATTTTGGTTTTCAATACTACCTGCTTCCCGGTGGTGACCGCGGTCATCAACAAGTGAATGAACATGATGACTGGGCGGAATACTACGGCAACCAGCCTGGCGATAGCTTGCGCGGCCTGCTGTTTTTGTATGATGGTGATTCAAAAATAAAAACCTATGATGATGTCGGCGATCCTGATCAGGCTACCGGCGAATTTTTATCGCCGCAGTATCCCGGCATTGGTGTCCTACATGCCGATACCGGCTGGGATAATCGGGATGATGACCGCAGTCAGCCATCTACAGTGGATATCAAACCTCAGGTTCGTTTTAAAACCTATACAAAAGGCAGCACTGAAAATGAAATGTACACTGAAATGAGTTCCGGTATACAATCCCGCGGAACCGTTGGTGTCTCAGCAAATCCTTACGACACAGATGTGCGGATTCCGGTGGCTTTGCTTTCTTTTGGTCCCTATGATTTACCGCCCGGCAAAACTATTAATATCGTTCTTTATGAAGCCGTTGGTGCGATCAATAAATCACTGGCCATCAGCGCTGGACGTGAATGGATGGAAGGTACCCTTGCTTTTGCCGGCAAAACCGGTGATGAAGCCAAGAATGCCCTGATCGCAACAGGCCGGGATTCGTTATTTATGCATGCTTCCCGCGCTGAATATGCCTGGGAAATCGGCCTGAAAAACATTCCCACACCGCCGCCTTCGCCAAATCTTTTCATGAATTCCGGTCCGGGGCGCATCGAACTCATGTGGCTGACCGGCGATGATCCGGAAAATCCCCATCCGCGCGATGCCGATTTTGCCGGCTACCGGGTTTACCGCTCCAATCGGGCAAATGACAACCTCTATCAAATGGTCTGGCAATGCGGCGGCAATACCGGCATTGAAGTGACCAACGAATATTTTGACTATGATGTCGAACGCGGCAAAAGCTACTATTACTACGTCACCGCTTACGATGATGGCTCCGATAATACGACGGGTATTTTCCCCGGCCAGTCGCTGGAATCAAGCCCTTTTTATAACCGGAATTATCAGAATGGCGCCAAAGCTGCCGTGCCACCGGCTTCAAATATGGATTCAGTGCTCGTTGTACCCAACCCTTATCATTTGCAGGGATTGGCTTTTGGCGGCACATTTGAAGAAGATTATCTTGAAACACCGCGCCCGGAAGATCAAATTTCGTTCGTCGGGTTACCGGCTAAAGCGATCATTCGGATATTTACCGTGCACGGTAATCTTGTTGAAACAATTCATCACCCTAATCCGGAGAACCCGCGATCGATTCCTGACTCGGCGGATGAGGCCTGGTTCCAGGTTACCCAGAGTTATCAGAACATCAAATCAGGTGTTTATTTCTTTTATGTGGAAGGTTGGGACCGTGACGGCAAAGCCCTGGGTACAACCACCGGCAAATTTGTGATAATTCGCTAAGCGAGGATGAGGAGACAAAAATGAAACATAAAACAGGTTTGATTTGTGTGCTGATTTTCGCTGTTCTGTCCCTTGATGCCGGCTCAGCCTCAGCACAAAAGAAAAAAGTCGCCCAGAGCGGTATGACTTACCTCGGTATCAGCTTGAGTGCGCGCCAAAGCGGTATGGGAAACGCCAGCGTTGCTTCGGTTAACGGCGCCCAGGGGCTTTTCTACAACCCGGCCGCCATCACCCAGTTGCAAAAGAACAGCCTGATCATCAATCAGGTGAACTGGCTTGTGGATACTCAGATTTATGGCCTGGGGGCCATCGTTCCGCTCAATCAGTGGGGCGCTATCGGTCTCGATATCGTATACATGGATTACGGCACCATTATCGGCACCCAACGGGTTGACAAAAGTGTGGATGACCGAGGCTACATTACTACGGGGGATATCGGGGTGCAAGATTATGCCCTCGGGCTCACCTACGCTTATAGTGTGAGCGATCGTTTCTCATTTGGTCTCAAACTCAAATTTGCACACGAATCTCTCGGAAACGCCGATTATGCGGTTGCGGTGATCGATGAAGAAAGTGGTGAATTTGAATACAGCAATAAGGAATGGAAACTGAACCAGTGGGGATTTGACTTTGGTGGCTATTACGATACCGGTTACCGCAGCCTGGTTTTTGCCGTCGCTTTCCAGAATTTTTCCCGCGATATGGTTTACTGGACGGAAAAATTTCAAATGCCGATGATATTGCGAATGGGATTGGCTGCTGATATGAACCAGTTTTTTAATCTCGGGCTGAGCGACCTGCAGCTCAATGCTTCTGTCGATGCCATGCATCCTATCGATTATACCGAGCAGGTCAACGTTGGCGGTGAGATCGTTTATAAAAATCGTTTTGCCATTCGCTCCGGCTATCAATTCAATCAGGATACGGAAAACCTGAGCTTTGGATTTGGCGTCAATTTCAGATACCAGGGCACCGAAGCCTTCTTTGATTATGCTTTTACCCAGGCACAATACTTTGAAGATATCAATCGTTTTAGTCTGAGCTTTTCGTTTTAATTTAGTAAAAAAACATTCTTGTTCAGCCGAATTGTTCAATTTGCCTCCGGCGAGATCAAAAAAAGAGCTGATTTCACCGGACGAAGTAGCATCAGTAGCAAAACAATCCGGGCTGAACAGCACCTCAAACCCTATCACCAGGAGGATCGTATGAAAAATGTTACAAAATGGAGCATAATGGCTCTCGTCTTGTGCCTGTTCCTTGCTGCAGGTTTATCCGCGCAAACGCCGACAGCCGATTATCTGTATTGGGAAGATAATTTTAATGATACGGCGGAAGATTCAATCCTTCACAAAAATGTCGGCTGGTTTTATTATGGCCCCAATGATGGCCTGGTCGGTCAGGTTGTGAAACAGGTAAATGATGAAGCTTATATCCTGCAGGGAAATTATGCGAACTTTGCCGGTGCCGGCCTCATTCAGACGAACGGCGTTCCATTTCTTAATGAAGACGACGAAACTGCAACTCATGCTGCTTTGGTTGAAAACAATTACAGCCATCCCAATCAGGTTATCCAGTGCCGTTTGAATATTGCAAAAATGCGCGCTGAATCGTGGTTCCTGCTGGCAACACGTATGGTGCAAACAGACTCCTCCGAAACTTTTCCCGATTCTGATCCTACGGAAGGTGCTGCATATTTTCTGCATCTTAATCCGATAACAAATCTCATTCAGATTGCCAAATATGATACAGCCGAATTCAACCTTTTAAATCCGGCGACTTTTCAGGATATCGCTCAGAGAACTGACATCGATCTCGAACTGAATGTTTACTACTGGATCAAGTTTTATCTCAATGAAGCTGACCTTAAAGTGAAAATCTGGGAAGGCGACGCTACGGATGAGCCGGATGAATGGCTGCTTGAAGGAACCGATCCCGAACCGCGGGTTACCGGCAAATATACCATGTTTGCAATGATGGGAACACCGCCCGCTACCGATGATGACAAAGATATTTTCTATGTCGACGACATCACCGTCAGCGGTTTTGTTGAACTCACAGCCGTTCGTGCTAATGAAGACGTCATCCCGGCCGAATTTGCTCTGGGCAACAACTATCCCAATCCGTTCAATCCGGAAACCACCATCAATTTTTCTCTCAATAAAGCCGAAGCAGTTACTTTACGCATTTATAACGCTACCGGCCAACTGGTTCGTACTCTCGTTAACGAGCGGATGCAGGCCGGTGAGTGGAAAATCAATTTCAACGGTCTGGATAGTTATGGCCGCAGCCTGAGCAGTGGTGTATATTTTTATCAACTGCAAAGCGCTACGCAGCAAATCACCAAAAAAATGGTTCTGCTCAAATAAGTGTGATGAGGTCGCTGCTTTTTAACGATGTTGTCGTTATCCTGGCACAGAATTATTGCTATTTTTATAGTACGATGGTCGCAATTAAAAGGCGTGCCCGAACCACTTTGATTCCATCCATCATTTGGTGATGGAATCAAAGTGCGTGGATCTATGTGCGACGCACTTCATTTCAGAAAGCCCGGTTGCTTTCAAGTTCCGTGATATTATGTTAGAAAAGTGCGTCGCACGTTAACTATGGGTTGATCCTCTGAGCAGACCGGGAAGGTGCAAACTATCCCCAATATAAAGCTCAGCAGGTTCAGTCCATTTTTTTTAACTCACATTCCTCATTTGATGAAAAGACGATGAATAAAACCAAAACCGCTGTTTTACTTGCGCTGCTACTGCTCGACGTAACCATATTACCGGCACAAAAACTTGTCGATTCCCAACTTGTTTTTCCACCGCAGGAAAAACATGTGCATAGCAGCAGCATCGTCGCCTGCCCCAACGGTGATCTGCTGGCGTGCTGGTTCGAAGGTTCCGGTGAGCGCAGCGCCGATGATGTGCGCATCCGCGGCGCCAGATTAATCCGGGGTGCAAAAAGCTGGAGCCCGGTCTTTGAAATGGCTGATACGCCCGATTATCCCGATTGTAACCCAGTCTTGTTTCTCGATAATGAACAGCGGCTTGTGCTTATATGGGCTGTCGTGCGCGCCAACCGCTGGGAAGCGGCTGAGTTGAAATACCGGATTTCCAATGATTTTCAGAAAGCCGGACCACCGCAATGGCAATGGCAAGATATCATTTTACTGAAGAATAAGGATAGATTTCGTGATACCATCCGTGAGGGTTTTGACAAATTGCCATCGACCGGCCATACCTGGGCTGAATATGCGCCGGAATATGAACGATTGATTCTCGAATCCGCCGCTGATGCGGTCAAACGGGAAATGGGCTGGATGCCCCGTATCGCGCCGACAATATTACCCGGCGGACGCATTTTATTGCCGTTATATTCCGATGGCTTCAATCTGTCGCTCATCGCAATTTCCGATGACAACGGCGCTACCTGGCGGCCCTCGGCACCCATCGTCGGGCGTGGTAATGTTCAACCGGTTATTTTCCGGCGTAAATCCGCTGAATTACTCGCGTTGATGCGCGATAACGGTAACCCGCCAGGGCGAATTATGCAAAGCTCTTCCCGCGATAACGGTGAAACCTGGTCGCCGGTTATGGATATCGATTTGCCCAATCCCGGCGCCAGCATCGCCGGACTTGTGCTTGAAAATGGCGTTTGGTGCCTGGTTTTTAACGATCAGGAAGAGGGGCGCTTTAATCTTTCTCTGGCACTTTCCCGCGATGAAGGAAGATCCTGGGTTATAAAAATGATTATTGAAAAGTCGGCAGATGAAAAAAATCAATTTTCATATCCTGCGATCATTCAATCTGCTGATGGACGAATTCATCTCACATATACGTGGCGCCGGGATAAAAAAAGTATCAAACATGTCATTCTTGATGAAATTCATAAAGAATAAAACATAGCTGTTCCGCCGAAGATGTCCACGTTATGTTTCAGAAAATCACAAAAAATATAGAGCGAAGCGATGTCCTGAGCTTGCCGAAGCGAGCATCCCGCCGGGCGGCACGAACTTCGGGAATTGAAGAATTATGAAAACATGACAAATAAAACCCAATTGCACAGCGGCTGGCGCATTCAGGCTGCATCTGAAATTGCCGCACCTGTGGAATTCATCGCAGCGGCAGGATTTGACGCAAGTGATTGGCACGATGCTCGATTACCCGGCACCGTGCTTGGCGCGCTGGTCTGCGAGGGCATTTTCACAGACCCTTTTCGCGGTACGAATTTAGAAAAAATTCCGACTGAAATGTTCAACCAACCGTGGTGGTATCGCAAAGAATTTTTCGTTGCTGAGGTTTTACCGGCAAAATATTCTTTGCTCGAAATCGACGGCATCAACTACCGGGCGGAAATTTGGCTCAACAGCATTGAAATCAGTAAAAACAATCCTGTCCGGGGCGCGTTTCGCCGTTACGTCTACGATATTTCAGATGCGCTGACTGCCGGAAAAAATGTGCTCGCTCTCAAAGTCAGCCCACCGCAGCCCGGTGATTTTTCCATCGGTTTTGTCGATTGGAACCCGCCGCCGCCGGATAAAAATATGGGCATTTTTCGCCCTCTGTGCTTGCATCAACACCGCGGCGTCACGCTCTCAAATCCTTTTGTATCGGCTGATTTCAATACTGCTTTCACCAGCGCCGATTTAAAAATCGCTGTTGATTTACAGAATCATACTGCGGAAAAATCGCGCTGTAAACTGAGTGTTGAATTCGATGGGAAAATTCTGATAAAATCTGTGGACTTGCTGCAAGCTGAACAGCGGCATATCAAATTGACGAGCCTGGAATTTTCGCAATTACACCTTAAAAATCCGCGCCTGTGGTGGCCGAATAATATGGGTGAACCGGCGCTTTACTGTATAAAAATATCACTCGAAGTCGATGGTCTTGTTTCTGATAGCCATTCTTTCTTTTTGGGATTGCGACAGATCGATTCGTGGCTCAACGCTGCAGGCCATCGTATCTTTGCCATCAACGGGCGGGAGATTTTAATCAAAGGGGCAGGCTGGACCGACGATATTTTTATTCGTGATAATAACCGTTCGTTGGCTGCACAAATTCGTTATGTCAAAGAGATGAATTTGAACTGTATCCGGCTCGAAGGTTTTTGGGGAAAAGATCACCAGTTATATGACCTGTGCGATCAAAACGGTATTTTGGTCATGGTCGGCTGGAGCTGCCACTGGGAGCATGAACAATATCTCGGCAAACCTGTCGATGAGCGTTTTGGCGGTGTAACCGAAGCTGATGAAATCGAACTTGTGGCCGAGTCTTTCCGCGATCAGGTCTTGTGGCTGCGTCATCATGCCGGCATTTTTTGCTGGACACTCGCCAGCGACATGGTGCCGCATGCGGATTTGGAAGCGCATTATATAGAAATTTTGCAGGAAATCGACCCGGTGCGGCCACGGCTGAATTCCACCGGCGGCGTTGGCAGCGACCAGAATATCGTTACGAATTCGATTATCGAAAGTGATCTCACCGGTTCATCCGGTCTGAAAATGCTCGGCCCTTATGCTTATACGCCGCCGGTTTACTGGTACGCCGATAAAAAACTGGGTGGCGCCTATGGATTTAACAGTGAAACCTGTCCCGGCGCCAACGTGCCGCCACTCGATAGCTTGCAAAAAATGTTTACTGAAGAAAATCTCTGGCCCATCGGTCGCGAGTGGGATTTTCACGGGGGGCGCAACAGTTTTGCCACACTCGACCGCATCGTTGCCGCCATCAAAAATCGTTACGGCGAAGCTGAATCGTTGCAAGATTTCGCCTTCAAAGCGCAGATTTTAAACTATGAATTGATGCGCCCGATGTTCGAGGCTTTCCAGGTCAATTTTCCCCGCGCCACCGGCATTATCCAGTGGATGCTCAACGCTGCCTGGCCGAAAACCTCGTGGCAGTTGTATGACCATTTTCTACGGCCGAACGGTGCATTCTTCGGCGCTAAAAAGGGATGTGAACCACAACATCTGGTGTACAACTACGGCGACGGCGGTATTTATATTGTCGATGAATCCGGCATGAACAGTGAACCGCTGACAGCGTTGGTTCGCACCTTTGATTTCAATTCCAAATTGAGGTTCGAAAAAAGAATAGCGATCGAAAATGAACAGGGAGCAGCACGATGCATTTTCCGCTTGCCCGCTATTCAGGAATTGACTTTTCTCGATTTGCGCCTTTTGAGCGAAAATGATGTTGAACGGAGCTTGAATTTTTACTGGCTCTCGCCAATAGCGGATGTTTTGGATTATGATGCCGAATTCGACGACTGGGCGTTTTACACCCCGACAAAAGTATATGCTGATTTTACCGGTCTCGCTCAAATGCCGCCGGTTTCGCTGGTATTTTCGCAGAAAATCCGGGTCGCCGATGATTTTACCGAAATGGAAATTACGATCGAAAATACGGGCGAAAAAATCGCTTTTTTTGTCGAATTGAATGTTGTAAAATCAGAAACGAAAATGCATGTGCTGCCCGTTTTTTGGCAGGACAATTACCTCAGCCTGTTGCCTTTTGAAAAACGAAAAATCAGTGTGAGTTTTCCAAACTATGCGCTTGATCAAAACCGCCCGACAATAGCGCTTCGAGGCTGGAACTTGAAAAAATGAGTTTAGCAAGGATGATAGATTAATGGCTTCTGCTCCCCGGTAAGTCGTTTTGCAAGAACATTTCGATAATTTCAGTTGATGTACAAATACAGCAATCGGTCTTCATAAAAGATCGGTACATGCTGATAAATACCCGTCCATTTTCCCAAAGAAGGAGATCAGTGATGAATAAATTAGCCATCGCAGGGGGGCTGCCGGTTCGTGATGCTGCCCAAAACCCCTGGCCGAAGTGGCCGGTTTGGGATCAGGCCGAAGAAACCGGATTACTGCAGGTCTTAAGTAGCGGAGTGTGGTCTTACAATGGCCCGAAAGAAGTTGAATTTAATCAGGCTTATGCCGATTTCATCGGCAGCAAATACTGCATTTCTGCAGCAAACGGTACAGTAACGCTGCAGCTCGCTCTTGAAGCCTGCGGCATCGGGCTGGGTGATGAAGTCATCGTTCCCGGGCTCACCTGGCAGGCCACCGCCGCCGCTGTGCTCGATGTCAATGCGCGACCGGTTTTCGCAGATGTAGATCGACGTACCTGGTGTATCGATCCGCAGGATGTTCGCGCCAAAATTTCACCGGCCACAAAGGCCATTATTCCGGTGCACCTCTATGGTTGCATGGCCGATATGGACAGCATACTCGCCATTGCGAAAGAACATGCATTATTCGTCATTGAAGATTGCGCCCATAAACACGGCGGCGAATGGAAAGAGCAGAAAGCCGGGGCTATTGGCGATATCGGCAGTTTCAGCTTTCAGCTTTCCAAATTGCTGACTGCCGGAGAGGGCGGCGCTTTGACCACCAGCTCTGCAGAGCTGTGGGAAAAATTGGACGCGTTGCGCAATTGCGGCCGCCGCCCGGAGCAGGGTGGGGAAGAGCAGGATAAAGGCGCCGGTGTCTATGATGATGATGGCAATTTTATTCAGTCCGGCAATTATCGTCTCACCGATTTTCAGGCCGCGCTGCTGCTTGAAGGCTTGCGCCGTTTGCCGCAACAAAATGCCTTGCGCGAAGAAAATGCCGCTTACATGAATTCACTTTTGCAGCAAATTCCGGGTGTCGAACCCATGTTTCACGATGCGCGCGAAACGCAAAAAGTTTTTTTCAATTATTCGTTCCGCTATAATAGCGCCGAATTTGACGGCTTGCCTGCCGATACGTTTCGCCGGGCGTTGATGGCCGAACTCGGTTGTCATATCGAATCCTGCTATGAACCTTTGAACGATTGCTCGCTTTATCGACCGCATACGAAACCGGCAAGACATAAACTGAGTGAAGATTATTGGCGGCAAATCGACCCCGATACCGCGCGGTTGCCGGTTTGTGAAAAAGTTTTTAAAGAACAGGCGGTTTGTTTCCACCATCTCGTGCTGATGGCGGATAAATCGGGCATGGAGCAGATTGCGCAGGCCATCGGGAAAATTAGGACAAACGTGGCGGAACTCATTTTACAGCCTGAAGTGGTGTAATGATGAACGATAAAATTTTGCGAGTTGGAATTGTTGGCGCCGGGTTCATTGCGCATTACCATGCCCGCGCTGCACTCGAACAAAAAAATGTAACACTTGCTGCCGTCTGTGATCTCGATCTTGACAAGGCGCGGCAATTTGCTGAAAAATATAAAATTGCACAGATCTTGCAATCGCACATGGAGTTATTGCAGAAAAGCAACTGCGATGCGGTGATTTTATGCCTGCCCAATGCCCTGCACGTGCCGGTAGCGCTGGATTTTATCGATGCCGGGAAAGATGTTTTTATCGAAAAACCGCTTGGCGTCAATGCCGCCGAAGGCGAAAAGCTGAAAGCGGCAATGCTCGAACACAATCGCCGGGTAATGATCGGGCATATGTGGCGTTTCGATGCACAAACTCGCTTTGTTCACGATATGATCACCGCAGGAAAGATCGGGAAAATTGTTAAAACAAAGGGTTACGGCATCCATGTTGACTGGGGCCCTGAAGGCTGGTTTACACAAAAAAGATTGGCCGGCGGTGGTGCATTGGCCGATATGGGGGTGCATGCCATCGATACGGTGCGCTTTCTTTTGGGCGATCCGCAGCCGCTCAGCGTTTATGCGGTGATCAAGACCTGTTTTGGCGATTATGACGTGGATGATCTCGGTGTGCTGATGATCCATTGGGATAATGGCGCCGTTTCGCTGGTGGAAAGCGGCTGGTGGCACCCACAGAGCGATGGTCCGGAGGCCTCGACGCAACTGGTGGGTACAAAAGGTTATGCCCGCCTTTATCCGACTTCAGCGGAAATTCCTCTGGAAAAAAATGGCGGCCGGCAAATCACCCGGCTTGCGGAAAAGGAAGAACACTGCGATCAGGCGATGTATTCGGTGCAGATGGCACATTTTATCCACTGCGTGCGCAATCATTTGACGCCGTGTCCGGGAGTTGAGGAAGGCCTGGTAGTGCAGCGCATCGTCGATGCGGCCTATCGCTCTGCGGCAACCGGGGAAGTTCAAAAGCTGAACATTTAATATCCGGCCGGCAAAAAGCGCTATGGCAGGCATGAGTAAATTAACAGGGCTGTACTCGCCGTTCTGTGCAGTGGTGCTGTATAAACTTATAAATAAAGTCCCACCGCGAGAGTACTTCTCGGATTGTTTCAGGACGAGGAGTAACAGGGAGGCTATCACATCTCTGAGCGTTGCAATACACCAATCCCACGCTGATTCAATTTACCGGTGGGATTCTCGCAGCCATTTTTTGGAAATGGGAAATGATGGATGTGCGACATTCCCGCCGGCGCGATTTCACTATAAACCCGCCATGCTCAACCTGACTATCATGAATATAATCGATTTTCTGCTGCATCATGGCGGGATTCATGATTTTTTACGGTTGTGAACCTTGCTGTCAGAAGCGGTATTCGCAATCGTTGCGGCGTGGTAATTTGTCTTGCCGCAGCTGTTTTAGCAGGGAACGGTTTTTTGGTATCAGGAGCGCCTCATTTTATTCCTTTCGTATGTGGATTTCGATCTGATCATACAATACCAAGTGATCAATGAGAGATGTTTTTCCCCTTTGAATTCCAGGTAAAAATTCTATATTTGCAAACCCTCAAGCCTTTTAAAAGCCTTAAGGTTGCAGAATATATATTTCGGAGCATAAATTTGAATTCAAAATTAAAAACTGAAGTCGATAAAAGGCGCAATTTTGCCATCATCAGTCACCCCGATGCGGGCAAGACGACGCTCACCGAAAAATTGCTGCTTTTCGGTGGCGCCATCCAAATGGCGGGTGCGGTGAAATCGCGCAAAGCAGTTAGCCACGCCACCAGCGACTGGATGGCCATCGAAAAAGAGCGCGGCATCTCGGTCACCAGTTCGGTGATGAAATTCAACTATCGTGATTTTGAGATCAACCTGCTCGATACACCCGGGCACCAGGATTTTTCCGAGGATACTTACCGCGTGCTCACAGCGGTGGACAGCGCCATCATGGTCATCGATAACGCCAAAGGGGTGGAGCCGCAAACGCGCAAACTGATGGAAATTTGCCGCATGCGCAATACACCGATCATCACTTTTATCAATAAGCTTGACCGTGAAGGTCTGGAGCCGTTGGAGGTGATGCACGATATCGAAGAAAAGTTACAGATCGAATGCACGCCGTTGACCTGGCCTATCGGCATGGGCAAACGATTTCGCGGTGTCTATAATTTATACAAAAACAAACTGCGGCTCTTTCAGCCGGGACAACAAACGCGCGATTTCGAGGGCATCACCATTTCCGACCTCACTGATACCCGCCTCGATGCCGCCCTGGACCAGCAGGCGCAGCAATTGCGCGATGATGTTGAATTGCTGCAGGAAGCAGCCAATCCGCTGGAGTTGTCCCACTATATCAAAGCCAATCAGACGCCGGTTTTTTTCGGCAGTGCAATCAATAATTTCGGTGTGCAGGAAATGTTGGATGCTTTTGTGGAAATGTCACCGCCGCCGAAAGAACATCAAGCGACGACACGTATCGTTTCACCCTATGAAAAAGAATTTACCGGTTTTGCCTTTAAAATCCAGGCTAATATGGACCCCGCGCACCGCGACCGCATCGCCTTTGTGCGCATTTGTTCTGGTAAATTTACCCGCGGTATGAAAGTGCGGCACCACCGCATCGGCAAGGAGGTGACCCTGGCCAATGCGACAATTTTTATGGCGCAGGACCGCACCGCCGTGGAGGAAGCCTGGCCTGGAGATATTATCGGCTTGCACAACCACGGCACCATCAAAATCGGTGATACTTTTACCGAAAAGGAAGAACTGAAATTCACCGGTATCCCTAACTTTGCGCCGGAACATTTTCGCCGTGTACGGCTGAAAAACCCTATCAAATTCAAGCAATTGCAGAAAGGCCTGCAACAGCTTTCCGAGGAGGGGGCGGTGCAGGTTTTCAAGCCGTTAGCCGGCAGTGATTACATCCTTGGTGCTGTCGGTGTACTCCAGTTCGAAGTCACCATGGCGCGACTGAAAGCAGAATACGGCGCTGAGGCGGTGTACGAACCCGTGGATTACGCCACCGCCCGTTGGGTGAGTGCCGATGATGCGAAAAAAATGGCCGAGTTCGAAAAAGCCAAGTACAGCGATCTCGCCCGTGATGCTGAAGGTTACCTGACTTTTCTCGCCAGCAGCCAGTGGCGTTTGGAGTTTGAAATGGAAAAATGGCCGGACATCATTTTCTCACAGACGCGGGAGTTTGATTAGAGATAATCGAAAACCGGCAAGATTGCGAAAACTTTGAGCATTTGCCGGCCTGTATTCAGAGATCGGGGTGTGAGTGAAAATATTAAAACGGCATTTTTTTTAGTATCTGCCTGTCACTAAAATTGATCGGTGACTCTAAGCACCTGGATGAATTGTATGGTAAAAATCTGCTCAACTTCCACAAGTTCTGCAAAAGGTTACTGTTTAGCCTCTCTCTCGATAAATAGCAGCGAAAACGTCCAGCTGAGCGTAACGCTCGAGCCGCTCGGCGAGCATGCCTTCGCTCTCTAATGTTCAAAAATTGTGCAGGCTAAACAGTCACTGCATAAGAGTTGTTAAAACAGCAGAATCCTGAAATTGTGTTCAGAAAATTGAAACAAAACATGGGATAGTCATGCCAGAAAAAAACTTCTACAGCTTCTGATAATGCCTGGAATTCTGATAGCAGAAACGAGTTTCGCTCAACAATGGCAGTGGACTCGTGATGATTATGTGCTCAATCCTTCAGGCATCGGTTATCAAACCAATACGGCACAGTTTCAAACTCTGGACTGGAATGACGACGGCGCACTGGAGTATTACGAGCAGGCAACGGACGATTCCTTGCGCTGGCAAAAACGCGAACTGAATTTACCTATGATCGGGCTAACTGCAGCTATGCATGGCAGCTACGGGCTACCAAAAAAATTTCAGTTTATTGATTGGGACAAAGACGGGGATTTCGACCTTACTGCAGACAGCAGTAAATTCTGGTGGAACACAGGCAGCAATGCGAATCCAGTCTGGCGACCTGGATCTGGTCGTGGGCAATGCAGGCGGCCGGCTGCTTTACTTCATAAATGAATCGACTGTGTTTGTGTCGGATAGGGAAAGTTCACCGCCACCAAAATTCAGCCTCGGGCAAAACTATCCGAACCCCTTCAACTCAAGCACAACCATTGCTTTTGCATTGCCGTGACAGGTTCATGTGCGATTATCGCTTTTCGATATTCTGAGCAGAGAAGTCGCGGTTATCGTGGATCGGCAATTGACTGCCGGCTCCCATAAAGTCGAGTTTGAGGCCGCAGATTTGGCCTCAGGAATATATTTCATCCGCATGCACGCCGGCTCTTTTGAAGCGATAAGGCGTCTATTGCTTTTGAAATAAGGAAAGCCTTTTAATGCGGTAAACATAACTGCGTCCCAACTTGAACCTCAACTGTCCTTCGGTGATCTTTGATCACCAAAACCATTTGCACTTTCAGCTAAAGTTTCTATTTTATCTTAATTTTGGAACCGCTTTTATCTCAGGGAGAGTTATCATGACGAAATGCGTTTTCTTCTTTCTAATCATAAGTTTAACGCTGCTGAGTTGTCAAATGGAAAAACCGTACAAAGCTGAAATTGCCGCTCGTTATTTTTTTGTCCACGATAGCAGTGATACCGGTCTGAAAGCGAAATGGTATCAGAACCCGCCGGCTGATAGCGATTTACAACCCTTCTCGGAAGATTTAAAATCATTACAGGAAAAAGGCACCGGCTGGTATTTCACCCAGTTTTTAATTCCGCCGTTAGCGGACCCGAAGCTCGTTCTCGTCTTTGAAAGTATCGCCGGAAAAGCCGAAGTCTGGGTAAACGGCCGCTACGTTGGGCACGACAAGGGCGCCGGAAAAATGTTTGCCCTGAATATTTCAGCAGCTGCAAAACAGGGGGTGAACAATCTGACATTGAGAATCAGCAATGGTGATAAACCCGGGCGTATTGACGGCAAAATCTCTCTTGAGCGATACGATGAAAAAATTCACAAACTCAAGGGTGAGTTGCACGAATCTACAGCTCGGCGCAGTGAAGACTGGATTAAGGATGCGGTCATCTACGAAGTTTTTGTGCGCAGTTTTTCTCCCGAAGGCACGTTCAAAGGCGTAGAAAAACAGTTGCCCCGGCTAAAAGACCTGGGCGTTTCCATCATCTGGCTGATGCCGGTGCATCCGGTGGGTGAGAAAAATCGCAAGGGCCGTCTTGGTTCGCCCTATGCCGTGCAGGATTATTATGGCGTCAATTCGCGTTTCGGTACGATGCAGGATTTTAAAGACCTGGTGAAAACAACACATGATCTCGGTATGCGCATCATCATCGACATCGTCGCCAACCACACTGCCTGGGATGGCCCGATGATCGAAAAACATCCCGAGTGGTACACAAAAAATCACAAAGGTGAGATTACATATCCACCGGGAACCGACTGGACAGACGTCGCTGATCTCAATTACGAGGTGCCGGAACTGCGCCAATACATGGCTGAAATGCTGTGCTGGTGGGTGCGCGAAATGGATTTGGACGGTTTCCGCTGCGATGTCGCCGAAATGGTGCCGCTGGATTTCTGGGAGGCTGCCCGCAAAAAACTCGACGCCATCAAACCCGTCATCATGCTAGCGGAGGGTGCGGCGCCGGAGTTGCAGATGATGGCTTTCGATATGACTTATTCGTGGACGGTTTTTCATGCTACACGGCGTGTATTTGAACAGTATTTTCCGGCAGACCACATCGTTTTCGCTGAAACCGGCGAACGCCTCAAATTCCCGCAGGAAAGCACGATCCTACATTTCACCAGCAATCATGATGAAAACGCCTGGCAGGCGCCGGCGCCAAAGATGTACGGTGCCAAAGGCATGAAAGCCGCTGCCGTGCTCGCATTTACCCAGCCGGGTGTGCCGCTTATTTATAACGGTCAGGAAAGCGGCAATGCGAAAACCCTCAAACTTTTTGAAGCGGTAAAAATCGATTGGTCGCGGGATGCACAGCAAATGGGAGAATTCTATAAAAAACTCGCGCAGATCAGGCGGGAAAACACGGCATTCACCAGTGGCTCGATCCAGTATGTCGCCACCGGTGCGGAGAGTGAACTGGTGGCTTTTTACCGGGGTGCGGGTTCCAAAAAAATGCTGGTTGTGGTGAACGTGAAGGCGACGACTGTACCATTCAGCCTGCCGCTGCAGGGACAGGATTTAAAAGTGATTTTCGGCCGGTTGGTCATGGATAACGACAAGGCGCAATTGCCACCATTCGGCTATTTCATCGCGGAAGTTAGATGATCCGGTTTGAGCAGAATTCAGAACAGGGACAGCGATTTCCTCGCCTGGGGTGTGCTGCATTCGCAGTCCCGATTGCCGGAAGCAAATCAAACGATATTTAAAATCGAAAAGAAGTGTAAAACACTGCCCCCTAAAACAAAGCCGTGCCAGATTGCGTGGTTAAACGGCAATTTTTTCCAGGCGTAAAAGATTACGCCGGTCGTATAAGCGAGCCCGCCGGCGATAAGCAAAATCAGACTGGTTTCCGGCACATACAGCAGCATTTGTTTGAAAGCAATCACGCATAACCAGCCCATGAAAACATAAATAACCGTGCTGAGCCTGGAGAATTTATGGACGAAAAACATTTTTAAAATCACTCCCGCCAAAGCCAAACCCCAGATGACGCCAAAAATGCTCCAGCCCCAGGGGCCACGCAAATTGACCAGCATGAACGGTGTATACGAACCGGCGATGAGCAGAAATATGGCGGCGTGATCAAGTTTTTTGAGGAAAGTTTTCCACGAAGGATTGGGCAAACTGTGATAGAGTGTTGAAGCAAAGTACAGAATGATCAGCGTGCTGCCAAAAATCGTGAAACTGACGACATGCCAGACCGTGCCGTGCATTACCGCAGAAACGATGAGCACAACCAGACCGACCACACTCAATAATGCACCGATTCCATGACTGATGCTGTTCACCAGTTCTTCCGCAAAAGAATAATTTACTGCCGGTTTCATTTCTATTTCCTCTGTTGAACAATTTTTCCAACCTGATCAATTCATTAATTGATGACAATTTTGTTAGCAATCGTACTGCCTGCACCGGTTTGTGTTATTCAGGTGACCCGTTTAAAAAATCCGTGCCCATCCGCCCAATCCGTGTCCTGTTTTTGAAAAGCTTTGAACCCGGTAAAACGCTACGAAATGACAACAGAATAACCTGTGATTGTTTTTTTGCCTTTATCATTCTCGTGGAGAAGCAGTGGTGCGGAGAAAAGCAGCATAAAATATTTAAAAGCAAAACTCTGCGTCACAGCGACTCGGCGAGATAATTTCTTTTAAAAAACAGGTTTCCAGCCATGGTCTGGAAGAACTACACTGAAATCAATTAGTTATCAAACCTTTTTAAGAATTCCAACCCCAAAAAAGTATCTCGTTCAATACATCAGGCGGACGCTGTGCTTGCCGAAGCGGGAGCCCTGCGATAGTTTTTTGCGGCTGAATAATTCTCACCCAGAGAAAAAATTTTTGCGTTCTCCGTGCGCTTTGCGTGAGATGTTTTTAATAATCTGTGTGGATCCGAGGCTAAAACTGAATACACTTAAGATTATTAACACAGGAATGATCTCTTACCGCAGCAAAACAGCCTTGCGCACGGTGGTGAAGTTTTTTGCGGTGATGCGCACAAAATATACGCCCCCGGCGGCCGCGTTTCCGGAATTATCGCGGCCGTTCCATTTAATTTCGTGCAGACCGGCTTGCAATGGGCTGTCCAGCAAAGTTCGCACTTCACGGCCGAGTACGTTGTAAATTTTCAGCGAAACCCGGCTTTTTTCAGCCAGGGAAAAAGGGATCAGCGTCTCCGGGTTGAAAGGATTGGGGTAGTTTTGCAGCAGATGAAAACCGAACACAGCCGCGGCTGTTTCCTGTGCTACACCGGTGGCCAGTTTGGTCTGCGGCACGGGCAGGGGAACGGTAGTATAAATATGAAATTCCCCGGCCGCCAGCGTCATCTGCATGCCCGTATCACTGAGGTCGAGGCTGTCGCCGGTGAAATAATCGTACCAGCGGCCGTCGTGCTGAAATCCTGCCGCCGCCTGCGCCGCATTGACAGCAAAATTGCCGATGACAAAAATATCCATGCTGCTATGGTTGAGCTTGATGCGTTTCAGACTGCCGCCAACGCTGAGCGAAAAATCGGTGGTGCGGAAGGCTTCGTATTGCCTGAGTGTGGTTAGAGCGGCGAAAACATCGTACACATCGCGACGCCATTCATTTTGCAGATAATCCCAGCGAATGGGTTTTTTGCCTACCCTGCCGTTATAATCGATACTGTAATCATAACCCAGCTCACCAAATTGCCAGAGCATCTTCGGCCCGGGGATTGTGAAGAAAAAAGCAGCCGCCAGTTTAATACGATCCAATGCTGTATTTAAATTTTTCACCGAATAAGCGCCGCTGCTATTGCCCCAGCGCAGGTTTTTGTACATCAGGCGCTCTTCATCGTGGCTTTCCATGTAGCTCACAAGGTGGGGCTGCTGCCAGCCAAGTTTTTTGTATGAGGTCCAGGAGAAATTAGACTTGCCACCATCATTCCAGCCCATGGTCGCTTCGTTGTAGTTATAATTGGCATTGCCCCAGAGCAGCATACCGTAGTCGGCTAATGTTTTAATTTCGTCGGCATCATCGACGAGATGCTCGAAGATAACATATGCAGATGAATTTTCCAGCCAGATTTGATCGGCCATTCTTTTTAAAATGATGATGCGCGAAGCATCATAAGGCCCGCTGCCGCCGGCTTTATTGGTGAAGCCGCGGGTGAAATCGAAACGAAATCCATCCACCTTAAATTCGTTGAGCCAGAAAGCGTTCACCCGATCGATAAAAGCCTGTGTTGCCGGGCTTTCATGATTAAAATCACGGCCCCAGCTATAATCGGTATGTGGCGCAATCTGGTTATACCACGGATTTTTTTCCATCTCCGAAATGTAAAGCTGCACCAGCGGTGACTGGTCGTAGGAGTGATTCAAAACCATGTCGAGAACCACCGCCATGCCGCGGCTGTGCGCCTCATCCACCAGGCGTTTCAGATCGCTTGCCGGGCCGTAGTATTTATCCACAGCAAAATAAAACGATGGATTGTACCCCCAACTGTCGTTGCCTTCAAATTCATTCACCGGCATCAGTTCGATGGCATTAATACCGAGGTTTTGCAAATAATCAAGGGTGTCGATGAGTGTGGCAAAATCGTGTTTGGCTAAAAAATCCCGCATCAATAATTCGTAAATCACCAGATCGGTTTTTTCCGGCGGTCTGTAACCGGTCGTCTGCCAGAGATATTCATCTTTGTTGATTTTAAAAGTCGAAACCATGTGTTTGGTCTTATCCTTCGGATAGGGCTTGAGGTTTGGATAAGTCGCAGCGCTGATCCATTTGTCGTTCCACGGATCGAGCACTTTTTCAGTGTAGGGATCGGCGATGCGAATTTTGCCGTCGACGTAGTACTGGAAGGCGTATTCAGTGTCGGGATCGAGATTGTCGATTTCGAGCCAGAAAGACATCTGATCGGGTGAGGTGGTATGGCGTTTCATCATGTATTCGTCGGAGATTTTCCAGTCGTTGAAATCGCCGATGACATAGACAAAATCTTTGAATGGCGCGAACAGCGACAGCACCACCGAGTTGGATTTCAAATTGATGCCGTCGATAACGGCTGCGGGAATGGGCGCTGAAAGCGGCTGCGGTTTGATGACGATCGCCACGACCATACTGTCGATTTTGTCCGAGGTGTCGCTGACGACGATTTTTGCGTGGTGCAGGCCGCGGGAATAATCGGCAGCAATGAAATCGAATAAAATAGAATCAGCAGTCGTTTGCTCAACCACGGCGCCATCGATCGACAGGGAAAAATCGGCGACTTGCGTGCCGATGGCAACGCCAAATACTTTGAAGTGCAGCGTATCGCTGATATCCGTAAAAACGGGCGCCCGGTCCGGGTCGCCGAAATCGTCATAAATTTGCGGCGAGACCAGCGACAGACTGAGTCCTGGTTCGAATAATTCGAGAAAAATATCATCGCCACCGACGGCACGGCCACTGCGTGAATTATCGGCGCTGCGAAAAACCATAGCGATGGCAGCGATTTTTTCCGAATGCGGGGCGCTGTAAAATTTGTAGGGATCACCGATGGTCAGTTGCCAGAGATCGCTCGCGATTTTTTGCAATTTCGGTTGTGCATTGTTATCGCCCCAGTCACCGATGACGTATTGCCATTTTTTCGTCGCCGTATTGATGCCGGTGTGCACGTAAACATCACCGTTAAAACCCATGAGCCCACGATCACCCTCATCCGCGTGGAACAGAATGATGATGGAATCATTGGTTGTCGCGAATTGTGGAATCGAGGTGACAACCTGCGAAAAAAGAGAGTTTTGCAGGCTGATAAAAAGAAGCAGAGAAAAAATTATAGAACGCATATTAAATTCCTGAGTGAAGTTTCTTTGTAATCTATCGGATGTTTGTTAATTTAAGCACATGCATAAAAAAGTCATCGACATTATCGCACAAATTCCTGCGGGCAAAGTCGCAACTTACGGTCAGATCGCCGCGATGGCCGGTTACCCTGGCCGCGCCCGCCATGTCGGCTGGATATTAAACCGGACAAATACTGTAAATCTTCCCTGGCACCGGGTGATCAACAGCAAAGGCAGCATTTCCCTGCCGCACAACGGACAATATGAGCTGCAGAAAACCTTGCTGCAAAGCGAAGGAGTGCTATTCAGCGACGATGATATTGTCGACTTGAAATTTTTTTGTTGGCGGCCCTGAATCCGAAAATTAAACACTCAGCAGCTTTTCATTTGCATCTCGTCTGAATGTGCCACAGGTTGCGACTGGTATTGGCCGGTTTTTATTTAATGGAAGCGGTTTCATTAAAGATAAAATTTCTCTCTTAAATGAAAACAAAATTATGCCCCCGATGAAGAATTAATGCATCTTTGGTGCAATTACTGTGTCGATGCGGGGTTACATTCTTTTGTATCTTGTTCGACGTGCACGAGAGAAGCGCTCCCTGAGCTTGCCGAAGCGATGTCCTGAGTTTACTGAAGGGGGCGCGTTTCGGACAAAATGAGAAGATGCTCCTGCTTCGATACTTCGTCAGGCTCAGCGTCCGCACTGTGTGTTGAACAGAGACATTCTTTTACGCTTTGCTCGTGATTTTTAATTGATTTAAAGGGGAATAATACGTTTTTTTCAAAATGATAAAAAAACACATTACTCTGCTGGCGCTGCTCTCGCTTTTCGCTTGCGCCTGTACAAGACATTGGCAACCCGGTGAAAAAACACCATCCGGATATGCTAATAATACACTCCTCAAAGCCGCTTATTTTCTCGGCTTTATCAAACTTGTCGATAAAAATCCCCCGGTGCCGAATGAATTGATCGAAACAAAAAGCATCAGTTACAAAACTATCGACTCAATTTCTTTAAAATTAGATATTTATAGAAAAAAAGAAATGGGGCGTCCGGCACCGCTGCTGATTTTTATCCACGGTGGCGGTTGGCGCAAAGGACAGCGGGAAGATTATCTGCTCTATCTCATCGATTTTGCCAAACGCGGTTACGTCACCGCATCGATTTCCTACCGGCTTCTGCCCGGGGCCAAATTCCCGGCTGCAGTCGAAGATGTTAAATGCGCTGTGCGCTGGTTACGGCTTCACGCTGGGGAGTTCGATATCGATCCCGGGAAAATTGCTTTAATCGGTGGCTCAGCCGGTGGCCATCTCGCCACCTTTGTCGGTTATTCTGCTGATGAAAGCCGATTTGATGGCCAGTGCACAGCCGACTCCGTAAGCAGCCGGGTGCAGGCAGTGATCAATTTATACGGGCCGACGGACCTGACGACGGAATATGCTCAAACACATCCGACGATAACTGCTTTTCTCGAAACACCCTATGTTGATAATCCACAGTTATATATCGAGGCCTCCCCCGTGCATTATCTCTCTGCCGACGACCCTCCCACATTAATTTTTCATGGCACCATCGATGAACTCGTGCCGGTTTCACAATCGGATTCGTTATATCAGCGACTGCAAAACATGGGCATTCCCGTTGAATATCACCGGATGCAAGGGTGGCCGCATACGCTGGATTTGGTGCAGGTGATCAATGTGTATTGCCAATATCACATGACTAAATTTTTGAGCAAATACCTGCCTGTTCCATATTAAAATGCACTGAAAATTGAGAGAATGAACGGAGGATGAGCAATGTCAAAAAGCAAAATGATATGGATCACTGCGCTCATTTTAGGCCTTGGCTGGTCTGTTCGCGGCCATTTTGGTCATGAATGGGGTGCCTCATGGGCAGGGGCCATGGCGACACTGGCTGTTCTCGCGACGGCAAGAAATGAAAGCTGGGCGCAAAGGGCGCCGGCTCTTGTGGCGTTGGGTGCTATCGGCTGGGCGGTGGCAGGCATGGCGAGTTACGGCATTATCGTTGGATATTGCCGCGGTATTCATTTTGGCAATGTGCTTTACGGCTATTCAATGCTCGCCGTCGTGGGCGGGCTTTATGGTTTTATCGGCGGCGGTTTGTTCGGCCTCGGCCTCGAAACCAGTGATGAAAAATCCCCGGACTGGCCAAAACTGATCACGGAAATGATGGTGGGCGGATTGCTTTTCTGGGGCCTTTTTATCTACCAACTGGAATGGTTCATGACGCCGCCACGCTCCGAGATGTGGGCGGGCGCTATGGGTGCATCACTGGCACTGAGCTGGTATTTATGGCGCCATGGTTTTCGCAAAGCGCTGCGCGTTGCCGGGTATACAGCGCTCGGCGCCGGATTTGGCTTCGCTTTTGGCAATTTTATTCAAACCTTCGGCGCCACCACCGGCAGCGGTTATAACTGGTGGAATGTGATGGAGTTCACCCTCGGTTTTTGCGGCGGACTCGGGCTCGCGTGGTCGGTGGCGACCTGCGAATGGCCGGAAAAAGCCACGCCCTCGAAAACCGCCAACTGGTATGGACTTTTGCTGGTCATTTTTGTTATTCCTCTGATCAATTATGTCGACAGCATGACGCTGGAATATTTTAATAAAATGGCTGCCGGATGGGGCATCAGTGACAGCGGCGGATTTGCGGCGAGGCAACTGTGGAGCAGTTTTTTCATCCTGTTATTTTTTACCGTGGGCGGAACTTTCCTCTGGCGCCGGGCGCAATGGGACAGGAACAAGCTGATCAATCTTTATTTGCCGATCATGCTTTTTGGCCATTCAGCTTATTATATGCTCTTTGGATTCATCAAAAAAGGCATGTTTTACAAAGGTTTCCATCTACGATATTCAGACAGTCTTTATTTTCCCGTTCTTGTCATTGTCGCTGTTCTGTGGTATATTGGCCATCGCCACGATAAACCGATAACTGCGCCACCAATACGTGAAAGCTGGCAATGCCAGGTTTTTCTCTTTGCGGGGCTGGTTGTCATTTTGATGCTCCTCACATTTGTTTCCATCAATATGCATGACGGCATCGCAGGCTATCATGAGCGATTTAAATAAGGAATCGCCAATGTGTGCGGAAGGTTACGGATAGGAAAGAAACCACCCCTCGATACACAGGCAAAAACCACCTGCTACTCGGGATGTCACGATTTTTCTTGCATCAGCGGGAGCCCTTCTTTGTAATATAGGCTAATCTGCAAAAAATCTCCAGAGAATCCAATGACTTTGCTGCAGGCAAAAAAACGACACGACAGAATAAGAATCTGTCTGCGAGTCGCCGATAAGTAAAGGGGTACGATTTTACAGAGGCAATGCATGAATAGCAACCACAACAGCGGTTACAAAATTCTCGTCGTCGATGACGATAAAGTCAATATTTCCATTTTCCGTGAAATTCTCGAAGACCGCTATATTTTGCAATCGGTGCGTTCGGGTTCGGATGCGCTCGGGCTTCTGCCGCAATTCCGGCCGGACCTCATTCTGCTCGATGTCATGATGCCGGGATTGACCGGTTATCAGGTCTGTGAAAAAATTCGTGCCAATCCACACTATCGTTTTGTTAAAATTATTCTCGTCTCGGGCCGTGCCAATCTGGAAGACCGGCTGGAAGGTTACAAAGCCGGCGCTGACGATTATCTGACGAAACCGTTCAATGAAGATGAGTTGATCGCCAAAGTGGAGGTTTTTCTACGCCTGCATTATGCTGAAAAATATGAACAGATTAATCGCCAGGTGCTGGATCAGTTCTCCAGCGATTCTTCGAGACCGCTGGCGCGTATTCTTTCGGCAACAGATATGCTGGCGAGTTGCGCCCCGCTCACCGAAGATCAACTCGAATGTGTGCACATCATCAACAAGGAGGGTGAAAAACTGCTGCGAACAGTTGAACAATCACGCCAGTATTGCGAATTAAAAAAAGGCGTGAAATTACTGAAAAGCAGTGAACCGCTAAAACTTAATCTCGATAGTTTGCGCTCAAATTTTTATGCTGAATTACAGGACAGATCGCTGCAAATTGAAATCGAAATCAACAAAGAGCTTGAAATAGAGGGGGATTGGACGCGTTTGACGACAGCATTCAAGTATTTGCTCGCGAGCGCAATCGAACTCTCTGCCGACGGTGCGATGATAATCGTTCATACGACTACGACTGAAGGTGCATTCGGGTTGACGATCCAGGCGGCCGGTAATTTGCTCTCAACTTTCGAGACAGGCCGCCTTTTTGATGTCTTTTCTTCCCCCGCAGCAGCGACTAAAATTACCCTCAAGCGCGCTATCGCACAAGCGATTATCGAGCTGCACGGCGGGCAGGTCTGCGCCGAAAACCGTGAAGGCACCGGTGTGGCATTCCGCATTAGCCTGCCGCAAGATATGGTTAATAATTTGAATGTCCCCCGAAAATGATGAGCGGAAACAATAAATCGATGGTTATCTTTTAAAAACAATGATCTCTTCTCACGCAAAGATGCGAAAACGCTGAGATACGCAAAGAAAGACTGGCTTTATCTTTGCCTGTTTTGCGAGAAACAAATGATTTTAAATCGGTGATCAACTAAAAAACGGGAGATATTCAGACTGTGCTTAATAATCCGTCACTCACCCGTCAGTGCATTAGTCGAGTGTCTCGAAACCTCCCAATTCTTTGTTTTTTCGCACATTGTCCCAGGTAAAACAGCGTCCGTTCATCGCGATATAAACACCGCGGGGCAGGGTCTGTACAAACGAAAGCGCGCTACCGAGATTAAAAAATCCATCCGAGCTGCCGAATGCGTAAGGCACCATCGCCCCTGTTAGTACGATCGTTTTATCACTGATTTTCTCCCCCAGCAGGCGTGCCGTTATTTCCATCGTGTCCGTGCCGTGGGTGATGACCAGGCGCTCGGCTTCGGATCTTTTGCAGATTTCGAAAATGATATTACGATCAACATCGCTCATTTCCAGGCTGTCGACCATCATGATATTGCGCACCTGAATGTGCAGGCGGGAGCGGGCGGTTTTGAGCATCTCCGGCAAATGCGTATCCTTGAATTCAAGTTTTCCGGTGATTTCATCGTACTCTTTATCAAATGTGCCGCCGGTGACGAGAATTTTGATCTCCATCTCTATGCCTCATCGTTTGCTGTTTGTGGAATGTGCCAAATCGGGTTGGTTAGCGCTTGCATTTTTACTTTGCCCTGGTCACTGCCGAGCAATTGTGCGCGGTAATAACAGCGTATTTTGTTCTTTGCTGTAACTTCTATTTTTTCAACAATTTCATTGGCATCTTCGAATTTATCTTTCTGCCAGCATATCTCTTCGGTTTTTTTTAGCATGTCGCCGCGGAAGAGCAGAAGTTTTTTAACCGGCCCGAATTCCCGGGTGCTGCGGGCGGTGATCGATAGCAGGCCTTTTGCCGTCGATATTCGACCGCCCATGGGAACAGGTTGCCTGTTTTCATCTGCAGCACTTATCGCCAGAAACGGACCTGAAGTGACGGCCACGGCGCCGGCACGCAGTGCCTGCGTGAGTGTATCGGCATTGCGTTTTGCCGGCAGAAAAACCAGGCTGCGCTGCATACCGAATACTTGTTTATCGGCGATGTCGGCGACCGCCCAGAAAGGTTTGGTGATCTGGCGAAAACGGTTGAAATTGCCGTGGGCGTCGGTCCCGGCGATGATGAACAACCGATGACCGGAGAGCAACATGTTTTTCCAGACTTTGAGGGCCTTCTGCGGTAGGCCGGGCTCGCCGTTCCAGACTTGCAGGCCATGCAGCCCGGGGTGTTGATAGTCTGTTGCGTGCCATTTGCCACGATTTAAGAGGCGATATTGAAAAAACGGCGGCCGCGATTCCGGATGTGAGGCAAAGCAGGCTGCTGAGGCGGTCGTTCTCGCCATCACGCCGGCGATCGATAAATCCGGTTTGTGGCTTAGCCACTTTTCACCGCTATCTCCTGCGCCGGGTAAAAATTCCGCATTGTTAAAAATGAGAAAATGCACGTTTTCTCCCCTGCTGTTACCGCAGGAAACTTCCTCTCCCGGCAGCACGATGAATTTTTTATCACGGCTGTTCAGGCGCTGCACTTCTGTATGAAAATTTTGCCATTTCCGCAATTCGGGATCACTTTCCAAATAATTATCCGGCTGATCATCGAGATCATATGAGTGGTCTGTGATACCGACGAACCCATGCCCCATTTTTTTTGCCAGTATAGCCATTGACGTTGGCGAGGCGCCAAATTCAAGTTGATCGCTGGTGTAATTGGAGTGGGTGTGCAAATCGCCGGTGACAAAATTTTTTCCGAGCGGTAACGGTTCAATTGCGAGATAGGTTTTGAACGGCTGCTTGGGCAAATGCTGGTAATTATCATTCAGACAGGTATAGCGCTTGTTGCCAATTTTGTAATGAATCACAACTGAAACCGCACACCAGCCTTGCATGCATTCGGGCGCATCGAGCTCAAGTATCCGTTCCCAGAAAGGGCTTTTTATATTTTCATCAATTTTGATTTCCCGGCTGAAGCGGCGGTTGAGCGGCCCGGTTATTTCGAGGGAAATTTTGCTGATCAAAACCGGAAAGCGGTGCCCGTCTTTAACGATGAGCAAAACGGCAAATCGTTTACCGGTTTCAAAGCGGCGGGCAATATCGGCGATGATCTCCGGTTGTTTGTGAAAATAACGGCTGGGGATGAACGGAATACGGTAATGGATTTCGGCATAAGCTATAACAAGCCCCAAGCCTGCAAGCGCTGTAAAAAAAACAGAAGCGGGTGAAGCGCAATAAACGGGCATCAATTTTTATTATCCAAAGGGTGATGAACAATGGAATTTTACAAGAATGCGAAAAATAGCACGCATAAATATGCAATGCAAGCAGAATGATCAAGTTGAATCGGTAAAAACCATTTATTCAACGTAAAGGTTCACGCCTGCATTATTCATGAATTTATAATATATAGGTCTGCATTCATTTAATAAACAATTTGTTAACGTCGGAGTGCAACATCTTTATGGGCTGCAACTTTTTTTTGATCGGATAAAAGACCGCTAATGCGGCTTTATTGAGCTTAAATTAAAGCGATTGATTACTGATATTACTTGACTTTTAAACAATATTTTATTAAATTTATCGTTCGCTTTTGCGATTGTGTTTAACACATATTTTTCCTGAAAGCTATCAATATTTAAAATTGATTTTTAAAATCCGGTAATTGTGATGAAAAAAAATGCTGCTGGAATTTGTATTTTGTTTCTGTTTTTTACTTGTGCAGGCGGCTCAAAAGTGCAGGTCGCCGATTCTCATGAGCAGGAGCTGCCGGTTAAAAACAGCCACCTCCTCGATGAAGATTTTAATCCCAATACCCTGCAGGAACCCGTTTCTCCCATCAAACCCATGCTGAAAAATACAGTGGAATCGAAGGAGTATGATTTGTCCAGTTCTGCTGCAAAAATCGATGCGCAAACCCAGGCAATCGGTTATCGTGTGCAGATTTTGCAAACGCAGGATGCCGAGGAAGCGCGTACTGTGCAAAGCGATGCCATCGTCGAGCTAGACGCCGAGGTTTATCCGATTTTCGACAGCCCGTATTATAAAGTACGCGTCGGTGATTTTCTCATTCGTGCCGAAGCTGAGGAATTGTTACAGCGGGTCATCGCAAAAGGCTACAAAAGCGCGTGGATTGTGCGCACAAAGATCAACGCTGCCAATGCTGAAAAGACGAGACAGGAAGAGTAAACCGCCGGCCTCGGCCACATTTTGATTTGATAAATTTTTGGAATTCTCTGGAGGACGCATGTCTGGACATTCAAAATGGAGCACGATAAAGCGCAAGAAAGCTGCCAACGATTCTGCACGTGGTAAAATTTTTACCAAACTCATCAAAGAAATTACTGTAGCAGCGCGATCCGGCGGTGGTGATGAAGAAACTAATCCGCGGTTACGCACCGCAATCCAGGCGGCGCGTGGCGCCAATATGCCGACGGATAATATTAAACGTGCCATCCAGAAAGGCACAGGTGAGCTGCCGGGCGTTAATTATGATGAAATCGTCTATGAAGGATATACACCGGGCGGCGCTGCGTTGATCATCCAGTGCCTGACGGATAATAGAAACCGTACCGTTGCGGAAGTACGGCATTTATTGAGCAAGCACAACGGTAATCTTGGTGAGACGGGCTCCGTGGCGTGGAATTTCGAGCGCCGCGGCGAGATTTTAATCGCTGCAGAGGGTATGAGTGAGGATGATCTGATGGAATTGAGTCTCGAAGTCGGGGCGGATGATTTTACCCTGGAAGATGGTATGGGCACGTTGCTTTGCGAACCGGCCGATCTGCACGCGGTGCAAAGCGCTCTCGAAGAGAAAAAAGCCAATATCGAAAGTGCGGACCTGGTGATGGTACCGAAAAATACCATTGCTATAGAAGGGAAAGCGGCTGAACAGGCGTTAAAATTGATGCTGCTGCTCGAAGATCACGATGATGTTCAAAAAGTGTACTCAAATTTTGATATTGATCCGGAAATAATGGCCGCATTTGAAGGTTGATGCCAATAAAAATTCTCAAAAATTGCTGCGTATTCTCGGTGTGGACCCGGGTTTAACCCGGACCGGCTGGGGCGCCATCGCCTGTCACAAAGGGTGTGTTGAGATGCTGGAATACGGCACTGTTTCGACTGACACCAAAACACAATTCCCCGCCAGGTTGGCGCATATATACAGTGAATTGCACATGGTCGCTGACCGTTTTCAGCCCGATTTTTTCGCTGTTGAAGATGTGATTTATGCTGCGAACGTAAAAATAGCCTTAAAGCTTGGTCATGCCAGGGGGTCGATATTGCTCGTTGCCGCTCACAGTCAAATTCCGGTTGCCAGTTATTCCCCAAAAGAGATCAAACAATCTGTTACAGGCAATGGCAATGCCTCGAAAGATCAGGTACAACGAATGGTTCAAGTTATTCTCAATGTGGCTCCATTGAAGACATTTCATGACGCCAGCGACGCCCTGGCGACCGCAATTTGTCACGCAAACCGGCTGAAAGTTGAAAGATAAAACGCATGATCGCATTTCTCTAAGGCATTCTCACGGTTAAACAGCCAACTAAAGTCCACTTAAATGTCAACGGCGTGGGATATGAAGTCAGTATTCCCGTCTCTACTTATGATCAATTGCCGCAGGAAGGACAAAAGCTGTCCCTGCACACTTCGATGATTGTGCGTGAAGACAGTATGCAGCTCTATGGTTTTGCCAGCCTCGAGGAGAAACAGTTTTTTCTCGATCTGATCGCCATTTCCGGTGTCGGACCTAAAGTAGCGACGGGCATTCTCAGCGGCATAAATTTTTCCAATTTTCGTGAAGCGATCGTCGCAAATGATCTCACCCGACTCAAAGGCCTGCCGGGTATCGGCAAAAAAACAGCCGAGCGTCTGGTGTTGGAATTAAAAGATAAATATGCCCGTTCAACGGTCATGATGCGCGTGGGTACAGAACAAATTTCCGGGAGCGGTATTTTTGATGATGCGGTGCTGGCGCTGGTTTCGCTGGGTTATGCAAAAGCCAGTGTCGTCAAAACACTGGATAAAATTATGCATGAAAATCCTCCGGAAAAATTAGAGCAGCTCATCAAAGAAGCCCTGCGGCGGTTATAATTGACAGAAGAAAAGTCACAAAGCCCGACCAATCCCGATCTTTTCAGCGATGAGATCGAATTCGACCGCACACTGCGGCCGCGCTCATTCGCCGATTTTACCGGTCAGGAAAAATTAAAAGAAAACCTGCACGTTTTTATTCAGGCGGCACGCGGCCGCGGAGAAAGTCTCGATCATGTTTTATTTTACGGGCCACCGGGACTGGGAAAAACGACCCTAGCGAATATCATTGCGGCGGAAATGGATTCCGGCATTCGCATCACTTCCGGACCGGCACTGGAAAAACCGGGCGACCTTGCAGGGATTTTAACCAATCTGCAGGAACACGATGTTTTGTTTATCGATGAAATACACCGACTGGGTAAGGTTGTTGAAGAATACCTTTATCCGGCGATGGAAGATTTCAAGCTCGATATCATCATCGATAAAGGTGCGAATGCCCGCACGATTCAACTTAATTTGCCGAAATTCACCCTGGTCGGTGCGACGACGCGCGCCGGGCAACTCACCTCGCCGATGCGCGCCCGCTTTGGCGTGGTCTCGCGACTGGATTATTATAATGTGGATGATTTGCAGCAGATTTTGCAACGTTCGGCAAAGTTGCTCGAAATCGAACTCCTGGCTGATGCAGGCGCAGAAATTGCCCGTCGGGCGCGCGGAACACCACGTGTCGCTAACCGGCTGTTGCGCCGTGTGCGCGATTTTGCCCAAATCGCCGGCAGCAGAACAATCGATCTGGAAATTGCATTGCACAGTCTCGGCCGTCTCGATGTTGACGCCCGCGGACTGGATGATATGGATAAACGAATTCTCTTGACATTGATTGAGAAATTCAACGGTGGGCCGGTGGGCGTCAGTACGCTCGCCGTTGCCATCGGCGAAAAAGGCGAAACACTGGAGGAAATCTATGAGCCCTACCTGGTGCAGGAAGGGTTTATCAAAAGGACGCAGCGGGGCAGGATGGTCACGCAACTCGCTTTGGATCATCTTGATATTACTTTGAAAACGAGGGCGCAACAAAAAAACCTTTTTGATTCAGATGATTAGTAATGGAGAAAAAAATTGTCGGAATCCTGTTTATGCGTAAAGCAGGTTAGGTAGAGTCTATCCGGGATAACTGTTCAGGCAGCGTTAGAAAAACGCTGCCTGAGTTTATCGAAGGGAACGCTTTTGGAGACGTCGGAGGGCGCTCCCGCGTAGACAGGTTCAGCGTCCGCTTGGCAGATTGAACGGTATCATCCTGGAATGTTATTTCGAAGCATTTTTCAGTTGAGAAATCTTCAGCATTGAGCGCAGCAAAGATTTCTCACGCTCAAAAACAGTGTTCGAAATGACAGAAAAGGTGCATTTCCGGATGTGCACTAAGCCGAGATGGAATTAATTTTCTAAAAAGTTATCTCGCTGCTTTGTCGGGTTGCTCTGTTTTGTTTTTAAAACGTTGCACTTTTTTCTACGACACTGCGATTGTGCGAGAATGATACAAGGATAGTTGAGAAGCTCCAAACGGGCTTTGTATCTATTCTGTTAAAATAAACCTGAGGCACACTATGAAGTTAACCAATTTTAAGTATGAATTGCCAAAAGAACTGATTGCCCAATACCCCGCTGAAAAACGCGATGGCTCCCGGCTTCTGGTGGTCAACCGCGAAACCCGTGAAATGCAGGAAAGGCATTTTAAAGATATCACTGAGCATTTTGAAAAAGGTGACTGTCTGGTTATCAATGAAACGCGTGTTTTTCCGGCTCGCCTTTTAGGCACGAAAGACAAAACAGATGCGGAAGTCGAAATTTTTTTGCTGCGTCAGCTTGAAGGCGGCCTGTGGGAGGTTTTGGTGAAACCTGCCCGCAAAGTACGCGTCGGCAACCGCCTGAGCATCGGTACGGAGCTCATGTGCGATGTCATCGACAACACCGTTTCCGGCGGCCGCGTCGTTCGTTTTAATTTTGAGGGTGATTTCTTTGATATCATCGATCGTATCGGTCGCTCGCCGCTGCCACCCTATGTCGATCGTGACCCGGAGCCCATGGATAAAGAGCGCTATCAAACGGTTTATGCGAAAGTGCGCGGCGCCGTCGCCGCCCCGACCGCCGGGTTGCATTTTACCGAGAAATTACTCGATGCATTGCGTGCTAAAGGCGTGTCTGTCGTGCCCATCGTGCTGCACCTCGGTCTCGGCAGTTTCCGTCCGGTCATCGTTGAAGACCTCGGCCGCCACAAAATGGATAGCGAGTATTATGAGATCACCCAGGAAAGCGCTGAAATCATCAATTCGACGATGAAAAATGGCGGCAAAATCACGGCTGTCGGCACCAGCGTTGTACGCGCTTTGGAAACGCAGGTCACTTCGGAAGGCTGGGTCAAACCTGATAGAGGCTGGACCGACAAGTTTATTTATCCGCCGTATAATTTTAAAATCGTCGACCGGCTGGTTACCAATTTCCACCTGCCTGCATCGACGTTGCTGATGCTCATCTCGGCATTTGCCGGGCATGATCTGGTCTTTGAAGCCTATGAAAAAGCTATCGCCGGCAAGTTTCGCTTTTACAGCTACGGCGATGCGATGCTGGTCATCTGAGGCAGATGAATGGTACTTGCAGCCATCATCGTCGCAGCGGGAAAAGGGCAGCGATTCGGTCAGGATATTCCCAAGCAATTTCTCGATTTGGCCGGCAAACCGGTTTTGGCGCATGCCATCAGCGCATTTGAAAATCATGCGAAAATCGACCGTATCGTGATCGTTGGAGCGCCGGACCGGCTGGTTTATATCGCTGAAGAAATCGTTGACAGGTTCCATTTCGGAAAAGTAGAACGCATTGTTGGCGGCGGGGCAGAGCGGAAAGATTCCGTGCTCGCCGGAATTGAAGCGCTGGAAATGCAATCAGGCCCGGTTTTGATACACGATGGCGCACGGCCGCTGGTTGCGGCGCCGGTCATCGAACGTGTAATTTCGCTATTGGCCGCTGAAAAAGCGGTCGTGCCTGCTGTGTCTGTCGCAGATACGATAAAAGAAATTGAAAACGGCCGGGTGCTTCAGACGCCTGACCGGTCACGCCTGCGGGCGATTCAAACCCCGCAGGGGTTTCAAATTGAGACTCTGAAACCGCTGCTGCAAAGGGGAAATAGCCGCCAGGTTACCGATGAAGCCATGTTACTGGAAAAAAACGGAATACCGGTTGCGGTCGTCGAAGGCGACCGCTGTAATTTGAAAATGACCACGGCGCTGGATTTAAAAGTGGCTGAATTGATATTAAAGGAACGGGCTGAATGAGAGTTGGACTTGGCTATGACGTGCATCCATTGGTAAAAGGCCGCCCGATGATAATCGGCGGGGTGACGATCCCGTTTGAAAAAGGCCTCAGCGGCCATTCCGATGCCGATGTCCTGTTACATGCCATCGGCGATGCGTTGTTGGGCGCTGCGGCGCTCGGTGACCTGGGTAAACATTTTCCCGATACGGAGCCGGCATATGCGAATTTTTCCAGCCTGCTGCTATTGCGGGAAATCAATGGTTTACTGATCAAAAATAACTATCACATCATCAACATCGACGCGACGATTGTCATCGAGAAACCCAAAATGGCGCCGCATATCGAAAGCATGCGCAAAAATATTGCGGCGTGCCTACACATAGACATAGCGGTGATTTCGGTGAAAGCGACGACCTCCGAAGGCATGAGTTTTGTCGGCAAGGGTGCGGGGGTTGCGGTGCAGGCCATCGCACTGATCGGAAGCATGAAAGCAGCGAATGGAAAACAACCGAATTGCTAAAATATGCACAAACCCGTCCGTCAAACGGCATGGTTTATCCAGGGCCTTGATGACAAGTTCAAATTCCAGAGAATTTAAGCGCATGTACTCAATCTGAAAAGGAAAATAGGCGATGACGCAGGAAATACGAGTACGATTTGCCCCAAGTCCGACAGGCAAATTGCATATCGGCAATGCCAGAACAGCGATTTTGAACTGGCTTTTTGCGCGCCACAGCGGGGGGCGGTTGATTCTGCGAATCGAAGATACCGACTTGGAGCGCTCATCGAAAGAAAGTGAAGAGGGAATCTACCGTGATTTGATATGGCTGGGTATCGACTGGGATGAGGGGCCTGATATCGGCGGAGAATTCGGCCCGTACCGGCAGATGGAGCGCACTGATATTTATGGGAAATATATCGATTCCCTGCTGGGAAAAGGCCATGCTTACCATTGTTTCTGCACACTGGAAGAACTCGACGAAATGCGCGAAAAAGCGCAGGCTGCGGGCAAGACCGACGTCTGGTACGACGGCCGCCACCGCAATTTGACCGCCGGGGAAAAAGAAGCATTCATCGCACAGGGGCGCAAACCTGTGGTACGGTTAAAATATCCGGATGAGGATATTTCATTTCATGATATCGTCAAAGGTGATTTGACATTTCCTGCCGGCAGTACCGGCGATTTTGTCATCGCACGCAGCGACGGTACGCCGACCTATAATTTTGTCGTCGTCATCGATGACGGCCTGATGAAAATAAGCCATGTGATTCGCGGCGACGATCATCTTTCCAACACCCCGAAGCAGATTGCCGTGTATCGGGCGCTGGGCTGGCAAGCGCCGCAATTTGCCCATATCCCGATGATCCTCGGTGATGACCGCACCCGGCTTTCGAAACGGCATGGCGCCACCTCGGTGCAGGGCTATTGCGAAGCTGGCTTTTTACCCGCGGCGCTGATCAATTTTATGAGTTTGCTGAGCTGGTCATCGCCCTCCGGTGATGAGATTTTGTCGCTTGAGCGCCTGGTTGAGGAGTTTGATTTCTCCCGTGTTTCCAAATCACCGGCTGTTTTTGACAATGAAAAACTCGCGTGGATGAATGGCATGTATATTCGCGCTTTACCGCTTTCCCGGCTCACTGATTTATGCTTGCCCTACCTCGAAAAAGCCGGCTATCCGTTGCCGCAGCGTGATAAACTGGAGCAAATCGTTTCGCTGGTACAGGACAACCTCGAACGCCTGAAGGATTGTGTTGAAAAGCTGGAATTCGTTTTTGCCGATCGCGTGGCGCCCGCAACACCGGACGCCGTGCGCATGATCGAGAAAGAATCGACACCCAAGGTTTTCTGGTCATTTTTGCGTCAGGCCGATAAAGTGGAACATCTGGATTTTGCCCAGTTTCGAAAAATTATGAAAACAGTGAGTAATGAGACCGGCGTCATGGGCAAGGATTTGTGGATGCCTGTGCGCGTCGCTTTAACTGGAGATATCCACGGCCCCGACCTGCCGAAAGTGGTGGATATCTTCGGCAAGGAACGCTGCAAAAAAAGAATCGAATCAGCGCTGCACCTCGAAAAATGAAACTAAAATCGATCTTTAACAGCGATAAACCGGTGATCGGCATGGTGCATTTGCAAGCACTACCGGGCGCTCCGGCTTTCTGCGGTGATCTGCAAAATGTGCTGGATGCGGCGCAGCGCGATATCGAAGCGCTGCAGAATGGCGGCGCCAACGGTTTGATGTTTGAAAATTTTAACGACGTTCCTTTTTATCCCGATACCGTGCCGGCAGAAACAATTGCTGCTTTCACCTCGGTTCTGGCGCAATTAAAAAAATACCTCACTTTACCGTTTGGTGTTAATGTTTTGCGCAACGACGGTATGGCAGCGATTGCCATTGCAGTGGCGACTGGAGCGCAGTTTATCCGTGTCAATGTGTTCAGCGGCGCCACTGTGACCGATCAGGGCGTTTTGCAAGCGCAAGCGCACGAAATCGTGCGCAAAAGAGCGCAGATCGCGCCGCAAGTGAAAATTTTTGCCGATGTGCAGGTTAAACACGGCAAGGCGCTTATCCGGCGGCCGATCGGCGAAGAAGCGCTTGAATTGCTCGAACGTTCCCGTGCCGATGCGCTGATTTGCAGTGGTAGCATGACCGGGCAGGCTGTTGATATGCAGGATTTGCATGAGATTCGGGCGGTGGTACGCGATGCAGCGGTCATTCTCGGAAGCGGTGCAACGGCGGAGAACTGGCGTGAATACGGGCGCTTTGCCGACGCCGTCATCGTCGGTACGGCGTTGAAAAAAAACGGCGATGTGGGCGCCGCAGTTGAAGAAAATCGCGTTAAAGAATTTATGCGACAGATACAGGAGCTAAAATGAGCATCACGGTATTCAATACGCTGTCAGGAAAAAAAGAAGAATACAAACCGATCAACCCGGATTATAGTGGGTTTTATGTCTGCGGACCGACGGTCTATGATTATTTCCACATCGGCAATGCGCGGCCCTTCATCGTTTTTGATGTCATTCGTCGCTTTCTTATTTTTCGCGGCTATAATGTACGCTATGTGATGAATCTGACGGATATCGATGACAAGATCATCAACCGGGCGAAAGAAGAGGGGGTGACGAGCAAGGAAATAGCCGACCGCTATATCAACGCTTTTTTTGAAGATATTCAGAAACTTGGTATCCGCCCGGCGGATGTCTATTCACGGGCGACGGATCATGTTCCGGAAATCATCACCATCATCAAAAAACTGATCGCGGTCGACGCAGCTTATGCTACCGCCGGGGATGTTTTTTTTGATGTCAAACAATTTTCCCGGTATGGCCAGCTATCGAAAAAGAAACTGGAAGATTTGCAGGCGGGCAAACGCATCGCTGTCGATGAGCTGAAAAAAAATCCGGCAGATTTCGTCTTGTGGAAAAAAGCCAAACCCGGTGAGCCTTCGTGGCCCAGCCCCTGGGGCAATGGTCGCCCGGGCTGGCATATCGAATGCTCGGCGATGTCGATGAAATTTCTCGGCAATTCCTTCGATTTTCACGGCGGCGGGCAGGATTTGATTTTCCCGCACCATGAAAATGAGATTGCCCAGAGTTGCGCCTCCAGCGGCTGTGATACTTTTGCCAAATACTGGCTGCATAACGGTTTTCTCGATATGAAAGGCGAGAAAATGTCGAAATCACTCGGCAATTTTATCACCGCACGCGAGCTGATGGAAATTTACCCGGCATCGACGATTCGTCTGTTTTATTTGCAAAAACATTACCGCGGCCCCATCGATTTTTCTGAAGATGGACTGAATGCCGCCCGCACGACGGCTGAACGGCTGGCGCTCACTTATAAAAAACTCGCAAGGCTGACACCGGGATACACAGGTGATTTTGAGATGGAATCCCGGCAGCAGACACCACGGCTAAAAGAATTTCACCACCGGATTTCTACTCTCGATGAGGAACTGATTGCGGCGATGGAAGATGATTTCAATACCCCCGGGGCCATCGGTAAACTCTTTGATATCGTGCGGGAAGTCAATAAATTTATCGATGAAGGCGCTGCTGAAGAGCAAGAGAAAGAAGTTTTAGCATGGGTGCAGGGGAAGCTCGATGATTATGACCGTTTCCTCGGCGTCATCGATAAAAGCCAGGGTGGTATCGATCATGAGCGTATGGATGCCGTCATGCGGGCGGTGATAAAGCTGCGGCATTCGTTACGCAAAGAGAAGAACTGGCCGCTGGCTGATCAACTGCGTGACGGCCTCACGGAAGCGGGTATAATTCTCGAAGATTCTCCCGCCGGAACAACATGGCGCTGGAGAAAATAAAAAATTAAAATAATCTTGACATGGTCAAATTTTATTCTATATTATTTGGCTGTTCTTAAATCGCGATAATAAAAATTATTGAAATATTTGCCACCATAGCTCAGTTGGTAGAGCAACTGATTTGTAATCAGTGGGTCGCGGGTTCAACTCCTGCTGGTGGCTCTTCAATTGTCGCGGGGAGATTCCAGAGTGGCCAAATGGGGCAGACTGTAAATCTGTTGGCAAAGCCTTCGGAGGTTCGAATCCTCCTCTCCCCACTGAGTGTCGTCAGTTTGGTGTGTTGCCCCCAATTTTCCTGCTGCACACCACGAATGCTTCTATTATCTTCATTTTTTTATATTTTAAGCGAAGCATGCTATGGTGTCCTGCGAAATCCGGGGTTTTTTTATCTTTGGAAAATGCGGGAGTAACTCAGTTGGCTAGAGTCACAGCCTTCCAAGCTGTTGGTCGCGGGTTCGAATCCCGTCTCCCGCTCTACTGCAGGTGAAATGCTCACGTAGCTCAGTCGGTAGAGCACTTCCTTGGTAAGGAAGAGGTCACCGGTTCAAATCCGGTCGTGAGCTCTCATTTAGAAGCGGTGGCATCAACCCTTGCGATGCAAAATTTCGATCCTTTTTGACTCAGGTCTGTAGCACAAGTGGCTAGTGCACCGGTCTCCAAAACCGGGGGTTGGGGGTTCGAGTCCCTCCAGACCTGCAAACAGTAAAGACCCCGATTTTATTTGGAGACAGACGAACGAAATGGCACTATTTCAAAAACCTTTAAAGTTTATCGAAGAGGTAAAGGTCGAGCTTGCCAAAGTGAGCTGGCCCGATTTTGAGTCGTTGAAAAGCAGCACCTGGGTCGTCATTGCTTTGTCGCTTTTTTTGGCGATTTATATTTTTGCAATCGACAAGGGATTGAGCTATTTAGTTTTCCTGTTGTATTGAACCAAGCTAGGAACAAGGCGTGGCGGAAAATATCGAAAATAATGCTGATACCGAGCTCAAATGGTATGCTTTGCACGTTTTATCGGGCCATGAGCAGAAAGTAAAGGCGCATCTGGAAAACGAAGCCGAGCTGGCTGGTTTATCCGACAAGATCGAGCAGATTCTCATTCCTGCCGAGCAGGTAACGGAAATGCGGCAGGGCAAGAAGAGAACGCGCAATAAAGTTTTCTTCCCAGGATATATGCTCGTCGAGATGGAGCTGAGCAAGGAAACGCGCCATCTGGTTATTAATACGCCGGGTATCACCAATTTTGTCGGGCCGCGCAATCAACCACAGCCGCTGCGGCAGGATGAGGTCGAGCGGATACTCGGCCGGGTGGATGAAGCAGGTTCGGAGGAGCGGGTGGAAATTCCGTTCCGTATCGGCGATCCCATTCGTGTTAACGATGGGCCTTTCACTGATTTTACCGGTTTCATCGAAGAGATTAACGAAGAGAAGAAAAAAGTAAAAGTTAGAGTGAGTATTTTTGGCAGGTCGACACCTGTCGAACTTGACTTTCTACAAGTCGAACTTGAAAATTAAGCATACGGTGGATAATTCATGGCAAAGAAGATCGTCGGCCTGATTAAATTGCAAATCCCTGCAGGTCAGGCCAACCCCTCACCGCCTGTTGGCCCGGCATTAGGCCAGCATGGTGTGAACATCATGGAATTCTGCAAGGCTTTTAACGCGAAAACGCAAGATAAAGCCGGGCTGATTATTCCTGTCGTCATCACTGTTTATGCAGATCGCTCCTTCACTTTTATCACCAAAACCCCCCCTGCAGCGGTGTTGCTCAAAAAAGCCGCCGGTCTGGAAAAAGGTTCAGGTGAGCCTAACCGTAACAAAGTTGGCAAGGTGACTGAAGCGCAGGTCAGAGAAATTGCCGAAGTAAAAATGCCTGATCTGAATGCAAACGATGTCGATGCTGCAATGGAGATGATCAAAGGCACAGCGCGTAGCATGGGCCTCGTTGTCGAAGGCTAAAACTCATTTTGATTTCGGGATGTATAAATGAAACATAGTAAACGGTTTAACGAAGCACAGAAAAAAGTAACCAGTGGTGTTGATTATTCGCTTGAAGATGCAATCAGGCTGGTTAAAGAAAGCGCGACAGCAAAATTCGACGAAACAATCGAAGTAACGATACGCCTGGGCGTCGACCCACGGCATGCCGATCAGGTCGTTCGTGGGACGGTAGCTCTGCCGCATGGCACGGGGAAAGATGTGCGGGTGCTCGTCATCGCCAAAGGTGCCAAAGCTAGTGAAGCTGAGGATGCTGGTGCTGATTATGTCGGGTTTGACGACATGGTCAATAAAATTCAGGGAGGTTGGTACGATTTTGACGTCGTGATCGCAACGCCGGATGTGATGGCACAGGTTGGAAAACTGGGCCGGGCACTGGGGCCGCGTGGTTTGATGCCGAATCCCAAAGCCGGTACGGTGACGATGGATGTTGCAAGCGCTATCAAGGAAGTCAAAGCCGGGAAGATCGAATTTCGTGTCGATAAATACGGTATTTTGCACGTTGGTGTTGGCAAGGCGTCGTTTAATCAAGAAAAACTGGAAGAAAATGTCAAGTCCTTTCTCGAAGTGGTGCAACGCTTGCGCCCGCCGGCTGCCAAAGGACAGTATATGCGGTCCGTCACTATCGGTAGTACCATGGGGCCCGGAATTCGCATTGATAGAAATTCATTGGTTTAAAGCCGCAGATTGAGGGCGAAAGAAATTATGGAAGCATATGCAAGAGAGCCGCGTCCGGAAAAGGTCGCAGAAGTCGAAAAGCTTTCTGAAAAACTCAGCAGTGCAAAAAGCGTCTACCTTACCGATTACAGCGGGTTGAGCGTTGAGCAGATTACTGATCTCAGAAGGCAGTTCACCGAGCAAAAAGTCGAATATTTGGTCGTTAAAAATACGCTGGCCCGTTTTGGAGCAAAAAAAGCCGGACAGGATAATCTGATTGAGCATTTTCAGGGCCCAATCGCATTAGCCATCGGCTACGATGATCCGGCAAGCCCCGCCCGAGTACTCACTGCATTTCTTAAAAAACATCCCAAGCCGGAAGTTAAAGCCTGTATGATCGATGGTGACGTCTTGCCTGGTAGCGAAGTTGAAAATATTTCGAAATGGCTAACCCGGGAAGAACTGCTCACCAAGCTTGTCGGTAGCCTCAACAGTCCTATTTCCGGGCTTGTCAATACGCTTTCCGGCGTTCTGCGTCAGTTTGTAACTGTTCTGGACGCTGTAAGAGAGAAAAAAGAAAATCAATAGCTGCACATAAGCAGTATGACAAACAAGTATTTCCGTATAACTTGCAAACAATTCAATGAGACCAAGGAGGAAACGCCGTGGCCGCAGAAACAAATGGTCAACTCGATAATTTCATCGAGTCAATAGAAAACATGTCTGTAAAAGAGCTGAATGAACTGGTTAAAGCTCTCGAAGACCGCTTTGGTGTAAGTGCTGCTGCTCCGATGATGGCTGTTGCCGGTCCTGCCGGTGGTGCTACCGCTGAAGCTGCAGAAGAAAAAACCGAATTCGATGTGATCCTGGCTGGCGCCGGGGCGAAAAAAATTCAGGTGATCAAGGTCGTTCGTACCATCACCAGCCTGGGCCTGAAAGAAGCCAAAGAGCTGGTCGACTCTGCTCCGAAACCGGTTAAAGAAGCAATATCGAAAGATGAAGCAGAAGACATCAAAGCCAAACTTGAAGAAGTTGGCGCAACTGTCGAAGTAAAATAATCTAAAAACCAATTGCCAGAGGATGGTTTTTGCATGACCTACAATGGCCCTTTTAACAGGCGAATCTCTTTTTCGAAGCTGAAATCAGTCATCGATCTTCCTGATCTGCTCGATATTCAGTTGCGTTCGTTTGAAGAATTTTTTCAGGCAAACGTAGCGCCTAATAAAAGAAAGGATCTGGGCCTACAGGCAGTTTTTACAGGTATTTTCCCGATTGTTGACAGTCGGGAAAATTTTCTGCTGGAATTCGTTGAGTATTACGTCGAACAACCGAAATCCAGCGTCGCCGAATGCCAGGAGCGTGGCATCACTTACTCCGCCCCGCTCAAAGCCAGGTTACGCCTTTCTGCAAAAGATGACTCCGGGTCTGGCGATTACAAGGAAACGACCGAACAAGTCGTTTACCTCGGTAATCTGCCGTATATGACCAACCGGGGGACTTTTGTTATCAACGGCGCTGAACGTATCATCGTCAGTCAATTACACCGTTCACCCGGTGTCTTTTTTGATGAAGCCGATCACCCCAATGGCACGAAACTGCATTCTGCGCGCATCATTCCTTTGCGCGGGTCCTGGGTTGAATTTACTACTGATATCAATGATATACTTTATGTTTATATTGACCGGCGCAAAAAATTTCCCGTAACGACTCTGCTACGCGGGCTCGGTTATTCCGATAACCGGCAAATATTAAGGCTGTTTGATCTCATCGAAGAAATCTCCGTCTCCAAGATCAAAGGTAAGAAATATCTTGGCCGGGTGGTCATCGAAGACGTCATCGACTTTGACACCGGCGAATTGTTGATCGAAGCGCATGAAGTGCTGACCGAGGAAGCGGTAGAAAAAGTTCTTGCCTCAAGCGTTAAAAAAATATCTTTTCTACTGCATGAATCGTCTCAGGGACCGGAGCTCATCAGCAATACGCTGCGCAAAGACGCGACGCATAATGAAGAAGAAGCGTTGGAATTTATCTACCGCAACCTGCGTTCTGGTGATCCGCCCGATATCGATACGGCGAGAAATTTCCTCGAGCGTCTGTTTTTTAACGCCAAACGTTACGATCTCGGTGAGGTCGGCCGGTACCGGCTGAATAAAAAACTCAATCTCGATGTATCGGTGGATAATGCGGTACTCACGCGGGAAGATTTGATTCAAATCATCAATTACCTCATGGAGATGCGTCTCGGCAAACGGTCGAGCGATGATATCGATCACCTCGGCAACAGGCGCATTAAAACGGTCGGTGAGCAGCTTTCCGCCCAGATGAGTGTCGGGCTCTCACGAATGGCTCGCACCATTAAAGAGCGAATGAACCTGCGTGATAGTGAAAAATTGACGCCGCAGGACCTGGTCAATGCCCGAACCATTCTTTCGGTCATTAATACATTTTTTGGAACGAGCCAGCTTTCGCAGTTTATGGATCAGACAAATCCGCTGTCTGAGATGACGCATAAAAGACGCCTGTCAGCGTTGGGTCCTGGTGGTTTAACACGCGAGCGTGCCGGATTTGAGGTGCGTGATGTGCATTATACCCATTATGGCCGTCTCTGCCCCATCGAAACGCCGGAAGGTCCGAATATCGGACTTATTTCCTCGCTGACAACTTATGCCAGAATCAATGAATTTGGCTTTATCGAAACGCCTTACCGGCCGGTTAAAAACGGCAAGGTGCTGAAACAGATCGATTATCTTACTGCTGATGATGAGGACAATTTTATCATTGCGCAGGCCAATGCACCGCTGAAGGAAAATGGAGCCTTCGCTAATAACCGGGTGAAGGTGCGCGACAAAGGTGATTTCCCCGTCGTCGCACCAAAAGACATCGATTATATCGATGTTTCGCCGAATCAGATTGTCAGCGCTGCTGCTTCATTAATTCCGTTTCTGGAGCATGACGATGCGAACCGGGCTTTGATGGGTTCGAACATGCAACGCCAGGCCGTGCCGTTGTTGCAACCGGATTCCCCGATGGTTGGCACCGGTATGGAAGAGAAGGTCGCACGCGACTCGCGCGCCCTCATCGTCTCCGATGTCGATGGCATCGTTGAAAATGTGTGTGCTGATGAAATCGTCGTCCGGCAGGATCGTAATGTCGCTGCTGATGACCGTGATAATCTGCTCAGTTTCTCTGAAGATGGTCTGTATCGCTATCCGGCGACAAAGTTTATGCGCTCCAATCAGGATACCTGTATCAACCAAAAACCGGTTGTGACACCGGGGCAAAAGGTGGTTAAAGGACAGGTGCTTGCCGATGGCTTTGCCACACAGGGTGGTGAATTGGCCCTCGGGCGCAACGTGTTGGTGGCGTTTATGCCCTGGCGCGGTTATAACTTTGAAGACGCCATAGTTATTTCAGAACGTGTGGTGCGCGACGATGTTTACACCTCGATTCATATCGATGTGTACGAATTGCAAGTACGCGATACCAAACGCGGTGAAGAGGAATTGACGCGGGAAATCCCCAATGTCAGCGAAGAAGCGACAAAAAATCTTGATGAAAACGGGATTATTCGTATTGGCGCCGAAGTGCACCCCAGCGATATTCTGGTCGGCAAAGTCACCCCAAAAGGGGAGACGGACCCAACACCAGAGGAAAAACTTTTAAAGGCGATTTTTGGTGAGAAGGCGGGAGATGTTAAAGACGCCAGCCTGAAAGCGCCACCGGGGTTGAGCGGAATCGTCATCGATACCAAGCTTTTTTCGCGCAAAAAGAAAGATTCAAAAACTAAAAAACAGGACAAACTCGAGCTTGAAAATCTCGATCTCTGGAAAGAGAGAGAGGAAGGACGTGTTAAGAAATTGCTCCGCTCGAAGCTCGATATCGTTCTGCGTGGCCATAAATCTGTCACAATACAGCACAAACTGGATGGCAGCGTTCTTCTCAAAGAGAATGTCGTCTTTGACCATGAAGTGATCAGCTCACTCGATTTCGAAAATGCCGATTTGGCCAGCGGATTTACCAGCAGTGAAGATGAAAATACGCTGGCTGTAGAAATCATGAAATCGTATTTTGAGAAATTGCAGGACATCAATGAAGAATATGAGCGTAACAAACTCAAAATCGTCGTTGGTGATGAACTTCCACCGGGAATTGTTCAATTGGCCAAAGTTTATGTGGCAAAAAAACGTAAGCTGCAGGTCGGCGATAAAATGGCCGGACGCCATGGCAACAAAGGTGTGGTCGCCAAAATCGTACCCATGGAAGATATGCCTTATATGAAAGATGGCACACCAGTCGATATCGTGTTAAATCCGCTTGGTGTTCCTTCACGAATGAACCTGGGACAAATCTTCGAGACCCAGCTTGGTTGGGCGGCAGGAAAGCTGGGTGTAAAATATGCAACTCCGGTTTTTGACGGCGCCAGCTATGATGAAGTTCTCGCAGAAATGCGAAAAGCCGGCCTGCCGGAAAGCGGCAAGGCGCAACTCATCGATGGCCGTTCCGGCGAACCGATCGAATCTGAAGTTACCGTCGGATATATTTATATCCTTAAGCTTTCCCATCTGGTTGAAGATAAAATCCATGCCCGTTCGATTGGCCCGTATTCTCTCATTACGCAGCAGCCTTTGGGTGGAAAAGCCCAGTTCGGCGGCCAGCGCTTTGGTGAGATGGAAGTCTGGGCTCTCGAAGCCTATGGTGCCGCACATACATTGCAGGAAATATTAACAGTAAAATCCGACGATGTTCGCGGCCGCAGCAAGGTCTATGAAGCAATCGTGAAGGGAGATAACCTTCCTGAACCCGGCCTGCCAGAATCATTCAATGTTCTTATTCGGGAATTGCAAGGATTGGGTCTTGATGTAGAACTCATTGAAGAACCAACAAACGGAAATATATAAAGAAATATATAGCGGAGCAGCCATTGTGCTGCTCCGCATTTTTATTTGTACAACCAAATAAGAATTACGCTTTCTTCTAACGTGTACACACTCAATCTCTAAGTGTGGAGGTGTAACCTTGAATTTTTTTCAAAAGCAAGAAAGTGCCTATCGTCGCAATATTAAAGCAATCGGCATTAAACTGGCATCGCCAGATAAAATTCTTGAACGTTCTCATGGCGAGGTAACCAAACCTGAGACGATAAATTATCGCAGTTTCAAACCTGAAAAAGATGGCCTGTTCTGCGAAAAAATCTTCGGCCCGGTGCGCGATTATGAATGCCACTGTGGAAAATACAAACGCATCCGCTATAAAGGCATCATCTGCGACCGCTGCGGTGTCGAGGTCACGACCAAAAGTGTCCGGCGTGAACGCATGGGGCATATTTCCCTTGCCGTACCCATCGTTCATATTTGGTTCTGGAAATCGTTACCCTCGAAAATTGGTTACATTTTGGGCATCAGCCCAAAAGACCTCGAAAGAATTATTTATTACGAATCCTACGTGGTAACCAATCCCGGGCAAACCGAATTGAAACGTGGCGATCTAATTGCTGAAGAAGATTATTATAATTATTTAACGGAAGCCGAAGCGCAGCCCGAGGATGATGAAAGTGCACGCTTCGAAGCCCGCATCGGTGGCGGCGCAATTCTCGAGCTTTTAAAGAATGTTGATCAGGAAACGCTGTCGCGTGAGCTGCGGTATGCAGTGCAGACAGAAACTTCAGTTCAACGAAAAAATGATGCTCTGAAACGCCTGAAAGTTGTTGAGTTGTTTAAAAAGAGCGGCAACAAACCGGAATGGATGGTGATGTCGGTTATTCCGGTCATTCCGCCCGAACTAAGGCCGCTCGTGCCGCTCGAAGGCGGACGATTTGCAACCAGTGATTTGAACGATCTTTATCGTCGTGTGATCATTCGCAATAACCGCCTCAAAAAGCTGATGGAAATCAAGGCTCCGGAAGTCATTTTACGCAATGAGAAACGGATGCTGCAAGAGGCTGTAGATGCGCTGTTTGATAACGGTCGGAAAGCTGCTGCCGTGCGCGGCGATGGCAATCGTCCGTTGAAATCATTATCCGATATGCTGCGCGGAAAACAGGGACGTTTTCGTCAAAATTTGCTGGGAAAACGCATCGACTATTCCGGCCGCTCGGTGATCGTCGTCGGCCCGGAATTGCGATTGCACGAATGTGGTTTGCCTAAATATATGGCACTCGAGCTTTTCAAACCTTTTGTTATTCGCCGCCTGGTTCAAAACGGCCTGGTCAAAACAGTAAAAAGTGCCAAAAAACTCGTTGATAAAAAAAGTGCTGAAGTCTGGGATTTGCTCGAAGATATTATCAAAGACCATCCTGTGATGCTCAACCGCGCCCCAACCTTGCACCGTCTTGGCATACAGGCCTTTCAGCCGGTTTTGGTTGAAGGAAAAGCAATTCAGGTGCATCCGCTGGTTTGCGCTGCCTTTAACGCGGATTTTGATGGTGACCAGATGGCGGTTCACTTGCCGCTGTCGAACTATGCGCAAGTCGAAACGCGCTTGCTCATGCTGTCGAGCCATAATATACTTTCACCGGCGAGCGGCAGACCATTGGCGATTCCGAGCCAGGATATCGTTCTTGGGTTATACTATATCACCAAGCGGAAAAAAGACAGCCTCGGTGAGGGCAAGTTTATGTCGAGCCCGGAAGAGGCGCTCATCGCTTATAATAATAAAAAACTGAGTTTGCACGCCGGTATCACAGTTCGTTTCGGTACCGAGAAAATCGAAACGACCGTTGGCCGGATCATCTTCAATCAAATTGTGCCGGAAGGTGTTGGTTATATCAATGAGTTGTTGACGAAAAAACGAATTGAAGAAATTATTTCAACGGTTTATAAAAAGTTTGACAACTATGTCTGCGCCAACTTTCTCGATAGTATCAAACGCATGGGTTTTGATTTCGCCATGCTTTCTGGCCTGACTGTCGGCATCGAGGATGTTAAAATACCTGAAGAAAAGGCGACACTACTCGCAGCAGCGACGGCGGAAGTTGAGAAGATTCAAAAGCAATATGAAATCGGAATCATCACCGATGGTGAGCGCTATAATAAAATTATCGATATCTGGACGCATGTCACCAGTGATGTTGCCGACCGGCTTTTTACGCACCTCGAGAAAGACCAGGATGGATTCAATCCGGTTTATATGATGGCCGACTCCGGCGCTCGTGGGTCGAAAGAACAAATCAGGCAGCTTGCCGGCATGCGCGGCCTGATGGCCAAACCGCAGAAAAAAATGACCGGGCAAACGGGCGAAATCATCGAAAACCCCATCACGGCTAATTTCCGTGAAGGCCTCTCGGTACTGGAATATTTTATCTCTACGCACGGTGCCCGCAAAGGCCTCGCTGATACTGCGCTGAAAACTGCTGACGCAGGCTATTTAACCCGCCGGCTGGTCGATGTGGCGCAGGACGTCATCATCTCGCAGGATGATTGCGGGACAATTCTGGGTTTGCGTATCGGTGATTTGAAGGAAGGCGAAGAAGTGATCGAACCGATTCAGGATCGCATTCTCGGCCGCGTTGCCGCCGAAGATGTTTATAACCCTGAATCCGGTGAAGTTATCGTCGAATCCGGCGAACTGATCGACGAAGATAAATCTGACATGATTTCACGGGCTGGTATCGAAAATGTTTACATCAGGTCCGTGCTGACCTGTGAATCGGAACGCGGTGTTTGTGCTAAGTGTTATGGTCGCAATCTGGCGACCGGCAATATCACAAACCACGGTGAAGCTGTTGGAGTAATGGCTGCCCAGTCAATCGGTGAACCGGGGACGCAGCTAACCTTGCGTACTTTTCACATCGGTGGAACAGCATCCCGCATCGCCGCACAATCGCACATCACGGCACGGCAGGACGGCAAAATCGTCATCGAAAACCTGAAATCAGTAACGCAAGCTGATTTGACGCAAGTCGCTGTCGGACGTAATGCCAAGCTCAAACTTATCGATGATAATAATCGCGTCATCTCACAATTTATCGTGCCTTATGGTGCCCTCATCAATGTCAGTGATGGCGACACGGTTAAGAAAAATGATGTACTTTTTAACTGGGACCCGTATACCGCCAGCATTATCTCGACGGCAGATGGCTTTATCCGCTATATTGATATCAAAGAAAATGTCACCATGCGCGAAGAGCTGGACGATACCACCGGATTGAAGCAACGGGTGATTATCGAATCGCGGATGCGGAATCTCAGCCCGACGATTTCGATTGTTGACAGCGAAGGTGAAAAACTGGCATCCTTTATTCTGCCCACACGGGCGAATTTACAGGTCTCTGACGGCCAGGCTGTCCATGCCGGTGACGTCATTGCAAAAATTGCACGCAGTATTGCCAAGACGCGCGATATCACGGGTGGTTTGCCGCGAGTTGCGGAGCTTTTCGAAGCCCGCCGTCCGAAAGAGCCGGCTGTTGTCAGTGAAATTGACGGCACCGTACGCTTCGGCGAAATTCGTCGCGGTATCCGCCGGATTATCGTAACCGCCCGCGATGACCAGGATGAAAGAACCTATCTCATCCCCTATGGCAAGCACGTTCTGATTCATGATGGTGATGTTGTCGAAGCCGGCGAAAAACTTTGCGAAGGCTCCATTGCACCACATGATATTTTGAACATTCTTGGGCCAAATAAAGTCCAGGAATACCTGGTGAATGAAATTCAGGAAGTATACAGGCTGCAAGGTGTTCGCATCAACGATAAACATATCGAAACGATCGTCCGCCAAATGCTGCAAAAGGTTAAAATCGAAGACCCCGGTGATACGAATTACCTCGAAGGGGATCAGGTTGACAAAATCCGGTTTTTACATGAAAATGAAGCCATCCGCCATAAAGTCGTCATCACCGACTCCGGTGATAGTGAATTTGCACTGGACGAAGTCGTCGGCAAGGACAATCTTGATGAAGTGAACGCCGAGCTGCGCAAGAAAAGCAAGAAACCGGCAGAATGTCGCCAGGCCGTTCCGGCAACATTCCAGCCATTGCTGCTGGGCATCACCAAAGCGTCATTGACCACTGAAAGTTTTATCTCCGCCGCCTCATTTCAGGAAACGACACGTGTTCTCACAGACGCCGCAATTGCAGGGAAGAAAGATTATCTCTTTGGATTGAAAGAAAACGTCATCATGGGTAATCTGATCCCCGCGGGCTCCGGCCTGGCGCGTTATAAAAATGTTCGGGTTAAAAAGAAAAGCGAGTCGCTGGAATACGATGAAAAAAGCACTGAATTCATGGTTCAGTAATGCTGAAAATATTTAAAAACAATTAACGAAAAATTATTTGCATTTAAGGTGATGGTTATATATATTGTAAGTCTGTAACCAAAGGAGGAGTTTTGCCTACAATAAATCAACTTGTTCGTAAAGGTCGCAAGCGGCAGATTAAAAAAACGACTTCTCCCGCTTTGGCTGGATCGCCCCAGCGACGCGGTGTCTGTACGCGTGTTTACACAACGACGCCCAAGAAACCAAACTCGGCGTTGCGCAAGGTTGCCAGGGTGCGGTTGACCAATGGTTTTGAGGTGACTGCGTATATTCCCGGTGAAGGGCATAATTTGCAGGAGCACTCCATCGTTTTGATTCGCGGCGGTCGGGTGAAGGACCTTCCAGGTGTGCGTTATCATATCGTGCGTGGAGTTTATGATACGAGTGGCGTGCAGGACAGAATGCAAGGCCGATCCAAGTATGGTACAAAACTGAAAAAATAAGAGTTTGAAAAATGAGACGGAATAGAGCAGAAAAACGACGGGTTTTGCCTGATCCAAAGTATAAAAAAACGCTTGTGACAAAATTTGTAAACGGTATGATGTTGGGCGGGAAGAAAAGTACTGCTGAAAAATTGTTTTATTCGGCTATCGATATCATCTCCGAAAAAGGAGAGAAGGACGGTATTGAAGTGTTTGAGAAAGCCGTTGAAAACGTAAAACCTGTCGTCGAAGTAAAGTCTCGTCGTGTTGGTGGGGCAACTTATCAGGTGCCGATCGAAATTCGTGAACACCGCCGTCAGGCTCTGGCTATTCGCTGGTTGATCTCTTATGCCCGTGCCCGTAATGAGCGTACGATGTATCAGCGTCTTGCCAATGAATTTATGGCCGCCGCAAATAATGAAGGCGCGACGATCAAGAAGCGTGAAGATACGCATAGAATGGCCGAAGCGAATAAAGCTTTTGCGCATTTCCGCTGGTAAATACAGCATAAAAATCAATTTTAGATTTACAGGCGGGGAAATAAACAGAACTTCTGTTTTTTTCCCCTTATTTATGAATAAGTGAGACCCTTGCTTTTTTTGAGAAAACCGTAACACATGTCTAAAAGTAGTTTAGAAAAAACACGTAACATCGGTATCATGGCTCACATTGATGCCGGTAAAACGACAACGACTGAACGAATCCTGTATTACACCGGCATCGTGCATCGCATGGGTGAAGTCCATGAAGGTGGAGCCACGATGGACTGGATGGAGCAGGAAAAAGAACGCGGAATCACCATTACTTCTGCAGCAACGACGACCGAGTGGAAAGATCATACCATCAATATTATCGATACACCGGGGCATGTTGATTTTACCGTTGAAGTTGAGCGTTCGCTGCGCGTTCTCGATGGCGCTGTGGCGCTGTTCTGTGCTGTTGGCGGTGTCGAGCCGCAGTCTGAGACCGTCTGGCGTCAGGCGGATAAATACCGTGTGCCACGTATTGCTTTTATCAATAAAATGGACCGCGTCGGCGCGGATTTTAATCATGCCATCGATATGATCCGTGATCGCCTCGGTGCCAATGCGATTCCTTTACAAATTCCCATCGGTGCAGGCGAAATGTTTACCGGCTTGATCGATCTGATTAAAATGCATGCCGTCATCTATCGCGAAGATTCATTGGGCGCCTCCTGGGATGAAATGGAAATTCCCGACAGTCTGATTGAAGAGGCCCGTGAAGCCCGTTCATTTCTGCTGGAATCTATTTCTGATTATGATGATTCTTTGATGGAGAAATACCTCGAGGGACATGAGATTAAGGAAGATGAAATCGTAGCTGCTATCCGTAAGGCCACGATCGAAGTGAGCATTATTCCAGTTCTTTGCGGTTCGGCATTTAAAAACAAAGGCGTGCAGCGCCTTCTTGATGCGATTAATGCTTATCTACCGTCTCCAGTCGATTTACCCCCGGTTTCGGGTGTACATCCCAAAACCAATGAAACTATTGAACGCAAAGCAGATGTCGGTGAACCATTTTCCGCACTTGCATTCAAGATTATGACGGATCCTTATGTCGGGCGGTTGACTTATTTTCGTGTTTATTCCGGCAGGATCAAATCCGGTTCTTATATCTATAATTCAACTTCCGGAAAAAAGGAGCGCGTCGGACGTTTGCTGAAAATGCACGCCAACAAGCGGGAAGAGGTGCAGGAAGCTGGAGCCGGTGATATTCTCGCTGCAGTCGGCTTGAAAAATACCAAAACCGGCAACACTCTTTGTGCTGAAGATAAACATATCGTGCTCGAAGAAATGGAATTTCCGGAACCGGTTATTCAAGTAGCCATCGAACCCAGAAGCAAGCAAGATCAGGATAAGTTGAGCGAATCATTAGTGAAACTGGCTGATGAGGACCCAACCTTTAAAGTATCGACACATGAAGAAACCGGACAAACGCTGATCGCCGGCATGGGTGAGTTGCACCTCGAAATTCTCGTCGACCGGCTTACGAGAGAATTTAAAGTTCAGGCTAACATCGGTAAACCGCAGGTTTCTTACAAAGAAACCATTCGTGGGAAAGCCGAGGCTGAGGGCAAGTTTGTCCGGCAATCAGGCGGCCGTGGGCAGTATGGTCACTGCGTCATCACAATCGAACCTGCTGAACCGGGTGTGGGCTTTGTTTTTGAAAATAAAATAGTTGGCGGTGTGATTCCCCGTGAATATATCAAACCGGTCGCAGATGGTGTAAAGGATGCGATGACCAATGGTGTGCTCGCCGGTTATCCGCTGATCGATATCAAATGCGAATTGCTCGATGGCTCTTACCACGATGTGGATTCGTCTGAAATGGCTTTTAAGGTGGCCGGATCGATGGCGCTGAAAGCCGCCTGCAGAAAAGCAAATCCGGTGATTATGGAACCGATAATGGACGTGGAAGTTACCGTCCCTGAAGAATATATGGGTGATGTTATGGGTGACCTGAACTCCCGGCGTGGTCGAATTCGAGGCATGATTCCGAGAACCCAGGTTCAAATCATCTCGGCTTCAGTTCCATTAGCCGAGATGTTCGGTTATGCGACGACTTTGAGAAGTATCACTCAGGGTCGCGCGATTTATTCAATGCAATTTTCTCATTATGAAGATGTCCCTCGTTCCATAGCTGATACCATTATGGAAAGTGTTAAGGGTGTGCAGTCAGTATAATTACTTTCGAGTGCAAAAAAATTAATATGCTTCAAACCTGGAGGACCAATAATGGCCAAAGAAAAGTTCGAACGAACTAAGCCTCACGTTAATATCGGTACTATCGGTCACGTCGACCATGGCAAGACGACGCTCACAGCAGCAATTACCCAAACACTTTCTGCTGCAGGCCTTTCAGAGATTGTGCCTTTCGACCAAATTGATAACGCCCCGGAAGAGCGTGAGCGTGGTATTACGATCGCAACAGCTCACGTTGAATATGAAACGGAGAACCGCCACTACGCACACGTCGACTGTCCTGGCCACGCGGATTATGTCAAAAACATGATCACTGGTGCGGCCCAGATGGATGGTGCGATTCTGGTAGTTAGCGCAGCCGATGGCCCGATGCCGCAAACACGTGAGCATATCCTGCTCGCACGTCAGGTAGGCGTTCCTTATATTATCGTTTACCTCAACAAAGTTGATATGGTTGATGATGAAGAATTACTCGAACTGGTTGAACTCGAATTGCGTGAATTGCTCGATGAGTATCAGTTTCCGGGTGATGATATCCCCATCATTCGTGGTTCCGCCCTCGAAGCGCTGGAAAATCCCGGCGATGCTGAAAAAGAAGCCTCGATTCACGAGCTGATGAAAGCCGTCGATGAAACGATACCGACCCCCCAACGCGATATTGATAAACCTTTTATCATGCCTGTTGAAGATGTGTTCTCTATTACCGGTCGGGGTACGGTCGCAACCGGCCGTGTTGAACGTGGTGTGGTTAAAGTTGGCGAAGAAGTTGAAATTATCGGCCTGGGCGCTAACCGTAAAACCGTTTGCACCGGGGTTGAGATGTTCCGTAAACTGCTCGATCAGGGAGAAGCCGGTGATAACGTTGGCTTGTTGCTGCGCGGTGTTGACAAAAACGAAATTCAGCGTGGTATGGTTGTCGCCAAACCGGGTTCAATTACACCTCACACCAAATTCAAAGGTGAAATTTACGTCCTGAAAAAAGAAGAAGGCGGTCGTCATACACCATTTTTCGGCAACTATCGTCCGCAGTTCTATTTCAGAACCACTGACGTCACCGGAGTGGTTAACTTGCCTGAAGGTGTTGAAATGGTTATGCCTGGCGACAATGTCACCATTACTGTTGAACTGATCATCCCTATCGCAATGGAGCAAGGTATTCGCTTTGCTATTCGTGAAGGCGGTCGCACAGTCGGTTCAGGTGTCGTTGCCGAAATTATTGAATAAAAATATAATATTTGCCGTGTGGGCAGCAAAGCTGCCCACACCGATAAATTCTCATCATTCTTGGAGATAGTTTCGTGGTTGGTCAAAAGATCAGAATAAAACTCAAAGCTTATGATTATCGATTAATCGATAAATCAACTGATAAAATTATCAGAACAGCGAAAACAACCGGTGCAGCCATTTCCGGGCCCATACCATTACCAACGAAACGTTCTGTTTATACGGTGTTGCGATCTCCCCATGTGAATAAAAAATCGCGTGAACAATTTGAAACGCGCATTCACAAACGCCTGATCGATATTCTGAATTCGACACCGAAGACAGTAGATTCTTTAATGAAATTAGAACTACCAGCAGGTGTAGACGTTGAAATAAAAGTCTGACGTTACTATTTCAGGGCGTTTCCAAAACCGCGGCGCATCGGAGCCGATGCAAAGCCGGTCGTCCTCTGCGTAGTTATTAACTTTAAGCAAGATACTTGGAAATATAGATGAGTGCAATCATTGGAAAAAAACTGGGGATGACATGCCTTTTCACCGATATCGGTGAGGCCATTCCCGTTACAGTTATAGAAGCGGGTCCTTGTTTTGTCACTGGAATTCGAACCAGTGACAAAAACGGCTACGATGCCGTTCAACTCGGTTACGGACCTGCAAAAGAAAAAAATCTTACCAAGCCAGAGTTGGGGCTTTTCAAAAAGTATAATATTGAACCCCTCCGTCATCTCAAGGAATTTCGTTTTTTCGAAAACTCATCCGAACTCAATATTGGCCAGCAGATCAAAGCAGATATTTTTGCTGAGGGTGATATTGTTAAAATTACCGGTACTAGCAAAGGTAAGGGATTTCAGGGTGTGCTGAAACGCCATGGTTTTCACGGTTCTCAGCAAACACACGGCCAAAAATCAATGCTGCGCTCTCCTGGATCAATAGGACAATCTGCCTCACCGGCGCGTGTTTTAAAGGGCGTTAAAATGCCGGGGCGTACCGGTAATCAGACCGTTTCGGTAAAAAATCTTGAAATCGTAAAAGTCGATGCCGAAAAAAATCTTTTAATGGTTAAAGGTGCTGTTCCCGGCGCTAAAAACGGAATCGTATATATCGCGAGTGAGTAACCAAATGAAAGCAGAAATTTATAACATAGAAGGACAGGCGACCGGAGAAAAAGTCGATCTCCCGGCAAGTATATTCGAGACGCCAAAGCATGAACATGCCGTTTATCTTTGTGTCAAAGCCCAGCTTGCGAATATGCGTCAGGGAACACATGCAACCAAAAATCGTTCTGCCGTCCGTGGGGGTGGTAAAAAACCCTGGCGTCAGAAAGGCCGCGGCGTTGCCCGGGCCGGTACCATCCGCTCCCCATTGTGGGTTGGTGGTGGTCGTATTTTTGGACCGCAACCGCGCGATTATTCACAGAAAGTCAACAAGAAATTGAAAAAGCTGGCGCGTCGTTCAGTGCTGGCTGATAAATTTCGTTCCGGCGATCTGAAAATCATGCAGGATTTCAGTGTTGAAAGCGGTAAAACCAAGGATTTTATGCCCATCGTTTCTTCACTGGAAATCGGCAAGGACAAAGCACTGTTTTTAACGGCTGAGCTGGATGCGAATTTGGTGCAAGCCTGCAGTAATGTCCCGCGTATCCGTGCGATGCGTGCTGATCTTGTTTCGACTTATGATTTGATCAACACCAAAAGTATCTTCGTACAAAAAGGCGCAATTGCAAAACTTGAAGAGGTGCTGGTATGAAAACAGCAGAACAGGTCATCCGGCATCCATTGCTGACCGAAAAGAATTTAATCGCTCAGGAAAAATCTAATCAGTATGGCTTTGTCGTTGATAAAAATGCGAACAAACTTGATATCAAAATTGCTGTCGAAATGAAGTTTAATGTACGGGTAGAACGTGTATCGACTATGTTTGTAAAAGGCAAAAGCAAGAAAATGAATACCCGGCGCGGGCTCACCGTCGGAAAACGCGCTTCATGGAAAAAAGCCATCGTCACCTTGCATAAAGATGACAAGATCGATTTTTTCCAGGGAATAGCTTAATAGCTGAGGAAGGACAGACGAATGCCAGTCAGATCATTTAGACCTTATACACCGACATTGCGATTTAAGAAATTATCAACCTTCGAAGAAGTCACCTGCACGACTCCGGAAAAGAGTTTGCTGGAGCCGCTGAAAAAAACGGGTGGCCGTAATAATTATGGTCGGGAGACCGCTCGTCATCGTGGCGGTGGTCATAAGCGTAAATATCGCATTATCGATTTCAAACGCAATAAAGATGACATCCCCGCACGGGTTGCGACCATCGAATACGATCCCAACCGCAGCGCGCGGATTGCCTTGCTGCATTATGCTGACGGTGAAAAAAGATACATCGTCGCGCCGCAGGGTTTGAAAGTGAACGATACCGTGCTTTCTGGTGAAAACGCCCCCATCAATGTTGGTAATGCGCTGCCGATCAGCAAGATTCCTGTCGGTTCGATCATTCACAATATCGAGTTGAAAGCAGGCAAGGGTGCGCAGATGGCGCGCAGCGCCGGCACCTCGGCACAGCTTGTCGCACGGGAAGATAAATATGCACAGATCAAATTGCCCTCCGGCGAAGTCCGCATGATTCGCGTCGAGTGCCGCGCTACCCTGGGACAGGTCGGCAATGTTTCACATTTAAATATCGTCAGTGGAAAAGCAGGCCGGACACGCTGGCTAGGACGACGTCCGCATGTTCGCGGCGTTGCCATGAACCCCGTCGATCACCCTATGGGTGGCGGTGAAGGAAAAAGCTCGGGTGGCGGTCATCCGGTTTCACCCTGGGGCCAGAAGAGTAAAGGTCTTAAAACAAGAGGCAAAAAACCGTCTGATCGCTTCATCGTCAGAAAAAGAAAGTAAGGATTTGATATGCCACGTTCTGTAAAAAAAGGCCCGTATATTGATGAAAGCCTTGCTAAAAAAGTTGAGGCGCTCAATAAAAACAATCAGAAAAAAGTGATTAAAACCTGGGCACGCCGTTCTACGATAACACCGGATTTTGTCGGGCATACCTTTGCCATACATAACGGGAATAAGTTTATCCCCGTCTTTATTTCTGAAAATATGGTTGGACATAAACTCGGAGAGTTCGCACCCACGAGAACCTACCGGGGCCATATCACCAAATCAGAGAGATCCTCTCGCGTCAGATAAGATTAAGCCTCAGGAGCAGGAATGGAAGCAAGAGCAAAAGCAAGATATATTCGCATGTCGCCCCGCAAGATGCGGCAGGTTGTCGATCTTATCCGCGGTAAAGGCGTCGACGATGCGATCAATGTTTTACATTTTTCCGGCAAACGGGCAGCCACACCGGTTGAAAAAACGCTACGTTCGGCCGTCGCAAATGCCATGAGCAATGAGAAACACGGCAAAGTCGACCCGCATGCACTGGTCATTAAAGAGGTGCGCGTCGATATGGGCCCATCATTGAAAAGATTTAAAGCCGGTGCCATGGGCAGGCCGATGCGAATCAGAAAACCAACGTGCCATTTAACCTTGGTCGTTTCAGACACTCATTAACTTTCAGGAGGTCCTTTGGGTCAGAAAACACATCCAATCGGATTTCGGCTCGGAATCATTAAAGACTGGGAATCAAACTGGTTCGAAGAAAAAAATTTTTCAAGTCTTCTTTCTGAAGATTTGATGCTTCGCAAATATATCCGCAGCAGATTGCGCCGCGCCGGTGTTTCCGGTCTGCAAATTGCCCGGACGGCGCAAAAAATCACTTTAACGATCAATACCGCCCGCCCCGGCATCGTCATCGGACGCAAGGGAACGGAAGTGGATAAATTGAAAGAGGAACTGCAACGGTTGACCAAAAAAGATATTCAACTGAATATCAATGAAATCAAACGGCCTGAGCTCGATGCTTATCTGGTGGCGGAAAATATCGCCAACCAGCTTACGGCAAAAATCTCCTTTCGCCGTGCGATGAAAAAGGCCCTCATCAGTACTATGCGTATGGGCGCTGAGGGTATTCGCGTTCAGTGCAGCGGCCGCCTGGGCGGCGCAGAAATGGCACGGACAGAACAATACCGCCAGGGTCGAGTGCCCTTGCACACCTTGCGTGCTGATATCGATTATGCCATTGCAACCGCGCACACAACCTACGGTGCGATCGGTGTAAAAGTATGGATCTGCCGCGGAGAAGTTCTCGGTTCTTGATTTATTAAGAATACATTGATGGAGTAGGATAAAATGTTAATGCCCAAAAGAGTAAAATATCGCAAAACGCACCGTGGACGTATGCGTGGCAAAGCCGTACGTGGCTCGAACATCGCCTTTGGCGAATATGGGCTAAAAGCGCTGGAGCCCGGCTGGATCACCTCGCGGCAGATAGAAGCTGCCCGTATCGCTATGACACGGCACATCAAACGTGGCGGCAAGGTCTGGATTCGTATATTCCCCGACAAACCCATCACCGAGAAACCGGCTGAAACACGGATGGGAAAAGGAAAAGGGTCGCCGGAATATTGGGTTTCCGTGATCAAACCGGGACGGATTATGTTCGAATTAGCGGGCGTAGGCCCTGAGCTGGCAAAAGAAGCGATGCGCCTGGCTGCACATAAATTACCGTTGAAAACCAAATTTGTTAGCCAGGATTAGGAGAGACTGAAATGAAAATGTGGGAAATCAACCAACTTTCGCGTGCGGATATTGAGCAGCAATTACTCGATTTGATCGAAGAACATCAAAATCTGCGCTTTCAGCATGCGACAAAGCAACTGGATAATCCCCTGCGCCTGCGCGCTGTCCGTCGTGATATCGCCCGTTTAAAAACTGTATTGAAAGAAATGGATTTAGAAAAAAGACCGGAAAAGGCTACACCTTAAAAAATTAGAAATAAGTTGCCAAGGAATAAAACAATGGAACGTGGTCGTAGAAAGACTCGGGTTGGAACCGTATTAAGTGATAAAATGGATAAAAGTTTTGTCGTCAGTGAGGAGCGTCGCGTCAAGCATCCGATCTATGGCAAATATTACCGTAAAACATCCAAATTTATGGTTCATGACGAGAATAATGAAGCGAACATCGGCGATAAAGTCCTGATTATGGAGACACGACCTCTCAGCAAACGCAAGCGTTGGCGCCTGGTTGAAATTATTGAAAAAGCTAAATAATCGCTTTCGCTGTAGCGGGCGAAATGGCGAATTGATGGAGAACTGAAATGATTCAAGAATATACGCGTCTTAACGTTGCTGATAATACGGGCGCTAAATCTGTCATGTGTATCAAAGTTCTTGGTGGAAGCAAGAAACGCTATGGACGGATTGGCGATGAGATAGTTGTGGCGATCAAATCGGCGATTCCCGGCGGAACCGTGAAAAAAGGCGAGGTCGCCAAAGCGGTTATCGTGCGCACCAAAAAAGAAACACGACGTGCGGACGGCACCTATATTCGTTTTGATGAGAATGCTGCTGTTTTGATTAATGAACAGCAGGAACCGCGCGGCACGCGTATCTTCGGCCCTGTTGCGCGTGAGTTGCGTGAAAAGCAGTATATGAAAATTGTTTCACTTGCACCTGAAGTGCTCTAAGCACAGATCGGTAAACGGAGCTTGTAATGCATATTAAAAAGAACGACCAAGTCGTCGTAATATCCGGAGCCTATAAAAATAAGCGCGGCACCGTGCTCAAGGTTTTTCCGAAAACAAATCGTGTAATCGTTGAGGGTGTGGCCCTGATTAAACGGCATATGCGCCCCAGCCAGCAATATCCCAATGGCGGCATCATCGAGAAGGAATCCTCGATTCATGCCTCCAACGTGATGGTCATCGCCCCGAACAGCAATGCACCGACACGAATCTCAAAAAAAGTCATGGAGGGCGAAGGAAAGCTCAGCCTTCGACGCGTACGTTACTCCAAAAAATATGATGAAATTCTTCCTTCGGGTGATTGATAATGGCAAAGAAAGCAAAAAAAAAGAAAACAGAAAAAAAAGAAATTGTGGTCGAGGGCTACATCCCCAATCTGCAAAAGTATTATAAAGCGAACGTTTTCCCGGCGCTGATGAAACAGTTTAATTACAGCAACGGCATGATGGTACCGCGTCTGGCGAAAATCGTCATCAATATGGGTGTTGGCGAGGCCGTTGAAGACCGTAAAAATCTCGACAATGCAATCAATGATCTGATTATTATCAGCGGGCAGAAACCACAAATTACCAAAGCGAAGAAATCGATTTCAAATTTCAAACTGCGTGAGGGTATGCCCATCGGCTGCCGGACGACGCTGCGTCGCGTACGTATGTGGGAATTCCTGGAACGCTTTATTTGTGTTGCTGTTCCACGTATCCGTGACTTTCGCGGACTTTCTGCTAAGCTGGATGGCCGGGGTAATTATTCTGTGGGCATCAAAGAGCAGATCATCTTCCCGGAAATTGATTATGATAAAGTGGATAAAATTCGTGGTTTGAACGTCACCTTCGTCACCACGGCGAAAACGGATGAAGAAGCCTCAGCCCTTTTGGCCGGTTTCGGCATGCCGTTTAAAAAATAAATTGAACTGAGAGGATAACATTGGCTCGTAAGGCACTAATCGAAAAAGCAAACCGCACCCCAAAGTTTCGCGTGCGAGCATACAACCGCTGTTCGCGCTGCGGGCGTCCAAGAGCTTATCTGAGAAAGTTTGGAATTTGCCGTATCTGCTTTCGTCAATTAGCTCTTGAAGGCCAGATTCCCGGCGTCAGAAAAGCAAGTTGGTAATGAGGCACGTAAAGAAAGGAACGAAAGTTCGATGAGTATGACAGACCCCATCGCGGATTTTTTAACGAGAATCCGCAATGCTGCGAAAGCAAATCATCGCAAAGTTGATATTCCAGCATCACGGATGAAAGTTACGCTAACGAAATTGTTGCTAACTTACGGATTTATAAAAGATTACTTGCTTATACGCGACAACAAGCAAGGCATCATCCGGATTTATTTGAAATACGATGAAAATGAGAAATGCATCATCAATGGCTTGAAAAGAATTAGCAAACCGGGACAGCGTAAATACGTTGGTGTCGATGCGATTCCCCGTGTTTATAATAATATTGGCCTGGCTATTCTCAGCACTTCAAAAGGTGTCATCACCGACCGCGATGCGCGCAAGCTGGCCATCGGCGGCGAAGTGCTTTGTTATGTCTGGTAAAACATCGAAATCTGAAGGATAAATGCTGTGTCTCGAGTAGGTAAAAAAATTGTCGAATTGCCCGCAGAGGTAACCGTATCTCGCGAAGGTGAAATCGTAAGCGTTAAAGGCCCCAAAGGCGAACTCTCCGCAGCGATCAATTTGGCCATGGAAGTCAAAATCGATGGCAATCAATTGACCGTTGAACGCCCCTCTGACAGCAAGGAGCACCGATCATTGCATGGATTGTCACGCGCACTGATCGCCAATATGGTTGAAGGTGTAACCCGCGGCTTTGAAAAGAAACTGGAAATTCGGGGCATCGGCTATCGCGCGGAAATGCGCGGCGCCAATGTCTTATTCAACCTCGGCTATTCGCACCCGATTATTTTCATTCCACCCAAATCGGTTTCTGTTAAAGCAGAGGCCAATACGAAAATCACAGTTTCCGGAATTGATAAAGAGCTGGTCGGGCATGTTGCTGCTAAAATTCGTACATTTCGCAAACCCGAGCCCTATAAAGGCAAAGGAATCCGCTATGTGGGTGAATATGTGCGCGAAAAAGCAGGGAAGACTGCAGGAAAATAATTGCTGCATTAATTTTATTTTTGTATATTGGGCGCTATGCTCATTAGCTGACAAGTATCATCTAATTTATTTGGATTATTCAAATGGGCTTTAAAAAGGTAAATAAAGCAACCGTCAGAGCGCGAAAGCATCGTTCTGTGAGAAAAAAAATCAGAGGGACAAGCGAGCGTCCACGTCTTCTGGTCTTCCGCAGTGCCAATAATATCTATGCACAGTTGGTCGATGATGTGAATGATAAAACCCTCACCGGTATTTCGACATTGAGCAGCAGCGTCAAAGCCGATGCAGATAAAGCCGAAGGCAAGATCGCCCGGGCAAAGCTTGTCGGGGCTGCCATTGCAGAAAAAGCAAAAGAACTGAAAATTGAAAAAGTCGTTTTTGATCGGGGCGGATACCTGTATCATGGCCGTGTTAAAGCTTTGGCCGATGCCGCTCGTGAAGGCGGTTTAAAGTTTTAAACTGGAGTTTTGTCAAGTGAGCAAAGTTGAAAGATTCTCTCCCGGTGAATTCGATTTAAAGGAAAAAGTCGTCCAGATCAACCGGGTAGCCAAAGTTGTTAAAGGCGGACGGCGCTTTTCATTTAACGCCATCGTCGTTTGTGGTGATGGAAATGGGCATGTGGGCATCGGGCTTGGAAAAGCCAATGAAGTGGCTGACGCCATCGCCAAAGGCGCAGAAAACGCCAAGAAAAGTTTGAAAAAGATCCATTTGGTCCATGGCACCATCCCGCATGAGGTCAACGGTAAATATGGCGCCTGTAAAGTCTTTTTAAAACCGGCGAGCCCGGGTACCGGCGTCATCGCCGGCGGCCCGGTACGTGCGATCATGGAGGCCGCTGGTGTCACGGATATCCTTACAAAATCTATCGGCTCATCCAACCCACACAACATGGTCAAAGCGACGATGTCCGCTTTGGAGGGATTGTACAATGTTGGTGAGATCGCTCGCAAGCGGGGAATGACCGTGAGCGAATTATATACGAAAACAACGGTTTGAGCTACGGAGTCTTGAAATGGCAAAAAAGCAAAAAAAACTGATTATAAAACAGGTGCGCAGCCGGATCGGCCACAAGCTGAAGCAGAAGCGCACGCTTGAAGCGCTCGGTCTGCGCCGCATCGGCCACGTTGTGGAACAGGTCGATTGTCCGCAAACCCAGGGAATGATAAATATTGTCAGGCACCTTGTCACGGTAGATGAAGCATAAAAAGGTAAATCATGGATCTCAGTACACTTAAATACGCTAAAAACTCGCGCAAGAATGCCAAAAAAGTTGGACGCGGTATCGGTTCGGGGCATGGTGGAACATCTTGCCGAGGCCACAAGGGCCAGAAATCACGCTCCGGCGGCAGCATCCCGCCATGGTTTGAAGGTGGCCAGATGCCTTTACAGCGCCGAGTTCCCAAACGGGGTTTTACGAATATTTTTCGCAAGACTTTTCAGGTCATCAATTTGACTGATCTGGAACGCAAATCTGTTGAAGGTGTTGTCGGGCCGGAAAATCTCCTTGAATTGGGTTTGATTAAAAACACACGGGTGCCGGTGAAAGTTCTCGGGAACGGAGAAGTCTCAAAATCCATCGAGATTTCCGCACATAAATTTAGTCAATCTGCAATCGCGAAAATTGAGAAAGCCGGAGGGAAGGCGATACCGTTATGTTAAGCAGTCTGCAGAGTGTTTTTAAGATTCACGAACTCAGAACGCGAATTTTCTTTACGTTGGGAATTCTGATCGTCTACCGTATCGGTAGCCATATCACCCTGCCGAATGTCAATCCTGAAGCGCTTATGAGCTTTTTTGATCAGGCTGGTGGTGGCGGTCTGTTCGGCCTGTATGATATGTTTGTCGGTGGTGTATTCAGCCGGGCGACTATTTTCGCCCTGGGCATTATGCCTTATATTTCTGCTTCGATTATCATTCAGCTTCTCGGTGCGGTCATGCCCTATTTTCAGCGCCTGCAGAAGCAGGGGCAGGAAGGGCAGCGCAAAATTACCCAGTATTCACGCTATGGCACAGTGGCGATTTCTCTGATGCAAGCATATGGTGTTAGTGTTTTTATCGAAAGCATCACGACCAACCAGGGCTTGCCGGTGGTGCCAAACCCCGGCTGGTCATTTCGTATTATGACGATGATTATCCTCGCAAGTGGAACCGTGCTGATCATGTGGTTTGGCGAGCAATTGACCGAACGTGGCGTCGGCAACGGTATCAGCCTGATCATTTTTGTTGGCATTATCGCCCGCTTTCCCAACTCGGTTCTCGATGAATGGCAACAACTTATCGGTGACAACCGCTCACTCATCGTTGAGGTCGCTCTGCTCGCTGTCATGGTAACGTGTATCGGTTTTGTAACCATGCTAACGCAGGGCACACGGAAAATTCCGGTGCAATATGCAAAACGTGTTGTCGGGCGTAAAATATACGGCGGGCAGAGCACGCATATTCCCCTTCGCGTCAATACGGCCGGTGTTATGCCGATCATCTTCGCCCAATCTCTGATGTTTGTGCCGCAGACAATCACCTCTTTTTTCCCGGATAGCGAAATTATGGGATTGGTGAACATCTATTTTAATATGAATTCGGGAGTCTATCAGGTTGTCTATGCGTTGCTGATTATTTTCTTTACTTATTTTTATACGGCAATCGCCTTCAATCCTGTCGACGTAGCCGATAACATGAAAAAACACGGGGGATTTATTCCTGGTGTCCGCCCTGGAAAGAAGACCGCAGAATACATCGATAACATTCTGACGCGAGTGACATTGCCCGGCTCTTTTTTCCTCGCTCTTGTCGCTGTTCTTCCATACTTCATCATTAAATTTACGAATGTCTCTTATAGCTACGCGTCCTTTTTTGGTGGAACATCCTTGTTGATTATCGTCGGAGTCGCACTCGATACATTACAGCAAATGGAATCACACCTGCTTATGCGTCACTATGATGGTTTCATGAAGGGTGGGAAAATAAAAGGCAGACGATAAGCACAAATTAAGCATATTGCCCAAATGGAACTCATTTTTATCGGCTATCCAGGGTCGGGAAAAGGAACACAAGCCTCATACCTGGCAGAAAAATACGGTATACCACAGATCTCAACAGGCGATATCCTGCGGCAGGCTGTCGCCGGGAAAACGCCCCTGGGTGTTGAGGCAAAAAGGGCGATGGATGCCGGAGAACTCGTGCCTGATGCCGTGGTGATCGGTATGATCGAGGAAAGGCTGAAAGCGTCCGACGCTCAAAAAGGATTTATCCTTGACGGTTTTCCTCGCACGATTAAACAGGCGCAGGAATTCGACCGGATTCTGTATAAGATCGACCGTCAAATAAAGGTGGTACTCTCTCTCGAAGTTTCAAAACAACGGATTTTCAAGCGCCTGACAAGCCGGAGAGTGTGCTCGAATTGCAATCATATTTATAATTTGATATATGATCCGCCGCCGGAAAACGGCGTGTGTATCAGCTGCGGAAAAGCAGCATCGTTCTTTCAAAGAGATGATGATAAGGAAACAACAGTTCAGCACCGCATGGATGTTTATGAAGAGCTGACCCAGCCTTTGAAAAAATACTATGACGGTCAGGGTAAACTCGCAGAGGTTGATGGTTCGTTGAATATTGAAAAAGTTCGCGAACAGATTCTGGCGATTACCGAGGCTGCCGGAAAAGAGAAATGATTCACATTCGGAATCAAAGCGAAATAGAAAAAATCCGCGAGAGCTGTAAAATTGTTGTCGACTCCATTTTAAAAGCCGGGCAGGCGCTTGAAGAAGGGATAACTTCGAAAGCCCTGGATACGATTATCGAAAAAACTATCCGCTCTCACGGCGGCGAACCGGCATTCAAAGGCTATCACGGCTTTCCCGCTTCAGCTTGCATTTCCCTGAATGAAGCTGTCGTACACGGTATCCCGGATGAAGCACCGATTCCATCGGGAACAGTGGTTAAAATCGATGTCGGTGTTAAGAAAAACGGTTATTTCGGTGATGCCGCAAAATCGTTTTGCGTCGGCGATGTTTCCGAAGAAACGAAGAAGCTTTTGAATATAACCCGTGAGGCGCTCTATAAAGCAATTGATGTCGCCCATTGGGGAAATCGCTTGTCAGATATCTCCCATGCAGTTCAGAGCTATGTTGAAAAGCATGGATATTCCGTCGTCCGCCAGTTGGTGGGGCATGGCATCGGCACCGAGTTGCATGAGGAACCACAAGTTCCAAACTATGGCAAACCGGGGCGCGGCCCGCGGCTGAAACCGGGAATGATTCTCGCTATCGAACCGATGATTAATATCGGCGGCAGCGAAGTTGTCACGGCGGATGATGGGTGGACGGTTGTAACGGCAGATTCATCTATGTCAGCCCATTTCGAACATACAGTTGCTGTTGGCAGGGAATCCGCTGAAATACTAACACAAGGTTTATAATACACATGGCAAAAGAAGAAGCAATAAGGGTTGACGGCACCATTTACGAAACCTTGCCAAATGCATCTTTTCGTGTCGAGCTTGAAAATGGGCACAAGGTTTTAGCGCATATTTCAGGGAAAATGCGGATGCATTTCATCAAGATTTTACCCGGTGATAAAGTAACGGTTGAATTGTCTCCTTATGATCTTTCAAGAGGCCGTATCGTCTATCGCTACAAATAAGCAGGAAAACGACCATGAAAGTAAGATCTTCCGTAAAAAAGATGTGTGATGCGTGCAAAATTATCAAAAGAAAAGGTAAGATTCGCGTCATCTGCAAAAATCCGCGCCATAAGCAGCGCCAGGGATAACTAACGAGAATATTGGAGGAGTATCTTGGCTCGTATACAAGGCATTGACCTTCCACGTGATAAGAGACTTGAAATCGCATTGACATATATTTATGGTATTGGACGCAAGTCAGCCAGAGAAATTCTCACCAAGGCTGATGTCGATCCGAACCTGCGCGTTAAGGATATGTCAAGTGAAGACATCGCACAAATTCGTGCCGTAATCGGCGCCGAATACAAAGTGGAAGGCGCCCTTCGCACTGAAGTTCAAATGAATATCAAGCGCCTGATGGACATTGGTTGCTATCGCGGCATTCGCCATCGCCGTGGTTTGCCGGTTCGTGGGCAAAGAACCTCAACCAACGCGCGTACGCGAAAAGGTAAAAAGCGTACTTCTGGAATCGGTAAAAAACGTTAAGCGGAAATTTTGATTCAAGAATAAACTATGGAGTACTCCATTGGCTAGTTCAAAAGGAAAAAAAACAAAAAAACGTGAAAAGGTCGATACAAATGGCCTGGCGACAGTCCATGCCACGTTTAACAATACGATCATTTCGCTGAGTGATGTTTACGGCAATACCATCTCCTGGGCATCCGGCGGCAAAGTTGGCTTCAAAGGCTCGAGAAAATCGACGCCGTTTGCTGCGCAGGTTGCTGCTGAGAATGCCGCAAAAATTGCTATGGATCTCGGCCTGAGGCGGATCGAAGTTTTAATTAAAGGCCCGGGTGCCGGCCGCGAATCAGCCGTGCGTTCTTTGCAAGCTGCCGGGCTGGAAATAACTGCGATTAAAGATGTAACCCCAATCCCCCACAACGGGTGTCGTCCTCCCAAACGTCGCAGGGTCTAATTTTATAATTCGTTGAAACTCAAATTAATGGGTTGGAGGTTTTAAAATATATGGCACGCTACACAGGGCCTGTATGCAAGCTTTGCCGCCGCGAAGCACAAAAATTGTTTCTTAAAGGTGCAAAATGTTCCTCGCCAAAGTGCCCGATTGAAACAAAAAATTTTCCTCCCGGGCAACACGGACGCGGTCGATTTCAGAAGAAATCTGAATACGGCATCCAGTTGCGGGAGAAACAAAAAATGCGCCGCATGTACGGCTTGCTCGAAGCGCAGTTTAGAAATTATTATGAAAAAGCCAACAAACAAAGCGGTATTACAGGCGAAAACCTGCTTAAATCGCTTGAACGCCGGCTGGATAACATCGTCTACCGCCTGGGCTTTGCCCCATCGCGCAAAGCTGCTCGCCAACTGGTGCGGCATCGCCATTTTCTTGTCAATGGACGCCGCGTTGATATCCCCTCATTTCAGGTGAAACCGGGCGATGAAATCAAAGTTCGCGAAAGCAGTAAAAAACTCGAACTTATCCACCAATCCCTGCGCCGTTTGCGGGAGGGGCGTCAGTTGCCCTGGCTTGACTTGAACAAACCTCAGCTCACAGGCACATTGCTGGAAATCCCGGCACGGGCTGATATCCCTGTTGAAGTCAATGAATCGTTAATCGTCGAGCTTTACTCGAAATAAGAGTTTGCTTTCTACACTTAGGACTTTTTACAAATATATGGAGATATTTCTATGAATTGGCCTAATCTTCAAATGCCAGATACCGTGGAGATTGATGATTCTGTATATTCAACCACATTTGGCCGTTTCATAGTTCAGCCGCTTGAACGTGGATTTGGCACGACGCTGGGCAACGCATTGCGACGCGTTTTGCTTTCCAGCCTGCCCGGCGCTGCGATTACACAGGTTAAAATTGATGGTGTTCACCATGAATTTTCTACGGTTCCGGGAATGGTTGAGGATGTAGCGGACCTCATTCTCAACCTCAAGCAGGTGCGCTTTAAAATGATCAACAAAAAACCGGATAAGGTGGTGATTGAGGCGAATGGCCCGGGCATCATCAAAGCCGGTGATTTGCAGAACGGCACCACGGATTTTGAAATACTTAACCCTGATCTGCATTTGGCAACTCTCGATAAAGAAGCAAATCTGCGCATGGAATTGCGGATCGGCCGCGGACACGGCTATGTTCCTTCCGAGGAAAACAAATTGCCCGATCAACCCATCGGAACAATCGCGATCGATGCCATTTTTACACCGGTCATGAATGTGAGTTATTTTATCGAAAATACACGAGTTGGACAACGAACAGATTATGAAAAACTCATTCTTGAAATAACTACCGACGGCAGTATCACACCTGATGATACACTGACTTACGCAAATAAAATACTGCTCGAACATATCCAGATTTTTATTAATTTTGACATCGAACCAGAAGAAGAAGAACCGGATGAAGTGGATGAAGAAGTTCTGCGTATTCGAAAATTGCTGAAAATGCCCGTCGATGAGCTGGAATTGTCGGTGCGCTCACATAACTGCCTGATGGCTGCCAATATCAAAACAATTGGTGATCTCGTTTCGAGAGATGAAGCTGTCATGCTGAAATTCAGAAATTTTGGCCGCAAGTCATTACAGGAATTAACGCAGATTCTCGATGAGAAAAACCTTCATTTTGGGTTTGATGTCGAAAAATACCTCAAGAATGATGAAGAATGATCAAAAATCATAAAAAGGGCTTAATTTTATGCGACACGGCAAAGATCATAAAAAATTAGGGCGCACTGCAAGTCACCGCCGCGCCATGCTTTCAAATCTGGTTGCTTCGCTTTTTCAACATAAGCAGATTCGTACCACTCTGGCAAAAGCCAAAGAAGGACGCCGCTATGCAGAACGTTGCATCACTTTTGGCAAAAAAGGCACGGTTGCAGCACGACGCCATGTTTACAAGTTTATCCCGCAACGTAAGATAATTCAGCTTCTATTTGATGACATCGCACCTGCCTTTGCAGAACGCGCCGGTGGTTACACACGTATCGTTAAACTTGGCCGCCGGCAAGGCGATGGCGCTGAAATCGTTATTCTTGAGCTCGTCGGATACGAAGGCGCACAGCTTGAAAAACAGCACCAGGCTGCCGAAAAACGTGCCGAGAGAAAGAAACGCCGGGAAGAAGACGAAAAAGCTGAAGCAAAATCAGCACCGTCACAGACTGGCGAAGCCACTCAGTAAGCAATGCCTTTTTGATTCGGTTATGTTTTGATCACCAGGTTTGGCCAAAAGGACAGCGTGTCTTTTTGGCCTTTTTTTTGGCAGACGCTTGAAATCCGGTAGTAGCCAGGAGAACGATCGATGAAAATAGCCATTACCTGAAATCTGGTTTTAGTTGCATTCAAAAGAATGCTGTTGTAAATTCAGGCTTTTCTGCGGCAAAAAAAGACGGAACAAACTCTGCATTTTGATGGATCCAAAATAACGATGCTATCGTTCAACAGCTTGGCCGGGATCAGACATCGTTACAGATGTCATTAATTTTATGGTTGAGCCTTTGGCTTCGCATTTGGGTGGAGCGGTGTGCCATGCTCGCTGTGGAATAAATTCCGCAGCTCTTAAAAAGCAAACCTGCCTGAAGGCGGCTCAATTAGCAAGCTCGCTTCAGCGAGGTTGAGTTTGTGCAGCTGCATGTTTGAATATATGCAGCGGACATCTTTTTGCTATCAGATTTAACTGCGGAGCTAAGGCTCCGATCAATAATTTCACATTCTAACCAATTTGAAATGCATTTGGAGTACCATGATTAAAAAATGTATCGGGTTGTTTTTTCTCGTGTTTTTGCTTTCCTGCACCGAGAAAAGCCCGCTTCCTCTCACTGCTGATGAAAACATTGGCGAAATTATCGCCAGGGATATCGTTGCAGACCTCAGTCTCGTCAGTGAACCTGAGATCATCAACACCGGCTTTAGTCAATATCTTTATCTCGGCACAGTTGATCAAAAAAAATCAGCCATTCTCATGCGCTTCGATGACTTGCCGGACAGCTCGGAAATCATTTCCGCAAAACTTGAATTGATAGCAGTAGACACACTCGTGCGAAATCAGCACCCTTTTGAAGCCGTCATTTATAAATCGCCGCAACATTTTGAATCTCTTGAAGTGACAAGTAAAAATTTTCCATTCGGCTCATGGACGGAAGAAATGGCGCGGGCAACAGTTACAACGGCTGATACGGACACAGTGATTTTTGAGTTGAGTCCGACCTGGGTGGAAACCTGGAAAGATTCTGTCAATAATACCGGGTTTGTGATTACCACAGAGGCGTCGGATGTCGGTCGGCGTTTCGGCTCGACCTCGGATCGCAAGGTTGCACCCGTACTAAGGCTTGTTTACAAACAAGTAAACGCGGCTCAAAACGACACCATGCTCACGGTACCGACAGCGGATACATTTATTTACGAATCAGGCCCTGCACTTGTCGACGGCCCACTTTATGTTGCCACAGGTGAGGAATACCGCTCAATTCTCAAGTTTGATCTCTCCGATATCCCGGCAAATGCCACGATCAACCAGGCAGAGTTGATATTGACGGTTGACCAGGAAAATTCTTTTCTGTCAAGTGAAGGCATAAGAATCAATGCCTTCCGTCTGAAGGAAACAGCAACCGATCCCTTTGCTGCCGATATCGACTCTTCTTTCAGTTTAAGCGTATCCGATATATCCATCAGGCCGGGTGTAGAGTCCGTCGATATGATCATGCAATTTATCACCCAGCGATGGACGCGCCAGGATACCCTGGGCTTCGACAACTACGGCATCTTGTTATTTGCACGTACAAAATATAATATATTTTCCCGGGTTGCGTTTTTCAATGTCGATGCCGACAGTGGAAGAGCGCCAAAATTGACCTTGCACTATACAACGCCGCCAAGCTACGAATAGGATGGATAGAATGACAAAACAGCATCTTTTTAGAATAATAAACTTAAGCGTGTTGGCCGGCCTGCTTTTTACTGCTCAAATAGAGGCAAATTCTCTTTACTCCAAGTTTGGCATCGGCATATTGCGTCCCTATGCCGGCGCATCCTATTTTGGACAGGGCAATATCGGGGTTGCATCGTATAGCCCCATCGCTTTGCAATACTTAAACCCGGCATCTCTCGCATTTTTAAAAAGAACCCGTTTTGAAGGCAGTTTCCTTTATGAAAAAGCGGATGTCAAAGCCGGGGGAGCCACCGGGAAATTTACCGATTCCGGGTTTAACACTTTGCATATTGGCATTCCAATGACCCGGGGGTATGCGATATCTTTCGGTTTGATGCCGTACAGCGTTGTCGCCAACATCTATGAAGAAGTGGTCGAAGGATCGTATCGCAATGAGCTCATCGGAACCGGCGGACTGGAACGTGGTTTTTTACGCTTCTCCGGCCGCATCGGCAGCCGTTTCGCTTATGGCGCCGGCCTCGATGTTTATTTCGGCCGCCTTGAAAAAACGTGGCGGGTATTTTTTGAAAATGCTTCCTATCTGCGGACAGAAGACATCACCTCGACAACTGCTGTCGGGATGGGCGTACATCTCGGCTTTTTGGCGCGTATCTCAAAAATTCTGGATTTTGGCGCTGTGATTGTCGGGCCGACAACATTGAGCACGAAAACACAGGTTGATTATACTTTTAAAAATGAAGCATCGATCACTGAAGGCGAAATAAGACTACCGCTGATACAGACTTATGGTCTTAATTTTCACCCGAATAATAAACTCATCCTGCTCGCGGATTTTGAAGCAGGCAACTGGGGCAGCCTGAAAGCGAGCAATCTTCTCGGCGCAGAAACGACGAATACAAAACGCTTTGGAGTTGGACTTGAATATGCCCCTTCGCGAAAATTATACGCCAGTCTATGGAAGAAGATGAGTTACCGCATTGGTTTCAATGTGGGTAATTTGCCCTATCTCAACAATGGAAAAGAGATCAATGAGCGCTTTTTTACCGCAGGCCTGACTTTGCCCTATAATGCTTTCAACAGCCAGTTGGAAATGGGTATCGAATATGGCAAACGCGGTAACGAAAGCGAGCTCGGTAGTGAGGAAACCATTTTTCGCTTTGTATTCGGCATCGCCAGTGGTGAAAAATGGTTTAACAGACCGCGTGGCCGTAAATAAGTTTTAAAAGGCTGTAAAGCTTTGCCGGCGTCGGCAAAAATGAGCACCATTAAGCTGCAACCTGCCGGCTTTCAATCTGTTCAACATTGTTTTACTTGATTTTGCAGTTCAATTTGGCTATAATTCCTCTTTGATTGCGCCCAACTGAACTGAAAAAAATCTAAATAATAGTTTAATGACCGAGGGAGGACGTTAGAAAAATGCGTTCAAAAAATGAGAGTATTCGAAAAGTTCTGTTAAGTTTGTCATGCCTCGCTTTTGTGTGGTTAGCCCTTTGGGGATGTGCTTCCGGGCCAAAAGTTACTCAGGCAGAATTGGATGCGCAAGCCCGCGAAGCGGCTCGCCAGGACTCCATAAAGCTGGATTTTGAATTGAAGAAAAACTGGAGTCTCGGTTATGAAAACTACAAAAATAAAGAGTACACTCGCGTTGTGCCCTATTTTTGGAAAGTTGTCGAACTAGATAAATACAAGGCATTTCTTCCCGTGTATAATGTTCTCGGCCGGACTTATTTTGAACTCGGCAAACCAGATTCGGCTCAGATTGTTTATGAATATGGACTAAAGGAAAACCCTGATAATGTTTTTCTTAATCGCAGCCTCGGACATATTTATTCCAGTCGCCACATGGATGAGCAGGCAATCGCGGCCTATGAAAAAGTTATCAAACTGGAACCGGGAAAAGAAAATGACCTGGTGGCCCTGGGAACCCTTTATCGTAAAACGGATAATCTCGACAAAGCCATCGAAGTTTATAAACAATTGAGCAAATTGGCGCCCGACAATCTCGAGTATCGTGAAACATTGAATGGTCTTTACAGCCAGACCGGCGATGAAGGTGCCGTTGTTGAAGGCCTGCTGGAAATCATCACCAAAGACCCCAACAATACACAAGCGTTGTGGGATTTGACGAATTATTACCGCAACCAGCGGGACTGGCCGAGCGCTATTAAATATTTGAATAAAATTCTGGTAATTTCTCCCGGAGATGTGGGCGCGCGCAAAGAACTTGCCGAACTGTACAAAACAAATGAGCAGTATCGGTGGGATGGCTTTTTAGAATTATCGTAAAGCTATCGCTGAATATACAATAATTCTAAAAAGCCATCCCACCGATGCTGAAATTTTGACTGCGCAAGCCGCCTCCTATAAAGAATTGGGCAATTTAAAGAAAGCTCGCAGCATCGCACGCAGAGCCCTACGTGCAGAACGTGGATTCGGGCAGGCGAACATCGTTATCGCACAGTGCTATGAAGCGACTGTCGATGAATGCCAGCAGGCCGCCGGCCGCGCCGGCGCCAATTTTTATGATAAACTGGCCTATAAAATGGCGGCAGACGAATACACCAGAGCCATGCGTGACAACAGGGTGGCCGACCGTGCCAGGGCGCTGAGAGAGGCGCTGGCCCCGGTTCTGCCCTCAAAAGGTGATCTGTTTTTACATAAAAATAAAAAGCTGACCGATAAAGCCGCCGTATGTTACCAATGGATGGTCAAATAACCCGGTCTTTTCGGTGATCATACGTTTCACTTTGTGAACCCGGCACAGGGTTTCGCAAACCCCGGCAAAATTGAGTCACCCATAAAAATTTGTTATAAATGTGCATGACCCGGTTTTGTCAGCATCCTGTATCAATGCAGGAAAAGAACGAAATTCAATGTGCCCGGCACAGTTCCGGGCATTTTTTTTGAAAACTGCATTCTCCGTTTGTGAGTGTTCAATTAAAGGAATGAAAAGGTGGAATTTTTAAAGAAATTTGACCCCGAAATTGCACAGTCAATTGAAAGGGAGATCAACCGGCAAAATAATACGCTCGAACTCATCGCTTCGGAAAATTTTGTTAGCCGACCGGTGCTGCAAGCGATGGGGCAACCCATGACCAATAAATATGCCGAAGGTTATCCCGGCAAACGATACTACGGTGGTTGTGAATATGTGGATACCGCAGAAGAGCTGGCACGCAACCGTGTCAAAAAAATATTTGGCGCCGACCACGCCAACGTACAGCCCCATTCGGGCTCACAGGCCAACATCGCCGCCTATTTTTCGTTGCTGCAACCCGGTGATACCGTTCTCGGGATGGACCTCGCACATGGCGGCCATCTGACCCACGGCAGCCCGGTTAATTTTTCCGGCCGCATTTTCCGCATCATTTCCTATGGCGTTGACCGGGAAACCGGCCGCATCGATATGCAGCAATTACGGGAAATTGCCCGCCGTGAGAAACCGAAAATGATCATCGCCGGCGCCAGCGCTTATTCCCGCGAGATCGACTATAAAATTTTTCGCACAATCGCCGATGAAATTGGCGCCAAATTGGTCGCCGATATGGCACATCCGGCAGGACTCATCGCTGCAGGTATTTTACAAAGCCCGCTACCCCATTGTCATATCGTGACCTCCACGACGCATAAAACTTTACGCGGGCCGCGTGGCGGTCTCATTCTCATCGGCAAAGATGGTGAGAATGACATCGGCGTCACTACACCGAAGGGGCGCAAGAAAAAATGGTCGGAAATCATCGATTCCAATATTTTTCCAGGATTTCAGGGCGGCCCGCTAATGCATGTCATCGCCTCAAAAGCAGTGGCATTCAAGGAAGTTTTGCAGCCCGAGTTCAAAACTTATGCAAAACAGGTGGTGCAGAATGCTAAAATACTGGCACAAGAGCTGGTAGACCTGGGTTATGATATCGTTTCCGGCGGTACTGATAACCATCTGATGCTGCTCGATTTAAGGTCGCATAAACAAACCGGGAAAAGCGTCGAAGAAACGCTGGAAAACGCCGGTATCACAACCAATAAAAACATGGTGCCTTTCGACCCGGAAAGCCCGTTCGTTACCAGTGGAATTCGTATCGGTACGGCGGCATTGACCACGCGTGGAATGAACGAGGATGCGATGAAAGAAATCGCTTTTCTCATCGATACGGTCATCAATAATATGGATAGCAAGAAAACATGTGAAAAAGTGCGCGAACAGGTTCGGGATCTGTGTGAAAGGTTCCCGTTATACACTTTTTAATTCGGGTGGGAAAATATGAACTGTCCTTTTTGTGAATATAAAAACAGCAAAGTCCTCGATTCCCGGTCGAGCAGTGAAGGCCGGGTGATTCGCCGCCGGCGTGAATGTTTATCCTGCAAGCGACGGTTCACAACCAAAGAATTTGTCGAAGAAGTACCGCTGGTGGTCATCAAAGATGATAACCGGCGGGAGGTTTTTGACCGTGAGAAAATACGCTTCGGTTTACTGTTGGCATGTAAAAAACGTTCAGTTTCAGCAGAACGAATCGAAAGCCTTGTTGATAAAATCGAATTGCAAATTCGTGATGCACATCAATATGAGGTGATGACGACTGACATCGGCAAAATGGTCATGGATGAATTGCGCGAAATTGATGAAATCGCCTATGTGAGATTTGCCTCGGTGTATCGCAAGTTTCAGGATAAAGAAGAATTTATCAACGAGTTGCGCGGCCTTGAAAACTGAGTTTGAACAGCATTGGTACATGCTGGTTGATATTTCTTTGTGTCCATCCGATTTTTATAATTGCCACGCCGGCCAGGTTTCTGGTGTTTTTCCCTGAACATATAAAATCCAATATTTGAAAAGTGAAAAATAGCTGCCAGTCTGCTCATGCTCAAATTATTCTTGTGAAATCGCACTTGCAAATGGGTTATCGAAATTTGTGGATAAAATAAATGGAAGAGAAGCACGATAAAAACTCGGAAGAGAAACACAATAGTAGTGAAATGCCATTTCTGCAACATCTTGAAGAATTGCGTTGGCGGCTGATTCGCAGTGTGGTCGCAGTGCTTGTGGGCGCAATCGTCGCCTTCTTTTTCGCTGAGGAAATTTTGTATTTTCTGCAGGTGCCCTTCGATGCAGCAGTGCGCATGTATGGCGAACAAAGCGGCAACGATACGATGAAAAGGGCGACGTTGATTTATCTCGCGCCAACTGAAGGTTTCATGATTCAGATCAAAGTCTCGATTTTTGCCGGGATAATTTTCACACTGCCTTATATTTTTTATCAAATCTGGCAATTTGTTGCACCTGGGCTGCTGGCAAAAGAGAAACAACTCGTGCCGAAAATCATCGGTGCATCGACGCTGTTTTTCCTGCTCGGCGCCTATTTTTGCTGGGCGGTCGTGCTGCGCTATGGCCTCGCATTTTTGCTCGGTTTCCAGAGTGAAAGCCTGCAGGCCACGATTACGATCAACGAATATATGAGTTTTGTCGTTTTATTGATACTGACATTCGGGTTGGTTTTCGAGCTGCCTATACTGGCCTTTTTTCTCACAAAAATGGGCATAATTACCTCACAGACCATGCGTGATAAACGCAGTTACAGTGTTGTTGGAATATTTATCGTGGCGGCACTTGTTACGCCACCTGATATTTTTACCCAAATGGCCCTGGCAATTCCTTTACTCATTCTCTACGAATTGAGCATTTTTGTCAGTAAAGCTGTGGAAAAAAAGCAAGCGAATAAAGACGTCGATTCGACAGCGGTCACTCGCTAACCGTCTTGAACATACTTGAGTATACCTGATGATAAATTTTAAACCTGTGGCCGACAGCAACGAACGCGCTGATCTGCATATCCATACATCGGCCAGCGATGGTGATCTGAGCCCGGAGAAAATTGTTGAAAAATGCCTCCGGTTAAAACTCGGGGCCATCGGCATTACCGATCATGATACTGTTTCCGGTGTCAAAGCTGCGAAAAAAGCTGCGAGAAACAGTGGCATCCGGGTCATTCCCGGAATTGAACTGGGAACACATTCTGATGGCATCGAAATTCATATCCTCGGTTATTTTATCGATGTTGAAAGCCCTGCCCTGCGGCAATATCTGGTACAAATAAACGAGCAACGCTTGCGCCGTACCGAGCTGATCGTCGAAAGCCTGGCGCGCAACGGTATCGAAATAAATCTCGATAAAATTATTGATAAAGCCGGCAATGGAACGATCGGCAGGCCGCATATCGCCAAAGCCATGGTTGATGCCGGTGTGGTGAAATCATATCAGGCGGCATTCAATAAATGGATCGGTGATGGGGCGCCGGCATGTGAGAAAAAATCTATTCAGGCGCCAGGTGAACTCATCGATGTGATTCACCAAAGCGGCGGGGTGGCAATTCTCGCTCATCCCGGAGCGGAATGGACGCGTGATGGTATCCGCAAGTTGAAACGGCATGGATTGGATGGTATTGAAGTCGTGCACCCGCGCCACACAAAAAAAACCGAAGCGATGTATCGCAAGCTGGCTTTTGAATGCAATCTGCTGGTCACCGGCGGCTCTGATTTTCATTCACCCCTAAGAAAAATAGACCCTCTCGGTAAGTACACCGTCGACATGACTGTGGTACAGCGACTGGCAAATTATTGTGAAAGGCGGATCAATGCCTGAAATTGCGTGGAGGCGTATTCCTGTCGGGCCGCTGGCGATGAACAGCTACATTTTTTCCTGCAAAGCAACCGGTGCCGGAATGATAATCGATCCCGGTGATGATGTTGAACATTTGTGGCAAAGCGTGCAGGATATGAATTGTCAACTGTCGCACATCATTTTGACACACGGCCATTTTGATCATATTCTGCAACTGAAAAAATTCCAGGAATTGTCCGGTCTCAAAGCCAAAGCCCATGCGGGCGATCAGCATTTATTCGCCAATGTCGATGACATGGCGGCGATGTTCGGGTTGCATTCATCCGGCCCGGCTGAGGTTGAATTTACCCTGGCTGAGGGCCGGAAGATCGAGTTCGGCGAACTCTCGTTTGAAATTCTTCACACACCTGGACATTCACCGGGTTCAGTTTCGTTGATTGGTCATGGATTTGCCATTGTCGGCGATGTCCTTTTCCGCGATTCCGTCGGCCGCACCGATTTACCGGGAGGATCGTTCGAAATCCTAACGCAAAGCATTCGCTCAAAATTGTTTACCTTGCCTGATGAGACCATCGTTTTGAGTGGACACGGGGAGCAGACAACCGTTGGATATGAAAAACGGTACAATCCTTTTCTGCGATAAGCACGATGCAGCCGTTTCTGCTGTTTTATTGATCACAAAGAAATATCTTGCATTAGTAGACAGCTTTTATTATTTTTGTCATTCATTTTGGGAATTTTCCAACTGAAATTGATGAGCAGCTTAAAGAGATTCCCTTCTCTTGTTTTGCTGGCAGGGATCTATGAATCCCTTTTTTATTGTTCCTTGAGAATCAGGGCTATTCTTTTAAATCAAAGATAATCGAGAAGTTAAGAAGGTTATTCATTGGCACGAAGAAAAAACAACAGCCCTGTTCGTGAGATATTTATCAATTCGACGATGGCCGAGACACGCATAGCGATTCTCGAAGGGGATACCCTTGTAGAGCTTTTCGTTGAACTTCCCGACAATGAACGCATGGTCGGCGATATCCATCTGGGCAGGGTTGTGAACGTAGTAAAAGGAATGCGTGCCGCTTTTATCGATATCGGGCAAAAACAGGATGCATTTTTGCATTTCTCTGATATCGGTGATAATCTTGCAGAGTACAGCGCTTATATCGATCTTGATTCAGTTATAAAGGATAAGTCTCGACGCACAAAAAGGCCAATACCCGTTGAAGGACAGGAAATACTGGTTCAGATAATCAAAGAACCCATCAGCAAGAAGGGCTCTCGAATTACCACGGAACTTTCGATTCCCGGCCGGTTTTTTGTCCTTGTCCCTAATTCAGACATGATCGGGGTTTCAAAAAAAGTCGTGAGTATTGCTGAAAAAAGACGGCTTAAACACCTGGGGCGCACCATTTGTCCCAAAGGTTTTGGTTTGATTATCCGCACCGTCGCAGCCGGCAAAGATGAAACTTTACTGCGGCAAGATTTAGCGAATTTACTAAAAACATGGCGCCAGATTGAAAATAAATTAAAGACATTGCGCCCGCCAAGTTTGGTTTTTAAAGATGTAGGGATGGCATCCAGTGTAATTCGTGATCTGTTCACAACCGATATTAAACGGGTTGTCGTGGATTCACAAAAACAGTATAAAGAAACTGTTCGTTACATGCGGGATATCGCCCCCCAACTGGTAAATCGCGTCGAGCTTTACAAAGAGCAAAGGCCGCTCTTTGATGCCTATAATATTGAATCAGAGATTGAAAAGAGCCTTTCACGCAAGGTTTGGACCCGAAGTGGTGGCTACATCCTTTTTGACCACACCGAAGCACTTGTTGCAATCGATGTCAACAGCGGCAAATTTATCGGCCGGGGAACGCATGATGAAAATTCACTGCGTATCAATCTCGAAGCCGGCCGCGAGATTGCACGGCAATTAAGACTGCGGGATATCGGCGGCATAATCGTCATCGATTTTATCGACATGATCGATCCTGCGAACAGAAAAAAGCTGTACGATGAGTTCTGCAAAGAACTCCGTAGCGACCGGGCGCAATCCAGCGTTAGTACAATCAGCGAATTTGGTTTGATTGAAATGACGCGCGAACGAATTCGTCCGAGTCTGATGCACACCTATTCCGATCCCTGTCCCATTTGTAATGGCACCGGTCGGATAAATTCGAAAAGCACGATTTTAACACAGATTGAGCGTAGCCTCAGCAGAATTAAAGCGGAAGGCAAAGAGCGCAATATCCGCCTGAAAGTCAATCCGGAGGTTGCAACTTTCCTCGATGCCGGGCTTCGCAGTCACATTCGTCGTTTGATGTGGCGCCACTGGGTTAAAATTGAGGTGGAGGCAGATGACAACTGTGCTCTTGATGAATTTAATATTTTCTCGAAAAAAACCGGGAAAGCAATAAATATTTAAACCGCCTTGAATAATTTATTTTGAGGTAAAAGGAGATTTTCGATGTACGCTGTTGTTGAAGTCGGCGGAAAGCAATTTACAGTTACCAAAGATGCAAAAATACTCACTGAAAAAGTGGTTGGAAAAACTGGTGATACCATCGAACTCGATCGCGTTTTGATGTGTGTTGATGGCGATGATGTCAAGATCGGAACCCCTCTTGTCGATGGCGCTGTTGTTAAAGCGACAATCGAAGATGAATTGCGGACCAGGAAAATCCTGGTTTTTAAAAAGAAACGGCGCAAGGGATACCGGGTAAAGAATGGTCATCGTCAGCAGCAGATGGCCCTGCGCATCAATGATATTTCTGTTGGATAAAAATTAAAAATTAAAAATTTAAAATTGACACGAAGGAGCGTCTCATGGCTCATAAAAAAGGTGTGGGTAGTTCGAAAAACGGTCGTGATTCGAATCCCCAATATCTCGGCGTCAAGCGGTTCGACGGTCAGACCGTTACCGCCGGTAGCATACTCGTCCGTCAGCGCGGCACCCGGATTCATCCCGGTGAAAATGTGAAAAAAGGACGTGACGATACATTGTTCGCCACCATCGACGGCGCGGTCAAGTTTGAACGCAAAGGCCGCTCACGAAAAGTGGTTAATGTTTTCGAAAAGTAAATATAGAAAGCCAATAGATTCTGATCTGTTGGCTTTTTCTTTTGGAAAATTAATAACTGCTATCGAATAAGTTAATTTGGATTAAACGATTGTTTCGTGTACATTTAGCTCGATTAATAAATATTAGTTCATTATCCTTTAAATTAAATTTTCGTTTCTTACATCCCCATTGAGCAGGAAATTTCCTTTATTCCTTCAACATTCGCAAGTAAGAAAATCCACAGAACCGTTCAGGATTAGGAGTTTCTATGAAAATATCTGTAATTGGCGCAGGGAATGTCGGTGCTACATGTGCCCAGCGTGTCGCCGAAAAAGAATTGGCGAACGAAGTGGTCCTCGTTGATATCATTGATGGCGTTCCCCAGGGTAAAGGTTTGGACATGTGGGAATCCGCACCGGTAGAAGGTTTTGATACGCGCATCATCGGTACCAACGGTTATGAAGAAACAAAAGATTCCAGCATCGTTATCATCACTGCCGGGCTGGCGCGCAAACCGGGAATGAGCCGCGATGATTTGCGCGACAAAAATGCCGGCATCGTGAAAGGTATTTCCGAGCAGGTTGCCAGGTTTTCTCCTGATGCCAAAATCATTCTCGTCACCAATCCACTGGACGTGATGACTTATGTCGCCTTCAAAACCACCGGTTTTGATTCGAAAAATGTTTTTGGCCAGGCAGGCGTGCTCGATACCGCTCGCTACCGTACTTTTCTTTCCATGGAACTGGGCATTTCCGTCAACGATATTCAGGCCATGGTGCTCGGCGGCCACGGTGACGATATGGTCCCACTGCTCAGTTATACCACCGTCTCGGGTATTCCTATCACCCAACTTGTGCCGCAAGACCGGCTTGATGCTATCGTCGACCGTACACGCAAAGGCGGCGGTGAAATCGTGAAATTCCTCAAAACCGGCAGCGCTTTTTATGCCCCCTCGGCAGCCGCCGTGGAAATGGCAGAAGCCGTTGTGCGCGATAAAAAACGCCTGTTACCCTGCAGCGCCTGGTTGAGTGGTGAATTCGGCATTGAAAATACCTACGTCGGTGTACCGGTCATTCTCGGCAAAGACGGCGTCGAAAAAATCGTTGAAATCGAATTGACCGACGCAGAAAAAGAAATGCTGCACGCCTCGGCAAATTCGGTGAAAAAGAATATTTCACAACTCGATATTTGATTCAATATTGATTCCGTCGCTGCAAGTGATGGAATCAATCCCCTGACAAACGTGCGTCGCACTTTCCTTTTGAGCGAATCGTAATTTCAAAAAGACAACGCACAGAACACGGGAAGTGCGTCGCACGTGTCTCCTCATAACCAGCCTTCACGTATCAATCATGATCGTTTTTTCCTGTATTAACCTGATTATTTTCATAGAATATCAACAATTCAAGATTCATTTATAAAACCGATAATGAACCTGGTTCGAAAAAATGACTGAAGACATTCGCTGGAAACAGCGCTTTGCAAATCACCAAAAAGCCCTGGCTCAATTGCAGAAATTTATCGACAAAGGCGAGTTATCCGAGCTGGAATGAGTGTTTATTATCCGTTATTCACATCGTTGAAAAGCAAATTTTTACACAAAAGGCAAATTGGTGTAAAAAACCGGAATTGAAGCGTTTTATTTTTCAACTTCATTTTAAAAAAATATCTGAGGTAGGAACAAAATGAAATTAGAACTAACAGCATGCCCGGTTTGTGGATGCAGTATTAACAAAATCCGCGAGGACTGGGATGGAAGTTTTAAAAACCAAAAATATGTTGTTCCCGATTTAGAGTATTATCGATGTAAGAACTGTGGCGAGGAGGTCTATCCCCGCGAGGCAATGCAAAAGAATGAGGCTTGTTCACCTGCTTTTCGGACATTAACTTCGGCCGAATAGTGGGGTTTAAAATTCTGAATGCTCTATAGAAATCGCAGAAGCGATTTTGTATGGTTCTCGCACCAAAGAGAATTATAAACCTGCTTCAGATATCGATCTTGCTGTTTAGCATCATATTGATAATGGGGATTTAATTATGCATATTGAACGGTTTGGGTTTGTGTTTTATAGGGGAAACTTACCTTGCAGAACACTGCAATAAATTAAAATCTTTGGCGCTATTTTAACGCGCATTTCCCGAATAATATTGCTACACTTTGTTATAATTACAGCTCCGGGCTTCCTTCATATCAAATGAACGAGAGCTTTATATCGTCAAGAAATTCCGATAAAACGACGATGTACGCTGGTATTTTTTAGTTGATTTTCTCCTGCTCTTCCAACAAGAACTATGCCACTCACCCTAAAATCGTCTTGACATACAATCGGGATTATTCTATATTACGCCTTGTTGAAAATCAACCGGGGGCAGCGGTTGTACTTTTTTTATCAGAAACGAGCGTAAAAATGAGCATATCCATCGAAGACGTCAAACGTACGGCACAGTTAGCCCGCCTCGAATTTTCTCAAGAAGAATTGCAAAACATGACGAAAGAAATGGCGGCAATTCTTGCTTATGTTGAAAAACTGGAAGAGCTGGATCTGGACGGTCTGCCGGAAACAGTACACGTGCTGCAGCTCACCAATGTTTTTCGTGAAGATATCGTCAAGCCCGGATTATCCAATGTAGAGGCTCTTGCCAATGCGCCGAAAACGAAAAAGGGTTATTTTAGTGTGCCCAAGGTCATCGGCGAATGAGCACAGCTGTCGGCATCATTCCTGCGCGTTATTCCTCGACGCGTTTTCCCGGCAAACCGCTGGCGCAAATTGGCAATAAACCGATGATTCAGCATGTTTATGAATGCGCCGGTCAGGCAAAACGGTTGCAAAAAGTGATTGTCGCCACCGATGATGAACGTATCGAACAAGCCGTCGCAGCGTTCGGTGGTGAATACGTACGCACTCGCGCCGATCACAAAACCGGCAGCGACCGCATCGCCGAGGTCGCGGAAAATTTACCGTTTGATTTCATCGTTAATATTCAGGGGGACGAACCTTTCGTCGATGCGCAGGCGATCGACAAAACCGTCACGCTGTTAGAAAATTCGCCTGAAGCAGCGATCAGTACCCTGGTGGCGCCGATCACTAATGCGGTGGAATTAAGCAACCCTGCTGTTGTAAAAGTTGTGCTCAATCACAAAAATGAAGCGCTTTATTTTTCCCGCGCCATCATTCCTTTTAACCGTGATGAAAAAAAGATTGAAAACTGGCCGGTTGGGACAAGCTATTACCAGCACGTGGGCTTCTATGTTTACCGCAAAGAAATTCTGATGCAGTTTGTCCGTTGGCCGCAGGGCGAACTGGAAAAAATAGAAAATTTGGAGCAACTGCGTTTGTTAGAAAACAACTATAAAATCGTTTGTGCCGAAGTGCCGGAAACAGCGATATGCGTCGACACACCGGAAGATTTACAGCGTGCGCAACAATACTGGAAGGAATTGCAGCGTGTCTGAGGATAAAAAGACAAAATATATTTTCATCACCGGCGGTGTTGTTTCAGCGTTGGGCAAAGGCATTGCCGCAGCTTCGATCGGCAGCCTGCTGCAGGCTCGCGGCCTGAGCGTAACGATGCTTAAATTCGACCCCTATATCAACGTCGATCCCGGTACCATGAGTCCCTATCAACACGGTGAAGTGTACGTCACCAACGATGGCGCTGAAACGGATTTGGACCTCGGCCACTACGAGCGCTTTCTCGATGTCGATATGACCCAGCGCAATAACGCAACAACAGGGCAGGTCTACAACGAAGTGATCGCCCGGGAACGCCGCGGCGATTATCTCGGCAAAACAGTGCAGGTCATTCCCCATATCACCAACGAAATCAAGAGCCGTATTCATGCTGCGACAAAAACAGTCGACAATTGCCAGATTCTCATCGTCGAAGTCGGCGGTACTGTGGGGGATATCGAAAGCTTGCCGTTTGTTGAAGCGATCCGCCAGTTTTGCCTGGAAGAGGGGCAGGAAAACGCCTTTATTATTCATCTGACACTTGTTCCCTATGTGAAAACAGCGGGTGAATTCAAAACAAAACCGACGCAGCACAGTGTGATGCGTCTGCGTGAGATCGGCCTGCAACCCAATGCACTACTCTGCCGCTGTGAATCGCCGGTGGGAAAAGAATTGCGTGATAAAATCGGCCTGTTCTGCAATGTGAAACCGAGTCACGTTATCAGTGCGCCGGATCTTGATTCGATCTACAAAATCCCTCAGCGCTTTGAAAAAAACGGCCTGGGTGAAATTATCGCCAAACATCTCGGCCTTGCCTGCAAAAGGCCCAATTTAAAATCGTGGGAAAAGCTGGCGCAAAAAATCGAGAATCTAAGCAAAGATGTGGACATCGCAATTTGCGGTAAATACGTCGGATTGAAAGATTCCTACAAAAGCATAATCGAAGCATTTGTGCATGCGGGGGTTGAAAATGACACGAAAGTTAATTTGCACTGGCTTGACATGGAAGAAATAGAGAAGCACGGCATCTCCGATCAATTCGACGGCCTTGATGGTATGTTGATCTGCCCGGGTTTCGGCAGCCGCGGCACTGAGGGCAAAATCATGTCGGCTAAATTTGCCCGGATTAACAAATTACCGTTTTTGGGTATTTGTCTCGGCCTGCAGTGTGCAACGATCGAATTTGCCCGCAATGTCTGTAATTTGCAGAGCGCCAACAGTGTTGAATTCGACGAGGCAAGCCCGCATCCGGTGATCGATTTGATGGAAACACAAATTGATATTTCGCAAATGGGCGGCACTATGCGTCTGGGTGCTTACGCCTGTGTGTTGTAAAAAGGCTCAAAAGCTCATGCGGCCTACAGGACGAATGAAATCAGCGAGCGCCACCGCCACCGCTATGAGGTGAATAACAAATATCGTGATATTTTGCAAAAACATGGCCTGAAAATGGCCGGAACAAATCCGCAAACCGGGCTTGTCGAGATTATCGAACTCGAAGAGCATCCGTGGTTTATCGGTGTGCAGTTTCATCCGGAGCTGAAATCACGGGCTTTGCGGGCGCATCCATTATTTCGTGAATTTGTTGCTGCGGCGCTGCATTATCGGAAGAGAAGAAGCGTGGCAAAGTGAAAATTATAAAACCGGAAAAGAAAGAATTTATGAAAAACAGCAATAAAACCCGGCTTGTTGAAGTCGGAAATGTCAAAATCGGTGCAGGAAATCCCATGGTGCTTATCTGTGGGCCGTGTGTCATCGAAGATGCTGAGACCATGCAACGTGCTGCCGACGGCATCTGTGAAATTGCTGCACGCCTGAATTTGCCACTCATTTTCAAATCATCTTATGTCAAGGATAACCGCTCGAGCGAGCTCAGCTATCAGGGCCCGGGGCTGGAAAAAGGCCTGGAAATTCTCGCTGCCATCCGGGAAAAATATCAGGTGCCGGTCTTGTCTGATGTGCACACGCCGGAGGAAGCCCGCACTGCTGCCGCCGTATTGGATGTGCTGCAAATTCCGGCCTATCTTTCGATGCAGACCTCGTTGGCCATCGCCGCTGGAGAGACTGGTAAAGTGGTCAATGTGAAAAAAGGGCAGTTTCTCGACCCTGCCGATATGGAAAAAGTCATCGGTAAAATCGAGCGCAGCGGCAATAAAAATATTTTACTCACCGAACGCGGTGCGGCATTTGGTTATCACAACCTGGTCGTCGACATGCGGTCACTGGTGACCATGCGGCAGTTGGGCTATCCGGTGGTCTACGATCCGACACACAGCGTCCGGGTTTACGGCGTTTCATCGGCCGATCCGGCGGGCGGCAGGCCGGAATTCATCCCGGCTTTAACGCGCGCGGGTGTAGCCACCGGCATCGATGCACTTTTTATCGAAAGCCACCCCTGCGTTTCCGAGGCAAAATGTGATGCTGCCAGTCAGTGGCCACTGGAGAAGCTGGAAAGTCTGCTGCGCCAGGCTAAAGAAATTGACGCTGTCACCAGAGCACAGGATTATTGAAAATGCGCAACAAAGGTTCGGCAAGACAAGTGGATAAAGCGCCGATGGATAGCCGTGAAAAGAGCATCGATGATGCGCAACGGGTGCTGCGCATCGAGGCAGCCGCTGTGGCGGCGTTAGAATCGCGTATTGGATCGACTTTTGCTCAAGTCGTCGATTTGATCTACGAATGCGAAGGCCGGGCCATCGTCACCGGTATCGGCAAAAGCGGCATTATCGGTAAAAAAATAGCAGCCACTATGAGCAGCACCGGCACACCGGCTTTTTTTCTGCATGCCACCGAAGCGTTGCATGGCGATCTCGGCATGCTGCGGCCGGAAGATGTCGTGCTCTGTATTTCCAAAAGCGGTAGCAATTCCGAGTTCGATTTTTTGATACCGCAATTCCGCCGTCTCGGCGTGCGCATCGTGGCGTTTGCCGGTAATATGAAAAGCTACCTGGCGAAAAATGCCGATTTTGTCCTTGATATTTCTGTTGAGGAGGAGGCCTGCCCGTTGGATCTGGCGCCGACAGCGAGTTCGACTGCGACTTTGGCGATGGGTGATGCCCTGGCAATCGCGTTGCTGGGCAGACGTCATTTTAGCATCGAAGATTTCGCTTTTCGCCATCCGGGCGGGGTGCTGGGCCGCCGCCTACTTTTGCGTGTCGACGATCTCATCGATAAGAATCGTATTCCCGTGGTCACGCCGGAAACCGGTTTTGATCAGGTTTTGGCCGAAATTTCCCACAAACGCTACGGCGCAACCTGTGTCGTCGATGAAACCGGCGCGCTGATCGGTTTCATTACCGATGGTGATCTGCGGCGAATTCTACGTAAAAAATCTGATCATTTCAGGATTCGGGCGTGCGATATCATGACTGCAGAACCGAAAACCATGGCCCCGGGAACGATGGCCGTCGAAGCATTGGCCACGATGGAAGACTTCAGTATTACCCATGTCGTCATTACAGATGAGGTGAAAAGACCGCTGGGTCTGGTGCATATTCACGATCTTATCAAAGCCGGGATTGCCTGAAAAATGAAAAGCCGGCGCTGGGTGAAGAAGAGTAAAAACACGCTGATTTTTGTCCTGGTTTTGCTGCTGGTAAAATTCATTCGTGCACTTCCGGAAAAAACAGCCCAGACTTTTATGCGTTTTATGGGGCGACTGGCATTCCGGGTTGCGGCCGGCGAACGGCAAAAGGTTTTGCGAAATTTGCAACGGGTTTTCGGTGAAAACCTCGACGAAGTGCAACGCTCTGCCAAAGCGGAGAAAATATTTCAACATATTGCCGTTAACGGCGCTGCTGCCCTGTGGATTCCGAATTATATTGCTGATGGTCTGGAAAACCGGGTACATGTCACCGGCATGGAACACCTCGAAGAAGCCCTGGCCCGTGGGAAAGGCGTGCTTGGTTTAACAGGGCATATCGGTTCGTGGGAATTGCTGGCAGCGTTTATCGCACAGTCCGGTATTCCACTCGCTGTTGTGGGCAAAAAAATTTATGATAAACGCATCGATAAATTGCTCGTCGGCTGGCGCAAAGAAGCCGGTATGATCAATATCCCTCGCGATGGCGCTGCCCGCCGCATGCTGCAGTGGCTCAAACAGGGCAAGATGCTTGGTGTGCTCATCGATCAGGATACCAATGTTGAGAGTGAATTTGTTTCTTTTATGGGACATTTGGCGCGCACACCCATCGCACCGATGTTGCTGGCGCAGCGGATGGATTCAGCGATCGTGCCCATGGCGATTAACATGCAGCATGACGGCAGTCATCAAGTGACGATTTTGCCGGAGTTGATGCTCGAACCTGATGATAAAACTGTGGAAACGCGGCGAAAAAATCTCGCCCGCTGCAATGCCGCTTTGGAAAAACTAATCGCACTCGACGACAGCCAATGGGTCTGGATGCATGAGCGCTGGAAATCACAGCCGAAAGCAAAATAACACTTGAAGATAAGCCCTCTGGTTATCGAGTCAACAGCAAGCGGTAAATATATTATCCATCCGGGCATCGCTGTCAAATTAAGGTAACTATTCAGCGCACCAGGCGGACGCTGAGCTTGCCAAAGCGGGATATTTTCTCAATTGTCCGAAACGTGCTTTCGGCAAGCTCAAGGAACGCTTCTCTAGCACACGCTGAATAGTTACAAATTAAGAGCGTAAACTATTTGAAAACAATGATGATAGAATGTCCGCAGCGGAATGAATCCCGCAGCTATTTTTATATAAACTTAAGAATGCCGAGCAGGTAACTGGATAAGCAGAAATAAGCCCGGTGATTTTTAATGGCTGTTGGTGCGATGGTGCTATTCGATTTTGTCCCTGTATGCAAAAAATGAACCAAATTTTACTTAGTGATTATCAATATTTTTTTGCATATTCGTGGAATGCCAGCGCGACCAATTTCCGGAATTCCACAGCAATTCCAAATCATAATATTTGGTTTAATGCAGGATTAGCAAAAATCTCCTGCCTGATGATTTATTAAATAATAGAAAATGTTAAAGATATCGATGACAATTCTGCTGCCGGCGCTGTTGCTTGTGGCTTGCGAAGATTTTGGTGGAAACACGGTGCAACGGCCGGCAGAAAAACCCCCTGATCAGGAAGGCTGGGATTCGGTTATCATATTGACCAATTTAGGCCGACGTACAGCGGTAATCGAATATCAGCATATGACGAAATATCTCAACAAAAAACAAACCCGTTTCGACGACGGTATAAAAGTCGACTTCTTTAATAAAGACGGTGAACATGCTTCCCACCTTACAGCAGGCCGTGGGATCGTTTATGACGCCCGCAATAATTTTGACGCCTATGATAATGTCATCCTCATTTCCGATAGTGGTTCGGTTTTGCAGACGGAGGAGTTGAAATGGGACAATGCGAGGAAAAAAATCTATTCGAATGTTTTTTCGACGTTTACCACTGCGGAGGGTGATACGCTTTACGGTAACAGTTTCGAATCAGATGCGCGCATGCAGAACGTGAAAATCAACCAGCCGCGCGGTATCACCCACACGAGTTTATCGCTTTCAAATGTTGAGAGCGAAGCAGATTCTGCAGCAGACCAAAGCATGGACACGGCAATTGCTGATTCCTCAGCCAATGTTGAGGGCTCGCAATGAGAGCTGCGTTTCCTTGTTTTGTCTTTGTGATCTGTTTGCTGCTAATCGTCACAAATGGCGCCGCTCAGCAGGAAAAACAGGAGAGGCTGCAACTCAAACATGCCGATCAGGCAGAAAGCTATCTGAAAAATGGCACCCTTGTACGTAAATTCTATGGGAATGTGATGTTTGTCCAGGGAAATATGAACCTGCGTTGTGATGAGCTGTATAGTTTTACCGGTAAAAAGGAATATCTTTTACGGGGCAGGGTGAAAATACGGGATGCTGAATTCAGATTGGCGGCCGATTCAGCACGGTATTTTGCCGATAAAAAGGTATTTCAAGCGTACGGCGATGTCACCCTACTTTCGGACAGTTCACGATTGAACGCCCGCAAAGTCACTTATTTTCAAAAGGAGAAACGGGTGATTGCAGAAAAAGAGGTGAAGATTGTCGACAGCCGGCAGCATGTGGAGATTACCGGTCAGCGTGCAGAGCTGCAGCGGCGGAAAAAATATACGAAAATCACCGGCGAGCCGCTCTTCGTGCAATACGATTCGAGCGGCGCAGAGGAGATGCGCATCGTTGGTGAAATGATGGAGTCTTTTGACCAGGGCAAACATTTTAAAATCAGCAGAAATGTGAAAATAACCCGGGATTCGACTATGGCAACGTGCGAATTTGCCTCTTATTTTGCCGATGCTGAAATTATCGAGCTGCAGGAGAATCCGGTTGCTATCAATGCCGGCGACAAAATCACCGGTGATAAAATGCAATTGCAGATGCATGATAAAAAATTGCAGAATATTCTGGTGACCGGAAACTCAAAATTTATCTCACCGGCGGATTCGTTGATTCGCGGCCGGGGCGTGGAAAACTATCTCACCGGCCAGAGCATCCAGCTTTTTTTTGTTAAAAATGAGATCGATAAAGTACAAGTTAACGGCACGGCCACCAGTGTTTATCATGTGGTTAACGAGCAAGGCATTTATCAGGGACAGAACTGGGCACAGGGCGATACGATTATTATTTCGCTCGTTAACAAAAGTATCAATCGCATCAAAATTAAAAGTCAACCCGGCAATTCGCGCGGCAAGTTTTCTCCGCCGGAAAGCCAAAAAGTAGACAGCAGTGCAGTGTTTAAGAAATGAAATTACGCGCAGAAAAATTAGTTAAAATATACGCGAAACGACGGGTGGTCAACGATGTCGATATCGAGGTGAGCCAGGGTGAGATCGTCGGTTTATTGGGGCCGAATGGCGCCGGCAAGACGACGACGTTTTACATGATCACCGGCATGATTGCACCTTCCAGTGGAAGAATCTCTCTTGAAGATCGGGAAATCACCCGATATCCTATGTATAAACGGGCCCGGCTGGGCATCGGCTATCTGGCGCAGGAAGCTTCGATTTTTCGTCAGTTGACAGTGGCGGAAAATATCATGGCGATACTTGAAACTTTACCGCTTTCCCGCAAAGAACGTAAAGAGCGTCTGCTGGAATTGCTGGATGAATTATCCATCGCGCACCTGGCGAAGAGCAAAGCTTATACACTTTCCGGCGGCGAACGGCGGCGCCTGGAGATTACTCGCTCTTTGGTAACAAATCCGAAGTTTATCTTGCTCGATGAACCGTTTGCAGGGGTCGATCCCATCGCGGTCGAAGATATTCAAAGTATCGTTCATGGATTAAAAGACAAGGGCATCGGTGTTTTGATAACGGATCACAATGTACACGAGACCCTTTCGATAACCGACCGTGCTTATCTGCTGTTCGAAGGCAATATTTTGCTCTCCGGCACAGCGGAGCATCTCGCCAATGACCCGGAGGCACGCAAACTTTATCTCGGAGATAAATTCAAATTGGATCGATAATTATCGACAACAGCAGGCATGAAAAGGATTAATTATTAACAGGATATTAATTAAGGCTCAGGAACTATGCTTAGTATTCATCAGCGACTGGTACAAAAACAGATACAATCTCCACAGCAGGTTTTGCTTTCCTCGCTGTTGCAATTGCCGTTGTTGAAGTTTGAGCAACGGTTGAAAATGGAACTCGAAGCCAACCCGATGCTCGAACTCAGCGATGAAATGGAGCAGGAACAGGAAATCGATGAAAATCAGGAGCAGGAAATCGAGGCCGAAAAAGCTGAGGATGACGATGCCGAATCAGAAGACAGCGGTGAAACTGATAGCGGTGATGCTGTGGAAGATATCGATAAACACGAAGATATTGACGATACCGACTGGGAAACCATTTTGGGTGATGACGGCACCATCGATACACGGGCGCCCAAAGACAACAGCGCCGAGGTTTACGAACGGCCAAACGTGGCGACGACCAACCTGTATGAACATCTGCTGGAGCAACTCCACCTGCTTAAGCTCGATCTTGACGATACGCAAATTGGTGAATACATTATCTGGAATATCAACGAAATGGGCTACCTCGCATGCGAACTTTCGGTGATCGCCCATAATCTGGATGTCAGCGAAGAAGATGTGGAGCGGGTTTTGAAATTGATTCAGCATTTCGATCCGGTGAGCATTGGCGCGCGCAATTTGCAGGAATGCCTGCTTATCCAGCTTGAAGATCAGGAGCCGCAGGACAAACTCACCATCGAAGTGATCCGCGATCATTTTGAGGATTTTTCCAACAAACGCTATGAACGCATCACCAAAAAAATGGATATGGATTCGGAAGACTTGCGCGGTATCATCGAAACAATCCGGCATTTGAACCCGAAACCCGGTGAAGGTTACGTGGCTTTCGCGGATTCGGTCATCGTACCGGACCTGGCCATCGTGCGCAAGGATGATGGCTTCGAAATCGTCATGAACGACTGGAATATTCCCAATCTACGCATCAATAGTTCGTATAAATCCCTGCTGCTCGACAAAAAATCAACCTCGCGTGAAACCAAAGATTTCGTGCGCAAGCGTCTCGAATCCGCTCGCTGGATGATCAATTCCATCCACCAGCGCCGCATGACCATCCTCAAGGTCGTGGAAACGTTAATCGACAAGCAATACGAATTCTTCGACAAAGGCAAAGAATACATCAAACCGATGATTTTAAAAGATATCGCTGATGAAATTCACATGGATATTTCCACCGTCTCCCGCGTGACGAATGGCAAATATGTGCAAACCGAATGGGGCGTTTTCGAGCTGAAATATTTCTTCAGCGAGGGCATTAAAACCGATTCCGGCGAAGATGTTTCCAACCGCCGCGTCAAGCAATTGATCAAAGATATTATCGACGAGGAAGATAAAAAGAAACCACTCAACGACCAAAAGATAGCCGAGATGCTCAACAAACAGGGTTACACATTGGCGCGGCGAACGGTCGCCAAATACCGCGAGCAGATGAATATTCCGGTCTCACGCCTGCGCAAGGGGTTATGACGAGATTTTCATGGGCGGGCTAATCGTGGTGGTTTTTTGGGCTATTCAGCCAATCCCCCTGGCCGATTTACTCTGACAGGGTTTTGAACCCTGTCAGAGATTTCAGAGCAATTTCAACAAACCAGACTCTTTCTACATCCCATCAATAATCGCATTCAACCTCTTGCTGGGCCGCATGACCTGCTCGGCCAGTTCAGAATCGGGCATAAAATAACCACCGACATCCACCGGATTCCCCTGTGCTGCGATCAATTCGTCGGCAATTTGTGCTTCGTTCTTTTCGAGTTCTGCAACTATTTTTTCGAAGCGCGCTTTCATTTCAGGATCGCTGTCCTGCGCTGCCAGCGCTTGCGCCCAGTACATTGTCAGATAAAAAGAGCTGCCGCGGTTATCGATCTCGTTGACTTTACGCGATGGCGCTTTGGCATTTTCCAGATATTTGCTGATCGCCTGATCGAGCGTTTCTGCCAGTAAAGTCGCTTTTACATTGCTCGTTTTTTCTGCAATGAGCTCGAACGAAGGTACCAGGGCGCAATATTCACCGAGGGAATCCCACCGTAGGTGACCTTCTTTTAAAAGCTGCTGTACGTGTTTTGGCGCAGAACCGCCGGCGCCGGTTTCGAACAACCCGCCGCCATTGAGCAACGGCACGATTGACAGCATGCGCGCACTGGTGCCCAATTCGAGAATCGGGAAAAGGTCGGTGAGATAATCCCGCATGACGTTACCGGTTACGGCGATTGTGTCCTCGCCGCGGCGAATACGTTCAAGCGAAAAGCGCATTGCTTCTTGTGGTTTCATGATGCGAATATCGAGCCCGTCGGTATCATGATCCGCCAGACAGGTATTCACTTTTTTGATGATTTCCGCATCGTGCCCACGATTTTCATCGAGCCAGAAAATAGTGGGTGAGCCGGTGGCCCGGGCGCGCGAAACGGCGAGGCGCACCCAGTCACGAATGGCGATATCTTTGGTCTGACACATTCTGAATATGTCACCGGATTCAACATTTTGCTGCAGAAGCGTGGCGCCCGATTCATCGACGACGCGAATGACACCTTCTGCCGGCGCCTCAAAAGTTTTATCGTGTGAACCATATTCCTCCGCTTTCTGCGCCATCAATCCGACATTGGCCACGCTGCCCATGGTCGAGGGATCGAACTGTCCGTTTTTTTTCGCATCTTCGAGGATTTCTTTATATATGGTGGCATAAGAGCGGTCGGGCACCATGGCGATGGTATCTTGCAGTTCATCATCTTTATTCCACATCTTGCCACCGTCACGAATGACGTTGGGCATGGAAGCGTCGATGATGATATTATTGGGCACATGTAAATTGGTGATGCCCTTGCGTGAATCGACCATGGCGAGGGGCGGCCGGTTTTTATAAGCCGCTTCGATGTCAGCCTCGATTTCCGCTTTTTTCTCTGCCGGTAATTTTTCAATTTTTTCCAGAATGTCGGCGAGCCCGTTGTTGACATTGGCGCCGATTTTCCTGAGCACCTCGGCATGTTTTCCCAGAGCATCCTGATAATATACCGAAACGCAATGGCCGAACATAATGGGGTCCGAAACTTTCATCATCGTCGCTTTGAGATGAAGTGAAAGCAGAACACCGTCAGCTTTTGCTGCTTCAATTTGCTCCGCATAGAATTTTCGCAGGGCTTTGACATGCATACATGAGGTATCGATGACTTCATCCTGCAGTAGATTGAGATTCTCTTTGAGCCGTGTTTTATTGCCGTCTTTAGCGATGAATTCAATATTCACTTTTTCAGCTTTTGTGATGGTCGTCGAGTTTTCGCTGCCGTAATAGTCGCCCTCGCTCATGTGCACGACCTGGGCTTTGGACCCCGATTTCGGCCATTCACGCATCATTTTATGGGGATTCTTTTGCGCGAATTTTTTAACCGAAGTTGCAGCACGGCGATCGGAATTACCCTCACGCAAAACCGGGTTTACGGCTGATCCCAGCACTTTGGCAAAACGGGTCTGCAAAGCTTTGCCGCCCTCGTCCTGCGGGTCTTCGGGATAGTCGGGGATTTTGTAGCCTTTTTCTTGCAGCTCTTTAATCGCGGCTTGCAACTGAGGAATAGATGCACTGATGTTTGGCAGCTTGATAATATTACCGTTGGGGTCTTTTGCCAGCTCACCCAGCAGTGCCAGATTATCGGGAATTTTTTGCTCGTCTGTCAGATTTTCCGGGAAATTTGCGATAATTCTGCCGGCAAGGGATATGTCGCTCGTTTCAACCCCGATGCCGGAGCCTTTGGTAAAGGATTTGACTACCGGTAACAGAGCGTAGGTCGCCAGCGCCGGTGCTTCATCGGTTTTCGTCCAGGTAATTTTTGCTGTTGCCATTATCCTTCCTTTGTTTTTTTGATTAATAGCTGTACTATGCTAAAAATAAAGATATCACATGAAGTCATTGATTTTATGCATGTTTTTAAATTAATTAAAAAGATAACGTTTATTTTTCAGCAAGTCAAATGTATCTTGCCAAGACAACAGGAATATTGCATAATAATATCAATTCAGGCCGGAATGAAATCTTTTGTCGCAGCTTGATTTATGAGTTCGGTTTGAATTGAAAATCCTTTTGCCTGAAAGGAGGCACTCCGTGCGTCACAAATATCATATGATGTTTTTGGCTGGAATAATCTTGCTACCTTCACTTTTTTCACAGCAGTTGAGCAAATTCGAAAAATGGCAACAGCCATCATATTTTAAAGGCTTCTGTATCAGCGACTGGAATAATCTGACGGATACGTATGTCGCACAGCAGGAATTTACAGATTTAAAAATCACCGGCGCCAATCTCGTTATCATCCAAAGCGGTGGAATCAACGCAGTAACAGCGCCTTATGCAACCAATATCTGGGATGCTGATGGAAGCGACATCATCTACTGGCAGGATGTTTTGGATGATATGGTCACATATGCACGCAATGCCGGTTTGCAATATATGATCGCAGTGCGTTCGGGCCCCGGCCGCATCGATGTGGCCGAAGATGAAGGTGGATCAACGATCTGGACAAACCAGCAGGAACAACGTCTCTACGGCCAAATGTTGAAAAATATCGCGAAACGGTATTTGCCCGATGATTTATTCGTCGGGCTGGATTTGACAGTCGAACCCAACCCCCACGGAGAGTTGGCAGGGGAACCGGTTGCCTCGCTGGCAGCAGCGCTGGCGGCAGACGGCACCGATATGAACGCGATTTATTCGATCTGGATCGACTCCGTGCGCACCGTTGCCCCGAATCTGCCGTTGATGGTGCAAGGTATTCATTGGTCAAACCCGGCATATTTTTCGTTAGTCAAAAAACAGGCCGATGACAAAATTGTTTACAAAACCCATTGTTACAACCCCTTCGATTACAGCCATGCCGAAAATGCTTTTGCCGAAAGCTATCCCGCTACTTTTTGGAGCGATGCAACCCAGAATATGGAGTTTTTTAACAAGACTTTCTTTGAAACGATTGTATTTTCTGAAATCAGAAAAATTCAAACCAAATATGACGTACCTGTCCTGATTGGTGAATTTGGCATCTCCTATCCGCAAAACGGCGGCGAGAATTATTTGTCGGATCTAATGTCCATCGCAGAAGAAAATGGCTGGCATTTTTCACTCTGGAATTGGAATAATACGCCGGATTTCAACTACGCCTACCTCGATCAGACTTACGGCACCGATTACATGGATTCGATTTTGGTACATATCAACAAAAAAACAACAGGTGTGAAATTGAGTAGAACTATCGGGGAAGATTGCACCTTGTACCAGAATTACCCTAATCCGTTTAATCCTGAAACAACAATTCGCTTTCATCTCTCAGCAGCGGCGAAAGCGCCGGTTCGTGCACAAATATATGTGCTTGATATGCGCGGACGGATGGTGTGCACATTGCTCGATGAGAGAAAAGCAGTCGGGACTCACACGGTTTTCTGGGACGGCAAAAACGATAAGGGGCAAATTTTGCCATCGGGTTTATATTTCTATCAATTAAAGGCCGGAATTTACATGCACATAAAAAAAATGTTATTGCTGAGGTAGGGAAGTTTCTGCTAAGAAGGGGCCACTGTTGGGATGTCGGATAAATAATCATTATCCGCAAAATGTAGCGCACTCCCGTAATTGCGGCAGGAGTGCACTACATTGTAATTTAGACAAATCGAGCTTATTTCTTGCGCAATTCGGCAGCCATGGTTTTTATTTCCGTCAGATCTCTTATCATCTCACTCCAACCGTACCACAAAGTGTAATCCGGATTGGCGTGAAAAGCACCTTGGAAAGCACGCATACGGTGTTTCAGATGCATCTCAAAAAGTGTCTGCTCGATGGTCGTGGGCGCATCGTGAAAAGTGAGCAAATCCGGAAACGGTGCAGCATAACTCTCCGGTTTTTTCAGAATATTATCTTTGTACAAACCGGCAATGATACGAATGGCTTCTGCAAGCAAATGGTCGGCTTTCTGAATCATCTGATCACCTTTTTCCAGTTCGGCTTTGGCGAAATTGATCGAATGGCACTGGTTGCAGGTTTTGACCATTTTATCGCGCTCCGCTTGCCAGCTTTCCTGCGTCAAACGTGCTACATCCGCCGCTTTGATAACGTCGAGGCGCGCTGTCGGTTTGCCTTCGAGATCGAGCACACCAAGCGCCTGCAAGATCGTTATCTGGTCAGCTTTCCACTGCGGGTCTTCAGGAAGCGGCAGACGCACGGCAAGAAACCCCCAGGCGGTGCGAACTTCGTGGTTGCCTTCCTGCATGTGGCAGGTCTGGCAGGTCGGTGCTGCGGTATCTGCGTGTAAGGTTCCGTTTTGTTTTAGCAGATAGCGAACGCCATGTTTGGATGAAGAATACATCTCCCACTGCGGGTGATCAAATCCCATGTGACATGTTTGACAAGCTTGCGGCTGTTGCGCTTCTTTTTTGGAAAAAGTATGTCGTGTATGACAAGCATCACAGGAAGCCACGCCAAAACCGGCGCCATTTTTTTTCAACTCTTTTATTTCCGCCTCAGATTTCAGGCCGAGTTTATGGCAGCCGCCACAACCTTTCATGCCGTCGTTCAAGGCCATGGGCAGTTGGTGTGTTGTCGGCATCGCTTTGAAGGAAGCCCAGGCCAGGGCATGTTTCCCTTTTTTGAACTGGGCGACCTGATCTTCGTGGCAATCGGCACAGGTTTCCGGAGTCGGAATATCCACTTTTGCGACATCTTCGGCAGAAGTGTGCTCCTCGCCGTGGCAATCAGCACAGCCCACTTCCTTTTCACTGTGTTTACTGATTTGCCAATCGGTCACAATCGCGGGGGTCACTTCTTTATGGCATTTGACACAATCCTGCGCCAGGCCAATCGAAGCGGTAAAAAGAAAGATTGTTAAAAAAAGTGATAGTTTGTACATATGCAAACTCCTGAGTTTTGTGATGATTCAGACAGCGTAAAACATATTATTAATCGTCTTGGCCAACACCCGGTAAAAGTGGTTTTTATGTGAAATTAAAAAAGAACTATCATCCTGTCCCACTGCTTTGATGGTTTGTGTAACTATAATATTTTTAGGCAGTTCAATGCTATATCTGTATGGCCGTTTGCTTCATTTTATCCACCGGCAATCTTTCTTGAAAACTTCGTCTCACCAGGGCTTGCAGGCGTATTTACAGAGTATCGGATTCAATAGTTTTTTTTGTTCTCTGTGTCTAAACTATAATTGAGAAAAAGAACAGAAGCAAGAAATATCTTGCAAAATAGAAAGAAAAATAAAGAAAAGTTTCTTTTTCATTATTTAAAGTCTTTAATTTGTTTCAATTGTTTACTGCGATTAATATTATAATCTTATTTGCCATCACTGTGACGATTTTTTTAAAGAAATTATAAGTGGGAACCCAAGCAAAGCTTTCCTTAAAATCCGGCAAATTTTTTACTCGGATTCTTGCTTAATTTTTTTATCTTTCACCCGAAATTGCCGGAATGTTTTTTTACCCGTATTATTCACAAATTTTTCTCAAACCCTTGATAAAAAACGATTTCGTTGCAGTTTTTCGAAAGCATAGCTGGAGACTTAAATTTTCTATAAAAAAATTATCTCGCCGGGTTTCCAAGACGCAGCGTATTGTTTTTAAATATTTTATGGTGTTTTAATATGCGTCACTGCAACCCGACGAGAATAGATAGAGGTTGATTATGCAAGAAAACCAATTTCATGCGACAACAATTTTGGGTGTGCGTCACAGAGGTAAAGTCGTGATGGCCGGTGATGGCCAGGTAACCTGGGGCAGTACAATTTTTAAAGGCCAGGCGAGGAAAGTGCGTACTATGCACCAGGGCAGGGTCCTGGCCGGTTTTGCCGGTACTGCTGCCGATGCGTTTGCCCTTTTTGAAAAGTTTGAACAATTTCTCGAATCAGCCCGCGGCAAGCTGGACCGCGCCGCCGTGGCCCTGGCAAAAGAATGGCGCACCGATAAATATCTGCGCCGGCTTGAGGCACAGCTCATCGTTATGGACACTGAGAAAACTTTTTTAATATCCGGCAATGGTGACATCATCGAGCCGGATCACGAGGTGATCGCTATCGGCTCGGGCGGTGGTTTTGCCCTGGCAGCAGGCATCGCTCTCGTGCAGAATTCCGATCTTGACGCCCGCAGCATCGCGGAAAATGCCATGAATATCGCTGCTGATATTTGTATTTACACCAATCACCATTTGACAATCGAGGAGCTGTAATATGTCAGATTATAAAGAATTGACTCCGGGACAGGTGGTCAAAGAATTGGATAAATTTATCATCGGGCAGGATGGCGCCAAGAAATCGGTCGCCATCGCCCTGCGCAACCGCTGGCGTCGCTTGCGCGTCGAAGATGAACTGCGCGATGAAATCATGCCCAACAATATCATCATGATCGGCCCGACCGGCGTCGGCAAAACCGAAATTGCCCGGCGTTTGGCACGTTTAACGCGGGCGCCCTTCGTCAAAGTGGAAGCGACAAAATTCACCGAAGTCGGTTACGTCGGCCGCGATGTGGAATCGATGATCCGCGATTTGGTGGAATTCTCCGTCAACATGGTGAAAGCCGAACAATTTGAGGCGGTGCAGGAGCCGGCACGCAATAATGCAAATGAACGCTTGCTCGATTTACTGGTTCCGCTGGAAAACCAGCGCAGCGATCAGGCAATTCTGATGAATGAAGAAGGTCTCGCCGAGTTTTCGGCTGAAGAACCGGGCAAGAAAAATACCCGCGATAAATTTCGTGACATGTTGCTCAGCGGCAAGCTGGAAAACCGGGAAGTCGAAGTCGATGTCCCTGCCGATTCCGGCCCGATGATGCAGATTTTCAGCCCCATGGGTATGGATGAAATGGGTGCTAATCTACAGGATATGCTCGGAAATATGCTGCCGAAAAAAACCAAGAAACGCAAACTTAAAATTTCTGAAGCACGCGAATTTCTCATGCAGGAAGAAGCATCAAAACTCATCGATTCGGAATCGGTACACCGCGAGGCGATCGATCGTGTGGAAAATTCCGGTATCGTATTTCTCGACGAGATCGATAAAGTCGCAGCGCGCTCAGACCATGGCGGCCCCGATGTTTCCCGTGAGGGGGTACAGCGTGATCTTCTGCCGGTGGTCGAAGGCACCAACGTCAGCACAAAGTATGGCACTGTTCGAACAGACCATGTCTTGTTCATCGCTTCCGGCGCCTTCCATGTTTCCAAACCTTCGGACTTGATTCCTGAATTGCAGGGGCGGTTTCCTATTCGTGTCGAGCTGGTCAACCTGACTGCTGATGACTTCGTGCGTATTTTAAAGGAACCGGAGAATGCGCTGATCAAGCAATACACTGCGATGTTAAAAACAGATGGCGTACAGTTAGAGTTTGAGGATGAGGCAATCATAGAAATTGCCGAAATTGCCTGGCGTGTCAATGAATCGATGGAAAATATCGGCGCCAGACGACTGCATACGGTACTCTCATCTTTACTGGAAGATATACTCTTCGACGTCCCGGACAAAAGGGTGGGACATGTTAAAATCACGAAAGACCTCGTCCAAACAACTTTGGAAGAAATTCTAAAGGATGAGGATCTGGGTCGTTATGTTTTATAAATTCAGGTGGACTTATGAAAAAAGATTTTATCAGTATCGCTGACTGGACAAAGGATGAAATTCTTGACTTTCTGAACCTGGCGACAGACCTCAAAAACAAGCAGCGCAACGGCATCGAACACCACTATTTGAAGGGAAAAACACTGGCGATGTTTTTCATGAAACCTTCGATGCGCACCCGTGTCTCTTTTGAAGTCGGCATGTATCAACTGGGTGGTCACGCGCTCTTTCTCGGCCCCGCAGAAATCGGGATGGGCAAGCGGGAATCGGTAGAAGATGTGGCGCGGGTCACTTCGCGCTATTGCGACGGCATCATGGCGCGCGTTTTTGAACATAGCTATGTCGCCGGTTTGGCCGAATGGGCATCGGTGCCGGTGATCAATGGGCTTTCCGACCTGTTGCACCCCTGCCAGATCATGAGTGATATGTTGACGATTATGGAAGTTAAAGGCCGTTATGAAGGTGTAAAAGTCGCCTGGATCGGCGACGGCAATAA